>JBIQLL010000005.1:0-17108 GCA_044464425.1 Solirubrobacterales bacterium | reverse complement strand
CCGCGATTGCGTCTGGGGATGGTCCGCACGATCAAGCGATTGAAGCGAATCGGCAGTCTGGTTCGTGACCGATCCGCGGTCACCTTGATTCGTGATCAGGTGCCGGCGCCGTTCGTCCCGGCGGATTGCCTGAAGGCGAATCGGGGCAAGACATCGAGATGCGTGTTCCGGAAACAGCGGCGATTCGGGCCGGGCTTCGACTGGATCGCGGCGAAGCGGACCGGTATCGGTCCGGCCGTCGACCCCGCCCGGGCCCTCTGTGGGAGAAAATGGTGCTCCTCGACCCGGGGAAAGATCCTCAAATACCGCGACTCCGACCACATAACCGCCACCTACGCCCGTGGCTTGTCCGGTTGGTTCGATCAACGGTTGGGCATCCGATAAGACGGCTGCTCGCAGCGGCGACGATGGTCGGGGCCTGCCTGCTCGCCGGATGCGGCGGTGGTTCGGGGCCGGCCACGATCTCCGACCTCACGCCGCCGCCCGATGTGGCGGTTGACGACAAGGGGCCGGCCGTGCCGGACGGCTGTCGGTCGGGAAGGCAGTACACCGAGGCCTGGACCTGCGTCTACGGAGACACCTCCTCGTCGGAGACGGTCGTGCTGTGGGGCGATTCCCACGCGATGCAGTTCACGCCGCCGATGATCAAGCTGGCGGAGGAGCGAGGCTGGAAGCTGGTGGCGATGTTCCGCGGCAGCTGCCTCACCGCGGATGTCGAGTACAGGCCGGCCTGCGACGCCTGGCGGGCCAACTCGATGCGGCGGATCGAGCAGGAGGAGCCGGAACTGGTGGTCACCGCAACCGACACCGGCAACGGATACGCGCTCTGGGACGAGGGGGTGCGGCTCACCCGGGAGGCGAGCGAGCCGCTGCTCCGGCAGGCCTACGCCCGCACCCTGCGGAAGCTCAGCGGGTTCACCGGCCAGCGGGAGGGCCGGGTGGTCGTGATCAGGGACCTGCCGCGAGCCACCTTCCGGCCGCCGGACTGCCTCCTGGCTCATCCCGAAGATCTCCCGGCCTGTGACTTCAAGGGCTTCAGGAAGAACCCGCCGGGCTTTGACCTGGCGGCAGCCGAACAGGTTCCCGAGGTCAGGTTGGTCGACCCTTCCGAAGTCGTCTGCCCGGCCGGCGAATGCAACTCGGCCCGCGACGGGATGGTCATCTACCGCGACGCCACCCACCTGAGCGCCACCTACGCGGAAACTCTCGCGGGCTGGCTCGGCGAGCAGCTAGATTCCTCCCTATGAGCAAGCACAAGCACGGCAAGCCGCGTCCCGAGTCCGAGGCCGGCGAGCCGGACGTCCCCGATTTCGTCGGCTTCAAGAAAGGCGAGAAGGTCTGGGTTCACACCGAAGAGGGCGGACAGCGGCCCGCGGTCTACGTCGGCGACGGCGACAATGCCACCTTCTTCGGCGGGCCGGCGATGGCCTACGTGGTGATGGAGGACACCGACGAAGGCGGCGAGGTCGAACTCGACCGCGTTACCGCACGCGAGTAGCGGTTCTAGATGAGTAGTCCCACGATCGTGGAACTACTCATCTCGGCGTCTATCCCGCCCTGCGGGGTGCGAATTAGGCTTCCCAAAGCCAGTTGTGGGAAATCCCTCGGCGGCGCCGAACAATAGAATCGGCTCCCGTGACCACGTCCGTCCCGTCAGGAATCCGCCGATGATCGAGTTCTGGCGATCCAGCGTCGGCAAGAAAAACATCGTCGCCGTTACCGGGGCGATCCTGGTCGGCTACCTGATCCTGCACATGCTCGGCAACCTCAACTCGGCCTTCGGGCCGGGCGCCGACGAGGCCAGGGTCGACTGGTACGCGCACTGGCTCCGCGACTTCGGCGAGCCGCTCCTGCCGCATGCCTTCGTCCTCTGGGCGGTCCGGGTGATCCTGCTCAGTGCCCTGATCATCCACATCACCGGCATCGTGCAGCTGACCAAGCGCAACAAGGCCGCGCGTCCGGCCAACTTCCCGGCCAAGCGGATCGGCCGCAGCGTCGAGTCGGTGGCGATGCTCGGCACCGGCACCCTGGTCCTGGCCTTCATCATCTTCCACATCCTCCAGTTCACGACGCTGACCATCGACGTGACCCCGCTGGAGGAAGGCGCGGTCTACGCCAACCTCTATTACGCCTTCCAGAAGTGGTACTTCCTGGTCATCTATCTGGCGGCCCTGCTGATGATCGGGATGCATCTGCGCCACGGGATCTGGAGCTTCTTCCAGACGCTCGGCCTCGACAGCCCGTCGCGCAACCCGAAGCTCCGCCACGGCTCGACCGCCCTGGTCGCGATCCTCGTGATCGGCTTCGCCGCGGTCCCGATCCTCTTCTTCACCGACGTGCTCGACGCGCCCAACGCGAACGCCGTCGTCACCGCCCTTTCAGGAGTCGCCGCATGACCGATTTCGATCCGAAGATCCCGTCCGGCCCGATGGCCGACAAGTGGCAGAACTGGCTCGACGCCCACAAGCTGGTCGGTCCTCGCAACCGGTCCGGCAAGAACGTGATCGTGATCGGTACCGGCCTGGCCGGCTCCTCCTGCGCGGCCAGCCTCGGCGCCCAGGGTTTCAAGGTCAAGAGCTTCTGCTTCCAGGACACGCCGCGCCGGGCGCACTCGATCGCCGCCCAGGGCGGCATCAACGCGGCCAAGGATTACGCCAACGAGGGCGACTCGATCCACCGGCTCTTCGTGGACACGATCAAGGGCGGTGATTTCCGCTCCCGCGAGGCGAACGTCTGGCGGCTGGCCCAGCTCTCGGCCAACATCATCGACCAGGCGGTCGCCCAGGGCGTGCCGTTCAATCGTGAGTACAGCGGCGCGCTGGCGACCCGCTCCTTCGGCGGCGTGCTGGTCCAGCGCACCTTCTACACGCGGGGCCAGACCGGCCAGCAGCTGCTGCTCGGCGCCTACTCGGCCCTCGAGCACCAGGTCCGGGCCGGCAACGTCCAGGTCTTCAACCGGCACGAGATGCAGGACGTCGTGATCATCGACGGCGAGGCCCGCGGGGTGATCGTGCGCAACCTGGTCACCGGCCAGATCGAGCGCCACGCGGCCGACGCGGTCGTGCTCGCCTCCGGCGGCTACACCAACGTCTACTACCTCTCGACCAACGCGATGGGCTCGAACGTGACCGCCACCTGGCGCGCCCACAAGCGCGGCGCCTACTTCGCGAACCCGTGTTACACGCAGATCCACCCGACCTGCATCCCTCAGACCGGCGAGTACCAGTCGAAGCTGACCCTGATGAGCGAGTCGCTCCGCAACGACGGCCGGATCTGGGTGCCGCGCAAGGGCGGCGACGAACGGCCGCCGGCCGAGATCCCCGAAGCCGAGCGCTACTACTACCTGGAGGAGCGTTACCCGGCCTTCGGCAACCTCGCCCCGCGTGACATCGCCTCCCGGGCCGCCAAGGTGGTCTGCGACGACGGGCTCGGGGTCGGCGGCACCGGCCGCGGCGTCTTCCTCGATTTCCGTGACGCGATCGCCGAGCAGGGTAGGGACTCGATCGAGCGCAAGTACGGGAACCTCTTCGAGATGTACACCCGGATCACCGGCGACGATCCCTACGAGACGCCGATGATGATCTACCCGGCCCCGCATTACGCGATGGGCGGGCTATGGGTCGACTACGAGCTTCAGACCACGATCCCCGGCCTCTTCGCGATCGGCGAGGCGAACTTCTCCGACCACGGGGCCAACCGGCTCGGCGCGAGCGCGCTCATGCAGTGCCTGGCCGACGGTTACTTCGTCGCCCCCCACACGGTGACCAGCCATCTGGCCAAGAAGCATGACGAGGTCAGCACCTCCGACTCTGCCTTCGATGAGGTCGAGAGCGATGTCCGCAACCACATTCAGGAGCTGATGGACGTCGGGGGCAGCACCTCCGCCCAGGCCTTCCACCGCGAGATGGGTCACGTGATGCTCGACAAGTGCGGCATGTCCCGCACCGCCGAAGGCCTGGACGAGGCCCTGGCCGAGGTGCGGCGCATCAAGGGCGAGTTCTGGTCCGACCTGCGAGTCGATCCCGGTGACGAGGAGTTCAACCAGAGTCTCGAGTACGCGAATCGCGTCTCCGACTTCTTCGAGCTGGCCGAGCTGATGATCCAGGACGCCCACCGCCGTGAGGAATCCTGCGGCGGCCACTTCCGCGAGGAGCACCAGACCGATGACGGCGAGGCCCTGCGGGATGACAAGAACTTCGCCAAGGTGACCGCCTGGGAGTACGGTGGCGATGATCCGGTCGCGCATGACGAGGACCTCACCTTCGAAGAAGCCAAGCTCGCGACGAGGAGCTACAAGTGAATTTCACCCTTGAGATATGGCGTCAGTTCGACGGCTCCGACGAGAGCGATCAGGGCCGCTTCGAGACCTTCAAGGTCACGGACATCAACCCGGATGCCTCCTTCCTCGAGATGCTCGACCAGCTCAACGAGCGGCTCAGCCACGAGAAGAAGCGCACGATCGCCTTTGACTCGGACTGCCGCGAGGGCATCTGCGGCGCCTGCTCGCTGGTCATCGACGGCACCCCGCACGGTCCCCAGCAGGTGACTTCCTGCCAGACCTACATGCGCGACTTCATCGACGGCCAGACGATCAAGGTCGAGCCGTACCGGGCCAACACCTTCCCGGTGATCCGCGACCTCGCGGTGGACCGCGGCGCGCTGGACCGGGTGATCCAGGCCGGCGGCTACATCTCGACCACCACCGGCCCCCAGCCGGAACCGAACGCCAACCCGGTCTCACCGGAGATCCAGGAGCAGGCGATGGACGCCGCGATCTGCATCGGCTGCGGCGCCTGCGTGGCGGCCTGCCCGAACGGCGCCGCGATGCTCTTCACCGGAGCCAAGGTCACCCACCTCAACCTGCTCCCCCAGGGCCAGCCGGAGCGCGAGTCGCGCGTGATCGGCATGGTCGAGCAGATGGACCAGGAAGGCTTCGGCGGCTGCACCAACTACGGCGAGTGCTCCCGAGTCTGCCCGCAGGAGATCTCGATCGACGTGATCGGCATGCTCAACCGCGAGTACCGCAAAGCCAAGGTCAAGAAGAAGTCCAAGCCCGACCGGGCAATGACCACCCAGTAGCCGATCCCACCCCGGACCCGCGAGATCGAAGAAGTGGTCATATACGAACCACTTTCCCGATCTCACTGGACCCGGATCAGTCGTCGGTCAGGGCGGCGATGTCCTCGAGGTCGATCTTCCGACCCCGGGCTTCCTTCATGCGGATCAGGTCATCGAGACTGGCGACCGGCACGGTGATCCCCCCAGCTGTACTTCCAGAGCATCTGCCCGGAGCTGATCGAAGCTGCGTCCCCCTGGTACCTCGTGCATCACGTCGATGCCACCGGCTCTGGTCGTGAACTGCCATATCGTCGCCCCGGGCAGCATTGCTGCGTCGATCGCCTCTCCTTTGTGTCCCGGGTTGAGGATCCGGGCGTCAAGGGCGCTGCCGGTGAAGTACAAGTAACCGAGCGGCGCTGAGGGGTAGTTCAGGCCATGCGAGATCGGCTTTTCACGGTGATCAGATCACCCGTCTTCTGGATCTTCTCGGTGCTGGCGGCGATCGTCCTCGTGCCAGTCGGAGTGCTCAAGGGAATCCAGGACGACATCGATTCCGACATCGACAGCGGAACCGAAAAGGTGCTCGCCAGAGAAGTGCCCGCCGGGACGATCGACGAAGAGACTGGGAGCTATCGCGGGGTCGCTCTGGGCGACCCGGAGGCGACCGTGACCTCGAAGCTCGGCAAGCCGAAGCGTCAGGGTCGGGATGAAGTCGCGATACCAGATGTGCTCACCGGCTCGGTCTGGGCTGGCGCCGGATACGGCAGCTGCGGGGACAAGGACGCGCGGGTGATCGCCTACGAGGAGGCGGTCTTCATGATCGCGAACGGGAAGGTCTGCACCATCACGGTTGCCGGTGGCGGCTGGTCGACCAAGGCTGGACTTTCAGCCGGTGATTCAGTCGAGAACGTCAGGAGCCGATACGACGACGCTGCCTGCCTGAAGACCACCAACGACGGACCGTTCTACGAACAGTGGGAATGCACCGTTCATTCCGATTCAGGCAACCGGATCCACTTCGGCGCGGACCCGGTCACAACGGTCGATCTCGCCCCGCCGGCCGCTTAGAGCCCCATCGAGCGGCCGACGATCTCCTTCATGATCTCGGTGGTGCCGCCGTAGATGCGGGTGACGCGGTTGTCGGCGTAGGCGCGGGCGATCGGGTACTCGAGCATGTAGCCGTAGCCGCCGTGGAGCTGGACGCACTTGTCGATCACCCGGTCGGCCATCTCGGTGGTCCACCACTTGGCCGCGGCCGCGTCCTCGACCGTCAGGGTGCCGGCGTTGAGGGCGAGCACGCACTGGTCGATGTAGTTGGTGGCAATGTCCACCTCGGTCTTGATCTCGGCCATCTGGAAGCGCGAGTTCTGGAAGCTGCCCACCGGGGTGCCGAAGGCGTAGCGCTCCTTGACGTAATCGAGGGTCCAGTTCAACGCGGCCTGGGCGGCCGCGACGCCGGCCACCGCGATCGACATCCGCTCCTGGGCGAGGTTGTTGACCAGGTATTTGAAACCGTCCCCCTCGTTGCCGAGCAGGTTCTCGACCGGCACCGGCACCTCGTTGAAGAAGAGCTCGGCCGTGTCCTGGGAGTGCATGCCGACCTTGTCCAGGTTGCGGCCCCGCTCGAACCCGTCCATGCCGCGCTCGATGATCATCAGCGACATCCCCCGGTGCTTCTCCTTGGGGTCGGTCTTGACCGCGGTGATGATCAGGTCGGCGTTGATGCCGTTGGTGATGAAGGTCTTCGAGCCGTCGACTACGTAATGGTCGCCGTTCCGGATCGCTTTGGTGCTCATCCCGGCCAGGTCGGAGCCGATCCCCGGCTCGGTCATCGCGACCGCGGTGATCAGGCTGCCGTCGACGATCCCGGGCATCCAGCGTTCCTTCTGCTCCTCGTTGCAGTACTCCTCGAAGTACGGCAGGCAGACATCGTTGTGGAGGGTGAGGCCGAGGATCGGCCCGGTCGCGCCGGCGTAGCCGCCCTCCTCGATGATCACCTGGTTGAAACGGAAGTCCTTCAGGCCGAGCCCGCCGAACTCCTCGTCGACCGACATCGCCAGCATGTTCTTCTCGCCGGCCTTCTGGAAGAGCTCGCGGGGGACGATGCCGTCTTCCTCCCACTGCTCGAAGTTCGGCATGATCTCGTCAGCGACGAAACGGCGCACGCTGTCGCGGAAATCCTGATGTTCGGGTTCGAAAATCGCTCGGTCCATGGGCCGAACTCTATTTCAAGCAAACGAGAGAAGGGTCACATATGAAGCCGGAAAGCGCGATCGTGTTCGGAGGGGCCTCAGGCCTCGGTGAGGCGACCGCCCGCAAGCTGGTCGAGGCCGGGCACCGGGTGGTGGTCGCCGATCTGAACGAGGAGAAGGGCATCGAGCTGGTCGGTGAGATCGGTGGCACTTTCGTCAAGGCCGACGTGACCGATGAGGAGTCGGTCCGCGACGCGATCGCCGAAGCGGCGGGGCCCGGGGCCGGCGGCACCAGCGGCGGCCTGCGGATCTGCGTGAACTGCGCCGGGGTAGGCGCCGCCGGACGGATCGTCCAGAAGGACGGCGCGGCGCCGCTCGACGGTTACAAGTGGGCGATCAACATCAACTTGATCGGCACCATCAACGTCCTCAGTCAGGCTGCCGCCGCGATGGTCGGAAACGTTCCGGACGAGGAAGGCCAGCGCGGCGTCTGCATCAACACCGCCTCGATCGCCGCCTACGACGGTCAGATCGGCCAGACCGCCTATGCGGCCTCCAAGGGCGGAGTGGTCGGACTCACCCTGCCGGCCGCCCGGGATCTCTCCCGCGACGGCGTCCGGGTGATGACCATCGCTCCCGGTCTCTTCGACACTCCACTCCTGGCTCTCCTGCCCGAACCGGCCCGCAAGGCGCTCGGTGAGACGATCCCCTTCCCGTCCCGGCTCGGCATCCCGGAGGAGTTCGCGGCGCTCGCCCTCCACATCACCGAGAACGTGATGCTGAACGGCGAAGTGATCCGGCTCGATGGCGCCCTGCGCATGGCCCCGAAGTGAGTCGCGCTCAGAAATCCAACTCGTAGAAAAGCGCGCGGGCGTTCGCTTCGCCTTCGATCTCGTTCCGGAAGCCGAAGCTCTCGTAGAGCGCCCGCGCGCCGAAATCGTCCTCGCCGGTGATCACCTCGACCCCGCCGGCATCTCGGCTGGCCGCCAGGTCGAGGATGAACTCCATCAAGGATCGGCCGAGGCCCCTCCGGCGCGATTCGGGAATCACGTAGAGCTCCTCGATCAGGGCGATCGGCCCCTCCGTCCAGACCGAGGCGTTGAAGGAGAGCTGCGCGAAGCCGTCCGGCTTCGGGTCCGTGAGCAGATAGACCTTGGTCTCGTTCGCGATGAAGTCCCGGATCCTCGGCTCCAGGATCCGGGTGCCCGGCGACGGCTCGCCGAACTCGAGATTGAAATCGTGGAGCATCCGGGCGAGGGTCGGCGCATCTTCGGCTCTGGCGTGGCGAACCGGCATCTCACTTGACCTTATCTTGCAGCCGGACTTCCGTTTCCTGTAGTTTCCGGAGCCGGTCGAAGACGATGAGACGGATCACCTCGGGGGGCAGGTGGGTCGTCACCGCCGGCCGTCCCCTCTCTGCACGTACCGATCCAAGGAGTTCCCGTTTTGTCTCTGCCTGAACCCGATCCCCGGCGTTGGCTCGTCCTCGCGGTGATCGCCGGCGCCCAGATGATGGTCGTCCTCGACGCGACGATCGTCAACATCGCGCTGCCCAGCCTCCAGGACGCACTCGGCATTTCCGATGCGAACCGCCAATGGGTGATCACCGCCTACGCCCTCACCTTCGGCGGCTTCCTGCTGCTCGGGGGACGCGTTGCCGATTATTGGGGTCGCAAACGGACCTTCATGCTGGGCATGATCGGTTTCGCGCTCGCCTCGGCGCTGGGGGGCATCGCCAACTCGGGCGAAGTGCTGTTCGCCGCCCGGGCTCTGCAGGGGCTCTTCGGGGCGATGCTCGCGCCGGCCGGCCTGGCGATCCTGACCACTACCTTCCACGACCCGGACGAGCGCTCCAAGGCGTTCGCCGTGTTCGGCGCGATCTCGGCCGGCGGCGCCGCGGTCGGCCTGCTGCTCGGCGGCATCCTGACCGAGCTTCTCAATTGGCGCTGGTGCCTGCTGGTCAACACCCCGGTCGCCGCGATCGCGGCCTTCGCCACCTACCGGGTCGTCAGCGAGAGCAAGGTGACCCGGACCGGCAGCCTCGACGTCGGCGGTGCCCTGCTCGGCACGGCCGGCCTGGTCTCCCTGGTCTACGGCTTCACCAAGGCGGGTGAAACCAGCTGGGGCAACTCGACCACGGTCACCTTCCTGGCTCTGGCCGTCGTGCTGCTGGTCGCCTTCGGCCTGATCGAGGCGCGGCACCGCAATCCTCTCCTGCCGCTGCGGATCCCCCGGGACCGCAATCGCGGTGGCTCATACCTCACCTCGATCCTGCTCGGGGCGGCGATCTTCGGCGCCTCGCTGTTCCTCACCTATTACTTCCAGCAGGTGCTCGGCTACACCCCGATCGAAGCCGGGCTCGCCTCGCTGCCGATCTCGGTCGGCGTCTTCGTGGCGGCCGGCGTGCTCGGCAAGGTGCTGCCGAAGATCGGTCCCCGCCCGGTGATGATCGCCGGCTCCCTCTGTGGTGCGGCCGGCATGGCCCTGCTCACCCAGATCGAGGTCGAGTCCAGCTTCTGGGCGCTGGTCTTCCCCGGTGAGCTGCTCTTCGGCCTCGGCATGGGGATGATCTTCGTGCCGCTGGCGAACATCGCTCTGATCAACATCGAGCCGGATGACGCCGGGGTAGCCTCGGCGGTCCTGAATGCGAGCCAGCAGGTCGGTGGGTCGCTCGGCACGGCGCTGCTCAACTCGGTCTACACCTCGGCCGTCACCGCTTACCTCGCCGACAACGCGATCAGGAATCCGCAGGATCCGGCGGCACTGGTTCACGGGTTCGAGGTCGGCTTCTGGTGGTCGACCGGGCTGATGCTGCTCGGCACGGTGGTCATCTTCCTGATGATCAACGCCGGCAAGGATGACCTGGTCGAGCAAGAGGGCGCGCCGGTCCACGCGGGCTGAGGCCGCCGGCTCCGAACCCCGATCTTCGCGGCTCATCCTGCAGTGGGTCGGATTTCCGTCACATCCGCCGGAAATCCGACCCACCGGCCGCGTGGATAGCCTGCCCTGAACCGTGGATCTCTTCCAGAGCATCTTCCTCGGCATCCTCCAAGGACTGACCGAGTTCCTGCCGATCTCCTCCAGTGGCCACCTGCTGTTCGTGCCGGCGATCCTTGGCTGGGAGGACCCCGGCGCCGCCTTCACCGCGGTCATTCAGCTCGGGACCGAGGCGGCGGTACTGATCTACTTCCGGCAGGATCTCTGGAACATCGCCCGAGACTGGCTCCGGTCGCTCAACCGGCCGGAGATGCGCGGCGAGTTGAACCCGCGCATGGGCTGGTACCTGATCATCGCGACCATCCCGATCTCGATCCTCGGCCTCGCCTTCCAGGACCAGATCGAGACGGCCGCCCGTAACCTCTGGCTGGTCGGCTCGATGCTGATCGTCTTCGGCCTGATCCTCGGTCGGGCCGACCGGGTCGGAACCCATCGGCGTGAGGTCCGCGAGCTTTCCTTCCGCGACGGGGTGATCATCGGCCTCGCCCAGTCGCTGGCCCTGATCCCCGGCGTCTCCCGCTCCGGGGCGACGATCAGCGCCGGCCTCTTCCTCGGCCTGAACCGCGAGGCCGCCGCCCGCTTCGCCTTCCTGCTGGCGATCCCGGCCGTCGTCCTCTCCGGCTTCTACGAGCTCTACAAGCTGCTTTCCGGCAAGGAGCACTTCGACGAGCCGATGATCAACATCGCGGTCGCCACCCTGGTCGCCTTCGTGGTCGGCTACGCGGTGATCGCCTGGTTCCTCAAGTACCTGACCACCCACTCGATGTCAGCCTTCGTCTGGTACCGCGTAATCGTCGGCGCCGGCGTCCTAACCCTCACCGCCGCCGGCCTGATCTCGGTCTGAACAGCGACCTAGATGAGTAGGTCCACGCTCTCGCGGCGGCTGGCACGCACCGGGCGTCACCGGATCACCACCCGGCGTCTCACCGGTGCCACCAGCACCGGTGTCGCCACCGTGCGGCGCCCGGCATCCACCCGGCACGCACCATCCATCCACGATCCCGTGGACCTACTCATCTAGTCGAGCCCGCCGCTGGTGATGATGGTGATCACCAGGGCGATGAACAAAAGAATCGGAATTGCCGCGATCGCCCCGATGATCGCCAGCGACCACGCAGGGACGTCGCGAACCAGCGGGATTCGTTCAGTGACTTCGGCTTGTCCGGCTTTCAGAGAGGCAAGTCCAAGGCCGCCAAACGCAATCAGGATGACCAAGTAGACGATGACGGCCACCCCTACACCCTTGAAATCCTCAATCCCCGAGTCCAGTCCGAACAGAGTTCCGAGCAGGACAATCACGAGACAGGCAAGGGAAATCACGGCAATGAGATTCAGGAAGACGCCCAGGAACCGCAGAAAGGTTTGCATCAGACGGCCTGCCGATCGGCGGGGGCAGGGACCTCAATGTCCATGGATCCGATTACCCCGGCTGACTCGGGTAGTTACTGGAGCTAGGTTCGATTGCGTGGTTCCTCAAGTACCTGACCACTCACTCGATGTCAGCCTTCGTCTGATACCGGGTGATCGTCGGCGCCGGCGTCCTAACCCTCACCGCCGCCGGCCTGATCTCGGTCTGACCGGTCAGCGGGCTCAAGCCCGATCCGCCGAGGTTCTCCGAGCCTTGCTCAAGAGCCAGAAGCCGAGGCCAATCGCGATCAGGCCGCCCAATAGGAATGGCAGCCCGAAGAGCAGGTAGGTCGAGGCGGGGCTGTCCTGATACTCGGCGAATAGGTTGCGAAGCGGTCCGAGCGAGGTGGCGGCTGACAAGGTGCCGAGGACGACGAGGATCGCTCCCGATGTGACGGCACCGATCCGCTTCAAGGTGGTTGCCTCGCTGGTTTCATCCAAATCGACCTGTTTTCGCCAGTCACTCATCATGGCCTCCGTTTCTTCAGTTTCCGGTCTTGGATGAAGAGCACCAGAGCGCAGATCACGCCAACCGCGAGGAAGAGGCCGGCGAAGGAGAGGGGAATGCCGTCACCGGAGAGTGGCCAGGTGCTCTGAAGATGAAGAGCGAGATCGATCCGCAGATCATCGATCCCAGCAGACTTCCGGCAGAGTGGATTCTTTCCATCACGCACCCGAGTACCCCCGGAGTGGACCGGGGTTACGGAGTGGGTTCGATTTGCACGTGCTATGGCCTAGCAAGTCGAACCTACCTGGGACCGACGGGACGGGCGACCGGGCGGGACGGGCGATCTGGCCGGGTCAGGCGGCGGTGAGGAGGATTTCGAGGGCCACCCAGATGACGGTCATCGCGATCGTCGGGACCTCGACGAAGGTCATCGCGAAGGGAATCGGGAGCAGGCAGAGGATCCTCGAACGGGGGGCGAGGGCGATGTGGATGCCGGCCGTGGCGAGGACCGGCAGGAAGAGATTGGCGGTCCAGAGGCTGTCGGACTCGTCAACCGCGCCGGTCAGGAAGCCGCAGGCGGCGGCCACCAGGATGAACCCGGCCATGAAGATCGGGGTGGTGGCGCGGCGCTCCACGTAGGGTGCGAAAAGCCAGAGGCCGATCAGGCCGACCGCGACCTGCCAGACGTTCATGTCTGGGATCTGCCCGGCCGCGCCGAGGATCAGGTAGATGATGAGCAGGGCCATGGTGCCCCAGACGGGACCCCGCAGATCCATCGTGTCGCGAAACGGAATCAAGGAAGCGAGGGTAGCGGGAGAAAGGCACTCAAGCCGCTTCGGCGGCCTTGCGTGCACTTTCGTCTGCGTGGTACGAACTGCGGACCAGCGGGCCGGCGGCGACCGACTCGAAACCGATCTCGTAGGCGGCCTTCTCCAGCGCCTCGAACTCTTCCGGGTGCCAGTAGCGGACCACGGGCAGGTGATTGACGGTCGGGCGCAGGTACTGGCCGACCGTGAGGATCTGCACCCCATGCTCGCGCAGGATGCCGAAGGTCTCGACCATCTCGTCGAACTCCTCGCCGAGACCGACCATCAGGCCGGACTTGGTGATCACTTCGCCTTCTCCCATCTCGCGGGCCAGCCGCAGGACCCGGGCCGAGCGCAGGAACTTCGAGCCGCGCCGGGCCTTCGGGTAGAGCCGGGGGACGGTCTCGACGTTGTGGTTGAAGACGTCGGGACGCTCATGGACGACCCGGGCCAGCGGCATCTCCTGGCCGCGGAAATCCGGAGTCAGGATCTCGACCTTGCAGTCGGGCGCCTGGGCGCGGATCGAGCGGATCACCCCGACGAAGGCCGAGGCGCCGTAATCGGGCAGGTCGTCGCGGTCGACCGAGGTGATCACGGCGTGCTTGAGGCCGAGCCGCTTGACCTGCATCGCGACCTTGGCCGGTTCGAGCGGATCGTGATGGGAAGGCTTGCCGGTCTGCACGTTGCAGAAGCCGCAGCGGCGGGTGCACACGTCACCGAGGATCATGAAGGTCGCGGTGCCCCGCTCCCAGCACTCCCCGATGTTCGGGCAGTTCGCTTCCTCGCAGACCGTGTTGAGGCCCTCGCCCTGGATCATCTGCTTGATCTCGCGGTAAACGGGCCCGCCGGGCGGCGGGACCTTCAGCCAGGACGGCTTGCGCGAGCGAAACGGGATCGCGTCGTCGAGCTGGACGTTGCCGCCACCCGGGTTCGCCCGGGAACGGGTCACGTGGATCCGCTCGGCCGGAGCTTCAGGTCCGTCGATGGCAGAGTCGGGTCTCTGGCCTAGGGTTGCGCTTTCGGGGGGCGGGGTGCTCACGTCGGGATTCCTGAGGACCTAGGCTACGGAATCGGCGCGGTCGGACCGGCCGAGCCCGAAATCCTCACTGCGGCCTTGCACAGGATCGAGCCCCAGAATCGTGGCCAGATGGCCGGCCACCGAGGCTCCGACCGCCTCGACCGAGGGCGCGTCCCCGTCACGCTCGGCGGCGATCGAGGTCGCCCGGCAGGATTCGATCCCGCAGGAGTTGATCCACTCGAATGGCTGGAGATCACAGGAGACGTTGAGTGCGAGGCCGTGGCTGCTCACGCCGCGGGTGATCTTCAGGCCGATCGAACCGATCTTGCGGATGCTGCCGCGGGCCAGGCCGGGTGCGGCAGCGGCTGCCTCCGCGCCCTCGAAATCGACCCGACTGGCGCGATCGTCGTCGATCCAGAGCCCGGTCAGCCCTTCGATCCGCCCCGCGGCGAGTCCCCACTCGGCGAGGGCGAGAGCCATCGCTTCCTCCAGCGACGCCACGAACCCGGCCACGTCGACCCGATCGGCGCCGGCCGGCTGCGCACCGACTCCGCGCAGGTCGATCACCGGGTAGGCGACCAGCTGGCCGGGACCGTGGTAGGTCACCTTGCCGCCCCGGGGCGTCTCGCAGATCGCGACGCCACGCTCGCGGTACCAGCCGGCGTCATGGAGCAGATCGGAAGGCTCGCTGCGGCGGCCCAGGGTGTAGGTGGGTGGATGCTCCAGGAGGAGCAGCAGATCACCGCTCGACCCGGCCAGACGTTCGCTGACCAGCTGCTCCTGGGCGGTGACCATCTCCGCGTAATCGCGACGGCCGAGCTCGATCACCGTGAGGGCAGCCACCGGCAGACTCCTTTGCGGTTCGAGTCCTCTGACTTTCCGACGGCTCCGCGGGCGCCGACCAGGCCTTGGCAACCGACGCAACCGATGCAGTCCACACAGTCCCGGCAACCGACGCAGGCGACGCAGCGCCGGCAGCGGAAACAGCCGAGACAGAGCGCACAGGCGAACATGAGCGACGAGAACAGAACCCCGAAGCTGAAAGCGACAGCCGAGCTGAAGAGTGTCAGGGCGCTGCCCGCCACGCCGGCGCTGAAGCCGGTGCCGGCGCTGCCCGCGACGCCGGCCGAGTGGGTGGTCGAGATGCTGCCGGCCACCCCGGCCGAACGAAGCGCACGGCGGCTGCCGGCGATGGCAGTGCTCGAGTTGGCGCACCCGGACCCCACCGCCTCGCCAGCCGGTGTGGGCCCGCCGGTCATCCCAGCTGCCTCGGATCCTCGAGGTTGGCCTTGACCTCGTTCAGGAAACGGGCCGCCTCGCCACCGTGGAGCACGCGGTGATCGCAGGAGAGGTCGAGGATCATGACCGCGCCGGGAACGATCCCGCCCGCTCTGACCACCGGCCGGGAGGTGACCGCGCCGACCGCGAGCTTGGCGGCCTGCCCGGGGTTCACGACCGGCTCGGAGCTGGTGATGCCGAGCATGCCCAGGTTGGAGGTGGTGAAAGTGGCGCCGGCCTGTTCGGGCGGGGTGATCTCGCCGGAGCGGGCCCGGGCGGAAAGGTTTCGCACCTCATCGGCGATCTCTTCGAGGCCCTTCAGGTCGGCGTCGGTGACTACCGGGGTGAGCGAGCCGTCACCGGTGTCGACCGCGACCCCGACGTTGATCCGGGAGTGAAGCTCGATGCCGCCGTCGCGGTAGCTGCTGTTGGCGCGGGGGTGGTTCCGGAGGGCCAGCGCGGCCGCCTTGATCACCAGGTCGTTGACGGTCGGCCCGGACCCGTCGGCCCGGAGCTCTTCACGGCGTTCGAGCAGGGAGGTCACGTCGACCTCGACCTGCAGGTAGATGTGGGGGATGGTCGCCTTCGACTCGGCGATCCGCCGGGACATCGACTGCCTTGCGCGCGAGAACTCGATGAACTCGCTCTCGCCCTTTGCCGGTGGGGTCTGGACCTCTTCGCTCATTGTCAGTGACGATAGGGGCATTGTGTCACCGGCGTCAGGCCAGCAGGCCCGGCTCCTGGAGATTCGCCTTGACCGAGGCGAGGAACTCGGCTCCGTCAGCCCCGTAGAGGATGCGGTGATCGCAGGCGAGCGTGACCTCCATCAGGTGGGCCGAGCCGATCCCGTCATCGGTCACGACCGGGCGCTCGCTGACCTCGCCGACCGAGAGGATCCCGGCCTGGCCGGGATTGATCACCGCGTCGAATCCGCTCACCCCGAACATGCCGAGGTTCGAGACCGTGAACGTGCCGCCGGCCAGCTCGGGCGGGGTGACCTCACCGGAGCGGACCCTGGTGGCGAGCCGGCGGCTCTCGGCGCCGATCTCGCTCAGGGTCAGCTGGTCGGCGTCACGGATAACCGGCACGATCAGAGCGCCTTCGGTCGCGACCGCGATCCCCACGTTGACCTTCGGGTAGAGCTCGAAGCGGCCGTCCCGGAAGGCGGCGTTGGCCCGCGGGTGGCGTCCCAGCGCGATCGCCGTCGCCTTGACCACGAAGTCGTTCAGCGAGGGCACCGTCTCGCCCTCTGCCGCGGCCTCCTTGAAGGCGGACCTGACCTCGACCGCGCGGTCCATGTCAACCACGGTCCGCAGGTAGAAGTGGGGGATGGTCGCTTTCGATTCCGACATCCGCCGGGCGATCAGGGCCTGGGTCCGGGTGAGCTCGACGATCTCGGGGGTTCCCTTGGCCGAGTCCGCCGGCCCGGAATCGGGGGTCGGCTTGGCCGGCTTCGCGCCTTCGACATCAACCTTGATGATTCGCCCGCCGGGCCCGGAGCCGGTCAACCCGTCCAGGTCGACGCCCTTCTCCGCGGCGACGCGGCGCGCCAGCGGAGAGGCCTTGACCCGCTCACCCGGCTGCTTGGGCTCCGCAGCCTTCTCGTCCTCGGCCGGTCTGCCTTCTTGGGTTTCCGGCTCCTCTTCCGGCGTTGCCTCCGGCTCGGACTCCTGCTTCGGCTCCGCCGTGGGCTCGGACCCACCACCCACGTTGGCGATCGGCTCGCCGATCGGGCGGGTCTCACCCTCCGGAACCAGGATCTCCAGCCTGCCCGCCAGGTCGGACTCGTAGACCATGCTGGCCTTGTCGGTCTCGATCTCGACCAGCTCGTCCCCGACCGCGACCTCGTCTCCGTCGGACTTGAGCCAGGCGAGGATCACCCCCTCTTCCATCGAGTCGGTCAG
>JBIQLL010000004.1:0-166091 GCA_044464425.1 Solirubrobacterales bacterium | reverse complement strand
GGCAGCCCCGCCTGGCTCAGCACCCGCTGCTTCAGCCGGGCCGCGATCTCCCGCGGGGTGCCGGAGATGTGCTCCATGCCGCCGACCTCGAGGAAGGCTTCGTCGATCGAGATCCCCTCGACCACCGGCGCGGTGTCGTTGAAGATCTCGTAGACCGCCTTGCTGGCTTCCGAGTAGGCCTCCATCCGGGGCGGCACGAACACGGCATCGGGGCAGGTGCGGCGGGCGTCGCGGCCGTTCATCGTCGTGTAGATCCCCCGGCGCTTCGCCTCGTAGCTGGCGGCCAGGACCACCCTGGTGCCGACGATGACCGGACGGCCTCTGAGCTGGGGATCGTCGCGTTGCTCGACCGAGGCGTAAAAGGCGTCGAGGTCGGCGTGCAGGATGGATGCGGCGCTCACGAACCCATGTTCGCATGCGGGCCAGTCGCCATTCGGGATCACCGCGCTTTCGGGTTCTGGATCGCGTTGAATGGGGAGTGGAGATGATGGTTTGATCAGTAACGCGACATTCGCACGGGCCCTGCTCGCCGCCCTGAGTGCCGCGGTGCTGCTGCTGGCCGGGCCGGCCCCGGCGGGTGCGATCCCCTGGGACGTGGGCGGGGAGGTGCCGCCGGCCGAGACGCCGCCGCCGGATCTGCCCGACCCGCTCTGCCAGCAGAGCTACGCGAACGATCGTCCAGCTCCCGGACCGCGGATCCACTTCGGCGTCGGCCCCCGGCTGGCCGGCGAGATCGGCAGCGGGCAGAGCACGCCGCTCGTGCCGGGAGACTGGCGCCGGCGGGACCGCGCCCTGAAGAAGCTTGCCGGGAACCGGGATTTCACGGTCCGGCTCAACCGCTTGTTCATGTCCGACGGCTGGCGGGGCATCCGCCGCTTCCAGAAGATGGCCCGGCATTACGGACGGCTCGGGTTCGGGGTCGAGCTCCAGGTCAGGTACCACCCGCGTCCGGCGCAGAACGGTGACATCAAGGCCTGGCTCGCGTACGTGCGGAAGGTGGTCCGGGCCTTCGGCCCGATCCGCTCGGTCCGAGCGCTGCAGATCACCAATGAGGTCAACCTGGCCGTCTCGCCCAACACCTCGGACGGGGCCTGGAAGCACCCGGTCCAGGCCCTGGTCGCCGGGGTGAAGACCGCGCAGCGCTACTCGAACCGGCTCGGCTACGGACGGATGAAGATCGGCTTCAACTTCGCCTGGCGTTTCGGGGCCGAGGCCGACGCCGGCTTCTGGGACCAGCTGCGGGAGGTCGGCGGCCGGGGGCTCAGGCGGGCGACCGACTGGGTCGGGCTCGACCTCTACCCCGGCACCTACGTGCCGCCCGCGGCCGCGATCACGAACTATGGCGACGCCTTCCTCGAGGCCCTGGCCCAGATGCGCGAGTGCTACCTGCCGAAGGCCGGGTTCGGGACCCGGTTCCCGATCAAGATCGAGGAGACCGGCTGGCCGACCGGCCCGGGACGAAGCGAAGCCGATCAGGAGCGGATCCTGCGCCAGTTCGTCAACACCGCTCACCGCTACCGGGGCAGGTACAACCTCACCGACTTCCGCTGGTTCGGTCTCCGGGACAACAACAGCTCGGGCCCGGATTACCAGTCCTACTTCGGGCTGCTGCGGGACGACTACTCGCCGAAACCCGGGTTTTATGAATACTTGACGCGCGTCAGTAAACTTGGTGCGCCGAGAGACTCGCGAGAAGCGCCGCGCCGGTAGCGGCGGAACCCCGACGGTAGGAGAACGGAATGAAAGCGTTGACGAGCATGGTCCTCATGGCGATCGGCACGGTTGCGCTCACGGTGGCACTCGCGGCCCCGGCCCGGGCGGATCTCGTGCCGGATGGCTACAACCCGAAGGGACTGCCCACGGTCGGCTGCTTCTGGACCGGTCCGTTCACCGCGGCCAACCCGAAGACCAACACCGCCTACCCGGGCACTGAGATCACCTACTGGGGAGCCAAGTTCCGGACTCCGCCCGGCGCGGTGCTGAGGCTGCGCGGCAAGTATCCGCATGCCCGCTACTCGTCGATCAATGCCTACGAGTCAAGCGGCGGCGTGCCGACCGGTTCGATCTCGGACCGCCAGATCCGGCCCGACCGGGGCTCGCTCAACCCCAGCCTGCCGGGCCGGGACCGCCGGGCCAAGAAGCGCTCCTGGACCGTCCGCGTGCTGGGGAAGCCGGCGCCGGCCAAGCCTGCCCGCAACACCGTCTACGCGGCTCCCTCCGCGGAGGCCTACCAGGACATCCTCTACCGGGTCTACGTGTCGGACAAGGGGCGCAGCCGCTCCGGCGGCGTCGCGATTCCGAAGCCGGAGCTGACCCTGGCTGACGGCACCGTTCTCACCGGCAAGGCGCTCTGTGCCGAGCTCAACTCGAATCACGACTACGCGGCGAACATCGTGCCACTGGGTCTCTACGACGCGCTCGTGAACTGGCCTGGCAAGGATCCGGCGACCAACCCGGCCGAGGCCGATTTCAGCTTCATCAAGTTCTTCAACCTTCCGCTCTCCTTGGCCAGGTACAAGACCCAGGCGGATTTCGACGCCGCCTGGCGGGCGAACCCGGCCGAGGTGGGGACGCTCTACGCGAACAACGACGCCAGGTACATGACCGGGGCCTTCAGCACCCGGTTCGGGAAGGTGCTGGTGATCAAGGGCAGCATGCCGACCACCCCGAAGACCTGGCGCGGCAACCGCCGGGCGCGGGCCGCTCAGATGGTCGAGTGGGACATGTGCACCGTCGAGTCGGTCGCCACCACCCGCACCCACCGCTGCCTCTTCGACGAGCAGGTCCCGCTCAGGGGAAAGAAGCGCCGCTACACGATCGTCGTCTCCAAGGCGGCTGATCGCCCGAAGAACGCGAAGCGCAAGTGCGGGGTCGCCTGGCTCGCGGCCGACCCTGACGGCGAGGCCGACCCTGACGGCGACGGGGTCGGGCGCGAGGACGCCGGCCTGCTCTTGACCCGGAACGTGATTCCCTCGGCCGGCTTCAGGCACGCGATCCAGAACGTGACCACCCCTTACAACGCGGCGAAGATCATGGGCCGCTTCTACCCCCGCGGCACCTACACCAGCAAGGCCGGGTTCCAGAAGCTCGGCTGCCCGAAGGCCGGTCTCTGAAATTGGCCCAGACCAGGAAAGGCGATTCCTTGGCGACACCTCCCAACCTGATGCTGATCATCACCGATCAGCAGCGTTACCCGATGCACTGGCCGGAAGACCAGGAGTGGCTCGACCGGCTGATGCCGGCCGACGCCGAGCTGGCCCGGACCGGAGTCACCTTCGAGCAGACGTGCATCGCCTCGTGCATGTGCTCGCCGAGCCGGGCCTCGCTCTTCACCGGGCGCTGGCCCGCCGAGCACGGGGTGGATCTGACCCTGACCCGGGGCGGCGCGGAGATCAACCGGGACCACGGCAAGCACGCGCTCCGCAAGGGAGTTGACGCGGTCCGCTCGGGTGAGATGTCGGCCCTGGAGATGGCGACCAACGCGGTCAAGGGGGCGCTCCGCCGACCGAACGGCGGCACCGACGAGCGGGAGCTCGACCCGGGCATGGAGAACCTGCCCAGCGTCCTCAAACGGGCCGGCTACAAGACGGTGCTCAAGGGCAAGTGGCACCTGACCCAGCCGGTTGGCGAGGACTGGGCACAGGCTGACGCCGATCGTCTCGCCGACGATTACGGCTTCGAGGGGTGGGTCCCGCCGGACGCGGGCGAGAACATCGACCCCTCGCATTTCGGGGGCGGTCGCGGATCGGGCAAGAGCAAGGAGGGGTACGACGAAGACTTCACCCGCCAGGCCGAGGAGTTCCTGGCTGACCCGCCCGAGGAGCCTTGGGCCTTGATCTTCTCCCTGGTCAACCCGCATGATGTGCTGGGCTACCCGGCCTCGTTCGCAGAAGGCGGCTACTCGCCGGAGGAGTGGGCTGATCTCGACGCGGTCCAGCTGCCGCCGACCGCCGACGAGATCCTGAAGAACAAGCCCCGTGCCCACGCTCTGCTGAAGGTCGGCCAGCTCGGCTTCCTCGGCCCGATCGAAGGCGAAGAGCGGCGCGAGTACTGCCGCTTCTACGCGCACCTGCACCGGCTCGCCGACAGCAAGATCGGCCGCATCCTCGACGCCCTCGGCGATCCGGACGACCCGGAATCGATGCGCTCGAAGACGGTCATCTTCCGCACCTCCGACCACGGTGACCTCGGCATGTCGCACGGCGGCCTGCGTCAGAAGATGTTCAACGCCTACGAGGAGACGGTCAACGTGCCGCTGATCGTCTCCAACCCGTCGCTCTTCCCGGAGCCTCGCCGGACCGGCGCTCCGGCCTCGCTCTGCGACGTGCTGCCGACCATGGCCGAGCTGGCCGGCGTCGACACCGCCGGGCTCGAGCTGCGCGGACACAGCCTGATGCCGGTGCTCAAGGAGGAAGCCGACTCGGTGCGAGACGGCACGCTGTTCACCTATGACGACCACCAGTCCGGCACCGCCTACCGGGACGTCACTCCCGGGGCCAACCGGATCCGCGCCTGGCGGACCCCGGAGGCCACCTACGCGGTCTACCTGAACCCGCACGGCGGACCGCCGGAGTTCGAGCTCTACGACCGGGAGCGCGACCCGGATCAGATCCGCAACCTGGTCGACCGCGACACCGGCCGGGCCCTCGACCCGGCCGACCGGGACCTGCTGCTGAAGATGCGGGAGGGCCTCAGGAACGAGATGAGGCACTGCCGCGTCCCGGCCCTGCCGGCCACGATCGAGCGAATGCCGGTCTGAGTTTGTCGTCGGCGGAGTTTTCAGCAAATACGTCTGAAAACTCCGCCGTCGATTCCCGCGGCTGAGGGGTAGGGTCTTCGTCGTGGATGACAGGGGGCAGTACAGGCGCTTCGTCGCGATCGGTGACAGCCAGACCGAAGGGGTCGGTGACCCGACCGGGCCCGGCGGGCTCGAGCGCGGCTGGGCCGACCGCTTCGCCGAGCGGCTGGCCGCCCGCCAGGGCGGTCTGCTCTACGCGAACCTCGCGGTCCGTGGCAAGCTGATCGCCCAGATCGACGAGGATCAGATGGAGCCGGCACTGGCCATGGAGCCGGACCTGATCAGCCTGATCGGCGGTCTCAATGACGTGATCCGGCCGGGCTGCGACGTCGATCTGGTGCTCGCCCGGATGGACACGATGCAGGGCCGCCTCGCGGCGACCGGGGCTACCGTCATCACGCTCACCTATCCCGATCCCGCCCTGATGATGCCGCTCGGCCGGCTGCTCTCGGAGACGGTCACCGAGTTCAATCGCGGCCTGCGTCGGATCGCCGAGCGCCACGGCACGCTGATCCTTGACGTGGAGGCCTCATCCGAGGTCGCCGACCCCGGCCACTGGTGCGACGATCGCCTGCACCTCAACCCGGTCGGTCACCGGCTGCTGGCCGAGGGCATGTTCTCGCTGATCGAGCCGCTGCCCGACGGCCGGGGATGGCCCGGAGAGGCACCGCCGGCGACCCGACCGCGCCTGCCGGAACGGGTCGCCGCGGAGCTGCGCTGGGCAGGGGCGTTCCTCGCACCTTGGATCTATCGCCGGCTGGCCGGCAAGTCATCCGGCGACGGACGTATCGCCAAGCGGCCGGAGCTCGCTCCGGTCAGTCCAGGCTGAACACGCGGCGGGCGTTGCCGCCGAGGAAGAGCTCCCTGGCCTCGTCGTCGAGACCGAGCGCGTCAACTCCATCCTGGGCCGCAGCCGGGCCGATCATCGGGTAGTTGGTGCCCCAGAGCACCTTCTTTCGCCCCGAGGACGACCTCATGTACTCGACCAGTTCCGGCGGGTAGCGCTTCGGGGTGTAGGCAGAGGTGTCGATGTAGACGTTCTCGTGCTTGCGGCAGACCGCGATCATCTCCTCGGTCCAGGGGTACCCGACGTGACCGCCGACGATGACCAGCTCTGGGAAGTCGAGCGCGACCTGGTCGATGTAGGGGATCGGCCGCCCCGGTTCGGACGGCATCAAGGGCCCGGTGTGCCCGACCTGGGTGCAGAACGGCACCCCGAGCTCGACGCAGGCCGCGAGCAGCGGGTAGAAGCGCCGGTCGGTGGGCGGGGTCTGCCAGAGCCACGGAATCTGCCGGAGGCCCTTGAACCCGTCGTCCTCGACCCGGCGGCGCAGCTCGCGGACCCCCTCCATCGGCCGCGACAGATCGACCGAGGCCAGTCCGGCGAGGCGGTCCGGATGGGCGGCGCACCAGGCGGCGACCTGATCGTTGCCGATCATCGGGCCGGACGGCCCGTGCCAGGCGCTCAGCATCCCGGTCCGCACGCCGGCCTCGTCCAGGGCCGCGATCGTGGCCTCGATCGGGATCTCCTCGGTGGGCGGTTCCTGGCGGGTCCAGCGCATCAGCGAGGCCAGGGCGGGGTGGGAGAGGAACCCCGGGGTGGGGTGCTGCATCCAGGCGTCAACGGTCATCGGTTCGCTCCTTTCGAGGGATCGCCGGCGGCGAGGATCCCGGCCCAGGCGGCGGCGCCCATCGCCGCCGCGTACTCGGTCGGTCGCTTCCTGAGCCGGCCGCCGAGCCAGTGCTTGCAGAGCTCCTGAGTCGGGGCGAAGACCAGGGCGTGCAGGACGTTGAAGGAGAGTGACGGCATCGCTCCCGATTCGGCCGACTCGTTCAGCCACCGTTTCGACTCCTCGAAGTAGGCGGCGTTCGATTGGCTGAGCCGCTCCCGGCCCGGGCCGGCCATGACCGCTCCCCGGTGACGGGCGACCAGCTTCGCGCGGTCCGGATCCTCTTCGGTCCAGGTGAGGTGGAGGCGGACCAGGCCCTTGACGCAGGCCTCCGGGTCGCCTGCGTGTTCGCGGTAAAGGCCGATGGTGCGCCGCTGGTACTCCTCCAAGGCGCTCAGCACCTCTTCGGTCGGCAGATTCTCGTCTTCGGGATCCGGCATGGCGTGATTATGACGTTCACTTATATGTGTATTTCCTAACTTTTTTCACATGAAACCGAAACATAAATCCTGCGGCCTGTTCCAACCGGTAGAGCGCCTGCCGGGAGCGACTCCCTGAGTCGTCAATCCCCAGGGCTCGGATTCGCAATCAAAGAGAGGAGTACCCATGAGATCGGAAAAGCCACGCCGCCGGATAACACCGGCACTCGTGGTCGCGGTGGTGGCGCTGATCGCCGCCGTGTCCGGTACGGCCGTCGCAGCCCAGATCAGTGGCAGCCAACTGAAACCCCGCAGCGTCGGGGGCGGCAAGCTGAAGCCGTTCACCGGTGCCCTGATCAAGTCCAACTCGCTGCCCGGCGGCAAGATCAAGCGGAAGGGCATCCACGGCTCGAAGCTCAAGCAGTTCACCGGAGGGCTGATCAAGCCCCAGACGCTTCCGGCCGGCAAGCTCGCTCCGGACTCGCTCGGCGGCGAGCAGATCGACGAGTCGAAGCTCGGCCCGGTCCCGGTCGCCGACCGCCTCTCGGGTGAGTTCCATGCCCGGATGGCCTCCGGCGAGACCGCGGACCTGCTCGAGGCGGGGCCGTTCAAGCTGACTGCGCAATGCGTCCAGAAGGGCACCACCGCGGACGGAACCGCCGACCGCGACTTCGTCCGGATCCTGATCGCTTCGAGTGAAGCCGGCTCGGTGTTCACCAGCGGCGTCGGTTCCCTGACCGGTAACGCGGAGGACAAGTTCCTCGGCCCGGACACCGCGGAAGCGGACCGGATCGTCGAGGAGATCTACGTGGCGAACGGCAACTCGAACTACAAGACGGGTGGCCAGTTCAACGCGATGGCTCCGAGCGGCGCCGGGCTGAGCTCTACTCAGGGCTCGACCTCGGCCGCGATCAACCTGCTCGGGACCGGCTGCGCCGTCCAGGGCACGGCCCAGGTCAACGGCTGACACAGCTCGAACCCGTGAACCACGGGTTCTCGTCTCGTCCGACGATGGCGGGCTCCCCCGGATGGGGAGCCCGCCATCACCCTTTAAGCGGTCGATCGATCAGGCCGCGTTGGCCCGGTCTTCCTCCTGGCGCTGGAGCAGCATCCGCCGGATGTGGTCCTGGTCGAGGCTCGCTTCCTCGGTCTCGCCGATGAACTCGTCCAGCACCCGGATGAAGTGGTCGGGATCGTCGTTGAAGGGGAAGTGGCCGGCCCCGGGGAAGATCTCGAGGCGGCTGCCCGGCATGAGTTCATGAGCGAGGTAGGCATGCTCGACCGGGATGATGTGGTCACGGTCGCCCCAGACGATCATCGAGGGGATGTCTCGGGTCAGGTAGAGACGGTCGGCGGCGGAGACGCGCTGGCCGGTCGGGTCGATGACCGAGCGTACGGTCTGGACGAAGGCGCGGCGCGCGTCGGCCTCGGTCAGCGAGGCGAAGCCCTCGGCCACGCCCTCGACGTCGGCGCTGCCGCGCAGGCCGAACCCGGCGAGGAAGTTCCGCACCTTGAGGCCCGCGTCATGGAGGGTGGGGGTGAAGAGGAGGGGCAGCACGTACTCGGCGCCGGGCAGCGCGGCTGCCCGCAGCGCCGGGTTCACCTCACGGCCGATGCCACCGGTATCGACCAGGATCAGCCGCGAGATCCGGTCCGGGAACTGGTAGCCGAACTGCATCGCGATCCCACCGCCCAGCGAGTGACCGACCACCGTTGCCTTCGGAAAGTCGAGCGCGACCAGCAGGTCCCGCATGCCGCTGGCGTAGGCGCCCAGCGAGTAATCCCCCTGGGGCTTCGCGGAACGGCCGTGACCGAGCAGGTCGGGCGCGATCACCGTGTACTTCTCGGCCAGCCTCGGCATCACGGCCTTCCAGGTGCGGGAGCTGGAGGTGATGCCGTGCACCAGCAGGACGGGTGGGCCTTCGCCCATCAGGTGGTAGGTGACCGGCTGGCCGTGGATCTCGATCGTCTGACGTACCGTCATGTTCTCGATCTTCGCGGATCGACCGGACCTAAGGGGTGATTCTGCGCACAGAGACCGGCCTCCGCTTGACCGTCCTCGCCTTGAGGAGCTGGTCGCCGGGGTAACTCACGGTGATGAGCGACGGCTTCAGGCCGCGCGGGATCCTGATCTTCACGTCGGCCCGGCCGGAGCGAGCTCTCAGCTGGCGGCGAATCAGGCGCGAGCCCGGTTTCGGCCGTCGGCTGGCCCGCGGGTCGCGCTTCAGCTTGATCCGTGCGTTGACGGTGCGCGAAGCTTGAGGGCTGACCAGGACCGTGAACCGGAGAGTGCGCCCCTTCCAGCGGGCGTTCGTGATCCGCAGCTTCGGGGTGATCGGCCGGGGCGTCGTCGGGAGCTGGTCGGGGAGCCCCGCCAGGTGGTCGTGGAACGCGGTGCCGACCGGCGCCAGCGGGGTGCCGTCCAGGTTGGAGACCAGGGCGAAGTTACGGCACCCTTCGGTGGGTAGGTCCCACCAGGCCCAGGCGAGGTACCCGATGCTCTGGTTGTCGGCCCAGCCCATGTAGTGGTTCACGTGGCTCGGGGTGCCGCAGTCGTTCTGGCCGAGCTCGGCGGTCAGCACCGGAACCGTCAGGTTGACCGGCGCGATCTCCTCGTTCCAGCATCTGGTGGTGTGGCAACGCTGCCCGGGGTAGTTGTGGAATCCGGCGATCAGCTGATCGTCGGACGGGGCGTGGGCGAGCCAGCCACGGAGGTCGTTTGCGTAATCGGTTCCCGAGAGGATGATCGGCTGAGTCGCGCCGGCGTTTCGCGCCGCCGCGACCAGGCTGCTCAGGCCGGTGGCCGGGTACCAGGCAAGCCCACTCGCCGGAGCGGTGTCCGGCTCGGCGGGGGCCTGGCATCCGCCGTTCGCCCAGCAGTCCCAGCTCAGGCCGAACACCTTGGTGCCATCGGCGTTCCAGCGTGAATGGGGCTCATTGAAGAGGTCGAAGATCACTGAGCGATCGCCCTTGAACCGGGTGGCCACGGAGGACCAGAAGCTGACCGAGCGTTGGTCGGGCATCGGGCGCAGCCCGTTCGCGATCGCGGTGCCCGGACCGGTCCAGTGGAGGTCGAGGATCGCGACCAGCCCGGCCTCGTTCAGGGTCTCGACGAAGTTCTCGACCGCCTGCCGGTAACCGTTCATCGTCAGGCCGCCGGCCGGCAGGCCATGCTGGCCGAGCCAGCAGTCCTGGTTCAGCGGCAGGCGAACCGTGTTGATCTTCCAGGCCGCGATCGCGGCCACGGTCGAGCCGGCCTCGTCAGGCGCGGTGCCGGCCTCGCCATAGGCCCAGCCCTGCTGGCAGGCGTACTCGAAGCCGGGGAAGTTGACCCCGTGCGGCACGAAGCGCTGCCCGGTGACCGCGTCGACGATCCGGTTTCCTTCCACCACCGGCTGCGGGGCAGCCGCCGCCGCTCCGGTCGAAAGCAGGAGGGTTGCCGCTATCGCCGCCGGAAGCAGGCGTCTTAGGGAAGAGGCCACCGCGACAGACTAACTGTCGGCGGGCTGCCCGACCCGGTCCGAAAGCGTCTGGGCGACCCGGGTAATCTTTAGGCCGGATGCAGTCTCTCGGAAACCTGGATGGACGACGACCCCGGCTCTAGTACCTGGCGCACCTTGACGGGTCCCCGGCCGGTACCGGATCCCGTTCGAGGGGCGCTGCCTCGATGATCGAGCTGCTCTTGGTGGTCGTTTCCGTCGCCCTGGTCGTGGTCTGCGGCGCCTTCGTGGCGGCCGAGTTCTCCTTCGTCACCGTCGATCGCTCCAGCGTCGACCGCGAGGCCGAGGCCGGGGACCGGCGGGCGCGAGGGGTGCGAGAAGGGCTGCGAAGCCTCTCGACCCAGCTCTCAGCGGCGCAGGTCGGGATCACGGTCACGAACCTGATCATCGGTTTCCTCGCCCAGCCGTCGGTTGCCGCGCTGATCAAAGGACCGCTCGAGTCGCTCGGCATCTCGGGCAACGCCGTCTCCGGGGTGGCGCTGGCAATCGCCTTCATCCTGGCCAACGGCGTGACCATGATCTTCGGCGAACTGGTCCCGAAGAACCTCGCGATCGCCAACGCGCTGGGCACGGCCAAGGCGGTCCAGGGTTTCCAGCGCTCGTTCACGGCGGTCATCGACCCGCTGGTGAGGGTGACCAACGGGACCGCCAACTGGATCCTGCGCCGGCTCGGGATCGAGCCGCAGGAGGAGCTCGCCTCGGCCCGCTCGGCCGAGGAGCTCGGTTCGTTGGTGCGGCGTTCGGCCGCCCAGGGGACGCTCGAGGAACCGACCGCGGCACTGCTCGAGAAGTCGCTGGAGTTCGGCGAGCTGCGGGCGGATGACGTGATGACCCCGCGGGTGAAGGTCAAGACGTTGGCGCCGGACCAGCCCGTCATGGCGGTGATCGAGGCTGCTCGGGCGGGTGGCTTCTCGCGCTTCCCGGTGGTTAGTGAAGGCTCCGAGATCGTCGAGGGAATCGTCCACGTCAAGCACGCCGTCGCGGTGCCGCACGAGGAGCGCGGCGAGGTGCCGATCCGTGAGGTGATGGCCGACCCGGTGCTCGTGCCGTCGACCATCGAGCTCGACCCGCTGCTGGCCGAGCTGCGCAAGGTGGGCCTCCAGATCGCGGTGGTGGTCGACGAGTTCGGCAGCTTCGACGGGATCGTCACGCTCGAGGACCTGATCGAGGAGATCGTCGGCGAGGTCCGCGACGAGCACGACCGGCAGGAGGATCCGATCCGCGAGATCGCGCCGGGCACCTGGGCGGTCTCGGGCCTGCTGCGGCCGGACGAGGTCGAGGACTACACCGGCGTGGTCCTGCCCGAGGATGAGGATTACGAGACGGTGGCGGGCCTGATCGCCTTCGAGCTCGGCCGGGTGCCGGGCCGGGGCGACTCGGTCCAGGTCGAAGCGACGGGCGCGGAGAAGGAACCGCTGCTGGTCGATCTGACCGTGCTGCGGATGGACGGGCTCCGGGTCGACCGGGTGCGGCTGGCCGCACAGGCACCCGAGCCGGTCGAAGGCGAGGAGGAACAGTGAGCGTCCCGCTGGCCCTCGGGATATCGCTGCTCCTGCTGGTCGGCAACGCCTTCTTCGTCGGGGCCGAGTTCGCGCTGATCTCGGCCCGGCGATCGGTGATCGAGCCGCGGGCCGAGGAGGGCCACTGGGCCGCCCGGGTCACGCTGCGGGCGATGGAGAACGTGGCCCTGATGATGGCCGGAGCCCAGCTCGGCATCACCCTCTGCACGCTCGGTCTCGGTGCGCTGGCCGAACCGGCGATCGCCCACGGACTGGAGGCGCCGTTCGCCGACCTCGGGATTCCGGACTCGCTGGTCCACCCGGCGGCGCTGATAGTCGCCTTGCTGCTGGTCGGTGGTCTCCACGTCGTGCTCGGCGAGATGGTGCCGAAGAACATCGCCCTGGCCGGTCCCGACCGGTCGGCGCTCGCGCTCGGGCCGCCGATCGCGGCCGTGGTCCGCGTGCTGCACCCGGTCATCTGGTTGCTCAACCAGACCGCGAACGGGGTCCTGCGCCTGCTCGGCATCACACCGTCGGATGAGGTGACCAGCGCCTTCACGCGCGACGAGGTCGCCGGCCTGGTCGAGGAGTCCCGGCGCGAGGGCATGCTCGACGCGGACGAGACGCGGCTGCTGACCGGCGCGCTCACGTTCGAGGAGCGCGATGCGGGCGCGGTCCTGCTGCCGATCGAGACGATCGTGACCCTGCCGATCACGGTCACCCCCGCCGAGGTGGAGGAGGCCGCCGGCCGCACCGGCTTCTCCCGCTTCCCGGTGACCCGGGACGGCGAGATGATCGGCTACCTGCACCTCAAGGACGCGCTCGAGGTGAAGGACAAGCACCGCAACCGTCCGATCGCGGAATCCTGGGTTCGGCCGCTGCCGACGGTGCGGCTGACCGACCAGTTGCGCGAGGTGCTGGAGGTGATGCAGAGCTCGGGGTCTCACCTGGCGCGTGTGGTGGTCAGGAGCGCCCACGGACGAGGCAAGACGGTCGGTCTGGTCGCCCTGGAAGATGTGTTGGAAGAGCTGATCGGCGAGGTCAGGGATGCAGCCCAGCAGATTGAGTCAGCGAGGTAGGAGCGTGGTGGCGGCCGGCGAGGCGGTCACCGAGAACCTGCTCTGCCTGCGGCCCGGCGTCTCGGTGGCCGGGGAGTACGAGCGGCTGTTCACCGAACCTTCGGTCGAGCGTTGGCTCCGGCCGGAGCCGATGAGGCCGTTCACGCGGGCCGACCTGCAGGAGATGGCGCGCCGTGACCGGGCCCACTGGGATCGCCACGGCTACGGTCCCTGGGCGGTGCGAAGCCGGGAGGGAGGCTTCATCGGGCGCGGTGGCCTCGCCTGGGCCACGATCGGCGGCCGCCGCGAGGTCGAACTGCCGTGGGCGGTGATGCCGACGCAACAGAAACGCGGCTACGCGACGGAGATGGCGAAGGCGGCGCTCGACACGGCCCGGGAGGTCGGGCTGGAGAAGGTCGTCTCGCTGACCCTGCCCTCGAACCTCGCCTCGCGTCGGGTCATGGAGAAGATCGGCCTGAACCTGATCGGCGAGATCGAGCACGTCGGACTGCCGCATGTGCTCTACGAGCTGGAGCTCACCCGCGCCTGAGTCTCAACGCATGCCCGGCGTTTCCGGCGAGTGGCGGCGGGTACCACCCGGTCATGCCATTGGCACTGCTGCTCATAGTCATCGGAATCGTCCTCGCCGTGCTGGTTCACTGGGGCTTGGGCGTCGCCTGCATCCTGATCGGCCTCGTACTTCTGGTCTGGCCGATGATCGCAGGCAGAGGAAGAGGCTCAAGGGTCTGAACAGCCAGGCACAGCCGAACTGACCAAAGGGCCCCGCATGCGGGGCCCTTTGCGTGGCATGGCTCAGGCGGCCGGGCCCTGCTCGGGCCAGTAGAAGGAGTCCGAGGTCTCGCGCTGGCCGAAGATCGCGGTCCCGACCCGGACGATGGTCGAACCCTCCTCGATCGCGACCTCGAGGTCGCCGGTCATGCCCATCGAGAGCTCGTCCATCTCGATGCCGTCGAGGTTCAGTTCGCGGACCCGGTCTCGCAGCTCGGCCAGGCGTCGCAGGCTGGGCCGCGCCAGCTCGACGTCATCGGTGAACAGGCCGATCGTCATCAGGCCCCTCACCTTCAGGGCGTCGAGATGGCTCACTTCGCGGGCGAAATCTTCGAGCTGGTCCGGGGCCAGCCCGAACTTCGAGTCCTCGCCGGAGGTGTTCACCTGGATCAGCACTTCGCGCGTCTCGCCCTCGCGTTCGAGGCGCTTTTGAAGCTTGCGGGCCAGCGAGATCCGGTCGAGCGACTGGATGCAGCTGACGTAGGGGACCAGCGCGTTGATCTTGTTCGACTGCAGGTGACCGATGAAGTGACGCTCGTACTCCAGGTCGTCGAGCGCCTCGAACTTGGGCCGGACCTCTTGCACGCGGTTCTCCGCGACCAGCTTCTCGCCCGCCTCGAGTGCGACCCGGATCGCTTCCGGTCCGACCGTCTTCGTGGCGAGCAGCAGCCGCACCGAGTCCGGTGCCCGGCCGGCCCGCTCGCAGGCCGCGGCCATCCGGCCGCGAACCGTCTCGATGTTCGCCCGGATCCGGTCGGCGTGGCTCGGGTCGACGGCTGTCTCGGTCTCGCTCATGCCTCTACTCCATCATCTCGCTGAACACCGCGGTCGGCACCCCGGCCTGGCGCTCCCGCCGCTCGTCCTGGATCACGTGCGAGACGGCGTTGATCAGGCCGAGATGGGTGAACGCCTGGGGAAAGTTGCCGAGATGCCGGTTGCTCGAGGCCTCCAGCTCCTCCGCGAAGAGGTCGAGCTCGCCGGAGGCGGCCAGCAGGCGTTCGCAAAGCTTGCGGGCGGCGGCGGTCTCGCCGATCTCGGAGAGTGCGGAGACCATCCAGAACGAGCAGATCAGGAAGGTTCCCTCCTCGCCGTGCAGCCCGTCGTCGGTCTCGTCGGTGATGTAGCGGAGGATCAGCCCCCGGTCATCGAGCCCTTCGCGGATCGCCAGCACGGTGTCGCGGATCCGGGGGTCGTCCGGCGGCAGGAAGCGGACCAACGGCATCAGCAGCACCGAGGCGTCGAGGGCGTCGGTCTCGTAATGCTGACGGAAGACGCCGTCCCTGAGGCCCTTCTCGATGATCTCCGCCTTGATCTCCTCGGCTTTCTCCGAGAGCTGGTCGGCGAAGTCCTGCCGCCCGAACTCGGCCGCGAGTCGCGCTCCCCGGTCGACCGCGACCCAGATCATCAGCTTCGAGGAGACGTAATGCCGTGGTTCGCCCCGGGCCTCCCAGATGCCCTGGTCGGGCTTCGGCCAGGCCTCCAGGGCCTTGCCGACGATCCGGCGGACGAGATCCCTCGTCTCCTCGGTGATCGCGTCCGGGCCGAGGGCGCGGCGGTGCACGTAGACGGAGTCGAGCAGCGCCCCCCAGACATCGTTCTGGCGCTGGTCGTAGGCGCCGTTGCCGACCCGCACGGGCCGCGCGCCGCCGTAGCCCGAGAGGTGGTCGAGGGTCCGTTCGGTCAGGTCGTGCTCGCCGCCGATCCCGTACATGATCTGCAGGCCCCCGTCGGATTCCTCAGCCCGGTCGCGGACGAAGCGCATGAAGTCACGGGCCTCCTGCTCGAAGCCAAGGGAGTGCATCGACCAGAGGGCGAAGGTCGAGTCGCGGATCCAGGAGTAGCGGTAGTCCCAGTTGCGCTCGCCGCCCGGAGTTTCCGGCAGCGAGGTGGTCGCGGCGGCGAGCATCGCTCCGGAGGGGGTGTAGGTCAGCCCCTTCAGGACCAGGGCGGAACGCTGCAGGTGGATCCGCCAGGGGTGGTCCGGGAAGCGTCCCTGAGCCAGCCACTCGCGCCAGAGGTCACGCGAGGACTCGATCCGTTCCCGGGCTTCCGGGTGGCTGCGCGGGTGAGGGCCGATCCCGTCGCTCCAGGTCAGGCAGGCGAAGGCACTGTCCCCCTTCTTCATGTGCAGCTGGCCGGTCACCTGGCCCTGTTCCAGGGTCAGGTTGAGATCGCTGGCCAGGGCGATCTTCTCGCCGGCCCCTTCGGCGATCGCCTCGCCCAGGCCGGTCTCGGACCAGAGCGCGGCGGTGGCGCCGTACTCGAAGCGCGGCTGGCAGACCATCTCGATGTCGGCCTCGCCGTCGATGCAGGTGACCAGACGAACCAGGCAGTGATCGGTCTCGTGGCCGGTCATCAGCTCGCGCGGGCCGCCCTGCTCGGCCCAGGACGAGATCGAGAGCGCGTCACGGACCACGACCCAGCCCGCCTCCGTGTTCCAGGTCGTCTCGAGGATCAGGGTGCCCGGCGCGTAACGGCGGCTGAGCGGGGCCGACTCGCCCCGCGGCCCGAGGCGGAAATGGCCGGCCGTCCGGTCGAGCGCGGAGCCGAAGACGCTCGGTGAGTCGAAGCGCGGCGCGCAGAACCACTCGACGGCGCCGTTCGGGGCGACCAGCGCCGAGGTGTGGCAATCGGAGAGAAAGCCGTAGCTGCCGATCGCAGGAAATTGGTTGGAACCAGTTCCCGTACTCATCCGGATGAACCTAGCAGCGGCACTGGCGGCGCCGGACACCGTGGGTGTCGGGGGTTCGGCGATGCCTGCTCGCCGGTACGCTGGAAGGCCGTGAATCTGCTGCCGACAGCCCCGCTCGCCGAGCTCAGCCCGGCTGTGGTGGCGATGCTGGAGCTGATTCCGCTGACCGCCGCGGTGGTCTTCTACTGGCACCGGGCGATGACCCTGTCCTGGGCGGGCCGTCCGGTCCCGGTCTGGCGGCAGGTCTGCTTCGGCTTCGGCCTCTTCCTCGCCTGCTTCGTCCTGTTCAGCCCCTGGGGGTATCTGGCCGAGGAGCTGGTGATCGCCCACATGGTCGAGCACTTGGTGATCGGCGACATCGCCTCGCTTTTCATCGTGCTCGGGCTGACCCGTTCGATCCTCCAGCCGATCCTCGCGATCCGCTTCTTCAACCGGCTTCAGGTGCTGGCCAACCCCTTCGTGGCGATCCCGCTCTGGGCGATCAACCTCTTCTTCTGGCACATCCCCACGATGTACGACGCGGCTTACGGCGGTGCCGTGCTGCACGGCCTCGAACACGGTCTCTTCCTCTTTTTCGGCTGCCTGATGTGGATGCCGGTCTTCGGCCCGCTGCCGACCCCGAGCTGGTTCGGCCCGGGCTGGAAGGTGGTCTACGTGATCATCGTGCGGTTCATCGCGGCGATCCTCGGCAACATCCTCATGTGGACCCAGGTGACCCTGTACAACAACTACACGGACGGCCACCTGAAGTGGGGGATCAGCGCGATCCAGGACCAGAGCACGGCCGGCGTGATCATGATGGTGGAGGGGACCTTCCTGATCCTCGGCGTCCTCGCCTGGACCTTCTTCGAGGCGGCGAAGCAGTCGACCCAGAAGCAAGATCTGATGGACCTGGCCTACGAGCAGGGGTTCGAGATCGACGAGGCGCGGATCGAGCGGGCGGTCAAGGCCGGCCACGGCGAGCTGCTGGAGCAACGGATCCGAGCCGGGGACACGAGTGGCGATGCGAAGCCACGGTAGATACCTCGGCCTGCTGGTCTTCACGACGGGCGCCTGCACCATGGGCGCCGAGATCGCCGGTGCGCGCCTGCTCGCCCCGTACTTCGGCGACTCGACGATCGTCTGGGCGAACACGATCGCGATCGTCCTGGTCGCGCTCGCGATCGGGTACTGGGTGGGCGGGAAGCTGGCCGACCGCCACCCGGACCTGCGAGCACTCTGCGCCACGGTCCTCGGCGGGGCGATCCTGGTCACTTTGGTCCCGTTCTTCGCGCGCCCTTTCCTCGGAGCCTCGGTCGACGCCTTCGATGATCTGGCGGTCGGGGTCTTCGCCGGCTCGCTGGCCGGAGTGCTGGTGCTGCTCGCGATCCCCGTGATGATCTTCGGCGCGGTCTCGCCCTGGGCGCTCCGGATCGCGATGGACAGCTCGGACGTCGAGCACGCCGGTCAGTTGGCCGGCCGGCTCTACGCGCTCTCGACCGCCGGCTCCCTGCTCGGAACCCTGCTTTCCGCCGTGGTGACGATCCCCCTGATCGGCACCCAGCGGACCTTCATCGTCTTCGCGTTGGCGGTGGCCGTGGTCGCCTCGATCGGGGTGCGCAAGCTCTGGCCCGCCCTGATTCCGGCCGCGGTCGCCTGCGCGGCCCTGATCCCGGTCGGCACGATCAAGGCCGCCGGTGAGGGGGATGTGATCTATGAGGCCGAGACGCCGCACCAGTATGTGCGTGTGGTCGAGCTCGGCGACGGCGAGCGACGGCTCGAGCTGAACGAGGGACAGGCGATCCACTCGATCTACCGGCCTGGCGAGTACCTGGTCGGCAACTACTGGGATGAGCACCTGGTGCTGCCGTTCACGGCCTCGCCGCGGCTCACCACGGCCATGGGGTCGGGCCGGGTGGGGGAGTGGCCGGGGCGGATCGCGATCCTCGGCAACGCGGCCGGAACCGTCGCCCGTGCCTACGGCCACTTCTTCCCGCAGACCAAGATCGACGCGGTGGAGATCGACGGCAAGGTGACCGAGGTCGGGCGCGAGTACTTCGGGCTCGACAACCCGAACATGACCGTCCACACCGAGGACGCGAGGCCGTGGCTCAGATCGGCCGAACCGGTCTATGACGTGATCATGGTCGACGCCTATCACCAGCCGTACATCCCCTTCTACATGGCCACGAAGGAGTTCTTCGAACTGGTCCGGGACCGGCTCGCCCCGGGCGGGATGGTCCTGATCAACGTCGGCCACCCGGAAAACAGCGACGCGCTCGAGAAGAACCTGACCGCGACGCTCCGCACCGCCTTGCCCGACGTCATCCGCGACCCGGTCACCGAGACCAACACGATGCTGGCCGGCTCGGCCGAGCCGATCTCAGCCGTCAATCTGAACCGGGCCGCGACCTCGGCCCGGTCCGCGCTGCCGGAGGAGCTCCGTCCGCTGGCCATCGAGACGGCACTGAGGATCGAGCCGCCCCTGGCCGGCGGCGATGTCTGGACCGATGATCACGCCCCGGTCGAGTGGCTGGTCGACCTCTCGCTGCTCGAGTACGCGAATGAGTGACCGGGACGGAACCCCGCTGAAGCGAGCGCCGTTTCGGGCCTGGCTGGTCACCGGGCCGCTCGGCCGCCTGGCCGGCTTCATCCTCGATTTCGCCAAGGCCCTGCGTGCGCACCGCCGGGCGAGAAAGGAACGTCCCTGATGAAAGAACCGCTGCTGATCCACTTCGAGGACCGCGGGCAACTCGAGGCGTGGCTGGAGGAGAACGGTGAGACGCTCGACGAGGTCTGGGTCGAGATCTACAAGAAGCACACCGGGGTCAAGTCCCTGGCCTGGAGCGAGATCGTCGAGTCGATTCTCAGCTTCGGCTGGATCGACAGCCAGAGGCGCAGCATCGATGAGGATCGCTACATGCAGCGGCTCACTCCCCGCCGGGCCAGGAGCAAGTGGTCAAAGGTCAACCGGGAGAAGGCCGAGGCCTTGATCGCCGCCGGCCGGATGCGGCCGGCGGGCCTGGCCGAGGTCGAGCGGGCGAAAGCCGACGGCCGGTGGGAGGCCGCCTATGACAGCCCGGCCAACGCCAAGGTGCCCGAAGATCTGACTGAGGCGCTGGCCGCCCGGAAGCTGACCGAGGCCTTCGAGCAGCTCGATTCGCAGAACCGCTACTCGATCCTCCACCGGATCCAGACCGTGAAGCGTCCCGAAACGCGGGCCAGGAAGATTCGCGAGTTCTGCGAAATGCTCGAACGGGGCGGGAAGATCCACCCCTGAAGACGACGGTGGCAAGCCGCTCCCGCTAGGCTCAACCGACCTTGAAGACCACCGTTACTGAACTAGAAGATTCGAGGGCACGGGTCGAGGTCGAAGTTCCGGCCGATGACGTGTCCGTCCAGGTCCAGCGAGCCGCCCGCGCGCTGGCCCGTGAAATGCGCATGCCCGGATTCCGCAAGGGCAAGGCGCCGCCTTCGCTCGCGATCCAGCGCCTCGGCTACGAGACCGTCTTCCAGGAGGCGATCCAGGAAGGACTGCCGGAGTGGTACCAGAAGTCCGTCTACGGGTCGGGAATCGTGCCGATCGGCTCGCCGGAGGTGGAGATCACCAAGGCACCGACGCAGGACGGCGAGACGGTCGAGTTCAAGTACGAGGTCGGGGTCCGTCCGGCCGCCGAGCTTGGCGAGTACAAGGGACTCCAAGTCGAGAAGGCCGGCACCGATGTGCCGGACGAAGTGATCGACCGCGAGATCGAGCGCATGCGCGAGGGCATGGCCAGCCTCGACGTGGTCGACCGGGCGGCCGAAGAGGGCGACCACGTGCTGGTCGACTTCGTCGGCTCGCTCGACGGGGTGGAGTTCGAGGGTGGCAGCGCCACCGACCACACGATCGAGATCGGATCCGGTCAGCTGATCGACGATTTCGAGGAACAGATCATCGGGGCCAAGGCCGGTGACGAGGTCGCGGTCAACGTGAACTTCCCCGAGGAGTACGGGGCCGCCGAGCTGGCCGGTCAGAACGCCGACTTCGCGGTCACCGTCAAGGAGGTCCGGGTCAAGCAGATGCCCGAGGCCGATGACGATTTCGCCTCGGAGGCCTCCGAGTTCGACACGCTCGAGGAGCTGCGCGCCGACATCGCCGAGAAGCTGGGTGAGTCGGCCGAGCAGCGGATCGAGCAGGACTTCCGCGTCGCCGCGGTCGACGCCGCCGTCGCCAACGCCAAGGTCGGGATCCCCGAGGACATTCTCCGGGCCCGCGGCGAGGAGCGGTGGGAGCGGGTCGAGCGGCAGATGGCCGGCCAGGGCATGAACCCGGACACCTACCTGCAGATGCAGGGCAAGACCCGCGACGAGATCATCGACGAGTCGCTCGATGACGCCGACCAGGAGATTCGCCGCGAAGCGGTCCTGGTCGCGGTCGCCGAGGCCGAGGGCATCGAGGTCAGTGACGAGGAGATGGCCGAGGAGCTCGAGCACGCCGCCTCCCACGAGCGGACCACCGGCGAAAAGCTGCTCGAACGCCTCAAGCGCGACGGCCGCCACGAGATGGTCGCCGCCGACATCAAGGTCCGCAAGGCCATGGACGTGATCGCCGAATCCGCCACGGCCACCGAGATGCCCGCCGAGGACGCCGCAAAGAAGCTGTGGGGCCTCGAGGACGACGAGGAAGAGGAATCGGCTGACGCCGATTCCTCCGAATAAGCAAGTCGGGCGGGGTCCGACCCGCCCTCCCAGGCGAACCCGCACCGCCCATTCGAAGCAAAGGATGGTTGGGCGGGGCTCTGGCTGAGGTGCTTCAAGGCGGGGCCCGGATCGGGTCGAGTAGTCTCAATCGCAGAGTCCCGAGTGGCTAGGAGGAGGCCTATGCGCGAACGGATGGAGGCTGGGAGTCAGGGAGGAGGCGAGGCAATTGTCGGTTGCGCGATGGTCGTGATCGGCGCTCTGCTGCTGGCTGCGTGTCTGTTTCTAGATCGGGCCGATGACTACTTCTACGGAGTGGCCGAGAACCGCTTGATCGAATATGGAGCGATAGGTCCCGGACTCGTCGCTCTGATCGTCTTGGCCGTGTTGTTTTCGGTGCTCAGCCTTGTCGGTCCGATGCGAAGAGTAGCCCCGGCTTTCGTGCTGGCGGCGACGATTGCCTGCCTGGTCCTGACGATCGTGGCTGCCACCGACCTGGGTACCCATCCGACCGACGCGGGGTTTCAATCCAACAGCATCGCGATCGGATCGCTGCTCGCGATAGCTGCTTCGATGGTGATGGCGGCGGGATCCTTGGTTCTCCTCGGAAGTGGTTCTCTGGGGGACCCGAGGAAATCTCACGGCTGATACCGATTCAAGGACGAATTCGGATCAAGTCCTACGGGTTCGTAATGTCTTTGTGACGATTTCGTCAACGCTTTGGGCGCTTTCCGGGAATGGCCTCAAATGAACGCTACCTTGGGCGTTGCGGAGGGTGATGCGTCCAGGGTGGCGTCTCCGACTGATAATCGAGAGGTCCGACTAATCACCGGATTTGGTTCGATTCCAACGCCCTCCGCCAGCGATTGGTCGGCGGACGCGAGCCGAGGGGGCGATATCAGGCTCCCGAGGTGATTTCTCAGGCAAGGCTCGCGTCGCCGACAGAATCACTCCGTTCGGCCGCCTCTCTGGTACCTTGAAGTTCAGTTATCAGTCGGAGAGGGGTGATTCCCCTACACCTTTGGAAAGCCCGCTCCGGCGGGCTTTTCTATTTGCGCGCCGCGAGTGCAACGGCCCCATCACCCACCTCTATAAACTCGCAGTCATGAGTCCACTTGTCCCCATGGTCGTTGAGCAGACCTCTCGCGGAGAGCGTTCGTTCGACATCTATTCCCGGCTCCTCAACGAGCGCATCATCTTCCTCGGCACCGGCGTGAACGAGGACATCGCCAACCTGGTGGTGGCCCAGCTGCTCCACCTCGATGCGGAGGATCCCGAGAAGGACATCAGCCTCTACATCAACTCGCCCGGCGGCTCGGTCTACGCGGGCCTCGCGATCTACGACACGATGCAGTTCATCAAGCCCGACGTCCAGACCATCTGCGTCGGCATCGCGATGAGCATGGGTGCTTTGCTGCTGGCCGGCGGCGCCGAGGGCAAGCGCATGTCGCTGCCCAACTCGAAGATCCTGATCCACCAGGTCTCCTCCGGTTTCCAGGGTCAGGCGACCGACATCGAGATCCACGCCAACGAGATCATCGACACCCGCAGCCGTCTCGACAAGATCCTCGCCAAGCACACCGGCCAGGACCTCGAGAAGATCACCCACGACACCGAGCGCGACTACTTCATGAGCGCCGAGGAGGCCGCGACTTACGGCCTGATCGACCGGGTCATCGAGCATCGTTAGAGCGGAGGCTTGAGCAGCTTCTGCCGCAGCTTCACCGGAGCCGTCGCCATCCTGGCGGCGGCTCTGGCCTTTGCGGGGCCGTCCCAGGCGGCCCCGAAGCCGCCGTTCCGGCTCTTGGACCGGGGTGTGACCCCGAAGCAGGCGATCCCGTTCTCGGTCAGTCCGATCCGCCTCCACTTCCGCTTCAACGGGACCAAGAATCGTCACATCTCGATCCGGGTCGGCAAGCTCGGCAGTGACCAGACCGTCCGGCGCATCGTCACCGGTTCCTTGAAGCCGGTTCGCTGGCATCACATCTACTGGGACGGCCGCACCCAGGGCGGGAGGCTCGCGCCGGCCGGCCGCTACGAGGTGGTTGCCGGCCCGATCGGCGGGCCGCTCAGACGGGTCGGCCGGATCCGGCTCCACTCCCACGAGTTTCCGCTCGACGGCCCGCACGGCACCCGCGGCTACATCGGCGAGTTCGGCGCGCCGCGGGTCGACGGGCGCACCCACGAGGGCTTTGACATCACCGCCTCCTGCGGCACCCCGGTGGTGGCGGTCCGGGCCGGCACCATCCTCAAGCGGGCCTATGACCCGGAGCTCTACGGCAACTTCGTCGTGCTGAAGGGCGAAGGGGAGAGGCGGACCTACAAGTACGCGCACCTGCTGCGGCCCGCCCCGGTCCGCCGGGGCCAGCAGGTTCGCGCCGGCCGGCGACTCGGCTCGGTCGGCCAGACCGGCAACGCCGCCGGCACACCCTGCCACCTCCACATCGAAATCCGAACCCACGGCCGACTCCTCAACCCCGAGTCGCTGCTGGACGCCTGGGACTGGTAGCGCTCTTCTTTAAGCCCCTCGGGACGCGAGGCTCTTGGCGCACTCGATGATCGTCTCTTCGACCGGTCGCGGTTCGATCCCCAGGACCGCCCGGGCCCGGGAGGTGTCGAAGTCGGAACGCTTCCCGATGTCACCGATCACAGCGCGGGCGCCGGGATCGAAGAGCGCCATCAACCGGACCAGCGGCTTGGGGACGGTCCGGGTCGGTGCCTTTCCGGCCAGCTCCGGCAGCTTCTCGCGCAGCAGCTGCGAGACCTCGAGCAGCCAGAGGAAGGGGCCGGAGGCGATGAAGCGCTGACCACCGGCCCCGGGCTTTTCCATGGCCGCGATGTGGGCCGCCGAGACGTCTCGCACGTCGACCCAGCTGAAGCCGATCCGCGGCACCCCGGGCATGCCGTTCAGCAGCCGCTCGATCCCCTCAAGCGAGAAAGAATCATCGTCCGGCAGGACCGGCCCGAGGATCGCGCTGGGATTGATCACGGCCAGCCGCTCGCGCTCGCCGCGGGAATCGACCAGCGCCCAGGCGGCGTCCTCGGCCAGGGTCTTCGACTGCGCGTAGGGGGCGACCGTCTCGACGTTGGTCCAGTCATCCTCGGTGAAGAGGTGCCCCGGTGGCACGTCGCTGCCGCGGATCGCCGCGACCGACGAGGTCATTACGACTCGTTCCGCGCCGGCGTCGAGCGCGGCGGTGATCACCCGGGTGGCCCCGTCGACCGCGGGGCGGATCAGCTCCTGCGGATCCTTCGGTCGGGCCGGCGGGAAGGGGGAGGCGATGTGGAGCACGTAGCGGCAGCCAGCGACCGCCTCGGCCCAGCCGTCGTCGGCGGAGAGGTCCGCCTCGAAGAATTCGATCCCCGCCTCGCGCCCCAGCTCTCCGGAGATGTTCGCCTCGACCCGCGGCCCCTTCGAAGCCTCCCGGACTGTGGCTCGGACCTCGTACCCGCGCTCGAGGAGGTCGATGATCGTCCGTCCCCCGAGAAAGCCGGAGCCGCCGGTGACCAGGACTCTTTCGCCGATGCCTGTGGCTGTGGTCATGCTGCCAGTCTAGGCTGCGGGGCATGAGCCGTTTCATAGATCTCTCCGCCCCGATCGAACCCGGCCCCGAAGGTGCGCCCGATGTGGTCCGGGTCGACGTCGAGTACACCCCGCACGAGGAGGGCGCGAGGCAGATCGAGGCGCTGTTCGGGGTCGACCCGGAGCTGCTCCGTGATGGCGAGGGCTGGGCGGTTGACACCTTCACCCTGCTCGGCACCCACAGCTCCACCCACGTCGACGCGCCCTGGCATTACAACTCGACGATCCAGGGCAAGCCGGCCGAGACGATCGATCAGTTGCCGCTCGAGTGGTTCTTCCGCCCCGGGTTCCTGCTGGATTTCCACGAACGCGAGGACGGCGAGGTCATCGAAGTGGCGGACATCGAGGCGGAACTGGCCCGTACCGGCCACGAGATCTCAGAGCGTGACATCTGCCTGGTCCGCACCGGCTGCGACCGCTTCCTCGGCACCGTCGAGTACATGGCGCACGGCCCGGGAGTCAGCGCGGCGGCGACCCGCTGGCTCTACGACCGCGGCGTCAGGGTGATGGGGATCGACGCCTGGGGCTGGGACCGGCCGCTCTGGATCCAGGCTGAAGAAGCGAAGCGGGAAGGCGAGGCGGGGATCTTCTGGGAGGCCCACCAGGCCGACATTCCCTACTCCCAGATCGAGCGCCTGGCCAACCTCGACCAGCTGCCACCGCACGGCTTCACGGTCGCCTGCTTCCCGCTCAAGCTGGTCGGCGGCAGTGCGGCCCCGGCTCGCGTGGTCGCGATCCTCGACTAGCGAAAGCGGGCTTCGAACTTGCGGAAGCGCCGCTTCTGGTCGGCCAGGGCGGCCTTCTTTGCGGCCGGCCTCAGGAAGGAGCAGCGCAGCCCGTCGGTCGCGAACTTCTTGAGGCGGCGGTAGCCGAAGCCGTGCTGGCGGACCGCCTTCACGTACTGCGCGGTCAGGTCGGTCCGGGAGACGCCCTCATCGTCGGTCGAGAGGGTGACCTTGACCCCGGCCCGGACGTAATCCCGGATCGGGTGGCGGCGGCCGAACAGGCCGAGGATCTGCTGGTTGGACGAAAGGTTCGCCTCGAGGCAGGTGCCCTTGCGCTTCATCGTGCGGAGGATCTGGCCCGGGTTTCGCTCCCAGCGGAGGTCGGCGCCATGGCCGATCCGGTCGGCCCCGGCCACATTGACCGCCCGGCGGATGTGGAACCGCAGGTCGGAAGGCGGGACCAGGCCGGGAACCAGCTCGCCCGCGTGGAGGGTGACGTTCTCATCCGGGTAGACGGAGCGCAGGTAACGGACCATCTTCATGTGCAGGCCGTAATCGCCGGTCGAGTAGGCCGCGTCCTCGGGCTGGACCATGTTCATGCCGGCCCAGCGCGGATCGGCCTTCATCAGCTCGAAGCCGAAGAGGAGCTGGGCGAAGACCACGGCCGGCGGGTTGTTGCGCAGAACCTGGACGTCGAAGTTGACCAGCACGCCACAACCGGGGTCGGGCGACTCGGTGTCGCAGCCCATCCGGGCTCGTGAGCCCGCGAGTGAGGTCTCGGCGGTCTGGCCCGCGGCGGGTATCGCGTCCGTGATCCCAGCGGCGATCATCGCCTGCCGCATCGCGGCGAAGTCCGGGTTGTAGCCGACCTGGTTTGCGATTGCCCGAGAGGCTCCGAACTGGGGTGTGGTCAACGGCTCGATGTACTGCACGTTCTGGCTGGCGGCCCGCTGCGCGACCTGGGCCAGGCCGTCGCCCTGCCGTCCGCTGAAGGCCCCGCCGAAGAGGTCAAAGGTGGCGAAGAAGTGGTCGTGACCGGACTGAACCCCCGGCGTGAAGCCACGCATCGACCAGGCGTGGAGGATCTGATCCCAGAGCTGCGTGTTGGAGAGCGCGTCCGCGAGCGGGACCTGCTCGCCGGTGCAGGGCGGGAAGGTCGAGACGAAGGTGACGGTGTCGACGCACTTGCCGTCCTCGGCGCCCCAGCGGATCATCGCCTCGGCGTAGACGGCGCCGGAGAGGTGCGTGTGGAGGTCAGTGCCCTTCGGCATGTTGAGCAGGAACTGCCGCAGCCGTTCGGGCTTGTCGCGCAGCCGGTCGAGCCGTTTCGAGGCTCCGGACACGTTCGCGCTTGCACTCGCCGGAACGAGCAGCGCGGCGATCAGCAGGAAGGCGATCAGGATCGCGGGACGAGGTTTCACGGTGGGATCGTAAAGGCCCGGCGTGACGACAGGCGGACCTCAGGCCGGGAGCGAGATCCGCGCCGCCGGCAAGAGCTCCCGCAACTGCTCGACGAAGGGGACCGGTTCGAGCACCTCGTCGCTGTGGTGGATCCCGGCCGGCACCCGGCCCGCGATGACCTCCCGGGCCATCAGCGCCGTCGCCGCGGCGGTCAGCTCGGACTGGCCTTTGGCGAGTACCGATGCCTCCTCGGATTGACCGTCGGGACCGGTCGCCCGGACCAGCGCCCCGCACTCGTCGGTGCCGACCCCGCCGCGCTCGAACAGGCCGAGCAGCGCGTGGCGGGAACGTGGCCGCCGGGTCAGCTCGCCCCCGCCGGCCAGCGCGGTGAGGCGCATCGAGCGGGCGACCGCGGGCGGCAGGGTGGCCATCCAGCTGCTCACGGTGGGGACGCCCAGGGTCCGGGCCAGGCTGCGCTGCTCCGGGAAGTCGAAACGGACTCCGAGGGCCGGCAGGCGACGGCCGGGCACCCGGAAGCGCAGCGTCTCTCGTTGCGCCCGGACCCAGTGCGGCTCGCCCGCCTCGATCACGATGAACTCGGAGTCGAACTTGTCGAGCGTCCACTCGAGAGCCGCCGGGCCGTGGTCATCCCCGACCCCGAGCAGCACGAAGAGGTCGAGCTGTTCGACCGGCGACCTTTCGGTGAGCAGCCGGGCCAGGACGTTGGTCAGGCCGGGGGCGAGGCCGACGTCGATCAGAGCCGTGCCGCCGTGACGCCGGGCGGTCGGGTCCAGCGCCTCGATCATCTCGAGGATCCGGCCGTCGGCCGAGATGTCGACGTAACCCAGGCCGTGGAGCAGACAGTCCGAGGCGAAGGACGGATCGAACTGGTCGAGGCACATGATCACGGTCGAGGCGCCATCCGGGGCCAGGCCGTCGGTGGTGTCCAGTCGCACCCCGCGGCTGCCGGAGCCGACTCCGGCGGCGGCGCTCGTTGCCTTGCCTTCGTCCCGGCCGGCCAGGACCACCCGGCCGGGGTAGAGAGGCGCGAGCCGACGGGCGATCGCCAGGCCGACCTGGCCGTAGCCGCCCGCGATGACGATGTCGCCGGGTGGGTCCGTGCTCATCAGATGCCGGGGAGGGCTTCGATATCGCCGGCCTCGATCGCGGCGGTGAACGCCTCGAAGTCCTTCCGGTTCTGCTTTTCGTATCGCAGGCCGAACTCAGCGACTGCGCGGTCGAAGCTGTCGTTCTTGCCGAGGTAGTCGCTGATCGCGACCCGGTCTCCGGTGCGGGCATGGGCCAGGGCGAGCGCCCCGCCGCAGGCCCGGACGTACTCGGTCAGGCCGGCTTCCCCCAGCGAGCCGATGTCGATCGAGAGCTTGCCGTCCCAGAGCTGGCGCACGTAGAAGTCCCGGGTCTGGCCGTCCGGTCCCTTGGCGCGGACCCAGCCGAGAAAGAGGTCGCTGGCGGCCTGGGTGAGACGTTGCCCTTCGACCACCCGGCGGCCCTGGAGCCGGAACTTGGAGGCGCCGGCGTGGGGAGCGAGGACCGACGCCTGGGCTTCCTTGACCTGGAGAACCAGCGGATCCTGGCGCCGGTTCGAGAGGAAGAGCAGCACCCAGGCCCGGGTGCCGACCGAGCCGACCCCGACCACCTTCCGGGCCATGTCCACGAAGCGGTAATGCCCGAACAGGTGCTGCCGGTCCGGGGGCAGGGTGTCCGCGTACTGCTGCAGCAGGCCGTCGAGCAGCTCCCTGACCGCGTTGGTGTCGGTCATGCCGAGGTCTCCGGCCAGCTCGGAAGCCGGGACCAGCAACGGAGGGCGGCTGGCAAAGCGTGGTTCCCCGTCTGCCGAGGCCTCGGTCAGCTTGCGACTGGCCCGGCCGCTGTCCTTGCGGCTGGCCTTGTCGATGTCCCGGCGCAGGTTGATCGCGGAGTCGGCACCGTGGGCCTGCTCGAGAATCTCCACCATCTGCTCGACGTCGAGCCGGGCGTACCAGGCCTCCAGGTAGCTCATCCCGGCGAGCCGCCGCATCACCTCGCGGTACTGGGCCAGCCCGGCCAGGGCGATCTTTCGTGCGGCCTTCTTGCCGGCGCCGTTCTCCCGGGCGGCGATCACGGCGCTGGCCGCCATCCGCTTGACGTCCCACTCCCAGGGAGCCGGCAGGGTCTCGTCGAAGTCGTTCAGGTCGAACACGAGACGGCGATCGGGGGCCGCGTAGCCGCCGAAGTTCGAGATGTGGGCGTCACCGCAGGCCTGGACCCGGACGCCGGTGGCCGCGGTGGGGGCGAGATCGGCGGCCATGATCGCGGCGCCGCCCCGGTAGAACGCGAAGGGCGAGGCCGACATCCGCCCGTACCGGATCGGCAGCAGTTCCTGAACCCTGCTCTCGCCCTGATCGAGCAGGATCTTGAGCGGGTCCCGGCCGGCGGCGGGCTCCCAATCCGCGTGGCTTTCCCGGGACGCCCGCTTGCGTAGCTCCTTGCCGGTGAGTCGGGGTGAATCCTGGGTCAGTGTGGAAGGTCCCGAAGCGCGGCTCATAAGCGCAAGATATCCCGCCTCGTCGGCTGTCTCCGAAACCAGCCGGGTGAACCGCCTTTCCCGGTTGAAGGTATCCGCTCCCGGTTGTGTAATGGCGGAACCACGGGGGATTCCCCCGACCTTAATCCCAAGGAGGAGCAACGAAATGAGCGGCGCAAGCGGTACCGGAGGCCACCTCGACATCGGCGGGGTATTCGAGGCAACCGGGGACTATTACTCGAAGGGTTTTGGCACTTTCTGGATCGTGGCTCTGGTCCTGCTGGTTCCGGCCGCAATCATCCAGTTCATCCTCGGCAACGACGGTGTGGGTGGTCTGATCGGCTCGATCGTCCAGATCGTGGCCGGCGCGTGGTTGATCGGTGGCGTGATCCGCATCGTGCAGGACATCCACGGCGACGGGCAGGTCGACTACTCGGTCGGCGAGCTGCTCGGCTCGGTCTGGCCGCGGCTGCTGGCGATCATCGGGCTGGAGATCCTGCTCGGCATCATCATCGGCATCGGCCTGATCATCTTCATCATCCCGGGCATCATCCTGGCGCTGATCCTCGCGGTGGCGATGCCGTCGCTGATCGTCGAGGAGATCGGCATCTTCGACGCGATGTCGCGCAGTTCCGAGCTGACCAAGGACAACCGGATGCGGATCCTCGCGGTCGGCATCCTGGTCGTCGTGATCATCTTCGGCATCGCGATCCTCTCGGCGCTGCTGGCCGCGGTCACCCCGATCCTGGGCGCGATCGTCGGGCTGATCCTCGGGATCCTGCTTTACCCGTATCTCGCCATGCTCACGACGGTTCTGTACTACCGCCTCGTCGAGCTGAAGGAGGGCGGCGTGGCCGTGGTCGATGAGACCGTGGTCATCGAGGAGGACGCCGGACCCCCGCCGGTCGCCTGACCGGCGGCGAGCTTGCGCCGGTCCGGGTGGGAGCCCCCGGGTCAGCGCACTTCAGGGAAGGGGCCGCGGCAGGCGCATTTCGCGCCGGTCGCGGCCTTTTTCTTGCCTCAGACCTCGAGCTCGTACTCGAGCCAGGTCGATTTCTCGGCACCGGTCGTGTCATAGAGAGCCTGGGCCCGGTGGTTGTCGGGCGCGGTCTCCCAGACCAAGTGCGTCGCGCCGATGCCTCGGGCGAGCTCGACACCGGCTTCGATCAGGGCGCGTCCGGCGCCCCGGCCACGGGCTGACTCGCTGACGTAGAGGTCGTTGAGCAACACGACATCGCTCGCCGAAAGCGAGCTCATGGTCCGATAGAAACAACCGAAGCCGACCGCCTGGCCATCGTCGAAGGCCCCGAGCAACCAACCGTCGTCGGTGCCGGCGGCGCCACCGATGAAGCGGGAAAAGAAGCTCCGGTTCCGCTCCCGGTCGATGTCCTTCATCTCGTAGAACTCCTGATAGAGAACGAAGAGCGGCTCGAACAGCGGAAGTTCCTCGGAGGTGACGGGTCTGATCTCGGTCATGGAACAAACTTAACTAACTGCAAGTCGGGCGGGGTGGGACCCGCCCTCCCAGGGACATAAGGAGTCGGCACCGCCTACGGCGGGCCTCCTAGTGAAACCCGCTGGCCCACAGAAATAAATGATGGATGGGCCGGCTCCGGTTGGCGGAAACACCAGCCTCGCTACCTTTGAGGTGCTTCGGGGTGGGATCGGCGGTGAGGTTGAAGTTTCCGCCACATAGCGCTCCAAACTTCAACCTCACCGCACCGACCACCCCGCCCGAAGCACCACAGCCAGAGCCGGTTCATCCATTCTTTGTTTCTGTGAACCGGCGGGTCTAACTGGGAGGGCGGGTCGGACCCCGCCCGACTTACTTATGCAGATGTTCTTGCGCCGGGAGGGGAGCGGGTAGGGTCGGCGTAGAAGAGGGCCAACGTCGTCGGCGTCCGGATTTCGCGGCCGCGGCGGCGCTTCTTCTAGAGTGGGGCCAGGCGATCCCGCTCACGATCCCGGAGGGTAGATGGCAGGTCCGACCGATACCAACGAGCAACTGCTCTGCAGCTTCTGCGGCAAGTCGCAGCGGCAGGTGAAGAAGCTGATCGCCGGCCCGGGGGTCTACATCTGCGACGAGTGCATCGATCTCTGCAACGAGATCATCGACGAGGAATCGGTCTCGCACGCGGCACCGGCCGGCCTCGACCTGGACCGCCTGCCCCGCCCGCAGGAGATCAACTCGGTGCTGGACGAGTACGTGGTCGGCCAGGAAACCGCCAAGCGGGCGCTCTCCGTTGCCGTCTACAACCACTACAAGCGGGTCCGCATGGCCGAGGACGCCGACGGTGACGTCGAGCTCCAGAAGTCGAACATCATGCTGCTCGGCCCGACCGGCTGCGGCAAGACCCTGCTCGCCCAGACCCTGGCCCGCATCCTCAACGTGCCCTTCGCGATCGCCGACGCGACCGCGCTGACCGAAGCCGGCTACGTCGGCGAGGACGTCGAGAACATCCTGCTCAAGCTGATCCAGGCCGCCGACTACGACGTGGCCAAGGCGGAGACCGGGATCATCTACATCGACGAGATCGACAAGATCACCCGCAAGGCCGACAATCCCTCGCTGACCCGGGATGTTTCCGGCGAGGGCGTCCAGCAGGCGCTGCTGAAGATCCTCGAGGGCACGACCGCCTCGGTGCCGCCCCAGGGTGGGCGCAAGCATCCCCACCAGGAGTTCCTGACCATCGACACCACCAACATCCTCTTCATCTGCGGCGGCTCGTTCGCCGAGCTGGAGAAGGTGATCGAGCGGCGGGTCGACAACAAGGGCATCGGCTTCGGCGCCGTGGTCAGCGAGGATCCCCACGAGGATCCGGGCGAGCTCTTCGAGCAGGTGCTGCCGGAGGACCTGGTCGAGTACGGGTTGATCCCCGAGTTCATCGGCCGCCTGCCGGTCGTCGCAGCGCTCCATCAGCTCGACCAGGCCGACCTGGTCCGCATCCTGACCGAGCCGAAGCACGCCCTGGTCCGCCAGTTCCAGCGCTTCTTCGAGTTCGACGGGATCGAGCTGGTCTTCGCCGAGGACTCGCTTGAAGCGATCGCCGACAAGGCACTGGTCCGCGAGACCGGCGCCCGGGGTCTGCGCTCGATCATCGAGGACTCGCTGCTCGACGTCCAGTTCGAGCTGCCCTCGCGCGAGGACGTGAGCAAGTGCGTGGTAACCCGCGAATCGATCGAGAAGGGCCAGTCGCCGATGCTGGTCACCGGGCCGAGCCCGGCGGTAGACCCGCACGCGGACGAGGACGCCTTCGACGAAGAGCAGACGGCTTAGAGCCGCGCTGGCGGGATACTCACCCCGTGGGCGTCCCGCTGATCGAAAGGAACCCGGGTGACCTGCGCATAACGTGGGGCGGACACGCCACGGTGCTGGTCGAGCTCGACGGGGTGCGGCTGGTCACCGACCCGGTGCTGCGGCGGAGAGTGGTCCACCTGCTGCGCCACGTACCCGGACCCGGCCCTGAGTTCAACCGCGGGATCGACGCGATCCTGATCTCGCACCTCCATTTCGATCATCTCGACCTGCCGAGCCTGAAGCGCTTCGACCGGGGAGCCCGGGTGATCGTGCCGGCGGGAGCCGGCTCGATGATCCGCAAGCTCGGCTTTCAAGACGTGGTCGAGATGAGGGTCGGGGAGGAGGTCGCGGTGGGGCCCGTGAAAGTGACCGCGGTGACCGCCGAGCACGATGGCCGCCGGCACCCGCTCGGGCCGGGAATCGACGCGCTCGGCTACCTGATCGACGGCAGCCGGGAGCTTTACTTCGCCGGTGACACGGACGTGCACCCGGGGCTTTCCGAGCTGGCCGGGGGCCTGGAGATCGCGCTGCTCCCGATCTGGGGCTGGGGCCACCAGCTCGGTCCGGGTCACATGGACCCGCGGGGCGCGGCCATGGCTGCCGCGATGCTCAGGCCGGAACTGACCGTGCCGATCCACTGGGGCACCTACTTCCCGATCGGGATGAAAGGGATCCGCGGCGGGCTCCTGGAGAAACCCGTCCTCGCCTTCGATCGTCAGATGAGCGAACTCGCGCCCGAGCTCGAGTCCCGGGTGCTCAGGCCGGGAGAGTCTCTTTCGCGCCCGGCCGGCCCGAACCGGCCGGCAGCCAGCTCTTGAGCACCTGATGAACCTCTTCGGCTCCGATCACCGGTGTCGCGGGCCACTCCAGATCGACCGGGCGGAGCACGAAGGGGTGGCACTGCGTCCCGCCCATGCCGCCGTGTGAGCCGACCAGCTCCTCGAAGGCGGCGACCTCGTCCATGTCATGCCACCAGGTGCTGTTCACCATGACGTCAGGGCAGTTCGAGAAGCGGTGGGTGCGCAGCACGTGACGAGCCGCGTTCGGCCCGAAGGGGGCCAGCGGGTCGTCGCCATCTACCTCGCCGCTCTCGAGATAGTTGGCGCCGGTGGCGCCGAGCGCGACGCCGCCCCGGGCGGAGTCGACCAGAACGAAGCCGATCCCGGGATGAGTGCGCAGATCGTCGAGCAGCCCCGGATACAGCTCGTCGATCCGCTCCTGGGTGAGACGGCCGGGCTCGCGGGGGAAAGTGATCAGGCCGAGGCATCCCGAGGCCATCACCGAGAGCTCCGGGACCTCTTCTTCGGGCTCGCTCGCCGGCGATTCGGCATCCGCGGGTTCGAGGCCGAGGTCATCCCGGTTCGGGTCCCGCCGGGTGACGGCCTTGGCGGCGCTGCCCACGGCGCCTTCCTCGTGGCTGGCCTCCTCAGCGCTGGCGGTGATGTAGGCCCGGGGGTTCTGCTCGCCTTCCTCGCCGGTGCCGATCGCCTCCTTGCCTGTTGAGCGCTCGACCAGGTCCTCGAGCGTGATCCCGTATCGCTGCAGGAAGGTCGCGCCCTGCGACTGGCCGTGATCGGAGAGGACGACCAGGTGGTACGGCCGGGGCGCCTCGGCGACGACCCGCCGTATGCGATCGATCTCGCGGTCCACTTTGGCCAGGGTGGCGAGCGTCTCGGGCCGTTCGATCCCGGAGTGGTGAGCGACCTCGTCGTAGGCCAGGAACGTCGTGTAGATCGAAGGTCGCCCGGCGAGGATGTCACCGACCACGGCGGCCACCTGCAGGTCGAGTTGGATCACGGTCGCCCAGGCCCGCATCACGGCATAGACCCGGGAGCGCGCGATCTTCGGCGAGATCCCGGTTCGCTCCTGACGCAGGTTGTCCCGGCGCTCACGGGCGATCTCGGCCACCGTGTGGAGCGCGGTCTTGATCACTCCGTACGGCCGCGCGAAGTAGGCGGCGTAATCCTTGCCGAGCTGACCCCGCGGCTTCATCACCGTGCTCATGGTCAGCATCGAGTGGGGCGCGTCACCGGAGAGGATGTTGGCCCGGCTGGCGCCATCGGCGGCGAGCAGGCCGTTGCCGTCGGACTGCCTCGCCTCGATCTCGGCGGCGTCCTTGGGGTGATTGGTGACCAGCGCCCGGGCGCTCTCCTTCTCCCACCAGCGGAAGGCCGGCATCCCATGGTTGTTGCCGTGCAGGATCCCGGCCTGCATCGCGCCGGTCTGCGAAGACCAGTCGGTCTCCCAGCCTTCCAGGCGGTGGCTGCCGTCGCGCACCCAGGCGGCCATCGCCGGCGCGTTCCCGTTGGTCATCGCCCGCCGCAGCACGTCGTGGGCGAGGCCGTCGATCTCCAGGAAGACGATCCCCGGCTCGTCGGTTTCGATCACCTGGCCGCGCCGCCGGAGCTGCGCCCGGACCACGTTGTAGTACCAGGTGCTGTCCTCGTCGATCGCGAAGAGAGAGGAGAGGAGGGAGGTCAGGATCGCCATCGCGAACGAGATCAGGACCCCCTCGCCGACCCCGTCGATCCGGACCCAGGGCATCGCCGTCAGGGCGAGGCCGACCAGCAGCGCGTTGAGGAAGAGCCCCCAGAGGCCGAGCGTCAGCACGCTCAGCTTCAGGGTGAAGCGGGAGAGCACGGGCCAGATCAGCGCGTTGACCAGGCCGACCCCGAGTGCGGTCGGCAGAGCGGCGCCCTTGCCGTGCATGTCAAAGCCGGGCAGGGCCGCCTCGAGCAAGAGCAGCGCCAGCGCATCGATCAGGATGACGACGACGATCCGACCCGAAAGTCGCCAGGGATGACGGTGTGCCTCCGGTCGGTTCAGCCCCTCCATACCCGGAACTCTCTCAGACCGGACGGTCTGAAAACACCCGCGGAGTCGCGAGTCCGCGCCGCGCAGATAACATCGGCGCTCTTGGACGACGCGGCACGAAAGAAGCTGGAAGAGACCACCCGGTGGGAGCCCGGCGAGACCGAGGCGCGGATTTTCGCCGAGTGGCTGGAGGGTGGCTACTTCCATCCCGAGGCTACCGGCACCGCCGACGAGAACTACTCGGTCGCGATCCCGCCGCCGAACGTGACCGGCGTGCTCCACATGGGCCACGCGCTGAACGGCTCGATGCAGGACGCCCTGGTCCGGATGAACCGGATGGGCGGCAAGAACACCCTCTGGATCCTGGGCATGGATCACGCCGGCATCGCGACCCAGACGGTGGTCGAGAAGCGGCTGGGGTCGGAGGGCGTCAGCCGCCACGAGATCGGCCGTGAAGCGTTCACCGAACGGGTCTGGGAGTGGAAGGAAGAGTTCGGCGGCTCGATCCGGGAGCAGTACAAGCGGATCGGCGCCTCGGTCGATTACGAACGCGAGCGGTTCACCCTCGACGAGGGCTATGCCCGCGCGGTCCGCAAGATCTTCAGCTCGCTCTACGAGAAGGGCTACATCTACCGCGATCACTACATGGTCAACTGGGATCCCGGCTCGCAGTCGGCGATCTCCGATCTCGAGGTGGTAAACGAGGAGGTCACCGACAAGCTCTACTCGGTCGATTATCCGGTCGAGGGAAGCGACCGGGTCCTGACCGTCGCCACGGTCCGGCCGGAGACGATGATGGCCGACACCGCGGTCGCGGTGAACCCGAACGACGAGCGCTACCGCGACCTGGTCGGCCAGCACTGCATCCTGCCCCTGGTCGGCCGCCGCCTGCCGATCATCGCCGACGACCACGTCGACATCGAGTTCGGCACCGGCGCGCTCAAGATCACGCCCGGCCATGACATTAACGACTTCGAGATCGGCCGCCGCCACGGGCTGGAGGAGATCTCGGTGGTCGGTGAAGACGGGCGCATGACGGCCGAGGCCGGCGAGCGGTTCGAAGGCCTGACCGTGGCCGAGGCGCAGGTCGCGGTGGTCGAGGCGCTGCGGGAGGAAGGCGCCCTGAGCGACGAGGAGGAGTACGTCCACTCGGTTCCCTTCTCGGAGCGCTCGGGCGAGCGGATCGAGCCGCTGATCTCACTGCAGTGGTTCTGCCAGATGGACGCGCTGGCGAAGCCGGCGATCGAGGCGGTCGAGGATGGCCGCGTCCGGATCGCCCCCGGCCAGTGGAAGGGCGTCTACCTCAACTGGATGCGCGAGATCCGGCCCTGGTGCGTCTCCCGCCAGCTCTGGTGGGGCCACCGGATCCCGGTCTGGTACCGGGGCGAGGAGACCTACGTCGGCGAGACCGAGCCCGAAGGCGAGGGCTGGGTCCAGGACGAGGACGTGCTCGACACCTGGTTCTCCTCGGCGATCTGGCCCTTCGCCACGCTCGGCTGGCCAGATGAAACCGACGAGCTGAAGGCCTTCTACCCGACCGACTTCCTGACCACGGCGCGCGAGATCCTCTTCCTCTGGGTCGCCCGGATGATAATGACCGGGCTCGAGTTCGCCGGCGACGTTCCCTTCCATGACGTGTACGTCCACTCGGTCATCCAGGCCAGAGACGGCCGCCGCATGTCGAAGAGCCTCGGCACCGGGATCGACCCGCTGGAGGAGATCGACGAGCACGGCGCCGACGCCCTGCGGTTCGGCCTGCTGGCCATGTCCTCAACCCAGGACGTGCGCTACTCCGACGCCAAGGTCCAGCAGGGCCGTGACCTCGCGACCAAGCTCTGGAACGCCTCGCGGCTGATCCTGCTCAACACGGACGCCCCGGCGGACCGGGCGGTCCCGGCCGACCCGATCGCCCTCGAGGACCGCTGGATCCTCTCCCGGCTCGAATCGACGATCGAGACCTACACCCGGCTGATCAACGAGTACGACTTCGCCCACGCCGCCCAGGAGCTCTACTCCTTCGTCTTCTCCGACCTCTGCGACTGGTACCTGGAGATCGCCAAGCCGCGGATCTACGACGGCGACCCCGAGATCGCCCAGGTTCTGCTTCACACGCTGGAGCGCACCCTGGCGCTCGCCCACCCGGTGATGCCCTTCGTGACCGAGGCGATCTGGGAGTACCACCCGTACCGCGCCGGTCACCTGGTGATCCACGCCTTCCCGGAAGCGGATTCCGGCCGGATCAGCGAGGCGGTGGACGACGAGGTCGGCGAGGCGATCGGCCTGACCCGGCGGCTCCGCGGCTGGCGGGACATGGCGGGCGTGCCGCCCAAGGTGGTTCTCCGGACGAAGGGCGACGCGTCCTCGGTGCCCGAGTTCGTCGCCCGGCTCGGCCGGGTCGAGATCGGGGCCGATGAAGGCGAGGTGGTCGCCACGGTCGCCGGTTTCGGCATCCTCGCTTCCGACGAGCTGGACATGGAGGCGGTCGCCGCGAGGATCGCGGGGCGCCGCTCCAAGGTCGAGGCGGAACTGCAGAAGATCGAGAAGAAGCTCGCCAACGAACGCTTTGTCGAGAACGCTCCCGCCGAGGTGGTCGCGGAGGAGCGCGAGAAGCTCGAGCGGCTGCGACGCGAGCTCGACGAACTCGGCTGAAGCACCGATGACCGGCGTGGACGCCTTCGACGCCGAAGCTTTCCTCAACTCCCTGGAGCCGATCGGCTGGAAGCTCGGGCTCGAGCGCATGGAGATGCTGAGCGATGAGCTCGGGCGCCCCCAGGACTCCTTCGCTTCGATCCACGTGGTCGGGACGAACGGCAAGTCCTCGGTCTCGCGGATGATCGCGGCGATCTGCGAGGCCCACGGCTACCGAGCCGGCTGCTCGCTCTCGCCGCACCTGGCCCACTGGTCCGAGCGGGTGGTGGTCTCCGGGCGCGAGGTGCCGGAGCTCTTCGCCGAGTGCGTGCGACGGGCCGCCGCTGCGGCCGAGGTGGTCAACGCGCGGCTCGAGGGGGAGGAGGTGACCCAGTTCGAGCTGGCCACCGCCGCCGCCTTCCTCGCGCTGGCCGAGGCCGGGGTCCAGGTGGCAGCGATCGAGGCGGGGCTCGGCGGCCGGCTGGACGCGACCAACTCGATCGGCTCGCTCGCCACGGTGCTCACCTCGATCGGGCTCGACCACACCGAGTTCCTGGGGGAGACCGAGGTCGAGATTGCCGGCGAGAAACTGGCCGTACTGCGACCGGACAGCGTGCTCGTGGTCGGTCCGCTCGCCCCCGACGTGAGGGATCTGGCGCGCCGGACCGCGGCGGAGCGCCATTGCGAGATCCGCGAGGTAGGCCGGGCCGAAGGGGGATTCCAGCGGACCAACTTCGCCGTGGCCGAGGCCGCCGCAGCCTGCTACCTGGGCGAGGTTTCGCACTCGAAGGCCGAGCAGGCGGTCGCCTCGCTGGTGATCCACGGGAGGCTCGAGAAGCTGGGCGAGAACCCGACCGTGCTGGCCGACGTCGCCCACAACCCGGCCGGAGCGAGGGCGCTCGCCGCCTCGCTGCCGGAACTGGTCGGCGCCGCGCCGGTCATCGGCGTGATCGGGGTCCTGGCCGACAAGGACGCCCCCGGAATGCTGGCCGAGCTCGCCCCGGCGCTCGATCGGGCCGTGTTCACCGGACTGCCGGAGGAAGCACTTGCGGCGTGGGGAAGGCCGGGCGCGCACGCCTGGGAACCCGGAAGGCTGAAGGAAGTCGCCGCCGGGCTGGGACTCGAGGCGGAGACCGCCGACACCCCTGCGGCTGCACTCGAGCGTGCCCGGGAACTGGCTTTGGCGAGCGAAGGGGCGGTCGTGATCACCGGTTCTCACTTCCTGCTGGCCCCCGATCAGTAGCCCGAGGCCGGAACTCGCAGGCCGGGCAAGGTCTGTCATAGGCGACACCGGCGAGTTGGATAGCCGCCGGTTATGTCACGATTAGCCGGTGAATCGTCAGACTGGCTCCCAATTGCTGTCGATGATGGCGCTGGTCGCTGCGGTCGTGGCGATCGTGATCCTTGTCTTCTTCGGCATCGGGTACCTATTCGGAAGGATGTTCCTCTAGCTCACCATGCCTCTCGCCATCTTCGGAATTGAAAACACCGCCCTGAACCTGGCCGTCACCCTGGTGATCCTGATGCTGGTCGCGATCTGGATTGCCCTGATCGTCTTCACCTTCACCGACGCCCGCCGCCGCATCGCCGATCCCTTCATGGTCGGCTGCGCCACCGCCGCGTCCTTCTTCCCCTTCGTCGGCACGCTCGTCTACACGATCCTGAGACCGCCGGAGTTCCTCGATGACATCCGGGAACGGGAAACCGACATCCAGGAGTCCGAGGTGCGTCTGCGTCACCTCAAGCACAACTCCTGCCACAAGTGCGGCTCACCGGTCGAGAGTGACTTCATCCGCTGCCCCGCCTGCCGGACCCGGCTCAAGGAGCCCTGCCCGACCTGCTCGAAGCCGGTCGGCCTGAACTGGAAGGTCTGCCCCTACTGCGAGACGACGCTGATCGCGCCCAAGCGTTCCTCTCGCTCCGGTTCCTCGAAGCGCTCCAAATCTTCCCGCTCCGAACGGAGCCCCGAAAAGGAAGAGCGTCGCCGCCGTTCGAGTAAGTCTCCGGCCGAAGCCTCATCGGGCGGGAGCCGTTCCTCGTCGCGTGACGGTCGCTCGTCCCGGGAGAAGCGCTCGGAGGAGCCGACCCGGCAGGTCAAGAGCGCATCCTCTTCGAAGGAAGACGAAGCGCCGCGCAGCCCGCGTTCGGCCCGCCGCAAGATCACCGTGGGTGACGACGAGTCCCCCGAACCGATCAATCGCGGCGACAACTGATCCCGGGCGGGGGTCCGTCGACCCCAGCCCCGTAACCAAACAAACCCATAACGGAGTAGCAACCCATGTCCCAGACCCTCATCCTGGTCAAGCCCGACGCCTTCGAGCGCGCCCTCACCGGTGAAGTCCTCGCCCGCTTTGAGCGCAAGGGCCTCCGCATCGCCGCCCTCAAGAAGCTGACCGCGACCGAGCAGATCGCCAACGAGCATTACGCCGAGCACAAGGAGAAGCCCTTCTTCGGCGAGCTGGTCGACTTCATCACCGGCGGGCCGCTGGTCGCCGCCGTCCTCGAAGGCCCGGAGGCCGTGGTCGCCGCCCGTCAGCTGATCGGTGCGACCAACCCGGTCGAGGCCGCCCCGGGCTCGATTCGCGGTGACTTCGCCCTCGAAGTGACTTTCAACATGGTCCACGGCTCCGACTCCGACGAGAGCGCGGCTCGCGAGATCGCGATCTGGTTCCCCGAAGGGGTTTAGAGCGGACTCGGGGCTACACCCCAGCCCACCAACGGTGAAACTGAAAACCGAGCGTAACGACTCGAAATCAGTTTCACCGTTACCGGATCGCGATTAGGGCTTCCGGTGGCCGATTACTACCGTGGCTCCCCATTCGGCTGAGGTGGACAGGGCCGTCGAGAGCCCGGCCTGTTTCATCAGCCTCATGGTTGAGTCGGCCTGGAGGTCGCTGGTTTCGACCAGCAGATGACCTCGCGGTGCCAGCCATAGTGGTGCCTGGAGGATCGCCCGGCGCTGGACGTCGAGCCCGTCCGCGCCGCCATCGAGGGTGATGGTCTCCTCGTAGAGGCGGGCTTCACGAGGCATGAGCGGAAGCTCGGCCGTCGGAACGTAGGGCGCGTTAACGAGCAGCAGGTCGGCCCGGCCCTGGAGGGTCCGGGGCAGGGGGTCGAAGAGATCGCCCCGATAGACCCGTCCGCCGACCTCGTCCACGTTCAGTCGCGCGCATTTGACCGCGGCCGGTTCGATGTCGGTTGCATGCAGATCTCCCGAACCGAGCCCGACCACGGTCGCCACGCCCAGAGCCCCGGTGCCGCAGCAGACATCGAGCACGATGCAACCGGGCTGGCCGAGGCTCACCGCCTTCTTGACCAGGAACTCGGAGCGGGGACGGGGCAGGAACACACCCGGCTCGACCTGGATCCGGAGGCCGCAGAACTCGGCCCAGCCCAGGATCTGCTGAAGCGGCTCGCCTCCGAGCCGCCGGCGGACCATGCCCTCCAGAGCGCTCGGCGATCCGGCCGCCTCGGTCAGCAGGCGCGCCTCGTCCTCGGCGAAAACCGAACCGGAAGCACGCAGGGTCTCGACCAGATCATCCATCCAACCCCGAGTTTGACCGGTGGGTCGGATTTCCGTCACAACGACCGGAAAACCGACCCACCGCGGTGGAGTGCCACCGGGTTCCGCGTCCTTCTAGGATTGTTTGATGGGCGTCTCGGAGAAAGTCGAACGGGAGGACGCCGTGCGGCTCGCCCGCCGGCACTTCCTCGCCAGCGAGCGGATCGACATGCAGTCGCTCGCGGTCGAGCTGAACATCGGCCGTACGACCCTCTACCGCTGGGTCGACGATCGCGACACCCTGATCTCGGAGATGCTCTCCGAGATGGTGGTCGAGGAGATCCGGGGCGCGGTCGAGGCAGCCGAGGGCGAGGGCCTGTGCCGGATCATCGACGCGATCCGGCGGTTCATGGTCAGCTCATCCGAGTTCGCCCCGCTCCTCCACCTGGTGCAGAACGAGCCCGAACTCGGCCTGCGGGTCATGCTCGCGCCGGGGTCCGGCGTCTCGACCGCGATCATCGGGGAGCTCCAGGCCACGATCGCCCGCACCCGTCCCGAGTGGGACGAGGAGAAGACCGCGGAGCTGGCCGATGTCCTGACCCAGATCGGGATGGCCTACGAGTGGGGCAACATCGCGGTCCGCTCCGAGCCGGACATCGATCGGGCGATCCGGGCGATGGAAACCCTGGTCCGGGCCGCCGACGCGAACCCGTGAGCGGGCCGGGGGTGATCCTCGCTTCGGGCTCTCCCCAGCGCAAGGAGATCCTCGAGCGGATCGGCGTCGAGTTCGAGGTCCGGGTCTCCGGAGTCGAGGAGATAACCCACGGCGATCCGGCCGAGGTCGTGCTGGCCAACGCCCTGCTCAAGGCCCGGGCGGTGTCCGAGCGAGAAACGGGCCGGACGATCATCGGCTGCGACACGGACGTGGTGCTGGAGGACCATGTGATCGGCAAGCCCGGGGACGAGGTCCGGGCACGTGAGTACCTGGCCGAGCTCTCGGGCCGTACCCACCGCGTTCTCAGTGGACTGGCGATCGTCGGTCCCGAGGCCGACCGGGTGCGGACCGGGGTGGCCGAATCCGCGGTCCGCTTCCGAGAGCTCGGCTCCGCCGAGATCGAGCGTTACCTCGCTAGCGGCGAGTGGCGGGGGAGGGCCGGCGGCTACGCGATCCAGGGCCGGGGGTCGGCGCTCGTAGCCGGGGTCGAAGGCGACATCGCCAACGTGATCGGCCTGCCGGTCGGGTTGCTGCTGAATCTGGCTCCAGAACTGGCTTTATGAACCGCTGAGCCGGTCCCGGTAGGGTGGCCGAGGCTGCAATCCCGCCCGCAGAGCGCTTTCCGAATGTACGACTTTCGCGCCGAGGTGAGAAAGTCGCCGGCCCGGGGCGGATTCCGCTTCGGCATCCGAACCCTGCCTTTTCTTCAGCGAACCCCGAGCCCACCATGTACCGCAAGCAAGTCCGACGCCGTCGAGCCGTTCTGATCGGTCTCATCGCCTTGGGCTTCCTGCTGCTCACTTTCACCTTCGGCAGCGGCTCCGGGGCGTTCGGGGGGGCGGTGGGAAACGTCTTCGACCCGATCACCGGGGCGGCTTCCCGGGCGCTGAAACCGGCCCGTGACCTGGTCAACTGGTTCGACGAGACGATGGAAGCCCGGGGCGAACGCGACCGGCTCGAGCGTGAGTTGGAGGAGGCCCGCAGCCAGGCGGTGGCCGGCGAGGCCGCGCTGGAAGACAACCGGCAGCTCCACAAGCTGCTCGGACTCAAGGAAGCCGGCAAGATCCCCGACTCATACGACCCGGTCACCGTGAACGTGACCGGCCGTTCACCGACCGTCTGGTTCACCACGGTGAACGTCAACGCCGGCTCATCCGACGGGGTGGAGGTGAACGACCCGGTGATCAGCGGTGACGGCCTGGTCGGCCGGGTGAGCTCGGTCAGCCGGTCGGGAGCCGTGGTCAGCCTGATCTCCGACAGCTCCAGCGCGGTCAGCGCCAAGATCCTTCCCGGCGGTGCCCAGGGGGTCGTCCGGGCCAAGGTGGGCGACCCGGAGACCCTGGTGCTGGAGTTCCTCGACGAGACTAGGAACGTCAGCACCGGCCAGACGGTGGTCACCTCGGGCTGGAGCGGTGACGGGCTCTCGTCGCTCTATCCGCGGGCCATCCCGATCGGCGAGATCAGCCGCGCGCCGATCAACGAACGGGAGGCGATCCAGTCGGTCGAGCTGCGTCCCTTCGCTGACCTGCGGAACCTGGACATCCTCCAGATCCTGACCGGGGTCAACCGCGGATGATCATCACCGCGAGATCCACCGCCCGGATCGTCGGCCTGGTCCTGCTCTTCACCATCCTGCAGGTCTCGTTCTTCTCCCAGATCGAGCTGCTCGGCACTTCGATGTGGATCCTGCCGGTCTGCGCCGCGATCTTCGGGCTGCTCGGAGGAAGCCTGGTCGGGGCCACGGTCGGCTTCGCCTTCGGCTTCCTTGGTGACGTTCTGACCGACGGGCCGCTCGGCAGCGCCTGCCTGATCTTCATGGGCGTCGGGTACCTGGCCGGCACCTACCGCGAGCGCGGCGACTTCGTCGACCGGCCGACCGTCCTCGCTGCCTCCGGGCTCGCCACTCTCGGGTCAAACCTTGCGCTCGGGTTCTACGCCGTCGTATCGGGGCTCGACTCGAGCCTCAGCGGCTCCCTGATCCCCGACCTCATCCTGCAGACTTTCTATGGTGTTCTTCTGGCGGTTCCGCTCTATGCGCTGATCCACCGTGTTCTCAGGCCAGCGCTGATTCACGAGCCGGCGTCACGCCGGGGCCCGGTCGATCTGGACCGGTGGACCGACGAGCTGGACCCGCCGAACGGAAACGGCCCCAGGGCATTCCCATGAGAATCGAACCCGTAGTCCCCAAACCACGACCGAAGCGAAATCTCCGCTCGCGTCGCGTCGCCGTGATCGGCGGGATCGGGCTGTTCCTGTTCGGGGTTCTGTTCTTCCGGCTCTGGTCGCTTCAGATCGTGACCGGTGACAAGTACCTGGCTGAGGCGAATCAGAACCGGACCCGTGAGATCCGGGTGCCGGGGCCGCGGGGCAGGATCCTCGACCGGGACGGCAACGTGCTGGTCGACAACCGGACCAGCATGGCGCTCCAGCTGGATCCGATCGAGGTCCCGACCGAGCCGGCCGACCGGAACGAGCTGTTCGCCCGGGTCGGGAAGGTGCTGGGCCACAACGCCAGGTGGGTGCGGCGCAAGGTCGTCGACTCGGAGAAGAACGACCCGCCGGGCAGCCCGATCACGCTTTCCCAGGATGTCGATGACGACGTCATCTACTACCTGCAGGAGCATCAGGCCGAGTTCCCGGAGGTCCAGATCAACCGGATCTTCGTGCGCAAGTACCCGGAAGGGCTGCTGGCGGCCCACATCCTCGGCAGCATCGGCGAGGTCACGGCCGAAGACCTGGAAGAGAACCCGGAGAAGGACCTCTCGGCGGGGGACACGCTCGGCAAGACCGGGATCGAGCAGACCTATGACGACGTGCTGCGGGGGAAGCCCGGGGTCACCCGGATCCAGGTCGATTCCACCGGCCGGACGGTCAGCCAGCTGCCGTCGACCATGCCGGAACCGGGCGAGACGGTTCGGCTCTCGCTCGACCCGAAGGTCCAGGAGGTCGGCGAGGCGGCGCTTCGGAGCACCCTGCTTCCCGGCGCCTTCGTGGCGATGGACGTGAACAACGGGCAGGTGCTCGGCCTTTCCTCCAGCCCGACCTTCGACCCTGACATGTTCACCCACCCGCTGACCCAGAAGCAGGTCGACGCGCTCTATGACGAGGACAACGGGGCGCCGCTCTTCGATCGCGCGATCGGCGGCCAGTACGCGGTCGGCTCGACCTTCAAGCCGTTCACCGCCCTGGCCGCCCTCGACGGCGGGTACATCACCCCGGACAAGGTGGTCAATGACACGGGGACGGTCACGATCGCCGACCAGGAGTTCGACAACGCCGGCAAGCAGGCTCACGGGAGCGTTGATCTGCGCCGCTCGCTCGAGGTCTCTTCCGACGTCTACTACTACCTGCTCGGGCGCGACATGAACGGCACCCGCCAGCTCCAGGACTGGGCCGGTGACTTCGGCTTCGGCAAGGCGACCGGGATCGACATCCCCGGCGAGTCGGAGGGCCTGGTCCCGACCCCGAAGTGGCTGAACGAGGCTCACCGGGAAGAGCCGAAGTACTACGACCCCTGGGTGATCGGCCAGAACATCCAGCTGGCGATCGGTCAGGGCTACCTCCAGGCCAGCCCGCTCCAGCTGGCTGTCGCCTACGCCACGCTCGGCAACGGAGGCACCGTGCTGAAGCCGCAGCTGATGCTGCAGACCGAGGACTCGGCGGGACGGGTCAAGTTCGAGGCCGAGCCCCAGGTGAGCGGCCAGGTCCCGATCGACCCGGCTGACCGGCAGGTGATCATGGAAGGTCTCCACGACGCGGCCCAGGCCCCTGAGGGCACCTCCTACCAGGTGTTCGGGGGCTTCCCGGTCAAGGTGGCGGGCAAGACCGGAACGGCTGAGCGAACCGACGAGGCCGACCAGGCCTGGTACGCCGTGCTGGCCCCGTACCCGGACCCGAAGATCGCGGTCGTGGTCACCGTCGAAGAGGGCGGATTCGGGGCTGACACCGCGGCCCCGGTCGCGCTCCAGATCCTCCAGGCCTACTTCGGCAAGGAGGCCAAAGCGGTCTCCGGCGGCACCGGGAGCGTGGAGTGATGGAATCCTCGCGACTTTCCCGCCAGGCACCGGAGCCGCGACTGAACCTGCTCGAACGGGTCGGCCTTGCCGGGATGGACGGCTGGCTGGCTTTTTCGGCTCTGGGCCTGCTCGCCTGTTCGCTTTTCACGCTCTACGAGGCGTCCGGGACCAGCATCGCCGGCGCCCCCGAGCAGTACGTTCAGCGGCAGGCTCTCTATGGTTTGGTCGGAATCATCGGAATGATTGCCGTCTCCCGCATCGACTACTCCCGCTTCCGGGAACTACGTGTCGGTATCTACACGTTCCTCTGCGCCTCGATTTTCGCGGTGTTCACATTCGGCGTGGCCGCACGCGGGTCGACCAACTCACTCGAACTTCCCTTCTTCACCTTTCAGCCGGCCGAGCTGGGCAAGTTGTTGTTGATCCTTGCCCTGGCCGGATTCGTGATCGACGGTGCCCGCAGGGGCTCCGAAGGTCAAAGGACGATCCGCATACTCGCGCTCGGACTCCTGCCGACTGGCCTGGTCCTGCTTCAGGACCTCGGCACGTCGCTGGTCTTCGGCGCGATCACTTTCGCGATCATGATCGCGGCCGGCGTTCGCTGGTCGCATCTGGCCGCGATCGGGGTGGTCCTCGCAGCTTTTGTCACCGTAGTCCTGGTCGTCATGCCGGCGACCGGGCACCCGGTGCTCAAGGAGTATCAGCAGGAACGACTCACCTCGTTCCTCAGCCCGTCGTCAGATATCGGTGACGCGGGCTATCAGCAGAACCAGGCCAAGGTTGGAATCGGCGCCGGTGGTACCACCGGCCGAGGCAACCAGGCCACCCAGTCCCGCTTCGGCTTCGTACCCGAACGGCACACGGACTTCATTTTCGCCGTGGTCGCCGAGCGCTACGGATTCGTCGGCGCGGCACTGGTCTTATCCCTTTTCGCCCTGCTCTTCTGGCGGGCGCTGCGTCTGATGACGCTCTCGAAGAATTCATACGGAACCCTGGTCGCGGCCGGCATCGCCGCCGCGATCATCTTCCAGGTCTTCGTCAATGTAGGAATGAACCTCGGCATCATGCCGATCACCGGCATACCCCTGCCGCTGATGAGCTACGGAGGGTCGGCGATCATCGCGACGCTCCTCATGATCGGGGTCCTGCAGAGCATTCACATCGAGTCGCACGCCGCACAGAGGAGCCCGTGGATCGATTGAGGATCCACCGGGCACCAATCTGAACGGAAACGACTTAGAACATGAAAAAGACGATTGTTGTTTCGGCCGACCGCGGCGAGACCCGCGTGGCCGTACTCGAGGCCAAGACCGTCAAATCAAAGCGTGAGGTCGCCGAGGTCTACATCGAACGCCGGGGCGGCCGCTCCCTGGTCGGGAACATCTACCTGGGCAAGGTCGACAACGTCCTGCCCGGGATGGAAGCGGCCTTCGTGGACATCGGCCTTGAACGGAACGGCTTCCTCCACGTCGACGAGATCCTGCTGCCCGACGGCCAGCAGGCGCCGCGCCGCGGCCGTGGCCAGGGGCGGCGGATCGACGAGCTGATCAAGCCCAAGCAGGAGATCCTGGTCCAGGTGATCAAGGATCCGATCAAGTCGAAGGGCGCCCGCCTCTCGATGAACGTGACCATCGCCGGCCGCTACCTGGTCTACGCGCCGAACGGCAGCGGGGTGGGGGTGAGCCGCCGGCTCGCCGACAAGGAACGCGACCGCCTGCGCCGCATGGTCAGCCGGACCTACGACGGGCCCGGTGGCCTGATCGTCCGTACCGCCGCCCACGGCGCGAAGAAGGCCGATTTCGTGCGCGAGATCGCCTACCTCCACCGCCTCAGCGACGTGCTCGAGAAGCGTCACGAAGGAGCCAAGGCACCCTCGCTGGTCTTCCAGGAGCAGGATCTCCCGGTCCGGGTGCTCCGCGATGTCTTCCTGAACGAGTTCGACAAGGCGATCATCGACGACCAGAAGCAGTTCGACCGGGTCACCAGCTTCTTCCAGCGCACCGCGCCGGAGCTGGTCGAAGGGGTCGAGCATTACAAGGGCAAGAAGCCGCTGTTCGAGAAATGGGAGATCGAGAAGGCGATCCAGTCGACTCTGGGCCACCGCATCGACCTGCCCTCGGGCGGCTACCTGATCATCGACTACACCGAGGCTCTGACCGTCATCGACGTCAACTCCGGCTCCTTCACGGGCCGCGGCAAGGGCGGCCTGGAAGAGACGATCACCAAGGTGAACACCGAGGCCGCGACCGAGGTGGTGCGCCAGCTCCGGCTGCGTGACATCGGCGGCATCATCGTCATCGACTTCATCGACATGGCCAAGGGCAGGAACCGCGACAAGGTGCTCGGCACGCTTCGCGACGCGCTCGACGCCGACAAGTCGAAGAGCTACCTGGTCGAGATCTCGCCCCTGGGCCTGGTCGAGATGACCCGCCAGAACATCACCGACGGGGTCCGCGAGATCCTCACCGTCAAGTGCCCGACCTGCGAGGGCGAGGGCGTGGTGCTCTCGGCCGAGACGGTCGCGCTCGAGGGCCTGCGCAAGATGAAGGAGATCGCGGCCGACCAGCCGGACGAGGAAGCCTTCCTGATCCGGGTCAACCCGAAAGTCGCGGCGCTGCTCAACGACTCCGACTCGGGTCTGCTCGAACTCGAGGAGGAGACCGGCAAGCAGTTCCACTTCGAAGGCGGCGAGGCGCTGGCGATCGACAATTTCGAGCTGATCGAGTCCGGCCCGAAGGCGGCGATCGAGGAACGGGCACTGCCCTTCCGGCCCGGCGAGGAAGTGTTCGTCAAGGTCGAAGAGCCGCACATGTACAACGCGGATGACGCGATCGCCCGCATCGACTCCTACATCATCAGCATCACCGGGGCGGCGAACGTCGTCGGTGAGCGCAAGATGGTGCGGATCGAATCGGTCGAGCGGGCCTCGGCCGTGGCCGAGCTGCTGCCCGAAGAAGCCCAGCCCGAAGGCGCGAACAGGGACGCCCGGGAGAAGAAGTCGGGCTCCGGGCGCGGCAAGAGCGGCGGAGGCCGGGGCGCGGGAAGCGGTTCGAACGGCGGCGGCAAAGGTGGCCGCAAGCAGGAGGAACCCTCCGCATCCGGCTCCAAGTCCGGATCCAAAGGCAAGGGCGGGCAGTCCGGCCGCGCCGGGAAAGAGTCCCCGAAGCCCTCAGATAAAGCGGAATCCGCCCCAAAAAAAGGCGAGGACGATGAAAAAGAGGACAAACCGGTAAGATCCGGCCCGTTCGGCCTGAGGCGCGGACGACGCAGGCGTGGTCGCAAGAAGGCCGACGCCGGCAGTTGATCCTCGGTCCCGCCGACCGACGGCTGAAAAGACCAGACAAGGATTTGAGTTAAGACATGTACGCGGTTGTTGAAAGTGGTGGCAAGCAGTACCGGGTCGAGGAAGGCACGGTCCTGGTCGTCGATCGCCTGAAGGCGGAGCAGGGCGACAAGGTCGCCTTGAAGCCGGTCATGTTCAAGGGCGAGGACGTCGTCGTTGACGCGAAGGCCCTCGAGAAGATCAAGATCGAGGCGACCGTCACCGAGCACCTGCGTGGCGACAAGATCAAGGTCTTCAAGTACAAGCCGAAGAAGGGCTACAGCCGTCGGGCCGGCCATCGGGCCGAGCTGACCAAGCTGGAAGTGACCTCGCTCGGCGGCGCCAAGAAGAAGGCGGCGCCGAAGAAGGCTGCGGCCGACAAGGCCGAGGAGAAGCCGAAGGCCGAGGCCAAGGCGGAAACCGCCGAGAAGGCCCCGGCCAAGAAGCCGGCGGCGAAGAAGCCCGCCGCCAAGAAGCCTGCCGCGAAGGCGGAGGCCAAGACCGAAACCAAGGCTGCCGCGAAGAAGCCGGCCGCCAAGAAGCCCGCCGCGAAGAAGCCGGTGGCTGAGAAGGAGGACACCGATGGCGCATAAAAAAGGACTCGGATCCTCGAGGAACGGTCGTGACTCCAACCCCAAGATGCTCGGGGTGAAGGTCTTCGCCGGACAGACCGTCAACGGCGGCGAGATCATCGTCCGCCAGCGCGGCACGAAGTTCTGGCCGGGAGACGGCACCGGGCTCGGCCGCGATCACACCATCTTCGCCACCCGCGCCGGCACGGTCGAGTTCAAGCCCGGCCGCCGCGGTCGGACGATAAGCGTCACGCCGGAGGCGTGACGCTTATCGGGAATCACTAAGTCGGGCGGGGCGGACCCCGCCCGACTTCTTTATGAGACTCCGCTCGACTTGTTTGACGTTGGTCGCGGCGCTGCTCTGTGCGCTGGGGCTGGGCGGGGTCGCTACTGCCTCGGCGGCGCGGCCGCCAGTGGTTCTGATCGTGATGGACGAGTTTCCCACCGTCGCCCTGATGAACCAGTCCGGCGGAATCTCCGCCTCGCGCTTTCCCAACTTCTACCGGCTGTCCCGCGAGGGCGTCTGGTACCGCAACCACACCACGGTCTCTTCCCTGACCCGGCAATCGGTGCCGGGAATACTCACCGGCAATTACGTCGAGCCGGGAGATGCCTTCGCGACCACCGGGAACTTCCCGGCCAGCATCTTCACCTACCTCCACTCCCGGGGGTACAAGGTCGACGCCCTGGAATCGGCCACCCAGATCTGCCCGCGCTTGATCTGCCCGCTGCGGCGACTCGACCCGACCCACTTCGCCGACTCGATGGAGTTTCAGAACGCCAGGGTGAGGCAGGTCTGGGATCAAACGAGAAACGGCCTCATCGCCGCGGCCAGCCGCGAGAAGTTCAAGGCGGGGACCTTCACGTTTCGTCATTTCCTGATCCCGCATCATCCCTACGATCACGTGCCTTCGGGGCAGTTCTACAAGTCCGGACCGATCCCGCTGATCTACGCGGCGGAGAACATGAAGGTGAACGCTCCGATCGGCAACCTCCGGCTTTCCTACCAGCGGCTCATGCTGCAGGTCGGATACGCCGACCGGGTGATCGGCGAGCTGAGAAAGGCTGCCCTGCGCCAGGGCAAATGGAAGTCGATGATGCTGGTCGTGGTCGGTGACCACGGTTTCGAGCATCGTCCCGGACGGCTGGTCAGGACCTTCCAGCCCGACAACGCCGGCGACATTGCCTTCGCGCCGCTGTTCATCAAATATCCGGGTAAGACGAAGGGCGGCATCTCGAACCTGACGACCCGTGGGACAGATGTCTTCCCGACCATCGCCCGCGCGCTCGGCGGTACGGTGCCCGTCGTGGACGGCGAGCCGATCACTCAGATGGGGCTGGCGCCGAGGGATGTGTCGGTCGACGGACAGTCGATGCCCTTCAGCCGGGCCGTTCGAGACCGGCGAAACGCCGTGGTGTTCAAGGATCGTCTGCTCGGCCGGGGAGGACTTTTCCGGATGGGACGGGGAACCCACCTGATCGGCCTAAAAGTCGGCGGGAAGCCCTCCGGCAAGGCCCGACTCGATAGGGCCGCCCAGTATCGGTCGATCGACCGAAAGCGGAAATCGGCACCCGCGCTGATCACAGGTGTCACGCCGACGCTCAGAGCCGGTTCGGTCGTGGCCATCTCGGTGAACGGGGTGATCCGGGCAACCGCCGAGGTTTTCGCCGCCGCCGGTCGCCGCCGCTTCGGAGCGATGGTCAACCCACGCTTTTTCAGGCCCAAGAACGAGATCGGCATCTACCAGGTCAAAGACGGCCGGGTCATCCGCCGGCTCCGGTAGCGAGCCGACAGTAAGTCGGGCGGGGTCTGGCAGCCGGTCCGTCAGATAACTTCCGACCTGCCATGGGACCGGTGGGGGCATTCAGACGGACCGTTCTTGCCCTGCTGGGTTTGACAGCCGTCGGGCTGGTGATTTCCGGATGTGAGCTTTCTTCCAGCTCGACCGGTGAGTTCGAGTCGTCTACTCCGGATGTGCTCACGGTTGCGACCGAGCGGGTGCCCGCGGCCGGGTTCTGGCAGGGCACGGTCAAGCACCCGACCGGCGGGTTCGAGTACGAGCTGGCCGAGGCCCTGGCCGGGCGCTTCGACCTCGACCGGGTCGAGATCCGGACGGTGCCCTTCAAGAGCATGATCGCGGGTGATCTCGCCGGCGCCGACCTGGGAATGCGGCAGCTGACCCCGACGCCCGAGCGTGAAGAGAACCTGGAGTTCTCGATTCCCTACCTGTCGTCTCCGCCCGGCGCCCTGGTCCGATCCGGGACTGAGGTTCCCGACATGAAGACCGCAAAGGAGCTCAGCTGGGCGGTCGCGGACGGAACCACCCAGGTTTCGATCCTGGAAGACCTGATCGACCCGGACGATTCCACGGTGGCGCCCGACCAGGCAGCGGCGATCCGGATGCTCCGGCGCGGAGAGGTCGATGCCGTTCTGCTCGACCTTCCGGTTGCCCTGGCGATAGCCCACGTCCGCCCGCGACTCGAGGTCGCGGCTCAGTTCAGAGGGGACGAGGCCTTGGCCGTCGCCCTGCCCGCGGGCTCGGACAACCGGGAGGCTGTCGACTCGGCGATCCGGGCTCTGACCGCGGACGGCACGATCGGCGACCTCGCCGAGGAATGGCTCGGCACCAGTCTCAGCTCGTCCTCTTTTTCGGTCCCCGACGTTCCCCTGATCCGATGAAGGAAAGCCCTTGAACCTCCACGCTCCCGAAGGTCCCGCCTGGGAATTCACCGTTCTGTTCGCGATCGTGCTGATCGGGCCGATCGTGGTTCAGCGATTCCGGCTGCCGGGGATCATCGGGCTCCTGATCGGCGGGTACCTGATCGGCCCGAACGGGCTCGAGGTCATCTCGGCCGGCAACACGACGATCCCGGACGTCGGCAAGCTGGGCCTGCTCTACCTGATGTTCGTAGCCGGGGTGGAGCTCGACCTCACCCTGATCCAGCTCCACCGCCGGAGCGTGCTCGTCTTCTCGCTGTTGACCTTCTCGGTGCCGATGATCTTCGGCACCGCGGTCGGCCTGCTGCTCGGATGGTCGACCGCTGCGGCCCTGCTGTTGGGCTCGCTGCTGGCCTCTCACACACTGCTCACCTACCCGATCATCAGGCGAGCCGGGCTGGCGTCCAATCCCGCGGCGGCGACCGCGATCGGGGCGACCGTGGTGACCGACACCCTGGCCCTGATCGTCCTGGCCGCGGTCGCGGGCACGGAGACCGGAAGCGGTTCCACCGCCGCGATCATGCTGCAGCTGGTGATCGGCCTGATCGTGCTCGGGCTGGCCACGCTCTGGCTGACCCCGAAAGTGGCGAGCTTCGCCCTGCGACGGCTCGGCAGTGAGAAGACGGTCCGCTACCTGGTCGCGGTCTGCGCCTTCCTGGCCGCGGCCTCCCTGTCCGAGGTGTTCGGGATCGAAGGCATCGTCGGCGCCTTCTTTGCCGGTCTCGCCCTCAACCGCCTGATCCCGAACGGCGGGCCGCTGATGGACCGGGTCGAGTTCTTCGGCTCGGCGGTCTTCATCCCGGTCTTCATGGTCTCGGTCGGGCTGATCCTCGACCCGGCGGTGATGGTCGAACCGTCCACGCTCGGACTGGCCGCGCTGCTGATCGTCGCCTGCATGGGCGGCAAGTTCATCGCCGCCTACCTGACCGTGCCGTTCCTCGGATTCAGCCGCGACGAGTCGTCGCTCGTGTTCAGCCTGACCAGCCCGCAGGCGGCCGCGACCCTGGCCGCGGTGATCGTCGGCCTGAACATCGGCCTCTTCGGCGAATCGGTGGTCAACGCCTCGCTCGTCGTGATCCTGTTCAGCGTGATCCTGAGCACCGTGGTCGCCGAACGGGCGGCCGGCCGAGTCCCGCCGCCGGGGCTGGACGAGCGGCCGCTCGGAGCTCACGTCGCGGTCGCGATCGACGGTGGGCAGCGGGTCGATGGCGCCTTCCGGGTCGCGTCCTGGATCGCCGCTCCCGAAGGGGGCGCGGCCACGGTCATCGTGGTGGACGATCCGCGTTCTCCGGTCATCGACGATGAGGCTCGCGAGGAGCTGGACCGTGAGGCCGCGGCGGCGGGCCTCGACGCGGACCTGCGGGTGGTCCACGACTCGTCCTACGCGCGCGGTGTCCTCAACGCGGCCACCGCCGCCGGCGCCTCGGTGCTGATCGCGACCTCGGGGCAGAAGGCGGCGACCGCGGCCGGGGGCTGGGCCGAAGCGGTTTCGGAGTCCTCCCCGATTCCGACGGCGATCCTGCGGGGCGAGATCGAGTCGCTCGAGTCGGTCCGGGTGCTGGCTGATGACGGGTGTCCCGACGGCTCGGCGGTGGTCGAGGGGATCGGCGAGCGGCTTTCGACCCGCACGAAGGGGGAGATGCGGGTCGAGCGAGACCTCGACTCGATCCCGGTGCCGTTGCCGGGAGAGCTGCTGATCCGACCGGTCGAAAGCTGGGAGCTCCTGGCCGGCCTGCCGGAGGTTCCCCCGGGAGCGGCGGTGATCGCCGTACCGGACCCGACCCCGGTCGAGCCGGTGCCGGCCGTCTCGGATTAGGCCGGCGTCCCGCCCCTACCGGCACCGGCAGGTACATCCCCATACGCTAGACGCGTGCTGTACGACAAGGCGAAAATATTCGTGGAGGGTGGGGCCGGCGGCAACGGCTGCATCTCCTTCCGCCGGGAGGCGCATGTGCCCCGCGGCGGGCCCGATGGCGGCGATGGCGGCCACGGCGGGGGCGTGCTGCTCGAGTGCGATCCCTCGCGCCGTGATCTCGGTGCCCTGAGGTCGAAGCATTTCCGGGCCGAGCGGGGCCACCACGGCGAGGGGGCGAACAAGCACGGCGCCCGGGGCGAAGACCTGGTCATCCCGGTGCCGCCGGGTACCCAGGCGACCTCGGTGGACGGGGCCCTGATCGACCTGACCGAGGCAGGGCAGACCGCGGTCCTCGCCCGGGGCGGGCGGGGCGGGCACGGCAACAAGCGCTTCTCCACCTCGGTCCGGCAGGCGCCCCGCTTCGCCGAGAACGGGACCAGCGGCGAGTCGGGCTGGGTCGAGCTCAGGCTCAAGCTGCTGGCCGACGTCGGTCTGATCGGGCTGCCGAACGCGGGCAAGTCCTCGCTGCTTGCGCGGCTCACCCGGGCCGACCCCAAGGTCGCCGATTATCCCTTCACTACCCTGGAACCCGTGCTCGGAACGATCGAGACGCCGGACCGCCAGGTCGTGTTGGCCGACATCCCCGGCCTGATCGAAGGTGCGGCCGAAAGTGCCGGTCTCGGCCACGAGTTTCTCGCCCACGTCGAGCGCTGCGCGATGTTCGTCCACGTGGTCGAGCTGGCTCCCTCCGACGGCGAGCCGCTGACCAACTACCGTGCGGTACGGACCGAGCTCGCCGCCCACAGCGCCGGCCTGGAAGATCTCCCCGAGCTGCTGGTCCTCTCCAAATCAGACCTCTGGACCGAGGCCGACATCGCCGACCAGGTCGAGGACTGGGACCGTGAACTGGGCGAATCGGTGCTGGGGATAATCCCCGTCTCCTCGGCCACAGGCGCCGGCTTGGACCGCCTCCGCGAGGCGATCGTCCGCTTCGTCCCGGAGCACGTCGAGGCTCCCGCCGTGGTCGCCTCGGACGGGATCGAGGTCGATTTCGAGGCGGAGCACCTCACCTACCGCCCGAAGGGCGAGGGCGGCTACTCGGTCGACCGGGAAGACGACGGCGCGTTCCGCATCCACGGCCACGGCATCGAAGTTCTCTTCGAGCGGTTCGACACCAGCAACGAGGAAGCCCTCGCCTACCTCGAGACCCGACTCACCGAGATCGGAGTGATGGCCGAGCTCAAGCGGGCCGGATTCGAATCGGGCGACGAGATCCGCGTCGGCGACTACGAATTTGAGCTTTACTAGGGCTCCTTATGACTCTGGTGGTGAAACTTGGTTCTTCGATTGTCTCGGCGGATGACGGGAGTCTTCGTGAGGACGTGCTCGACTCGGTCTGTGCTCAGGCGGCTGCCCTGCGTCGGGCCGGGGAGTCGCTGGTCATGGTCACCTCCGGGTCGATCGCGCGTGGGATCAGACTGCTCGGCCTCGAGGCGCGGCCGCGCTCGATCGATGAGCTTCAAGCGGCTTCGGCGATTGGCCAGGGCTCGCTCTTTCGCGAGTACGAGACCCGCCTGGAGGCGGGGGAGGCGGCCGCTGCCCAGGTGCTGCTGACCGCCTCCGACGTCGCCAACCGCACCACCTATGTCAACGCCCGCCAGACGCTGAGGCGGCTGCTCGACTGGGGCGTGGTGCCGGTGATCAACGAGAACGACACCACCGCGACCGACGAGATCACCTTTGGCGACAACGACTTCCTCGCGGCCCAGGTGGCGATCATGCTCGAGGCGCGGCTGCTGGTGCTGCTGACCAACACGGATGGCGTGTACTCGGCCGACCCGGCCCATGATCCGGAGGCCCGGCTGATCGAGGAGGTGGCCGACCCGGCCGAGCTCGACTCGATGGAGATCGGCGACCGGACCTCCGTCTTCGGGACGGGCGGCATGCGCAGCAAGGTCGCGGCCGCCGGCATGGCCAGCGGCTCGGGGATCGAGGTGCGGATCGTGAACGGCACCGTTGACGGCACCCTGGCCCGCGCTGCGGCGGGGGAGCCCTCCGGCACGACCTTCCGGGCGCTGAGCAGCGATGCCCCCGCCTTCAAACAGTGGCTCCGGTATGCGAAGCCGGTCGCTGGAAGGGTCCTGGTCGATGACGGCGCGGCCCGGGTGCTCAGGAAGAGCGGCTCCAGCCTGCTCCCGGTCGGCGTGACCGCGATCGAGGGCGATTTCGAGGCCGGTGACGCGGTTGAGGTGGTCGCAGCCGGAACCGTGATCGGCAAGGGGATCGCGAACTACTCGGCCGGCGAGGCCGACCGGATCAAGGGCATGAAGAGCGCCGAAGTGCTCGAGCTGATGCCCCGCGCCGCGGAGGAGCTGATCCACCGCGATTACTTCGTCCTGGCTTAACTGCAGTCGGGCGGGGTCCGACCCGCCCTCCCAGGCTAACCCGCCGGCCCACAGAAATAAATGATGGATGGGCCGGCTCTGGTTGGTGGCGACACCAACCTGACCGGTTCTGGGTGACCTTAGGGGTCCATACGACTACCAACGTCACCCAGAAACCCCGGCCACCCTCCCGAAGAACCTCCGGTAGAGCCTCGCCCAACCATTCTTTGTCTCTGTGGGTGGGGCGGGTTGTTTGTCGAGCGAGGGCGGTAGCCCGCGCGACCCTTTTATTTATGAGACATCTGTTCCCTGCTACCCCGTAGCAGTTGTCTCACTCCGCCCGACTTAATTATGCGACCAGATACCCTTGGAGCATGGAAGCGACCGCCACCGACATAGCTGCTGACACGATCACCGCCAAGAGTGCCGCCCGGGCGATGGCAGCGGCGCCGACCGCGGTGAAGAACCGTGCCCTGGAAGCGATCGCCGGCGGTCTGTTGGAGTCGGTCGACTCGATTCTCGAGGCGAACGCCGCTGATCTCGCCGATGAACGGGCCCAAGGCCTGAGCGGCGCCCTGACCGACCGGCTCACGCTCGATGCTCAGCGGGTCGAAGCGATGGCGGCCGGGGTGCGCGAGGTTGCCGCGCTCGAAGACCCGGTCGGCGAGGTGCTGGAGACCAGCACCCTCCAGAACGGGCTCCAGATGAACAAGATCCGGGTTCCGCTCGGGGTGGTCGCGGTCGTCTACGAGGCCCGGCCCAACGTCACGATTGATTGTGCGGCATTGACGATCAAGTCGGGCAACTCGATCCTGCTCAAGGGCTCGAGCTACGCCGAGCGCACCAACACCGCGCTCGCCGAAGTCGTCCGCGCCGGCCTGGCGGAAGCCGGCCTGCCGGAGAACGGCGTGGTGATGTCGGTCGGCGGCGGGCGCGAATCGATCGCCGATCTGGCCACCCAGGACGGTGTGGTCGACCTGCTCATTCCCCGTGGCGGCGAGGGGCTGAAGAAGACCCTCGAGGAAGTCGCGACAGTGCCCGTGATCTTCGCGGCGGCCGGGATCTGCCACGTCTACGTCCACGCGGACGCCAATCTCGAGATGGCACGGGCCGTCGCCTACAACGCCAAGGTTCAGCGCCCCGGGGTATGCAATGCGGCCGAGACCCTGCTGGTCGATTCCGAGGTCGCCGCCGCCTTCCTGCCCCCGGCGCTCGGTGAGCTCGCCGCCGGAGGGGTGGAGCTGGTCGGCGACGACGCGGCCCGCGCCAACGCCGGCGAGACCGAGGTCGGCGTCGCATCGGCCGCGGACTGGGACACCGAGTACCTGGACCTCAAGCTGGCGGTCCGCGTGGTCGACGGTCTCGAAGAGGCGATCGAGCACATCAACCGGCATGGCAGCGGCCACTCGGACGCGATCATCACCGACAACACCCAGGCGGCGGACCTGTTCGCCCAGGGAGTCGACTCGGCGGCGGTCTACGTCAACGCCTCGACCCGTTTCACCGACGGATTCGAGTACGGGATGGGGGCCGAGATCGGGGTCTCGACCCAGAAGCTTCACGCGCGCGGCCCGGTCGGTCTGCGCGAGCTGACCACGATCAAGTACGTGGTCAGAGGCGAAGGACAGGTTCGCGGCTGAAGTGACCCGGCTCGGGGTATTCGGGTCTTCCTTCAACCCGCCGACCCTGGGCCATGAGGTGCTGCTGGCCGAGGCTGGCTGGCGACTTCACCTGGACCGGACCATCGTCGTGCCGACCGGCGAAGCCTGGCACAAGGACGCGGGCGGCGCGCCGCCCGCGGCGGTGCGGATGGCCCTGGCCGAGGCCGCGTTCGGCTCCGAGAGCGGACTCGAGATCTCGGCCACCGAGGTGGACCGGGAGGGTCCGTCCTACACATGTGAGACCCTTGAAGAGATCCATTCCTTGAACCCGGACAGCCAGATCTTCTTCCTCGCCGGCTCGGACGCCGCGCTCGGGTTGGGGGGATGGCACCGTCCTGAGAGAGTGCTGGAGCTGGCCAAGTTCGCAGTGGCACCCCGCTCCGACGCTGCGCGGCAGGCGGTCACGGAAGCATTCGAAGGCCTCGGTGCGGCCGACCGGCTCGAGTTCTTCGAGATGCCCCGGGTCGAGATTTCCTCGACCCTGGTCAGGGAACGGGTCGCTTCGAATCGGCCCTGGAAACATCTGGTACCGCACGAGGTGGCGGAAATGATTGACAATGAGGATCTGTATGGCTGAGAGCAGTGAAGAACTGACCCGGGAGATCGCCCGGCTCGTGGACGAGAAGCTCGGCGAGGACATTGTCGGTCTCGACATGCGCGAGCTCGTCACCTACACCGACTTTCTCGTGATCTGCACCGCCCGCAACGAGCGACAGGCCGAGGCGATCGCCGAGGAAGTCCATCTGCGCCTGAAGCACGACGGCACGCTGCTGCCCGTGAACCCGGACCGTTCCGGGGACGTCGGCTGGACCGTGCTCGACTATCTCGACTGCGTCCTCCACATCTTCACGGCGGAGGCCAGGGAACGCTATGACCTCGAGGATCTCTGGCACGAAGCGCCCCGCCTCGAGCTCGACCTCACCCAGCCATCAGACAAGTCGGCCTCGGCCGCCTGATCCCGGTAAGATTCTTCGTCCCTTCGGGGCTATAGCTCAGCTGGCAGAGCGCTTGCATGGCATGCAAGAGGTCCCCGGTTCGATCCCGGGTAGCTCCACTGAAAAGACCCCGCCCAGGCGGGGTCTTTTGTTTTGCCTCAGGAGGTGGGTGGCGGCAGGAAGTTGGCGTGGGAGATCAGGCGCCAGACCTTGCCGGTCTTCTTGAAGGTCGAGAGGCGGGGGATCCAGACCCCGGGCACCTTCTTGCCGTTGACGATCTGGTCGGTCTTCGCCTCGAAGCGAAACACCCGGACGTCGCCGTGGTGGGTGGCGATGATGTTCCGCACTTTGAACCCGTCGACCTGCGAGGGGTCCTTCAGGTACCCCGCCTTCTCGAGATAGCTGCCGTCCCCGCGCTGGAGGAGGAAGGCCGGGTCAAGGAAGCGGCGGAGCCCCGGCTTGTCCTTGTTCTTCAGCAGCCGCAGGAACTCGGTGGCCATCCGCTTCTTGCTCGGCCAGCCCTTGCAGGCCGCCAAGGCCCGGCGGCGTCCCGATTAGACTCGGCCCATGAGCCTGCGCATGCCCGCCGAGTGGGCGCCTCACGAGATGACCCTGGTCGCCTGGCCGGAGCGGGAGGAAGCCTGGCGGGGGACGACGATCGAAGAGGCCCGCGACACCCACGCCGAGGTGGTCGCGGCGATCGCCGAGTTCGAGCCGGTGCTGTTGGTCGCATCGCCCGAACAGGCGGAGAACGCCAGGCGCCGCGTCCCTTCGGAGAACGTCGAGGTCTTCGCCGCTCCGACCGACGACTCGTGGCTGCGTGATTCCGGCCCGATCTTCGTCACCGACGGGGCCGGTTCGCGGGCCGGCGTCGATTTTCGGTTCAACGCCTGGGGAGAGGCTTTCACGCCCTATGACGATGACGCGGCGATCACTGCGCGGATCCTCGAGCACCTCGGGATCGAGCGCATACCCTCCGAGCTGGTGCTGGAAGGCGGTTCGATCGCCGTCGACGGGACCGGCACCCTGGTCACCACCGAGCAGTGCCTGCTCGCCCCGACCCGGAATCCGGAGCTCGGCCGGGACGGGATCGAGCGTGCCCTGGCTGGGCCGCTGGGGGTCGAGCGGGTCGTCTGGCTGGGGCAGGGCCTGCTCGAGGATGCGGACACCGACGGCCACGTGGACAACATCTGTGCCTTCATCGAGCCGGGCCGGGCTCTGCTCCAAACCGCACCCGACGGCGATCCGAACTTCACGAACGCACGGGCGAACGCCGAGGCCTTGGCTGCCGCCGGGATCGAGGTGGTCGAGCTCGACCTGTTGCCCCGGATCGAGCGCGACGGCGAGTCGGTCGTGGTCCCTTACACCAACTTCTACATCGCCAACGACGCCCTGATCGTGCCGGTCAGTGGCCTCGACCCGGACACGGACGCGCAGGCGCTGGAGCTGCTGGGCCGGCTCTACCCGGGCCGAGAGGTGATCGGGATCGACGGCCGCGTCCTCGCCCTCGGTGGCGGCGGCATCCACTGCATCACGCAGCAGGTCCCTGCCGTCTGAACGGCCTTGAGCGATCTTTGTAGGGGGTCGGGGTTCACGTCCTGCAAGTTGCCGACCGTAGCTTGTGCCGACTCGGGTGCCTGAGTAGGCTCGGTTCAGAGTCAGTCAATGTTGACGAGGGCCAAGAAGGCCTCTCTCGGGTATCGGGGGAGAGAGTCTTGGCTTGCGTCAGAAAGGAATTTGATGCGAATGCAGCGGACACGCCACGGTCGTTTCATAGTGCTGATCGCGCTTGCGGCGGCCCTCTCACTGGTTCCCGCCTCGGTCGCCAGGGCCGATCACACGGTCGGCTACATCGGCGGGAACGCGACTACCTTCCGGACATCGGTGGGCGGATGGACGGAAACGGAGGCCTACACGGGACTGTGCGTGCCGGCGGTCACCTGCCCCACCATGTCGGGCAGCTGGCAGCCATCCGGTGGTACCGGCGGCGCTTCGGACGGCTTCATCCGCTCGCAGTCAGGCCTGGCGGTCGCGAATATCGGTGAGACGGCCAGCTCGATCTGGACCAGCGCCCCGTTCGTCTACGACGGCGTGGCGGGACAGATCCCGGATCGGCTGGAGGTGAGTCTCGACAAGCGCTCCGGCTACGGTTCTCTGCTTTCGCTCGGAGTGACGGTGACCTACTCGGTGCTCCTCCTGAACCAGTCGGGTGGCCCCGACGTCACGGTCCTCGAGCCGACCTCGATCGGCAGCAACGCCAACTGGGCGACCGCGCTCGATCAGCGGTTCGCGGCGGACTCGCTGACCGTCGGCAGCAGCTACCGAGCCCAGATAACCGTGGCGATCGGCGGCGTGACGTTGGTCAGCCTGACCGGACAGGCCGACTTCGACAATGTCTTGATCGCAGCCACGACGTTCTCGGAAGGCGGGCCGACCGGGGCGACCGGAGCCACTGGCACGACGGGGATCACCGGCGCGACGGGGGCGACCGGCACGACCGGGGTCACTGGTACGACCGGAAGCACTGGAGCAACCGGGGAAACCGGAACCACCGGTGACACCGGCATGACCGGAGCGACCGGCGCCACGGGGAACACCGGTGACACCGGGACGACTGGCAGTACCGGCGGCACCGGTTCGACCGGTCCGACCGGGTTGATCGGTCCGACCGGCAGCACCGGCCCGAGCGGGACCGGCGTCGGACCTACCGGCCCGACCGGGGACCGCGGCGCCACCGGAGCGACCGGCGCCAAAGGTGCCACCGGTTCGAGCGGTGAGCGGGGACCGGCCGGAGCCACCGGCCCGCAGGGGCCCCGCGGTCAGTCAGGCAGCAGTGGCGGCAACGGCACGCCCAAGGTCCCGAACGGAACCGGGGTGCTGAAGGGGAACAAACTCTACATCCGCGTGCGCTGCCCGGCCAGATTCCGTCCCGTCTGCGCGGTCAGGGCGGTTGCGTTGACCAAGCGGAAGCACGGCAAGGCGATGAGCCGGCCGCTCGCGATCCGCGTGCGCACCAACCGCTGGCGGCGGGGAGCGTTGGTCATCAAACCGGGGTACAAGGCAAGGCTGAAGCGGCTCTCGAAGATCAACCGGAAGACCCTGGTGGTGCGTCTTCGGATCAAGTCGAAGCGGCGCACCCACGGAAGGCCGGTCGCCTTCCACAAACTCAAGGTGCGAACGAAATAGCGAGGCGTTCCCGCCCGGGCCTCGGTCCGGGCGGGCGTTCACTGACCGCGATCGGTCAGGCCGATTCCGCCCGGGCCTTGAGGCCCTCGGCGGCGTCCTTGGTCAGCCATTCCTTCAGCTTGTCCTGGACCGGGCCCTTGATCAGGAGCCCGAGCATCCGCCCGGTGTCGCCCTTCAGCGCGTAGGTCGCGCGGGTCTTGCCGTCCCCGAGATCCTCGAGCGTCCAGCTGCCCTTCATCCACTTGAGGTCGCCCTTCTTCTGCTCCCAGGTCATCCCTTCCTCGGGCTGGTACTCGAAGGCGATCCGTGAGGTCACGTCCCTCACCTTGGCGTCCGACTTGATCTCGACCAGGCTGGCGCGGCCTTCCGAATCGGTCTCGAGGACGTCGAGCGACTTCATCGATTCCTGCCACTCAGGGGTGGAAGGAAGGTCGGAGATGATCGCGTAGCACTCGGACCTGGGGGCGTCGACTTCGACCGTGCGTGAGGCTTCAAGGATTCCCATGCCGGGATGCTATCCCGGCCGGCCGACGCGGGCGGCCGGGTATCTTGGATCCATGAGAGAGATCAGTCTCAACGGCGTCCATCACATCAGCTGCATCACCGGCGACGCGCCGGGAAACGTCGAGTTCTACGCCGGGATCATGGGCATGAGGCTGGTCAAGAAGACCGTCAACCAGGACGACCCCTCCGTCTATCACCTGTTCTACGGCGACGAGAAGGGAACGCCGGGGTTCGACCTGACTTTCTTCGAGTACCCGGGAGCCCGTGAGGGCCGGGCCGGCGCCGGCATGATCCACCGGATCCTCTGGCGGGTCGGATCGTCGGATTCCCTCGACTACTGGGCTGACCGGCTCGTCGCCGCGGGGGTCGAGACGGTGCGGAGCTCCGACGAGGACGCCGGCTTCTACGGAGTCGGCCCGACCGGTGACGGCGACACGCTGATGTTCCAGGATCCGGAGGGCCTCACCCATGAGATCCTGGTCTACGAGGGCCCCGACGCACCGCTGATCCCGGCTCATGCCGAGGTGCCGGCCGAGCACGCGATCCAGGGTTTCCACGGCGCCCGCGCGTTCTCCGGCAACCGCGAAGTAACCGAGCAGGTGCTCGGCATGCTGCTCGGCTTCTCCGACGAGGGTGACGGAAGGTGGCATCTAGCCGGCGAAGCGGGGGAGGGGTTCGAGGCCCGCAACGGGTTCTACTTCCTCGACGAGCCTCCGGCCGACCGCGCGGTCCCCGGGGCCGGGACCGTCCACCACATCGCCTGGGCCTCATCGCTCCGCCAGCACCCGGACTGGCGGGAGAAGGTCGCCGCCTCGGGCCTGTACATCACGCCTGTGATCGATCGCTTCTACTTCAAGGCGCTCTACTTCCGCGAACCGGGCGGGATCCTGTTCGAGATCGCCACGATCGGCCCCGGCTTCGCGACCGACGAGGATCCGGATCACCTCGGCGAACGGCTCTCGCTGCCGCCCGACTTCGAGTCGGTCCGGGACCAGGTGGAGCCGAACCTCCGTCCGATCCCCGACATCACGCAGTGGCGGCCCTGATCTGAGTCGTCGACCACCGAAGTCGGGAAAGTTGGCAACTATTGCCAACTTTCCTTACTTCGGTGGCTGGCGGCCGCGGTCTGCGTGGTCGAAATAGACTCGGCGCCATGAGTCGGTATGAGCCTCGGGTGATCGAGGGCAAGTGGCAGCAGGTCTGGGCCGAGGAAGGCACCTGGGAGGTGCCGAACCCGGGCCAGGACGGATTCGACCCGGAGGCACGTAAGAGCTACGTGCTGGAGATGCTGCCCTACCCCTCGGGCGAGCCTCACGTCGGGCATCTGAAGTGCTACTCGCTCGGGGACGCGATCGCCCACTTCCGGCGCCGCAACGGCTTCGAGGTGATCCACCCGATGGGCTTCGACTCCTTCGGGCTGCCGGCCGAGAACAACGCGATCAAGACCGGCGAGCCGCCGCTGGTCGCCACCGAACGCTCGATCGAATCCTTCCGCAGGCAGTTCGCCGACTGGGGCGTATCGATCGACTGGTCACGCGAACTGGCGACCCACACCCCGGAGTACTACCGCTGGACCCAGTGGATCTTCCTGCAGCTCTTCGAGCGCGGCCTTGCCTACCGCACCCAGGCGCCGGTGCAGTGGTGCCCGAAGGACGCGACCGTGCTGGCCAACGAGCAGGTGGTCGACGGGCGTTGTGAGCGCTGCGGCACCGAGGTCGAGACCAGGAACCTGCGGCAGTGGTTCTTCAAGACCACCGAGTACGCACAACGACTCCTGGACGACTTCGACCAACTCGAGTCCTGGCCGCCGCACGTGATCACGATGCAGAAGAACTGGATCGGCCGCTCCGAGGGAGCCGAGGTTACCTTCCGCTGCGAGTCGGCCAACCTCGACTTCCCGGTCTTCACGACCCGGCCTGACACCCTCTTCGGCGCCACCTTCTTCGTGATCGCGCCGGAGCATCCCGAGCTGGACCGTCTGATCGACGGCACCGAGGTCGAGGAAGAGGTTCGCGAGTACGTGAACGGCGTCGCGCGCGCCTCGGTCGCCGAGCGCGGTGACGAGGCCAGGCCCAAGACGGGCGTCCCGCTCGGCCGCACGGTGACCAACCCGGTGAGCGGTGAGGAGATCCCGATGTTCGTCGCCGATTACGTGCTGATGGATTACGGCACCGGCGCGATCATGGCGGTGCCCGGCCACGACCAGCGCGACTACGAGTTCGCGCAGGTATTCGACCTGCCGGTCAAGCGTGTGATCGAGGGCGAGCCGGAAGGCGGGGGAGACGAGAACGGGCTGCCGTACAGCGGTGACGGCCCGATGACCGGCTCCGGCCGCTTCGATGGCATGAACAACCGGGAGGCCTACGCGGAGATCGTCGACTGGCTCAAGCTCGAAGGTCGGGGCGACGCGGCGGTCAACTTCCGGCTGCGTGACTGGCTGGTCTCGCGCCAGCGCTACTGGGGCGCCCCGATCCCGATCGTCTACTGCGACGAGTGCGGCATGGTGCCGGTGCCCGAGGACCAGCTGCCGGTCCGGCTGCCCGAGATCGACGATTACGCGCCGAAGGGCAAGAGCCCGCTGGCCGCGGCGACCGAGTGGGTCAACACCACCTGCCCGAAATGCGGGGCGGCCGCCGAGCGCGAGACCGACACCATGGATACCTTCGTCGACTCCTCCTGGTACTTCCTGCGTTACCTCGACGCGCAGAACACTGAGGCGGCCTGGGATCGGTCTGCCGCTGACCGCTGGATGCCGGTCGACCAGTACATCGGCGGCGTCGAGCACGCGATCCTCCACCTGATGTACGCCCGCTTCTTCGCCAAGGCGCTGAATGACATGGGATATGTCGGCGTGGTCGAGCCTTTCGCCAACCTCTTCACCCAGGGCATGATCACCCGCGACGGGGCCAAGATGTCCAAGTCGAAGGGCAACACGGTCAGCCCGTCGGAGATCGTCGCACGCCACGGGGCCGACGCGGCCCGGACGTACGTCTGCTTCATGGGTCCGCCGGAGCGCTCCGGCGACTGGACCGATGAAGGGGTCGAGGGCGTGCATCGCTTCCTCTCGCGCCTCTGGCGGCTCGGCGAGGAGCTCGCTTCCGGGGCGGCGGGGCCGATCTCCCTGCCGGACGGTCTCGAAGGCGAGGCGCGTGAGGTCGGGGCCAAGGCCCACTGGGCGATCGACAAGGCGACCGGCGACTTCGGGCGCGGCTTCCAGTTCAACACCGTGATCGCTGCCGTGATGGAGCTGGTCAACGAGATCTACCGGGTCAAAGACGGCCTGCTCGAGACCGGCGGCGACGGGGCGGAGGCGGTTCGCTTCGCGACCGCGACCGCCGCCTCGCTGATCCAGCCCTTCGCGCCGCACCTGGCGGCCGAGGTCTACGAGCGGGTGACCGGCCAGCGGGTCTGGGAGGTCGCCTGGCCCGCGGCGGACCCGGAAATGCTGAAGTCGGAGACGGTGACCATCGTGGTCCAGGTCGGCGGCAAGGTCCGCGACCGCATCGAGGTGGCCGACGGCGCGCCCGAGGAGGAGATCCTCGCCGCGGCCAAGGCGGCCGAGAACGTGGCCCGCCACCTTGACGGGATGACGATCATCAAGGAGATCGTCGTCCCCGGCAAGCTGGTCAACCTGGTCGTCAAACCGGCCTGAGTCCCGGGCGGATCCGCGCGATCCGTCACCGTCACAGAATTGTTGCGCCTGTCGAGCCACGTGTGAGCTTTTTCGTGGCAGGTTCGGGGCATGCCCCGGATCAGCGGACAGTGGCTCGTCTATCTGGCGATCGGCGCCGTTCTGGTGCTGGTCGGCCTGAACTCGATCCGGGGTGAGAAGTCCGAGTCGGCGTCGTTCGGCTCGCATGCGAAGGCATCAGGTGAGACCGACGCGGCCACCGGCCGGGGCGGTGGCTTCGAGATGGGCGGCGGCGGCCGGAAGCTGATCGTCGACGTAAGCGGCGCGGTGCGGCGGCCCGGCGTCTACCGGTTCGACCAGGGGGCCCGCGTGATCGATGCGATCACCCGAGCCGGCGGAACCACCCGGCAGGCGATGCTCGGCGCGATCAACCGGGCTGCGACCCTGAGCGACGGGCAGCAGGTCGTGGTTCCGGCAACGGTCGGTGCGTCGGCCGGTGGGGACGCGACAACGGCCACGGTGCCGGAGGCTCCGGTCAGCCTCGGTACCGCGACTCAGGAGCAGCTCGAGGAGATCGACGGGATCGGACCGGTCACCGCGCAGAAGATCCTCGAGTTCCGGGACAGCCAGGGTGGCGTCGGCTCGATTGACCAACTCGACCAGATCAGCGGAATCGGACCGGTCACGATGGAGTCGCTTCGGGCGGAACTGACGCCGTGAACGCTGCCGCCGACTGGCGGCTCGCGGCTGCGGTCGGCGGGGCCTGCGGCCTGGCTGTGTCGCCGCTCTGGGAGTCGAGCGGCGGGTGGCTGAGACCGCTGCTGGTGCTGCTCTTGGCCGGGGCTCTGCTCGTCGAGCGAGGGCGGGCGAGGGGCCCCGCGCTGCCGCTGCTCGCGCTGGCGGCGCTGCTGGCCGGATCGATGGCCGGCAATGCCCGAATCGAGGCTATCGACGGCGCCGCGCTCCGGGCGACACCCGGGCCGTTCGAGCTCTCCGGCTTCGCGACGGAGCCGCCATCGTCCTCCCGCGGCATCGCCCGCTTCCCCTTTGAGACGCCGCGAGGCCGGGTGCTGGTCGAAGTCAGCGCCGGTCAGGCCGATGAGGTCGCGGCCGGCGCCGGACTCAAGGTTGCGGGAGAGTTGGGGCCGGCTCCGGACTGGATGCGAGCCGACCTGCGGCGACGCGGCATCGCGATGGTCTTGCGGGCCGACCGCGTCGAGGCGAGCGGCGCCCGCCGGACCGGTCTCGCCGGCCTGATCGACCGGCTTCGAGATCGATCTCTGGCGGCGCTCAGGGAAGCCGTGCCCGATCGTGAAGCGTCACTCGCGCGGGGCTTCGTGCTCGGCGACGACAGCGGCGTCGACGCCCGTACCGTCGAGGATTTCCGGCGGTCGGGACTCAGTCATCTGCTCGCCGCTTCGGGCCAGAATGTGGTGCTGCTCGCCCTGCTGGCGACTCCGTTTCTGTCCTTGCTCGGGGTCGGTCCCCGCGCCCGGCTGGCCGGGATCGCGATCCTGATCGTGATCTACATCCCGCTGGCCGGCGGCGGCCCCTCGATCCAGCGGGCCGGCGTGATGGGGATCGCCGGCCTGGTCGCCACGGCGGCGACCAGGGCCCCGTCCCGGGCCTTCGCGCTCGCGCTGGCGGCCCTGATCACCCTCGCCCTCAACCCGCGGGCGAGCGGCGACATCGGCTGGCAGCTCAGCTTCGCAGCAGTGGTCGGGATCATGCTGATGGCACGGCCGTTCCAGGTCCGGTTCGCGCCGCTGATCGGCGAAGAGGGCTGGCGCCGCGCACTCGGCGAGGGCTTGGCCGTGACGCTTGCGGCGACCATCGCGACGGCGCCGCTGACCGTCTTTCATTTCGAGCGGCTGCCGGTCGGCACCCTGATCGCGAACCTGGCCGCGATGCCCGCCGTGGCGCCGGCCATGTGGCTCGGCATGATCGCGGTCGCGGCCGGCCAGCTCGGAGCCCAAGCGGCAATCGCGTTCAATCTCGCCGGCTCGCTCTTTCTCGGCTGGATCGCACAGGTCGCTGAATGGTTCGGCCGCCCCGGTTGGGCCGTGATCGAGTTGAAGATCGGCGGACCACTGTCCCTGGCGGCGGTGACGACGGCGGTAGCCCTGGCGGTGGCTTTGATGCTCCGCCTCTGGCGGCTCGGCCCGGCGCCCGTCCAGGGCCGGCGGTGGCTCCCGCTTGCCGCCCTGGGTCTGCTCGTCCTGCTTCTGCTAGTGCCGGGTCTGATCCGCGGCGGGCGGCGGCATCTGGACGCTCCGCCACCGGGCGGGGCGAGAGTCGAGGTGCTCGATGTCGGGCAGGGTGATGCGATCCTGATCCGGCCGTGGCGCGCCGATCCGGTGCTGATCGACGGCGGGCCGCCCGACGGTGACCTGGCCGGGGCGCTCGATTCGGCCGGGGTGAAGCACCTCGCGGCGGTGCTCCTGACCCATCCCGATCTCGATCACTACGGCGGGCTGCTCGGCCTCTTCGGGCTGACGCCGGTCGATCGCTTCCTCTTCGATCGGGCGCCGCCGGAGCTGGTCGCCGCGGCCCGTGGCGCCGGGGCGGATCTGGAGCGGGTCTCGGCCGGGGAGCGGATCCAGGACGGTGACGTGAGCCTGGCCGTGCTCTGGCCTCCGGCGGAGGGAGGTCTGGCGCCGGCCGACTCTGACGAAACCGAGACCAACCTCCGCTCGATCGTCGCTCTGCTCCGCTGGCGAAGCTTCAGCATGCTGCTGACCGGCGACGCCGAGGCCGAATCGGTTCCGATGCACCCGGGGCCGATCGACGTGCTCAAGGTCTCGCACCACGGCAGCGAAGACGCCGGGTTGCCTGCCCTCCTGGACGAGACGTCACCGAAGCTGGCGGTGATCTCGGTCGGGGCGGACAACGGCTACGGCCATCCGGTTCCCGAGGTCCTGAATGAACTGGCCGATGACCGGGTCCAGATTCGGCGGACCGACGAGGACGGCACGGTCTCGATCGTGCTCGATCCGCGGGGCGGCGCCCGGGTCGAGACAGGCCGTTGAGGGGGGCGGTCGTCCGCCGGGCGATCGGCGAGAATGGTGCGGTGAAACCGGCCTACCTCATCCACGGGTCCGACAGCGCCAAGATCGACCAGGCGCGGGCGAGGCTCCGCTCGCGGGCCGAGAAGGAGAGCGGGCCGGGAGGCCTCGAGGTCTTCGAGCCGGCCGAGGGCAAGGGGAGCCCCGACGCCGACGCACTCGCCGCCGCGATCGGTTCGCTTTCGCTGATCCCCGGCCGGCGTTACCTGCTGGCCGACCGGATCGAGAAGTGGGGCAAGAACCAGGCTGCCACCGTGGTCGAGGCCCTGCTGGCCGCACCCGAGGAAACCACGGTGGTTCTGATCGCCCGCGGCAAGGTTCCTGCCGGCGTGGCCGACGCGGTCGGGAAGGTCGGCGGGGAGGACCTTCAGTACGACGCGCCCGAGGGGGCTCGTCTGCCGGTCCACCTGATCGAGGGCGCCAGGGCCCGGGGGTTCGAACTGACCCCCGAGGCGGCGAGGTTCATCATCGCGCGGATGGGGGAGAGCCTGCCCCGCCTCGGGGCGGAGCTGGACCGCCTCGCGCTGTGGGCCGGGCCGGAGGGTGCCGTTGACATCGAGGATCTCGAAGAGATGGTCGCCGACACCTCGGAGACCAGCAACTTCGCCCTGGGCGACGCGGTCATCTCCGGCGACCGGCGCGAGATGATCGCAGTGGCCGAACGCCTGCTGGGTCAGGGCGCGACCGCGGGCGGCACCGTCTTCACGACCGCCACCTCGATCCGCCGGGCGCACAAGGCGCTGGCGAAGCTCGAGGACGGGGTCGACCCATCGCGACTCGAACGGGAGCTGGGAGTCCCGCCCTTCGTCGCCAGACGGCTGATCAACTCACTGTCGGGCACCTCGGTCGAGGCGATCCGGAATGCCGCCATCGCCCTCTCCGACCTCGAGATCTGGACCCGCGGCGGCGCCGAGTACCCGGACGAACTCGCCCTAGACCTCGCCCTACTGGCTGCTACGCGGTAGTGGCCTCAGGAGCCGGAGGCGAGTTTGGAAGCGCGGGCTTTCTTCCTGGCACCGTTATTGCGGTGGATCGCGCCCTTCTGAACCGCCTTGTCGATGCGGGAGACCAGAGCGCGATGCTCGGCCGTCACCTTGTCGGCGTCACCGTCGGTGACGGCCTTCTCGAGGCGGTTGAAGTAAGTCTTTACCGCCGAGGTCAGACGCCGGTTTTCGACGCGCTCACGCTCGGTGCGGAGGATTCTCTTTTTCTGTGAGGCTATGTTGGCCATGATCTTGGTGTGCTCGCGGGGGACTGCCGCCGACGAGCGGCCAGCGACTATACCGTCCAAAGCTTGAACGCGCCCTCTGACCCCCAACCCGATCCCTTCGAAGCGGCCGCCCGTGCCGCCGAAGAGGCGATCCGCGCGACCAGCGAGCGAGCCGCAAATGTGATCAACGCGCCGCATCGGGGCTTCCACGAGCCCCTGACCGGCGAGCTGGTGCTGCCCGACCCGGTCATCGAGCGGGAAGAGGCGATGCGCGGCACGGCGACCGGCATCTCGGAGGAAGGCGGCGCCGGGGCGGCGGTGCCCGTCGTCACGGAGCCGGTTGCCGAGGAAGTCTCGAAACCGTCGAAGCCCGGTCGACTCGCCCGCTCGACCGCCTTCTTCTCGATTGCCACCGCGGCCTCGCGGGTCGCCGGGCTCGCCCGGGAGGTCGTCGCCGCCAGCTACTTCGGCATCACCGGACCGATGTCGGCCTTCACCGTCGCCTTCCAGGTGCCGAACCTGATCCGCGCCCTCTTCGCCGATGCGGCCCTTCAACCCGCCTTTGTGCCGATCTTCACCGAGCAGATCGAGAAGGGCAAATACCGCGAGGCCTTCCGCATGGCCTCGACCCTGCTGCTGCTGGTGACCATGGTGCTCGGCGCGATCACCGCGTTCTTCATCCTCGCGGCCGGGCTGGTCATGCCGATCTTCGCCCCGGGCTTCTCCGCTGCCACCGAGGACCTGATGGTGGTGCTCTCCCAGATCCTCTTCCCGATCCTGATCCTGCTCGGGGTGACCGGGGTCGTGGTCGGCATCCTCAACAGCTACGACCGCTTCGGGGCCTTCGCCATCTCGCCCCTGTTCTGGAACCTGACGATCATCGCCGTGGTGATCGCCGCGGTCCCGCTGTTCCCCGAGGACAAGCAGATCTACGCCTACGCGATCGGGGTCGTGGCCGGCACCGTGGTCCAGCTCCTGATCCCGACCTGGGACCTGAAGAACACTCCGTTCCGGTTCACGTTCAGAGTCGATTTCAAGGACCCGAACGTGCGGCGCGTTCTGCTGATGATGATCCCGGTCACTCTCAGCCTCGGCCTGATCAACTTCAACCTGCTGGTCAACAGCTTCTTCGGCTCGTTGGTCAACGACGAGGCGCCGGCCGCGATCGACAAGGCGTTCCGGATCTACCAGCTACCCCAGGGAATCTTCTCGGTCGCGATCGCCACGGTCCTGTTCCCGACCCTGGCTCGCTTCGCGAACCGTCGCGATTTCGAGTCGCTACGGACCACGCTGGCCAAGGGGATGCGGCAGATCATCTTCGTGCTGATCCCGGCCAGCGCCGCGATCCTCGTGCTCAGCGAACCGATGATCCGGGTCGTCTACCAGCGTGGTGAGTTCGACGCCGCCGAGACCCAGGTGGTCGCCACCGCGCTCTTCTGGTTCGCCTTCTCGCTGCCGACCAACGGCATGTACCTGCTGCTGAGCCGGACCTTCTTCGGCCTGCAGAAGCCCTGGATTCCGACCTGGATCTCGGGGGCCAACCTCGCCGTGACCGCGCTCGGCTCCTTCCTTCTATACAAGCCGTTCGGGGTGGCCGGGATCGTTGCTGCGACGGCGATCGCCACGGCGGTCTCGGTCGTGATCCAGACCGTGATGCTGCGGACGCGGCTCGGCGGGATCGAGTTCGGCCGGTTCCTCTTCTCCTGCGGGCGGATTGTGGTCGCTTCGGTGGTGCTGGCCGGGGTCTCCTATGAGATCTGGAACCTGCTCGATCACCAGCTCGGGCGCGGACTCGCCGGGCAGGTGATCTCGCTCGGGGCCGGCCTCGGCCTGGGCGGGATCGCCTATGTCGCCGTCTGCCAGCTGCTGCGGGTCCCCGAGCTCGATCAGGTCGCGGCTCTGGTCCGGCGGCGCTCGTGAGCTTCGGCGTCTACCTGATCGGCTGCCTCGGCAGTCTCATCGGTCTCGCTGCCGTCCTGATGACCGGCACGGTGATCCGCAGGAGCCTGGTCCCGGGCTGGGACGGCCCGGTTGCCTGGCTGGTGACGGGTGTCCTGGGGGTTGGTGGCGCGATCGGCCCGGCTCTGGTGCTCGGCAGCTTTGGCCTGCTCGCCGGTTGGAGCTGGCTCGTGCTGACCGTCGCACTGGCCGCGGCGCTGTGGCGCTGGGGTGATCGCCTGCCGGTCGCCCGGGCCAGGCCGGCTCTGGTCGCCGCGCCGGCCTCGCCCGCTCTGACGGCGCTGGGCACCGCGGTCGCCGCCGGCGCCTTCGGTGCTTTCGTCGCCGGGGTCTCGATCCGGCTCGGGACCGGCATGACCGGGTTCGACTCGACCTGGTACCACGGGCCGTTCGCGGCCGGGATCGCCCAGAGCGGGGACACCTGGTCGCTCCACCTGCTGGCCCCGCAGTTCCTGAGCTGGTTCTACCCCCAGAACTCCGAGGTGGTCCACGCGCTCGGCATGATGGCCTTCGGCACCGACCTGCTTTCTATCTTCCTCAACCTGGGCTGGTTCGGCGCCTGCCTGCTCGCCGCCTGGTGCATCGGCCGGCCCTACGGGGCGGCACCGATCTCGCTGGCCGGCGTGGCGCTGATCCTGGGTTCGGCGGCGATGGCCGACCAGGCGGGCGAGGCTCGCAATGACATCGTCGGAACCTTCTTCCTGCTGGCCGCTCTGGCCGTGATGGTGAACGCGGCGGCCGGCGGGCGGAGAATCACCCTCGGGCCGGCCCTGGTCGTGACCCTGGCCGCCGGCATGGCGGCCGGGACCAAGGTCAACTTCATCCCGGCCGCGCTGGTGCTGCTGGCCGGCATCGTGGTCCTCGCCGAGACTTCCCGGCGGCTGCGGAATGGGCTCGCGGGCTGCGGGGCGGTGATCCTGGGCGGTGGTTACTGGTACCTGCGGAACCTGACCCACGGCGGCAATCCGCTGCCCTGGATCGATCACGTCGGCCCGCTCTCGCTGCCCGGCCCCGACCAGGACGTCGGCGGCCGGGATGCCGGCTCGATCTGGGGGTACCTGACCGACACCGACGTGATCCGCCACTGGTTCCTGCCCGGCTTCGGCGACGGCTTCGGCTCCGGCTGGATCCTGCTCGGGGTGCTCGCGATCGGGGGACTCGTGCTCTGCCTGGACCGCAACTCGGGCCCGGCTCGGCGGACCGGCGCCGCGGTCGGCCTGGCGCTCGTCCTGGCCTGGCTGGTCGCGCCGACCTCGGCTTCCGGGCCGACCGGCGAGCCGAACGGGTTCGTCTCCGGGCTCAGGTACCTGGCCCCGGCCCTGGCGGTCTGCCTGGCGCTGCTCGGCAGCGGGGTAGGGCAGCGCGGAGGGAAGGCACGCTGGCTGGTCGCCGGCCTGCTGCTGATCCTGGCCCCCTTCACGATCGCCGTCGGCGACGGATGGGGGTTCAAGGAGTGGCTGGTTGCCTCCGCGGCCGGCCTGCTCTTCTGGCTGGCCTGCCTTGTCGCACTCGGCGTCTGGAGCGTCCGCATCCGACGGCATCGACCGGCCGGGTCCTCATCCGGGAAGGTCGTGGCCTGGGCCGCCGGTCTCGCGATCGTCTTCCTGGTCCTCTGCGGCCAAGGGGTCCAGCGTTACTACTTCGACCACCGTTACGCCTCGCCCGACTTCACGATCCCGGCCCTCTCCGAGGCGTTCGTCTGGGCCAACGGCCAGTCCGGCGCGAGGATCGGCACGAACGCGACCCGTCAGTACCCGCTCTGGGGGAAAGAGCTTGACAACGAGGTTCAGTTCATCGGCATCGAGCGGCCCCACGCCGGTTTCGTCGAGGCGGAGAACTGCCGGGACTTCGTCAGGGCGGCCAACGCCGGCGCGTACGAGTACCTGGTGCTGACCATGGACCGCGAGGGGCAGAAGCTCGACCAGCCACGCGAACTGACCTGGGTCCAGGGGGACCCGGCGATCGAGGACGAGCAGGTCATCGAGGGTGGCGGCGTCCTGAAACTCTCCGGCCCGCTTTCAGAGAAAACGTGCAAATAGATCGCTGACGAGTGTGTCGCAGGTGGTTCCTGCGGCATACTCTCCGTCCCGCATGGAACTGATCAGAAACTTCTCGATCATCGCCCACATCGACCATGGCAAGTCGACTCTGGCCGACCGCATCCTCGAGCTGACCAACGCCGTGGACCCGCTCAAGATGCAGGCCCAGGTGCTGGACTCGATGGATCTCGAGCGTGAGCGCGGAATCACCATCAAGGCCCAGGCGGTGCGGGTCGAGTTCACCGCATCCGACGGTGTCACCTACGACCTGCACCTGATCGACACCCCGGGGCACGTCGACTTCTCCTACGAGGTCTCCCGTTCGCTGGCCGCCTGCGAAGGAGCGCTGCTGGTCGTCGATGCCGCCCAGGGCGTCGAGGCCCAGACCGTCGCCAACACCTACCTGGCGATCGAGAACGGCCTGGAGTTGATCCCCGTCCTGAACAAGGTCGACCTGCCGGGCGCCGAGCCGGACCGGGTCGCAGCCGAGGTCGCCGACCTGATCGGGGTCGATCCCGATGAGATCCTCCGCATCTCGGCCAAGACCGGGGAAGGCGTGATCGACGTGCTCGAGGCGGTGGTCGACCGGATCCCGCCCCCGGAAGGCGAGCCCGAGGCGCCGGCCCGCGCGCTCATCTTCGATTCCGAGTTCGACCAGTACCGCGGCGTGATCGCCTACGTGCGGATGGTCGACGGCAGCTTCAGGAAGCACGGAAAGGTCCTCGCGATGCAGAACGGCACCGAGGCCGAGCTCGACGACATCGGCTTCTTCCGCCCGGTCATGACCCCGGTCGACGGGATCGGCACCGGCGAGGTCGGCTACGTGATCACCGGGATCAAGGACGTCTCGAAGCTCAGGGTCGGTGACACGCTCACCAACCTCGAGAATCCCGCCGCCGAGCCGCTGGCCGGCTACCGGGACGTCAAGCCGATGGTCTTCTGCGGCCTCTTCCCGATCGACACCGACCGCTACGAGGATCTGCGCGACGCCCTCGACAAGATGGGGCTGAACGACGCCGCGCTCTCCTGGGAGCCGGAGACCTCCGAGGCGCTCGGGTTCGGCTTTCGCTGCGGCTTCCTCGGTCTGCTCCACATGGAGATCGTGCGGGAGCGGCTGGAACGCGAGTACGGCCTGGAGCTGATGGCGACGAGCCCGACCGTCCGCTACGAGGTCCACATGACCAACGGCGAGACGACCGAAATCTCGAGCCCGAACCAGATGCCCGATCCCGGCTCGATCGACCGGATCGAGGAGCCGTACATCCGGGCCACGGTGATCACCCCGACCGAGTACGTCGGCCCGGTGATGGAGCTTTGCCAGTCCCGCCGTGGCACCCACGTGGACATGGACTACCTAAGCCCGACCCGGGTCCAGATCCGCTACGACCTGCCGCTCGGCGAGATCGTGCTCGACTTCTTCGACGTGCTCAAGTCCTCGACCCGGGGGTACGCCTCGCTCGATTACGAGCCGATCGGCCTGCGCCCCTCGGAGTTGGTCAAGGTCGACGTGCTGCTGGCCGGTGAGAAGGTCGACGCGCTCTCGGTCATCACCCACAAGGATTTCGCCTACAACCAGGGCAAGGATCTGGTCGCGCGGCTGCGCAAGACGATCCCCCGCCAGCAGTTCGACATCCCGGTCCAGGCGGCGATCGGGGCGAACATCCTGGCCCGGGAGACCGTCAAGGCGGTCCGCAAGGACGTCACCGCGAAGCTCTATGGCGGTGACGTGACCCGCAAGAACAAGCTGCTGCAGAAGCAGAAGGCCGGCAAGAAGCGGATGAAGAACGTCGGTCGCGTCGAGGTCCCCCAGGAGGCCTTCCTCGCCGTCCTCGAACTCGACGAGTAGTAGCTTTCCGCCATGGCTTTGAAGACCGATGCCGTTGGCAAGAGCTGGCCGGCTCACGAGTACGAGGTGGGCCGGGAGAAGATCCGCGAGTACGCGCAGGTGATGGGGATCGACAGTCCCGTCCACTTCGACGCCGAGGCGGCCAAGGCGGAGGGCTATCGCGACATCGTCGCGCCGCCCATGTTCGTCGTGGTCTACGCGGCGGGAGCGATGGGCCCGGTCCTGTTCGACCCGGAGGTCGAGATGAACTTCGCGGCCATGGTTCACGGCGGCCAGGAATTCGAGTGGGGGGAGCCGGTCTGCTCCGGCGACCTGATCTCGACCACGACCACCTGCAAAAAGATCTACGCGAAGCTCGGCAAGGGCTTCTACGTCTTCGAGACCGAGTCGAAGAACCAGAACGGTGACCTCGTCTGCAAGGGCACCTGGACCAACATCGTCAGGGGGGTCGAAGAGTGAGCGCGAGGAACAAGGGCGAGAAGATCGCCGGGCTGAAGGTCACTCCGGACAAGTACGTCCCGCACCGGTACGCCGGCGCCTCCGGTGATTTCAACCCGATCCACATCGACAAGGAGTTCGCGCAGATGGTCGGGCTGCCGTCCTCGATCCTGCATGGCCTCTACGTGATGGGCCTGGTCGCCCAGTCGGCCGCTCGCGAGGCCGGGGGAGATCCCCGCGCGCTGAAGCGCCTCTCGGTCCAGTTCCGCGGGATGAGCTTCCCGGAGCAGGAGATCGAGGTTTCGGGCGAGGTGATCGAGGCCGACGGTTCCGACGTCACCTTTGACCTGGTCGCCACCCAGGGCGAGAACAAGGTGATCCGCAACGCCACGGCGGACGTCACCTACCCGTAGAAACTCGCCGGCTCGGCGGCTTCATACAATGAAGTGATGCTCTCCGAGCGACAGGAACTGATTCTCGGGTTGGTGGTTGACGCCTACCGTGAGACCGCGCGGCCGGTCGGATCCAAGGCGATCGCCGAGGATCCGCGGCTGGAGTGGGGTGCCTCCACGGTGCGGGCGGAGCTGGCCGCGCTCGAAGCCGGCGGTTATCTGACCCATCCGCACACCTCGGCCGGCCGGGTGCCGACCGACCTCGGCTACCGGCAGTACGTCGAGTCGCTCAAGTCACGGGCCGTCACCCGACAGGGGCCGAGCAGCCTCGACCTGAGCGACCTGCGGCGCGAGGTGGACGAGGCGATGCACGAGGCGACCGCCGCGCTGGCCCAGATGACCGATCTCTTGGCCCTGGTCGTGGCGCCGCCGCTCGGCACCGCGAAGATCCACCGGGTCGAGGCGCTGCTGCTGCAGCCGGAAGTGGTGATGGTCATCGTGATCACCTCGGCCGGTGACGTGACCAAGCGCGCTTTCACCTTCGCCGGCCCGGTCGACCCGGGACTGGTCGAGTGGGCTTCCAGCTACCTCAACGAGTCCCTCGCCGGGATCGATCTCGGGGCTCGCCGGATCGCCTCGAAGCTGGCCGACCCGACCCTCGGCCCGCTCGAGGCCTCCTTCGTCGAGCAGCTGGCCCCCGCCCTGGTCGACCTCGAACAGAGCCCCGAGGGGACGCTTTACGTCGACGGCGCCTCGCGCCTGCTCGACCGGCGCCGGGCCTCGGACCTGCCGCGGATCGACCGCCTGATGACCACGCTCGAGGAAAAGGCGACGGTGCTCCGGATGATGCGCTCCGCGATCGACGAACGCTCGGTCTTCCTCTGGATCGGCGAGGAGAACCCCCAGCCCGAGCTTCAGGACGTGAGCGTGATCGGCGCCAACTACGGCCTGGCCCACCGCAACCTCGGCTCGGTCGGCGTGGTCGGGCCGACCCGCATGGATTACGAGCGGGCAATCGCCAGCGTCGGCGAGGCCGCCCGTGAACTCTCCCGCTACTTCGAGTTCGTCTACGACGCATGAGCCAAAAGCGCGATTACTACGAGGTCCTCGGGGTCGCCCGCGAGGCGTCCGGCCAGGAGATCAAGAAGGCCTTCCGCAAGGTGGCCCGCGAACTCCATCCGGACGTAAACGGCCATGACCCGGAGGCCGAGGAGAAGTTCAAGGAGGCGGCCGAAGCCTACGAGGTGCTCTCCGACGATGAGCGCCGCCAGACCTACGACCGTTTCGGGCACGACGGCCTGCGCTCCGGCGGCTACCAGTCGCAGGCCCAGGGCTTCGGCTCGATCGACGATCTGTTCAGCGCCTTCTTCGGCGGCGGCTTCGGTGGTTCCCGCGGGCCGGCCCCGGGCGCCGACATCGGCGTCCAGGTCGAGATCGAGCTCGAGGACGTCCTCGACGGCACCACCCGCGAGATCGAGTTCGACGCGGTCGCGAACTGCGAGCACTGCCACGGCAACGGCGCCGAGCCCGGGACCCCGATCCGCACCTGTGACCGCTGCGACGGCAGCGGCGAGCTCCGCACCGTCGCGAACACCGCGTTCGGCCAGATGGTCCGCGCCACCCCCTGCGACCGCTGCGGCGGCGACGGCAAGATCGCCGAAGAACCCTGCAAGGTCTGCTCGGGGCTCGGCCGCCGGCACACCACGAAGAAGCACCGGATCGACATCCCGGCCGGGATCGAGTCCGGCCAGAGGATCCGCATCGGCGGCGCCGGCCACGCCGGCGAGACCGGGGCGCCCCCGGGTGATCTCTACGTCGAGGTCCACGTCGCCGAGCGAGAGGGCATGGTCCGTGACGGACAGGATCTGATCACCGTGATCCCGGTGGACGCGACCGCCGCGATGATCGGGGACCGGGTCGGGGTCGAGACCCTGGACGGCGAGGACGAGATCGAGCTCGCGGCCGGCACCCAGCCCGGAGCCGAGGCCCGACTCAAGGGCAAGGGGCTGCCCCGGCTGGGCAGCTCGCGTCGTCGCGGCGACCACCGCTTCATCTTCAACGTGGTGATCCCCGGCAGCCTGAGCGAGGAGCAGAGGCGGCTGGCCGAAGAGCTCGACCACTCGCTGACCGACCAGAACCGCGAGCCGAAAGAGTCGGGCATCTTCTCCCGCATGCGCAGGGCCTTCGGTTGATCCGGCTCGCCGTCCGCTGTCAGCCGGAGCAGGCTGAGCTGGTCCTGGCCGAGCTGACCGTGCTCGCGCCGGGCGGGGTCGAAGAGGTGAGCGGTGAGGGCTACGTCGAGTACGCGATCTACGGAGCCGAAGGCGAACTGCCCGACCTCGGCGAAGAGGAGGCCGTGATCGCCGGCGGCAGGGTCCAGGTCGAGGCGAGCGAAGTGGCCGACGACTGGGCCGACCGTTGGCGGACCTTTCACAAGCCGCTCTTGGTCGGCGACCCCGAGAGCGGGCCGGCGGTCTGGATCCGGCCCCCCTGGGAGCCGGAGCGGTCGGACCTGGCCGAGGTCGTGGTCGACCCGGGTCAGGCCTTCGGGACCGGCGCCCACCCGACCACCAGGCTCTGCATCGAAGCGTTGATCGAAATCGCCCGGGACGGCGGTCCCTTCGGCCCGCTGACCGACCTCGGCTGCGGTTCCGGGGTGCTCGCCATCGCGGCGGGCAAGCTCGGCTGGAAGCCGCTCGAGGGGTGCGACAACGAACTGGCCGCGGTCGCGGCCGCCCGCGAGAACGCCGAGGTCAACGGGGTCGCGGCCACCTTCGAGCGGATCGACCTGAAAGCCGGCCTGCCGCCGCTGGCGCCGACGACGGTCGCCAACCTGACCGCACCCCTGCTGGAAGCGGTCGCGGCGGGCCTCGCCCCGGACAACCTGCCGGCGACCTTGATCTGCTCCGGCCTGCTCACCACCGAGTACGACCGCGTGCTGGCCGCCTTCACCCCGTTCGGTCTGGTCGAGACCGGCCGCGGCGCGATGGGTGACTGGGGCTCACTGGTCTTCACCCCGGAGCCGGCTCCTTGAACCGTTCCGGGCTGCCGATCGGGGTATTTGACTCAGGGGTCGGCGGGCTCACCGTGCTGCACGAGTGCCTCGTCTCCCTGCCGGCCGAGGATTTTCTTTACCTGGGGGACAGCGGTCACTTCCCCTACGGCACCAAGAGCGCCGACGAGCTGCGCGAACGAGCCATCTTGATCGCCGGCGAGTTGCTGGGGCGTGGAGTCAAGATGCTGGTCGTCGCCTGCAACTCCGCCACCGCCGCCGCGGCCGACCAGATCCGGGAGCTCGGAGCCGGGGCGGGCGTCCCGGTGGTGACCGTGGTCGGCCCGGAGGCCGAGATCGCCGCCTCGATCAGCCCCGGCGGCCGGGTCGGGGTGCTGGCCACCCCGGCCACCGTCGCCAGTGGCGCCTACCGCCGGGCTCTCGACGGGCTCGGTCGGCCCCTGACCGTGACCGAGGTGGCGGCGCCGGATCTGGCCCCGATCATCCAGAAAGGACCGACCTTCGACGAGGATGTGCTGACCACCGTGCGCGGCTACTGCGCACCGCTCAGGAAGGCGGAGATCGACACGCTGATCCTCGGCTGCACCCACTACCCGCTGGTCGCACCGATGCTGCAGCGGATGCTCGGCCGGGACGTGGGCCTGGTCACCGCCGGCCACGCGATCGCCGCCGCGATCCAGCGCGAGCTGGCGGCCCGAGGCGAGCTGGCGGAAGGCCGGGGCGAAGGCGATTACGGTTTCCTGGTGACCGGAGACGTCGACGCCTTCGTCGAGGTAGGGACCAGGTTCCTCCAGCTGCCGCTGGCGGGCCGGGCCGGAAAGGTGGAACTGTGACAGCCGAAGATCAGAAGAACACGCGCAACCAGGCCGCGGCCAGGTTCCTCGGCTGGGCCGCGGTCGGCCTCCTGTTCATGATCGGCTGCATCGCCCCGATCGGGTTCTTCGACTGGATACCCGCGGCGATCCTGGCCGGCGTCCTGATCGCGCTCAAGGTGCGCTCGCCGCGTTACTTCTTCGCTTTCGCCGCCGGGATCGGCGTCGCCCTGATCGGCCTCGGCCTGGTCAACGGCACCTACGCGATCATGCTCCTCTACGGCACCGTCGTGACCGCGGGAGGGGTCGTGTTCTACGCGGCGTTCGGTCCCCGCACCTCGCACGCCGACCCGCCCTGAACCGCTGCCCGCACCGAGGCAGGTACCCTAGGTGCATGTCAGCAGCCGAACAGATCAAGGTTGATGCGCAGGCCGCCCTCAAAGCGGGCGACCGTAAGCGCGCCTCGGCTCTGCGCATGATCCAGGACGTCCTGCAGCAGGAGAACAAGCTGGGGAAGGGCGACGAGGTCGCCGCTCTGCAGCGCGAACGCAAGAAGCGGATGGAAGCGGCCGAGGCCTACGCCGACGCCGGCCGCTACGAGCAGGCTGAGGACGAACGCTTCGAGGCGGAGCTGATCACCGCCTACCTGCCGGCCCAGCTCAGCGACGAGGAGCTGGCCGGCCTGGTCAAGGACGCGATCGCCGAGACCGGGGCGACCGAGCAGAAGCAGATGGGGCAGGTCATGAACTTCCTCAAGGAGGAGGTCGCAGGTCGCGCCGACGGCAAGCGGGTCAGCACGGAGGTTCGAAACCAACTTGGCGCGTAGAACCCTGACCCTGGACAACGACGTGGCGGCCGACCTGGCCGGTTCCGAGGACTCGGTCCTCCGCGCGCTCCGGGAAAGCACCACCAGCCGCGTCCACCTGCGCGGCAACCAACTCACCCTCGAAGGCGACGACGCCGAGAACGACCGGGCCGCCCGCCTGGTGGACGAGATGATCGGCCTGATCGAGGGTGGCCACGAGGTCGAGGCGGCCACGGTCAGCTCGGTCACCAACGCGATCCAATCCTCGCGCCGTCCGGCGGAGGTGCTCGACGACGTGGTCTGGCACAACCGCAACACGCGGGTGGTGCCGAAGACCGTCAACCAGAAGCTCTACGTCGACTCGATCCGCGAGAACACGATCACCTTCGGGATCGGCCCGGCCGGCACCGGCAAGACCTTCCTCGCGGTGGCGATGGCCGCGGCGGCCCTGATCGAGGGTGAGGTCCAGCGGATCATCCTGACCCGTCCCGCGGTCGAAGCGGGGGAGAGCCTCGGCTTCCTGCCCGGCGACCTCCAGGCCAAGGTCGACCCGTACCTGCGCCCGCTCTTCGACGCGCTCTACGACATGCTCGACCCGGACCGGGTCAACGGCTACTTCGACCGCGGCGTGATCGAGGTCGCGCCGCTCGCCTTCATGCGCGGCCGTACCCTCAATGACGCCTTCGTGATCCTCGACGAGGCCCAGAACACCACGCCGGAGCAGATGAAGATGTTCCTGACCCGGCTCGGGTTCAACTCGAAGATGGTGGTGACCGGCGACGTCACCCAGATTGACCTGCCCCGAGACCGGGATTCCGGACTGGTGGTGGTCAAGGAGATCCTGACCGGGGTCGAGGACGTCAAGTTCATCCGTTTCGGGGGCAAGGATGTGGTCCGCCACCGCCTCGTGCAGCAGATCGTCGCCGCCTACGGCGAGTACGCCGAGCGCGACAAGGGCAGCACCGGCCTGCCGGCTCGGCCCGGCACGGGCGAGGGCTCTTGAGCCTTGAGCTCGAGGACGTGCCGGCCACCTTCAGGCCGGCCGTTGCTGCGACCCTGGAGGCGGTCGGCGTGAGCGAGGGTCACCTCGCGGTGGAAGCCGTGGGCGAAGGGCGGATCCGGGAGCTGAACCGCGAGTACCGCGGCAAGGACAGCGCCACCGACGTGCTCTCGTTCCCGGTCGACGAGGACGGGGGTCCCGGGCCGGTCGAGCTGGGGGACGTCTTCCTCTGCCCGGAGTACTGCGTGAGTGAGATCGAGGCCGTGGTCCACGGGGTCCTGCACCTCTGCGGCTACGACCACGAGACCGATCAGGGCGAGATGCTCGACCTGCAGGAGCGGATCGTGACCGGGCTCGGGATCGAGCCGAGGATGACCGTGGAGGCCGAAGTTGAGTGAGCCGGTAGCGACCCGTTCCGGGTTCGTCGGTCTGGCCGGCCGTCCCAACGTGGGAAAGTCCACCCTGGTCAACCAGATCGTCGGCGCCAAGGTCGCGATCTCCTCGGTCCGTCCCCAGACCACCCGTCGGGCGATCCGCGGCGTGGCGACCGACCTCGAAGCCGGCACCCAGCTGGTGCTGGTCGACCTGCCCGGAGTTCAGCGGCCCCGGGACGAGTTGACCAGCCGCATGCAGCACAAGGTCGAGGCGGAGCTGGCCGGCGCCGACGTCGCCCTGCTGGTGGTCAACGGCGAGGAGGGGGTCGGCCCGGGAGACCGGTTCATCGCCAGCATCCTGCTCAAGGCCCGTGCGGGTGAAGCATCGCTGCCGATCGTCTGCGCGGTGAACAAGGCCGACCGGCTCGGCCGGAACATCGTGCCGGTTCTGATCGACGCAGCCGGTTTGGAGGGGGTGGACGAGGTCTTCCCGGTCAGCGCCCTGACCGGTGAGGGCGTCCCGGAGCTCGCCTCGCACCTTGCCTCGATCGTCCCGGAGGGCCCGTACATGTACCCGCCGGAGGATCACTCCGACCAGCCTCGCGAACTGCTTCTGGCCGAGCTGATCCGCGGCCAGGCCTTGATTCGTACCCGGGACGAGATCCCCCACTCGGTCGAGGCTCGGGTGACCCGGATCGATCAGCGCGAAGACGGCCTCTGGCTGGTCGACGCCGAGATCTGGGTCGAGTCCGACTCCCAGAAGAGGATCCTGATCGGCAAGAAGGGCTTCAAGATCGGCGAGATCGGAACCGGCGCCCGCAAGGACATCGAGAACGAGCTGGGCGGCAAGGTCCACCTCGACCTCCACGTGAAGGTACGCCGCAAGTGGCGCCGGGACGAAGACATGCTGGACCGCCTCGGCATCGACTGACCCCGGATACTTGACAAGCGTCAGTTTGTTCGTCAGCCTGATTGCATAAGTCCCACCGATTGGATTCGCATCCTGGAGGAGTGATGTGAGATTTGGGGATCGTGACAACGGCTTGATGCGGCGCTTGGTGATCGCAATGGTGTGCGGGGCCCTGTTGTTGACCGCGATCGCCGGGACCGCCTTCGGCTCCTTCTCCTCCTCGACCGGCTCCGGCGCCAACCAGGTCACCGCGCTGAGCATCCCGGTGCCGCAGAACTTCGGCTGCGCGGGGCTGCTCAACCTGCTCAACCCCCGACTGGTCTGGGACCCGGTCACCGTGCCGGGGGGCACCGTCAGCTACCAGGTGACCGATCCGAACGGCGGGGTCACCAACACCGCCAGCACCCAGTACGCATTGAAGAACACGCTGCCGCTGCTCTTCGGCGATTACCGCCTGAGGGCGCAGGTGACGGCCTGGGGCTGGACTTCGCAGGAGACGACCAAGTCGGTGACCGTCAACGCTTTGGGACTGCTCTATGTGTGCCTTTGACGCAGGGACGAGGAACGTGTCAATCGGGCTCTTTCGGGAGCCCCGTCAAACAGGGCGAGGAGTAACGCCTCGCCGGTCGCGGTGGGAACCGCGGAGAAGGAGGAGAACAGCATGATCTGGACGAGGAAGAAGAAAGTGATGGCGAGCCTGGTCACGGTCGCCGTCTTCGGTTCGGTGGCCGCATTCGGGGTGTTCGGAGCGTTCTCGGCCGAGACCACGAACGAAGGCAACGAGTTCAGCGCGGGTACCGTCGCGATCTCGGACAATGACGCGGGCGGGTTTCTCTATCAGGTGACCGACGCGACACCGGGCCAGAGCAATCCGGCCAACGAGGCGTGCATCAGGGTCGAGTACACCGGGACCAGCAGTTCCGGGGTGCATCTCTTCACGCCGACCTCGACGCTCGCCACCGCTGATCTCTCGCCGTACGTGAACCTCGAGGTGACCAAGGGAACCCAGGCCACGCCCAGCTTCAAGACCTGCACCGGATTCACCCCGGACAGCAGTGCCGGCGATGTCTTCAACGGGACCCTCGCCAGCTTCGGTACCGACCACACCGACTATGCGACCGGCGTCGCTCTGAGCAACCCGTCGGGTGCGGCGGCCTGGTCGAACGGTGACGCGGTGGTCTATCGGTTCCGGGCCACGCTCAGTGCGTCTGCTCCGAACACCGCCCAGGGCGACACCACTGGTGCGCATGTGTTCACCTGGGGAGCGGAGTCAGTCGCCCCCTGACCCGAAACGGACACGGCTACGGGCTGAATCGAGACGAGAGTGGGAGCCGCGAGGACAGTCGGTGTGGTCGCCGGTCTCCTTGCGCTGCTCCTGCTCGTCTCGGCCAGCCGCCCCAGCAACGAGGATCCGCGCCTCGGAGCCTCGCTGGAGGTCACTGTCGCGGATGTCGGCGAGCTGGAGATTTCGCACGCCGACCCGCTCCCGGTCGTCTCCGACCGCGATCTTCGGGCCGGCAGGCTCGAGACCGGCAGCCTCGAGGTAAGGAACATCACGAACCGGCCGCTGGGGGTCGGCTTCGCGCTGCCCGCCGCCGAGCTTGAAACCGGGATGCTTGCCGCGGCGCAGATCCGGATCCGGATCGCATCGGGCACCCGGGTCCTGGCCGACACCACCCTGCCGGGCCTGGTCAAGGGGAGCGGGTTGATTCCACTCGGTCCCGGCAGATCGAGAGAGTTTGACTTCCAGGCCTGGATCGGTGGGTCGGCGCCCGGGCTGTACGCGGGGCAGGACGTCGCCGGGCGGCTCCAGTTCGAGCTGGTCCCGATCGGAGGCGGACGATGAGGCGCCTGCTCGTCACCGCCGCGCTCTGGGCGCTGATCTCGTTTTGCGGCGGGATGCTGCTGCTTCTGGCCGCGCCGCGCCTGCTGGGCGGGCAGAGCATGAGCGTGCTCTCCGGTTCGATGGCGCCGGCGATCGAGACCGGCGATGAGGTGATCGTCATGCCGCTGGCCGTGGAGCAGCTGAAGCCGGGGGAGATCGCGGTCTTCAGCGATCCCGGCGGATCGGGCCGGCTACTTAACCACCGGGTTCAATCGATGGTCGAGGAAGACGGCGTGGTCCACGTGATCACGCTCGGTGACGCGAACACCGCGCCGGAGCGTTGGACCGTGCCCTCCGGGCAAGAGGTTGGCCGTGTGGTCGCCAGGATCCCCAAAGTCGGCTATCTGCTGGGGCAGATGAACTCGCGGATCGCACTCCTCGGGCTGGTCGCGCTGCCGGCGGTCTTGCTCGGGATCTGGCTGCTGGTCTCGATCTGGGGCTCACCTGAGCAGACAGCCCGACTGGGGCGGGAACGATGAGCGGGCATCGAACCGCCACTCGCCTCGCCGCCACGCTGCTGGTGCTGGCCGGGGTCGGGATCGCCCTGGCTACGGCATGGCCGGGGAACGAAGGGGAGCGGACCGATCCGGAGGTCCTGGTGGCGAAGCGAGCCACGGGCGCGATCTCGATGACCAACTCCCGCGCGGGACACGCCGTGCTCGCGGCGGACGATCTGGTGCCGGGTGGATCCGTGGACGGATCGGTCGTGATCGGAAACCGCGGAAACATCCCGATGCGCCTTCATGTGCGGGGTGAGGCCCCCGCGGACGCCGCGCTGTCCGAAGCCCTGCAGCTCTCGGTCTACACCGGTTCTACGAAGGTGTACGCCGGGTCGCTTTCCGGTCTGGACTCGGCCGCCGGGGTGATCCAGCCGGACTCACAGCGGCGCTACAGATTCGAAGTGAAACTGCCCGACTCAGCCGGTAACTCGCTGCAGGGAAGCTCGACGATGCTTGACATCACCTGGCGAGGCAAGAACGCGGCACCGCCGCCGGCCTGCCGCATCCGGGCGCTCCGGTCCCGCTTCTTCATCTTCAAACGACGCCACCGGATCCGGATGGTCGTCCGCTACCGGTCCAGCCGCGCCGCGCGAGTCTCGCTGATCTTCTTCGAACGGCTGCCGGGAGACCGGCGGGGTCGTCAGGTCGGAGGGTTCGCGACCCGGATCCGACCGGCGGTCGAGCACTGGCGCATCGATCGCTTCGCCAGGCGCCGGTCGCTCCACGTGCTCGATCGGCTGCGGAGCTCGAGGCGAGGGTTCATCGTCCAGGTCCGGGTCAAGGGCGCGCCGGATTACTGCGCCCGACGGATGAATCTGGTGCTGACCCAGCTGCGCCGGGTGGACCGCCAGTTCGTGTGGTTCCAGCGGGGCAGCTTCCGGAGGATGTCCTCAACCGGCCTGAGATAGCACCTCGCGAGATCGAGAAAATGGTCAAATACGGACCACTTTCCCGATCTCATCGAATCAACCCCCGCTGAAGGTGTCGCATTGGCCGGGGTCGCCGGAGTCGAAGCCCGTCTTGAACCACTCGTGGCGCTGGGCCGAGGTTCCGTGGGTGAACGAATCCGGATTGACGCCGCCACCGCCCCTTGACTGGAGCCGGTCGTCGCCGACCGCCTCGGAGGCGCCTACCGCCTCATCGAGATCGCCTGCCTCGAGCTGGTCGAACACGGTCGAGGCCCAGACCCCGGCCAGACAGTCGGCCTGCAGCTCGTTGCGAACCGAGATCTCGTTGCGGGACTCACTCTCCTCGCGCTTGGCCCGGGCCACCTGGTCGGAGATCCCGCCGAGGTTCTGGACGTGATGCCCCATCTCGTGGGCGATCACGTAGGCCCAGGCGAAATCACCGTCGGCGCCAAGCTCGTCCTTCATCTGCTTGTAGAAGCTGAGGTCGAGGTACACCCGGTTGTCGGCCGGGCAGTAGAAGGGGCCGACCGCCGAGGTCGCGTTGCCGCAGCCTCCGGTGCTGACTGCGTCCGAGTAGAGCACGAGCTGGGCGTCCCGCCAGGGCCGGCCATCCTGCTTGAACGCCTTGCGCCAGACCTGCTGGGCGTCGGTGAAGACGTAGGCCGAGAAATCCTTGAGGTCGGCGTCCGGATCCTGGCCGGCCGGGATCGGCGCGGGGTTGTTCGCCCCCGGCACCTGTCCGGCGCCGTTCAGGATCGAACCGACGTCGAAGCCGCCGCTGGAACCGGAGCCGCCGCCCAGCACCTGGGTCCCGATCACGATCAGCACCACGACGATGCCGATGAAGCCGCCGATCTTGCCCTTGCCGGTCGGGATCGGCAGGCCGCCCCCGCCTCCGAGTCCGCCAAGGCCCCCAAATCCGCCGCCACCGCCGCCGCGGCTCTTCTTCGCGCCGCGGATGTCGATCACGTTCCGGTTTCCCGACCGCCCTTTCTTCCACTTCATGGCCGGAAGCCTATTGCCGATCCCGGCTCTCGTCGGAGCGCTATCTCTAGGATTGGCGCATGCTGCGAAAAGTCGCGATCTGCGCCCTCCTGGCAACCGCCCTTCTGGCCGCCGGCTGCGGCAGCTCGGATGACTCGACCTCGGACGCCGACGACCAGGCGGTCCGTGAACTGGTCGCGAAGATGAACCAGGCGACCAAGAATCAGGATGCCTCCGAGTTCTGTCTTCTGATGCAGCCGAGCGCGGTTGACAAGACCTTCCATGACATCGATCGCTGCGTGAGCGAGACGAAGCCGATTCTCAAGGCAGCGGGCAAACAGCCCGAGCTCGAGGTCGAGAGCGTCGAGGTGGATGGCGATATCGCCAACGTCACCTTCACCGGTGGTGCCGGCAACGAGGCCAGCTTCGTGCGCGAGGACGGCCAGTGGTACCTGCCGCTGGACCAGAGCGACATCAACGCGGACGCCGATTCGAACGGAAGCGAAGGCTGAGATGGCAACGATCGAAGTGAAGTTCGACGAGAACGGGCTGGTGCCCTGCGTCGCCCAGGACGCCGAGACCGGTGAGGTGCTGACCCTTGCCTACATGAACGAGGAAGCGTTGCGGTTGACCGAGGAGACCGGCCTGGTCACCTACTTCAGCCGCTCGCGCCAGAAGATCTGGCAGAAGGGCGAGGAGTCCGGCAACGTGCAGAAGGTCCGCCAGCTCAGGATCGACTGCGACGGCGACGCGATCGTCGCCCTGGTCGAACCGGTCGGACCCGCCTGCCACACCGGCGAGCGCACCTGCTTCTTCCGTGACCTCGAGACCGGCGCAACACCGGAGCCGGTTAGCGGCGAGGCTCTGGCGACGCTTGCCCGCACGATCGATTCCCGCCTGGCCGAGAAGCCGGAGGGCAGCTACGTGGTCAAGCTGCTGGACGATCCGGCCTTCGCCGGCGAGAAGGTGATGGAAGAAGCCGAGGAGGTGAGCCGTGCGGTTCGGGAGGAAACCGACGACCGGGTTGCCAACGAAGCGGCCGACGTGCTCTTCCACCTGGCGGCGCTGATCCGCAGCCGGGGCATCACCCTGGCGGACGTGGGGGAGGTCCTGAATGGCCGTCGCACCTGAGCTGGCTTCGCGGCTCACCCCCGACCTCGAGTCCGCCCGGGGGCTGACGTCCGAGTCGAACGTGGTTCCGGTGGCCTTGCGGTACACCGATGACACCGAGACCCCGGTCTCGGCCCTGCTCAAGCTGCGGGGGAGCGGTCCCTGCTTCCTGCTCGAGTCGGCCGAGCGCGGCCAGGTCGGCCGCTACTCCTTCATCGGGGTGAGTCCCCACCGGGTGATCCGCTGGTCGGATGGCCGGCTCAACGAGTTCCCGGGTGACGCGATGTCCGGGGAGGGAGAGCCGCTGGAAACGATCGAGGCGCCCGACCCCTACGACGGGGTCAAGGAGTACCTGGCCCGTTACCGGGTGGCCGAGACGCCGGGACTGCCGCCCTTCGCCGGTGGTGCGGTCGGTCTCTTCGGGTATGACCTGGTCCGGGCGATCGAGCCGCTCGGGGAGCCGAACTCGGATCCACTCGGCCTGCCCGACCTGGCGCTGATGATCACCGACGTCGTCCTCGCCTTCGATCATCTCCACAACGAGCTGACCATCCTCAGCTGCGCCTGGGCCGACGAGCACCCGGATCTGGAGGCGGCCTGGGGAGCGGCCGCGGCCCGGATCGAGGCCGTGCGCGACCGGCTGCGCGGCCCGGTGCCGGTGACCGAAGATGCCGCCGCGGTCGAGGCTCCCGCCTTCGCCTCGAACGTGACCCGCGAGGAGTTCGAGGGCATGGTCAGCCGGATCGTCGAGTACATCCACGCCGGCGACGCCTTCCAGGTGGTTCCCTCGCAGCGCTTCAGCGCCGAGCAGAAGGCCGACGCCCTCTCGATCTACCGGGGCCTGCGCTCGATCAACCCCTCGCCGTACATGTACTTCTTCGAGTTCGGCGATTTCCAGATCGCCGGCGCTTCACCGGAGCCGCTGCTCAAGGTGAACGGCGACCGGGTCGAGATCCGGCCGATCGCCGGCACCTCGCCGCGCGGGGCCGACGAGGAGGAGGACCGGCGGCTGGCTGAGAAGATGATCTCCGACCCGAAGGAACGGGCCGAGCACGTGATGCTGGTCGACCTGGCCCGCAACGACATCGGCCGGGAGGCCGGCTACGGCACGGTCGAGGTCGAGGAGCTGATGGTGGTCGAGACCTACTCGCACGTGATGCACATCGTCAGCCGGGTCTCGGGGCGGCTGCCCGAGGGTCGCGGCGCGCTCGACGTGCTGCGCTCCGCCCTGCCGGCCGGGACCCTCTCCGGGGCGCCGAAGGTGAGAGCGATGCAGATCATCGACGAGATGGAGAAGGTCAAGCGCTGCTCCTACGGCGGCGCGGTCGGTTACCTCTCCTGGAGCGGTGACCTCGACACCGCGATCCACATCCGCACCGCGCTGATCAAGGACGGCCAGGTCCACATCCAGGCCGGCGGCGGCACCGTCGCGGACGCGAAGCCGGAGTACGAGTACGAGGAATCGGTCAACAAGGCGAAGGCGATGTTCCGCGCGGTCGAGATCGCCTGCGAGAACCCGGATTGGGCCTGATGCGCGTCCTGGTCATCGACAACTACGACTCCTTCACCTACAACCTGGTCCAGTACCTGGGTGAGCTCGGGGCTGAGGTCACGACGGTCCGCAATGACGTCCGCCCGGTCGCCGAGCTGCTCGGCGAGGGCCACGACCGCCTGGTCGTCTCGCCCGGGCCGTGCACGCCCGATGACGCCGGCGTGTCGCTTGAGATCATCCCCGCCTTCGCCGAGGCCGGCACGCCGGTGCTCGGGGTCTGCCTCGGCCATCAGGCGATGGTTCAGGCTTTCGGTGGCAGCGTGGTCCAGGGAGAACCGATCCACGGGAAGAGCGCCGAGATCGAGCACGACGGCCGAGCGATCTACGACGGCCTGCCGAACCCGCTCACGGTCGGCCGCTACCACTCGCTGATCGCCGGGGAGATCCCCCCTGCGCTCGAGGTGACCTCCACCTACGGCGACGTCGTGATGGGCGTCCGTCACCGGGAGCTCCCGGCCGAGGGTGTGCAGTTCCATCCCGAGTCCGTCCTCACCCCGTACGGCAAGCGGATGATCGCTACCTTCATCGGGGTCGAGCTTTCAATCGAAGAGGCCGCGGCGAAGATCCCGGCCGGAGCCGAAGGGAACCAAGTTGCCGAATGACATTCTGACCCGGGCGATCGACGCGGTCGCATCGGGCCAGCACCTGACCACGGATCACGCCTCGACCGTGCTGACCGAGATCATGGAAGGCCGCTCCGATGACGTGCAGACCGGCGCCTTCCTGATCGCGCTTCGGACCAAGGGGGAGACGGTCCCGGAGCTGATCGGGCTGGCCCGGACGATGCGTTCGCTGGCCGAGCCGGTCTCGGTCCCCGGCGACCTGGTCGACACGGCCGGCACCGGTGGCGGACCCTCCACCTTCAACGTCTCCACCACCGCGGCGATCGTCGCGGCGGGAGCCGGCTGCGCGGTCGCCAAGCACGGCAACCGTTCCAGCACCAGCCTCTCCGGTTCGGCCGACCTGCTGGAGGCTCTGGGAGTGAACATCGAGCTCCCGCCGGAGCGGGTCGCCGCCTCGATCGAGGAGACCGGGTTCGGCTTCATGTTCGCACCGCGCCACCACAAGGCGACCGCCCACGTGGTCCCGGTGCGGAAGGCGCTCGCGGTGCGGACGATCTTCAACTTCCTCGGTCCGCTGACCAATCCCGCCGGGGCGAAGCGCCAGCTGATGGGGGTCTCCGACCGCCGCTACCAGGAGTCGATCGCCGAGGCCCTGGTCGGGCTCGGCACCGAACGGGCGCTGGTCGTCTCCGGCGACGACGGGATCGACGAGATCTCGATCACCGGTCCGACCCGGATCATCGAGGTGATCGACGGCGGCACCCGCGAGGACTTCGTCTCGCCCGGTGATTTCGGCCTTGAGAGCGCCGAGCTGGGAGACGTGGTCGGGGGGACGCCGGAGCAGAACGCGGCCGCGACCCGGGCCGTGCTGGAAGGCGAGAAGGGCCCGCGTCGCGACCTGGTGGTGCTGAACGCGGCGGCGGCGATCCTGGTCGGCGGCAAGGCCGATGACTTCGCGGCCGGCGTCGAGGCGGCGCAGGAGGCGATCGACTCCGGGGCGGCCGCGGCCGTTCTCGCCCGTCTGGTCAGTTTCACCGGGCAGTCTTAGTAAGGTCTCACGAGAACGTGGGAATACTCGAGCAACTGATTTCGGCCGCGAGTCAGGGCGTGAAGGCCCGCAGCCAGCAGGTTCCACTGTCGGACCTCGAGTCCAGACTGGATGGGCGCGATCACGATCGCCCCTTCCAGGAGGCGCTGACCCGTCCCGGCATGTCGCTGATCTGCGAGTACAAGCGCAAGTCGCCCAGCGCCGGTGAGATCGCCCCCGGGGTGCATCTGGCCGACCAGGTGAAGGCCTACGAGGCGGGCGGTGCCGCGGCGCTTTCGGTGCTGACCGACGAGACCCATTTCGACGGTCGGCTCGAGGACCTGGCCTCGGCCCGGGCCAACTGCGGCCTGCCGATCCTCCGCAAGGACTTCGTGGTCGACCAGTACCAGCTCTACGAGGCCGCGGTCCGCGGAGCCGACGCCGTGCTGCTGATCGTCGCCGTGCTGGACGACGACCGGCTCCGCGAGTTCCAGCTCAAGGCGACCGAGCTCGACCTCGACTGCCTGGTCGAGGTTCATGACGAGAAGGAGCTGGAGCGCGCGGTCGAGTCGGGCGCCGAGGTGATCGGCATCAACAACCGCAACCTCGACACCGGCGTGGTGGACATCCAGACCACCTATGACCTGATCACGGACGTGCCGACCGGGACCACGGTGGTTTCCGAGTCGGGCATCTCCAACCGCGAGGAACTGATCGAGCTCGAGCGGGTCGGCGTCGACGCCGCCCTGATCGGCGAGTCCCTCATGCGCTCCGAAGACCCGGAAGAGATGGTCCGCTTCCTCGCCGGCATGAGCGACTCCACGACGGAGCACTTCCTTCCTTAACTGCAAGTCGGGCGGGGTCCGACCCGCCCTCCCAGGCAAACCCGCCGGCCTACAGAAACAAAGAATGGATAGGCCGGCTCTGGTAGAGGCACATGGGGGGTGAAACTGATTTCCAGTCGTCACCCTCGGTTTTCAGTTTCACCGTTCGTGAGGCGGGGAATGCCTGCCGCACCCCACGGCGTGACCACCACCAGGAGGCGACTCCTAGGAGGCGACTCCTGATTTAACAAACCTTTGAATTTGGCTTAGGAATGGTCAATGGCGATGGAATTTGATTCTCGTCATGAACGAATCTCCCGATGTACCCAAGCGCTCTCTGCGCTCCGTGTTTCTGGCCGCCCTCATGGGTGGTCTCGTCGTTGCCATAGCCGGCTACGCCGCAATCGCGGCCGGCTGGATTGGCAAGGACGAGACCACGCTCCAGTCCCCGATAACGGCGGCGACAGCACCAGCTTCGAACAAGAGTGATTCCAACCTGGTGAACCAGATCTACGAGCGCGACAGCGACGGAGTCGGTTTCATCACCTCCTCCGGGATCAGCACCGGCTCCTCGAACCCCTTCGATCCTTACGGTCAGTCGGAGAGCGGAACCGCGACCGGCTCCGGCTTCCTGATCGACACCGACGGCCACATGGTCACCAACAACCACGTGATCGAAGGAGCGAAGAAGATCACGGTCACCCTCGGTGACTCGGACGAGGTCTATGACGCCGAGGTGGTCGGGACCGATCCCTCGACCGACCTCGCCCTGATCAAGGTCGACGCGCCCGAGGAGCAGATGAAGCCGCTCTCTCTCGGTGACTCGACCGACGTCAAGGTCGGCGACCCGGTGGTGGCGATCGGCAACCCGTTCGGCCTCGACCGCACCGTGACCACCGGCATCGTCTCCGCCCTCCAGCGGGAGATCTCGAGCCTCAACCAGTACGCGATCTCGAACGTGATCCAGACCGACGCGGCGATCAACCCGGGCAACTCCGGCGGTCCGCTGATCGACTCCGACGGCAACGTGATCGGGGTCAACTCGCAGATCGCCACCGGCAGCGGCAGCAGCACCAGCGGCAACGTCGGGATCGGCTTCGCCATTCCGTCGAACACCGTCAAGGACGTGGTCGACCAGCTCAAGGACGGCGGCAAGGTCGAGCACGCGTACCTCGGCATCAGCGGCGCGACGATCAACTCGCAGCTCGCCGACGCCCTCAACCTCGGCACCGATCAGGGCGTCCTGGTCCAGACGGCGCCGAAGGACGGCCCGGCCGCCAAGGCTGGGATCCAGGCCGGCGATACCGCGGTCACGATCGAGGGCCAGCGGGTGATGACCGGCGGCGACGTGATCACCAAGGTGAACGGCAAGGAACTCAGCTCGATGGAGGATCTGATCGCCGCCGTGAACGATGCCAAGGTCGGGGACAAGCTCGATCTGGAAGTCCAGCACGACGGTGACAGCAAGACGGTCACCGTGACCCTGGGGACCCGACCCGCTGATTCCGCGGCGGATCAGACCAGTTCGCAGCCAGGCGGCTCGGAGCAGCTTCCACCCGGCTTCGGCCAGTAGCCACACCCAGCAGTTCTCTCTCCCCGACGACCCGTCCGGCCCCGAAATGGCAGCCGGGCGGGTCGTTGTCATACCCTTGACTGGTGAAGGTCAAGGTCTGTGGAATAACCAATCTGGACGATGCCGAAGCCGCCGTGGAGCACGGGGCCTGGGCGATCGGGCTGATCCACCACAAGGAGAGCCCGCGTTTCGTCAAGGCGTCGGTCGCCGCGGGGATCGGCGAGGAGTTCCGGCGGCGCTGTGAAGTGGTCGGGGTTTTCGTCAACCCGACCATCGAGCGGGTCGTCCAGGCGACCGAGAACGCGCAGCTGACCATGATCCAGTTGAGCGGCAACGAGGGGGCCAGCTTCTGCACCGAGGTGAACCGTCGCACGGGCCTCAAGGTGATCAAGGCATTTCACATCGAGAATCACGCCGACGTGCGGGCCAGCACGGCCTACCGCTTCACCGACTTCCACCTCTTCGACACCGGCCGCAAGGGCGCCTATGGCGGCACCGGGGAGACCTTCGACTGGGACCTGCTCGCCAACTACCACTCGGTCATCCCGACGATCCTGGCCGGGGGCCTCAACCCCGACAACGTGACCGAGGCGATCCGGATCGTCCGGCCCGACGCGGTGGACGTCGCCTCCGGGGTGGAGAAGACCCCCGGCATCAAGGACCACGGCAAGCTCGCGAGTTTCTTCGCGGCGGCCCGCTACACCCCGGTGGCCGGCGCATGAGCAGGAACATCGCGGACTCGACCGCCGGCGAGCTGCCGGGCCGCTTCGGACCCTACGGCGGCCGGTACGTGCCGGAAACGCTGATCCCGGCGCTCGACGAACTGACCAGCGCCTGGGCCGAGGCGCGGGAAGACAGCGCCTTCACCGACGAGCTGAGACTGCTGCTGCGCGATTACGTCGGTCGCCCGACCCCGCTCTACCTGGCGCCGCGGCTGAGCGAGGAGGCGGGCCGCAAGGTCTACCTGAAGCGGGAGGACCTCAACCACACGGGGGCCCACAAGATCAACAACGCGATCGGGCAGGCCCTGCTGGCCAAGCGCATGGGCAAGCCGAGGATCATCGCCGAGACCGGCGCCGGCCAACACGGGGTTGCCAGCGCCACCGCCTGCGCCCTGCTGGACCTGGAGTGCGTCGTCTACATGGGCAGCGAGGACATCCGTCGCCAGAAGCCGAACGTCGAGCGGATGAAGCTGCTCGGGGCGGAGGTGGTGGCCGTTGAGGCCGGAGCCCGCACGCTCAAGGAAGCGGTCAGCGCCGCGATCCGCGACTGGGTCACCAACGTGGCGAACACGCACTACATAATCGGTTCGGCGGTCGGGCCGGCGCCCTTCCCCGAGCTGGTCCGGGATCTCCAGCGGGTGATCGGCGACGAGGCTCGCGAGCAGGCGCTCGAAGCCGAGGGCGAGCTGCCCTCGCGGGTGATTGCCTGCGTCGGCGGTGGCTCCAATTCAATCGGCACCTTCGCGGCCTTCGTGCCGGACGAAGGAGTCGAGCTGGTCGGGGTGGAGGCGGCCGGCCACGGCCTCGACACCGACAAGCACGGCGCCTCGCTGACCGCGGGCACGACCTCCGTGCTCCACGGCTCGCTTTCGGCGGTGCTGACCGACGAGGAGGGCCAGATCCTCGAGGCTCACTCGGTCTCGGCCGGCCTCGATTACCCTGGCACCGGCCCCGAGCACGCCCATCTCCGTGACATCGGTCGTGCCACCTACGTCGCGGTCACCGACCGCGAGGCGCTCGCCGCCTTCCGCCGGCTGAGCCGCCTCGAGGGGATCATCCCGGCGCTCGAGTCCTCGCACGCGATCGCCTGGATCCTGGGCGAGGGGAGGAGCGCTTCCGCCGAGGGATACGACCTTCTCTGCCTCTCCGGCCGCGGGGACAAGGACCTGGCCGAGGTGCTGGGCCTGGAGGACGCATCGTGAAGGGCGGCGCCAACCTGGGAGCCGAGCGGATCGCGGCTGCCTTCGAGGCCTGCGACGCGGCGGGCCGGGCGGCCCTGATGCCGTACATGATGGGCGGCTTCCCGGACCGTGAGACTTCGATCCGGATCGCCCGTTCCTACGTCGACAACGGCGCCGACCTGATCGAGCTGGGCGTGCCGTTCTCGGATCCGCTGGCCGACGGGCCGGTCATCCATGAGGCCGCGGTCAAGGCGCTGGCGGCAGGGACCAGGCTGGACGACGTGCTGGCCGTCTGCCGCGAGGTCGCCGACCGGGTCCCGGTCGTGCTGATGGTCTACACGAACACGATCCTGGGGGGTGGCGGCCCGTCCGCCTTCGCGTCGCGCGCGGTCGAAGCCGGCGCGGCCGGCGTGATCGTGCCCGACCTGCCGCTGGGCGAGGACGAGGAGATCCGCTCGCGGCTCACCGAGGCCGGCCTGGCCGTGGTGCCGCTGATCGCACCGACCACGCTCGGCCAGCGGCGGGCTGAGATCAGCCGGATCGCGGCCGGTTTCATCTATCTGGTCTCGAGCGTCGGAACGACCGGCGAGCGGCGCGAGGTTTCCGCCGGCCTCGAAGGCCTGGTCGAGGACGTCAAGTCCAGATCTGAACTTCCGGTCGCGGTCGGCTTCGGGATCGGCTCGCCCGACCAGGCGGCGACCGTGGGACGAGTGGCGGACGGCGTGATCATCGGCTCCAGGCTGGTCCGGATCGCCGCCGAAGCCGGCCCCGAAGGGGCCGCCGAGGCGGTCGCGGAGTTCATGGCCGAAACGGCGGGGGCCGTGGCGTCGGCCCGCTCCGGCGTCCGGTAGGATTCGAACCGATGCTGATCCCGGTTACTTTCTTCGTAGCGATCGCCCTCGCGGTCTTCTCGTACTCCCAGGCCCAGGGTGGCCCGGTCGCCGGCCTGATCTTCTTCGGGGTCCTGTTCATCGGCGCCCTGATTCACGTCACCCACCCGACCGTCCTCAAGGTCAAAGACTCCCTGCCTGGCCGCTCCCCCAAGGAGTAGTCGATGCGGATCGGGCTGTTGACCGGCGGGGGCGACTGCCCCGGCCTCAACGCCGTGATCCGTGCCGCGGTCATCCGGGGCAGCAAGGAGTGGGGAAACGAGTTCGTCGGCTTCCGTGACGGCTGGCACGGCCCGCTGACCGGTGACCTCAGGGATCTGGCCCCGGCCGACGTCGAGGGACTGGTCGCCAGCGGGGGAACCATCCTCGGCTCCTCGCGCACGAACCCGCTGAAGGAAGAAGGCGGGATCGCGCGGATCCGCGAGAACCTGGCCGCGGCGGAGGTAGACGGGCTGATCGCGATCGGAGGCGAAGACACGCTCGGGGTCGCGCGGGCGCTGGCCGAAGCGGAGGTCAAGGTGATCGGGGTGCCGAAGACGATCGACAACGACCTCGGCGCGACCGATTACTGCTTCGGTTTCGACACGGCCGTGAACATCGCGATGGAGGCGATCGACCGCCTGCGGACCACCGGCGAGAGCCACCACCGGACGATGATCGTCGAGGTGATGGGCCGCCACGCCGGCTGGATCGCCTTCCACGCCGGCATGGCGGGCGGCGCGGACGTCATCCTGATCCCGGAGCGGGAATTCGACCTCGACGCGGTCTGCCGGCATCTCGAGCATCGCTTCGAAAGCGGCCACGCGCCGATCCTCGTCACCGCCGAGGGAGCGGTCCCGGCCGGCGGCTTCCCCGAGACCCAGGATGACTCGACCGACGCTTTCGGCCACATCCGCCTGGGCGGGGTCGGCAACTGGCTGGAAAGCCAGGTCCGCGAGCGCACGGGCCGCGACGCCCGGGCGACCATCCTCGGCCACATCCAGCGCGGCGGTTCGCCGACCGCCTTCGACCGGGTGCTGGCCACCAGGTGCGGTCTGCACGCGATCGCCGCGGCGAACGAGGGTAACTGGGGCACGATGGCCGCGCTTCACGGCACCGAGATCGAGCTGGTCGCGCTCGAAGACGCGGTCGCCCAACTGAAGACGGTGCCGCCCGCGCTTTACGCCGAAGCCGAAGTCTTCTTCGGCTGAGAGCCCCGCTCAGCCGAGCAGGTTGGCGAGGGCCCCGGCCAGCTCCGGCTGCTTGAACTCGTAGCCGTTGTCGATCGCCTTCCGGGGAAAGACCCGCTGCCCCTCCCGGGCCGCGTGACCGACCCCGCTGCCCTTGACGATGTCGATCGCGAAACCGGGCAGCGGCACGACGGCCGGCCGTCCCAGCTCGTGGCCGAGGGCCTTCGAGAAATCCTTGTTGGTGACCGGGTTCGGCGCGGTCGCGTTGACCGGGCCGGCGACCGCTTCGTTCTCCAAGGCCCAGAGCAGGATCCCGATCTCATCGTCGCGATGAATCCAGGACATGTACTGGTTGCCGCCGGCGATCGGACCGCCGACCCCCATCTTGAAAGGCAGCAGCAGCTCCTTGAGCAGACCGCCGCGAGGATCGAGCACGTGTCCGGAACGGATCGTGGTCACCCGCAGGCCGTGTTCCTCCGCCGAGCGGGCCGCTTCCTCCCAGCCGGCGACCACCTTGGCCAGGAAGTCGCTGCCGGGGCCGGCATCCTCGTAGAGGAGCTCATCGCCGCGGTTGCCGTAATAGCCGATCGCCGAGGCCGAGATCAGGGCGCGGGGACGCTCCTCCAGGGCGGCGATCTTCGCGACCAGGTTCTTGGTCGCCTTGATCCGGCTGCGGGCGATCCGGTCCCGAACCTCGTCGTTCCAGCGCTGATTGACCGGCTCTCCGGCCAGGTTGATGACCGCGTCGACGCCCTCGAACGCCTCGCGCGGCGGCCGCTCACGGACCGCCTCCCAGCCGTGCCACTCAACCCGGGGGAGGCTGCGACCGGCCCTCTCGGGGTCGCGGCTCAGGCCGACCACGGTGTCGCCGCGATCGATCAGGGCGTTACATAGAGCGGAGCCGATCAGACCGGTGCCGCCGGTGACGAGGATGCGGCCGGGTGGCCGCCCATGCGGTTCAGACATCGCGCCTAGTCTAGAGTTCTCGGGAGTCGGGCTGTTTTCGAGCGTGAGGATCCCGGCCGCGGGGTACTGAACCTCACCAACTTCGTGACCGAGACCGATACAGACCGTCGAGAACTGCCGCTGGCCGTGATCGTGGCCGTTCTGGCCACGCTCGCGGTCGGGCTGGTGCTGCTGCCGCCGGCCGGGTCGGCCGATGCAAGGCCGAAGAAGTGCTTCGGCAAGAGGATCAACCGGGTCATCACCGGCAACCACAAGACCGTGAGGTTGGAGTACAAGGACGTGGCCTGGGTTGGCGGCGACCGGATCACGGTGATCGCGAAACCGTTCAGTCGCGTCTGTGCCGGTGAGGGCTCGCAGACGATCCGTGCCGGCAAGGGAACCAGTTTCACCGATGCTGGCGCCGGGGACGACCGGATCTACGCCGCGAAGGGTGATGCGACGGTCCACGGAGGGTCTGGCAACGACCTGATCGTCACCGAGAAGGGCAACAAGCTGCGGATCTTCGGCGATTCGGGCAATGACCGCATTCGGACCGGGAAAGGCAACCGGGTCAGCGTTGACGGTGGTCCCGGGGACGATCGGATCTCGCTCAACGTGAAGACCAAGAAGGGCGTGGTCCACGGTGGTCTCGGCAACGACCACATAGTGGGCTCGAAAAGCCACGACCTGATCTACGCCGGACCGACCCGAAATCCCCAGGGCCTGCCGGACCGCGACACGGTTAAAGGAATGGGAGGCAACGACCGGATATTCGACTACTCGGGCACCGGGAATCGCCTCTACGGGCTCACCGGGTCGGACCGCATCTACAGCCTCGGCGAGGCGATTTCCGAGATCCACGGCGGTAACGGCACCGACTTCCTTTACTCGAACGGTGGGATCACCAGCGACGGCGTCAAGGAAAAGCTCTTCGGCGAGCAAGGCAACGACCGCCTTCGTGCGGATCAGCCGAACAACAACGGACCGGCCTTCCTGGACGCGGGCGAGGGTGACGACTGGGTTTACGGGACCCCGAAGAACGACACGATCATCACCCACTCCGGGATCAAGAAACTCCGCGGCAACGAAGGCGACGACCTCTTCGTGACCACCGGGCGCGGCTTGGCCAAGGTATTCGGTGGGCCGGGCGATGACACGATCTCCTACGCTGCCCACACGCCGCCCGGCGGCCGACGGATCACCGGCGTGATCGTCGACCTGCGGGCCGGCACCTCGCTCGGGACCACCCGCTACAAACTGGACTCTCTCGAGAACGTGATCGGGTCTGCCTTCGACGATGAGATCACCGGCGCTCCGGGCGTGGTCAATCACATCGATGGCGGACTGGGAGATGACGTGATCACCGGCAACAGCGGTGACGGCGACAGCGTCGATGGCGGCCTTGGGGAAAACACCTGCGGTGGCTTCGCCGAATCGACTCGCTGCAACCGGGAATCGCCCGGCAATTTCGGCAACCGCCTGGCCCTGGTCGACATCAGCGATGGAGGCATCCCGATCGTGATGGGCGGGCGGCAGGACGACGACGTCTCGGTCGGCTACGACGACGCGAACCAGTGGTTCCAGGTCAGGGTGGCGGCCGGCGGGGTGCCCTCCGGGAACTGCCGGGGCGTCGATCAGCCGCCGAACTCGACGGTCGCGAAGACGATTCGCTGCCCGGCCGATCGCAACGGCCTGGACGGGATGCTGGTCTACGGCAGCGACGGAGACGACACCATCAGTCTCGAGAGCTCGATCCCGAAGACGATGTCGACCACGCTCAGCGGCGGCACCGGCAAAAACGTCGTGGACGGTGGTCCCAGCAAGGACTTCATTTCCACCTCCTACGGCAGCGCCGGCAGCGTCCTGCGCGGCGGCGGGGGAGTCAACCTGATCTACTCGAACGACCGGGTGACCGCGATCGGCGGTCCGGACACGGACCATTTCCACGTCGGCAACGTCTGCCAGGGTTCGAAACTAGTCGGTAGCGCGGGCAACGACAGCATCGTCTTCGCCGGCGCGAGTCGCGGTGTGAAGGCCGACCTGAGCCGCCGCTACGCCCGGTGGAAGAGCGGCTCGTGCGCGGCGCCCACGACCTTCTCCCCCGATATCGAGCGGCTGGAAGGAAGCCGGTACGACGACTGGCTGATCATCGGCCGGCGTCACCGCGCCCAGCAGGGCAAGTCCAGCCTGCTGGGCCGTGAAGGCATCGACACCCTGGACGCGAAGAACGGTCGGCGGGACACGGTCACGACCGGCTCGGGAGGGCACCGGAACAAGGTGATCCGTGACCGCCGCGACAAGGTCGTCTGGGGCTGGGGCCTCGCCGCCTTCTGAGCCGCGATGTCGCTGCGGCTCAACCGAGGGTGGTGAAGGCGCCGGTCTCGACGTGGAAGCGGGCGTCGCCCGCGCGCTTCGCCTCCTGGACCACGGCCTCGGCCACTCGCGGGGCGACATCGCGGTCGAAGACCGAGGGGATGATGTAGTCCTCGGCGAGGTCGTCGCCGACCACCGAGGCGATGCCGCGGGCGGCGGCCATCTTCATCTCCTCGGTGATCTGCGGCGCCCCGGCGTCCAGCGCGCCGCGGAAGATCCCCGGGAAGCAGAGCACGTTGTTGATCTGGTTCGGGTAGTCGGAGCGGCCGGTGGCCATGATCCGCACGTACTTGGCGGCCTCCTCGGGCGCGACCTCCGGGTCCGGGTTGGCCATCGCGAAGACGATCGCGTCACGGTTCATCTTGCCCAACGACTCGGCCTCGAGCACGCCAGGTCCGGAGAGACCGACGAAGACGTCCATGCCCTCGATCACGTCGTTCGGGTCGCCGAGCAGATGCTCCGGGTTCGAGTTCTCCGCGAACCACTTCTTGATCCCGGTCATCTCGCCGGAGAGGTAATCCTCGCGGGTGGTCGATAGCGCGCCCCGACGGTCGCAGCCGACCACGTGGGTGAGGCCGGCGGCCAGCATCATCTTGGTCACCGCGACGCCGGCGGCGCCGAGGCCGACCATCAGCACCCGCAGCTCCTCGATCGGCTTGCCGATGATCTCCAGCGCGTTGAACAGAGCGGCCATGGTCACCACCGCGGTGCCGTGCTGGTCGTCGTGGAAGACCGGGATGTCGATCGACTCCTTGAGCCGGTCCTCGATCTCGAAGCAGCGCGGGGCGGAGATGTCCTCCAGGTTGATCCCGCCGAAGGTCGGGGCGATCATCTCGACCGCCCGCACGATCTCGTCGGTGTCAGTCGTGTTGAGACAGATCGGAAAAGCGTCGACCCCGGCGAACTCCTTGAACAGCATCGCCTTGCCTTCCATGACCGGCATCGCCGCTTCGGGGCCGATGTCACCCAGCCCGAGGACGGCGGTTCCGTCGGAGACCACGGCGACCGTGTTCTTCTTGATCGTGTACTCGAAGGCGAGCTGGCGGTCCTGGTTGATCGCCGTGCAGACCCGGGCCACACCCGGGGTGTAGGCCATTGAGAGGTCGTCGCGGGTCTTGAGCGGGTACTTGTTCTCGACCGAGACCTTGCCGCCCCGGTGCATCTGCATGGTGCGGTCGGTGTACTCCATGACCCGGGCCCCGCGGATCGAACCGATCCCGCGCAGGATCCGCTCCCAGTGCTCCTGGTCCACCGCGTCCACCGTGAACTCGCGCACCCGCTTGCCTTCGATCCCGGCCCCCGGGATCAGGTCTACGCCTACGAGCTGACCACCGGCTCCCGCGATTGCCGCGGTCAGTTTGCCGAGCGGCTCCTGACGGGCATCGAGTTCGACGCGGACGGTGACGCTGTACTGAGCGGAAACGGGTGGCATCGGACCATCATATTTCGGATCGCGATCGAGGATGCGGCCGTGCCCGAACGGGGGCGCCGCGTTGATATATTCAATGAATGCAATTCATCGTGATGCTGCGGGCGTACCGAACGGAGGCGGGCTGATGTTTCGCCGCTCGTCGGCGGAGGTGGATTCGCTCCTGAAGGTGATCGGCCGGCCGTTCTTCAACGACTCTCGCATGCTCCAGGCGGAATGCCCGGCTGATCCCGAGAGACTGCGATCCTCGGTCCCGCCCGAGTTCGAGCTGGTCGCCCCGACTCGAGTGATGGTGGAAGTGGGCGAGTGGGGCGAGAGCCCGGTGGGGCGCTTCAAGGGCGGGGGCATATACGCCCCCTGTCGGTTCGGCGGCCACGAAGGGCTCTACGTGCTGGCGATGTACATGGACACCGCCGCCGCGATCGCGTTCGGGCGCGAGACCTTCGGTGAGCCGAAGCGGAAGGCGGAAGTGAGCCTGGTCGAGAGCGAGCGGGCGATCCGGGGATCGATCTCGCGCTACGGCGTCCCGATCATCGCGATCGAGATGGCCCGCGAGAAGTCCGAGACAAGGGCCGGCGGCCAGTCGCGAAACTTCAACATCAGCCATCGCTGGGTTCCCGACGGCTCCGGCATCGAAGGCGAGGTGACGGTCAACATGGCCACCTTCGAGCTCGGTGAGCATCGCCGCGAAGAGGGCCAGGTCAGTCTCGCGCTCACCGACGGGCCGCATGACACGCCCAGCGAACTGGGGATCGGCGAGCCGTCCGGCGCTTCGTTCGTCCACGGTGACGTCGTCTCCCGCAACGAGCACGTCGGCACCATCGACCCGGACGCGTACCTGCCGTTCGCCTTCGCGCGATACGACGACTGGCTGCTTCTTTCCTAGGCCTGGGGCTTCAGCCCGGGCAGGACCTCCGCCGCGAAGCGCTGCATCTGTTCCATCCCTTCGCCGAGCCGCGGCAGCAGGATGACGCTGTCGGCCCCGGCTTCCCAGAGCCCGAGGATGGTCTGACGGCAGGACTCCGGGCTGCCGGCGGTCGCCATCGACCGGATCATCTCGTCGCTGAGCGGCCCCGAGCCATCGCGGCCGATCCCGGCCTGCTCGGCCATGTCGGGGAAGTCGCCGCTTCTCATCCACGCCTCGATCTGCGGACGGATCGCGGCCACGCCCGCGGCATCGTCGTCATCGATGCTGAGGTAGGAGTACACGACGACGTGACCCGGGTTCGGCCCGGCCGTCGCGCGCGCCCACCGCACGGCCGCCGGGCATGAGACCTCGACGATGACGAAGCCGTCGGCCGCCCGGCCGGCCAGCGCGAGCCCCCGAGGGCCGGTGGTGCCGATCAGCACCGGCGGCGGTTTGGCGGGCGGGTGCTCCAGGGAGACATCGCTGAGTTTCACGTGCTTGCCCTGGGTGTTCACGGTCTCTCCGGCGAGCAGCGAGCGGACGGCTGTGACGGTCTCCTCGAGCACGGTCATCCGGTTGGGGGGACGGGCGTCGATCTGGAGCATCCAGTCCTCCACGCCATGGCCCAGGGTCGGTACGAAACGACCCGGATAGGTCCGGGCGAGCACCGCCAGCTCCATCGCCGTGATCGCCGGGTTGCGCACGATCGCCGGCAGCAATCCGATCCCGATCGTGATGCTCGAAGTGGACGCGAGGGCGATCGCGGTCGAGGTCATCCCGCCGGAAGAGAAGCAGTCCTCGACCGTCCAGAGCTCGTCGAATCCCAGCTCTTCCGCCTCCTTGGCGATGGCTGGGAGATCGGCTGGATCCCAGCGCGGATCCCAACGCAGACCGATGTTGCCGGTACCTCGATTTGAAGTCATACCGCCCTGTCTAGAGCAACTGAAGGCGAAAGTCAAACGGTCGGGAACCCTTTTCCAAAGCTGAATTCCGGACTTATGGGGAGGTTGGCAGGAAGTTTTGGGATTTGTTGCATTCAATGAGCGCATCTGGTATATAAAAGACGCCAACAGCGACTCTTTAATCGAGGAGAGGGGTATCTGTGAGTGAACGAATGGCGGGAAAGGTTGCACTGATTTCCGGCGCTGCCCGGGGACAGGGCGCAGCCCACGCCGCGCGTCTTGCCGAAGAGGGCGCAAGCGTCCTGCTCGGCGACGTGCTCGACCAGGAAGGCGAAGCGACGGCCGCGGAGATCGCGGGCCGGGGCCACGTCGCTCGTTACGTCCACCTCGACGTGACCAGCGACGCCGACTGGAAGCGTGCGGTCGGTGAGGCCGAGGAGCAGTTCGGCCGGCTCGACGTCCTGGTCAACAACGCCGGCATCCTTGGCATGCCCTCGCTGCTCGAAGAGACCGAGGACCACTGGAACCAGGTGATCGCGGTCAACCAGACCGGCGTCTTCCTGGGGATGAGGGCCGCGGTGCCCGCGATGCAGCGGGCCGGCGGCGGCTCGATCGTCAACACGTCATCGATCTGGGGCCTCGCCGGAGCGGAGGAGTACATCTCCTACCAGGCCACCAAAGGCGCGGTCGTGCTGATGACCAAGAGCGCCGCGCTCACTCACGTAGGTGACGGCATCCGGGTCAACAGCGTCTGCCCGGGACTGGTCCTTACCCCGATGAGCGCGGAGGAGGGCCCGGAGGTCGAGGCGGCGGTCGCCGCGGCGACGCCGATGCAGCGCGGCGCCCAGCCCGAAGAGATCTCGAACGGCGTTCTCTACCTCGCATCCGACGAGTCCTCATACGTCACCGGCACCGAGCTGGTGATCGACGGGGGGTTCCTGGCCCAATGAGCAACGACCGAGTTGCCATAGTCACCGGTGCCGGCTCCGGCATGGGGGCGGCCAGCGCCGAGTCTCTGGCCGCGGCCGGTTTCGACCTGATGCTGGCCGGCCGCCGGGTCGAGCCGCTCGAAGCGGTTCGCGACCGGATCGGCGCGGCGGGCCTGGACTCACGGGTCGAGATCCGCTCGACCGATGTCGCCGTCCCGGAGGAATGCGACGCGCTGGTCGAGGAGACGGTCGAGCGGCTCGGCCGCGTCGACGCGGCGGTCACGGCCGCGGCGACCTTCGAGCCGGTCCACACCTTTGAGATGGACGCCGCCGCCTGGGACGTCTGCCTGGACATCCTGCTGCGAGGCAGCCTGCTCGTCGGTGTGGCCGCGGCCAGACAGATGAGGGACCAGGGCGACGGCGGACGGATCATCCTGTTCTCTTCGGTCAACGGCACCGGGTCGGAGCCGGAGACCGCGCATTACAGCGCTGCCAAGGCCGCGATCATCTCGCTCGCGAGATCGATGGCGGTCGACTTCGCCAAGGACCACATCTCGGTGAACGCGATCTCACCGGGATGGGTCGACACTCCGATGATCGCGGATTTCGTGGCCGAAGCAACAGAGGAGGATTTCGCCCGAGTCAACCCGCTGGCCCGACTGGGCCGCCCCGAGGAGATCGCCTCGGTCGTCACCTACCTGGCGGCCGAGGCTCCCGAGTTCCTGACCGGATCGACTCTGGCTGTGGACGGCGGACAGACCGCCATTGCTCCGGTGCCGTGAGGTCTCATCCAATCCCTGACCGCTTGACGGTCGAGCAGCAGTTCGAGGAGGAGGAAGTATGAGTCAACAGAAGTTTTTCCAGGATCAGAGGTATACCCGCCGGAGCGCGCTTGCCATCGCGGCACTGGGCGCGGCCACGCTCGCCGGGCTCCCCGGCTGCGGGGGCGGTGACAGCGGGGGGTCTTCGTCGGCCCCGGTCGACGTCGGCGAGATCGACATCGACTCGTTCAAGGGGGAGACCCTGAACCTGTTCACCTGGGCCAGCTACCACAAGCAGCCCTGGCTGGCGGAGTACGAGAAGTCTCGCGGCGTCACCATCAACACCCAGCTCTACGGCGGGGTTCCCGACGGCTTCGCCAAGGTCAAGGCGAACCCGGACGCATTCGACATCGTCATGCCGACTTCGGGCTGGATCGAGAACTACGCGGACGCCGACCTGATCGTGCCGTTGGACGAGTCCAACGTGCCGAACATGAAGAACATCATCAAGGCGCTCCCGTGGCGCGACGCCGCCCAGTACAACGACCAGCTCTACGGGATCATCTACAGCTGGGGCGATCAGCCGCTCTGCTGGCTGCCCGACCAGGTTGACACTCTCACCTCCTGGCGCGACCTGTATGACCCTTCGCTCGAGGGCAAGGTGAGCATGGTCGACGACCCGACCACGCAGATGCCGGTGATCCCGATCATGCTCGGCTTCGAGAACCCGTTTGATCTGGACAGCAAGCAGATGGACGAGATGCGGGACGCGCTCATGGACCTCCGTGGCCAGGTGACCCACGTCTCGGCCTCGATCGAGGATCAGACCGCCGACTTCGCCAACGGCCAGGTGACGGCCGGCATCCTCTACAACATCTCGACCTTCGTGGCGCTGCGTGACGGTGGCGTGACCATGGAACAGGTAATCCCCAAGGAGGGCACGGTTGTCTGGACCGACAACTACGCGATGACCCACGCGGGCGAGAAGAAGGCAGCCCTCTGCTACGACTTCATCAACTACACGCTTTCGATCCCGTGGCAGGCGAGGTATGAAGCGCAGACCAGCAACTCAGGAGTGCTCAGCCTCCAGGAGGCGCAATCGCAGCAGGCGAAGAAGGCCGGCATGACTCAGGAGGCCCTCGACGCGACGCTGATCCCGTTCACCGCGGATGCCGAGAAGTTCTTCTCGAAGATGAAGGTCCTGCAGCGCGTGCCGAACCTGGATGAGTGGCTCGACATGTGGAACGAGTTCAAGACCGGGCTATAGGAACGTGACCGCAACAGGCCAAACCGACCTCGGGGTGACGCCGGGCCATAGCGCCCGGACTCGCCCGGAGGGCATCAACGGATCCGGGGACCCGCTCTGCCTGGAGCAGATCTCCAAGACGTACACGGGAAGTGACCAGGCCGCGGTGCGGGGGGTCGATCTCCGCATCGCGTCAGGTGAGTTCTTTTCGCTGCTCGGCCCGAGCGGCAGCGGCAAGACCACGACGCTGCGGATGATCGCGGGCTTCGAACGGCCGAGCGAGGGGCGGATCCTGCTCGGCGACGAGGACATCACCGATCGTCCTCCGCACAAGCGGCCGGTTCACACGGTGTTCCAGAACTACGCGCTCTTCCCGCACATGAACGTGCGGCAGAACGTCGCCTATCCGCTGCGGATGGCGGGCGTCGCCAAGAGCGAGATCAACTCGCGGGTCGACGAGTTCCTCGAGCGGGTCGGGGTGAGCGGGTTCGCGAAGCGGATGCCGCATCAACTCTCCGGCGGCCAGCGCCAGCGGGTCGCCCTGGCTCGGGCGCTCGTGCCCCAGCCGCAGCTGGTGCTCCTGGACGAGCCGCTCGGAGCGCTCGACCTGAAGCTCCGTCAGGAGATGCAGGTGATGCTTCAGCACCTCCAGCGGGACGTCGGCATCACCTTCGTCTACGTGACCCACGATCAGGGCGAGGCCCTGGCTATGTCGGATCACATCGCGATCATGGCCGACGGCGAGGTTCACCAGGTCGGCACACCGCAGGAGGTCTACACCAAGCCGCAGACCACTTTCGTGGCGCGGTTCGTGGGCAGCACGAACCTGCTCGAGTGCGAGAGCCGGGGCGGCGTGGCTCACGCCGGCGGCCTCCAGTTGAAGCTGACCGAGGCCGCTCCGGACGGCCGGTTCCACCTCTCGGTCCGGCCGGAAGCGGTCCGGCTCGGGCCTGATGCCGAGGCCTGCGACAACCGGCTTCAGGGCCTGGTCGAGGAGGTCATCTACCAGGGCTCCAACAACCAGCTGCAGATTCGCGCCAACGGCTACCGGGTGAAAGCCCTGGCCTCGGTCGGCTTGATCAGCGCCGGCGAGGAGGTCGCGATCGGCTGGGACGCCGAGAACGCGGTGTTGATCAAGGACGACGATGCGCCCGTCGAGCTGATGGGCGAGGTCGAGCCAAGTTGAGTCAGGTCAGCGCCCCGGGACTTCAGGCTTCGGCGCCCTCGCGGCCGGCCGCCCGCGACCACCTCGGGACCATGGTCCGCTGGCTGTTGGCCCTGCCCGCGATCGCCTGGGTCGCGGTTCTGGTGATCGCGCCCAACGTCGTCCTGGTCCTCTACAGCGTCTGGACCAACGACATCATCGGGATCCAGCACACCTTCACGCTGGACAACTACAAGGAGGCTTTCGAGTCGGCCACGGTCAGGACGCTCATCCTGAGATCGGTGCTGATCGCCGCGGGCTCGGCCTTGATCGCCACCCTGATCGCCTTCCCGCTGGCCTACATCGTGGTCCGCCACTTCGGCCGGTTCAAGCTGCCGGCGGCGCTGCTCGTCGTGGTGCCGCTCTGGGTCAGCTTCCTCATGCGCGTGTTCTCCTGGAAGATCATCCTGGGAGACAACGGGATCCTCAACGGGATCCTGGAGAAGATCGGCCTGATCAGCGAGCCGATCAGCATCTTCCTCTACTCGCCTTGGGCGGTGGCGATCGTGATGTCCTACATCGGCATCCCCTTCGTGTTCCTCAGCGCGTACACCCTGCTGGAACGCATACCTCCGAGCCTCTACGAGGCCGCCGGCGACTGCGGGGCCTCGCCCTGGCGGACCTTCTGGACCGTGGTCTGGCCGATCGCGCGGCCCGCCGCGGTGATCGGCTACATGCTCGTCTTCGTGATCATCTTCGGTGACTACGTCGGCCCGTCACTGGTCGGCGGCTTCAGCGGCACGATGATCGGCTCGATCGTGCTCCAGGCCTTCGGCGGTCTGAACAACTGGGCCTACGGCGCCGCCCTGGCGGTGACCACCGTCCTGGTCTCGCTGATCGTGGTCGGCCTGCTCTCGCTGCTGCTGCGCAAACGAACGGTGCTCGAGGGGGAGACGGCATGAGCGACGTCCGAGTGAACCCGGCTGCGGTGACGGTCCCGAGACGGACCGATCGCGCCCGACCCTGGCGCAAGCTGCCGGCCTTCGTCTTTGCCGGCCTGGTCTACCTGTTCCTCTACTCGCCGATCCTGGTGATGGTGGTCTTCTCCTTCAACGACAACTCGGTTCAAAACCTGCCGCTGAAGGGCTTCACCACCGACTGGTACCAGCGGTTCTTCGACGACAAGGCGATGGTCGACGCGGTCTTCTTCAGCGTCAAGGTGTCGCTGATCGCGGTGCTGATCTCGGCCGTCTTCGGGACCGGGTTCGCGATCTTCTTCAACCGGGTTCAGATCCGGGGCAAGTCGATTCTCGAGGCGCTGATCGCGCTGCCGTTCGTGATGCCCGGCATGGTGCTCGGGGTGGCGATGCTGCTCTCCCTGAAGGAGGTCGGCGTGCGCCCCGGCATGCTGGCGATCGTGATCGGCCACGTCGTCTTCATCACGCCGATCATCCTCTTCATCGTCGGCCAGCGCCTGAGGACCTTCGACGTCACCCTGGAGCACGCCTCCAAGGATCTCGGGGCGGGGACGCTGCGCACCTTCATCAACATCACCTTCCCGTCGATCCGGACCTCGCTGCTGGCGGCGGCCCTGCTGGGCTTCACGATCTCCTTCGACGAGATCATCGTCACCTTCTTCCTGGCCGGCTCCGACGCGACTCTCCCGGTCTACATCTGGACCCTCCTGCGGCAGGGGTTCTCGCCGGCCGTCAACGCGGCGCTGACCCTGATCGCGGCGTTCTCGATCTGCCTGATCGCGGCCGCCGCGGTGATCATCCTCCGCAGCCGGGAGCCGCAGCAATGATCATGGCCACCCCGGAAGACGTCCTCGTTTACCCCGGCGTGCGGACCCCGACCGGCCGCCACGGCGGCGGGCTCGCATCGGTCCGGCCCGACGATCTGCTGGCCGGCGTGCTCGCCGAGGCGCTCGACCGATCCGGCCTCGCGGCGGAGCAGATGGAGGAGGTCTCGGTCGGCATCGTCAACGCCTCCGGTGAGGCGATGGGAAACGTGGCCCGGTACAGCGCGATCCTGGCCGGCCTGCCGAAGAGCGTCGCCGGGGTCTCGATGAACCGCTTCTGCGGCTCCGGTCTGGCTGCCTTCAACGCGCTCGCCCACTCGATCGCGACCGGCTCGGTCTGGGCCGGGATAGCCGGGGGAGTGGAATCGATGAGCCGTTCCACCTGGCCGATCCTGAAGCCGCGGAACCCGCGCTACGTCGGTCCCGCGCTGGGCGGGCGGGACGCCCTGTTCAGCGGGGCGGGCGGCCCGCAGAACCCGGTGCTGGAAGCGAACGGCACGATGATCGAGATGCCTCAGGGAGCGCAGGGGATCGCCGCCGAGTACGGGATCACCCGCGAGGAGATGGACCGCTACGCGCTGCGCAGCCACCAGCGGGCCGCCGAAGCGGCTGCCGCGGGCCGGTTCCGCGAGCAGATGATCTCCGTCGAGACGCCCGAGGGCAGCCTGGACGAGGACGAGACCATCCGAGCGGACAGCTCGCTCGAGCGGCTCGCGCGACTCGGTCCCTATGACCCGCTGGCGCCCGACATCACGGCCGGCAACGCCTCGCCGGTCAGCGATGGCGCGAGCGCTCTCGTCCTGGCCGCCGGCGACCTGGACGGCTCGGCGCGGCCGGCGGCGAAGGTGCTCGGCACCGCGGTCGCCGCGGTGGAGCCGGAGCGCTTCGCGATCGCCCCGGCGGTCGCGATCAGAAGGCTGCTGGAGCGGACCGGGATCGAGCTCGACGAGATCGGGCTGATCGAGATCAACGAGGCCTTCGCCGCCCAGATGGTGGCCTGCATCCGCGAGCTCGACCTCGACGAGGAGCGGGTCAACGTGAACGGAGGCGCGCTGGCGCTCGGCCACGCGCTCGGCAACTCGGGAACCCGGCTGACGGTGACCCTGCTAGACGAGATGGAGCGAAGGCAGTGCCGCTACGGGATCGCCTCCCTCTGCATCGCGGCCGGTCAGGGCATCGCCACGTTGTTCGAAAGGGTCGGGCGATGACCTCCACGGTCGATGTCGACCCGCTGGCCTGGCTCCGCGAAGCGGCGGCCTCGGGCGAGGTCCACACCGTTCGGGTCGCCTGGGCCGATCGGCTCGGTGCGCTGCGCGGCAAGCGTCTCCCCGTCGAGCTGTTCCTCGGCTCGCCGACCAACCGGGTCGGATTCTGCGACGGGATGATCGTGGTGGACGTCAACTGCGACGTCATCCAGGAGACTCCCTTCTCCAACTTCGAGACCGGCTATCCGGACATGTACCTGACCCCTCGGCTCGAGACCCTGCAGCGGGTCGGCTGGAGCGAAGGCGAAGCCCTGGTCTTCGGCTCCCTCGAGGATCACGGCGGCGAGCCGTTGGCGGTGGCGCCGTCCAACGTCCTCACGCGGGTCGTCGAGCGGCTGAAGGCGGGAGGGGTGGAGACCCGGGCGTCTCTGACCGTGACCGGGCGCCTGATGGCCGACGACCTCGAGCCGCTCCGGCTGCTCCCCGACGGCCTCGCGGTCGGCGAGTCGGATCCCGGGATACTCCAAACGGCGCTCGAAGGCCTTCGCCGCAGCGGGGTTGAGGTCGAGTCGCTGGCAACCGACCGCCAGGGCGGCTTCCGGCTCGGGCTGGGCTGGGCCGAACCGTTGGCCGCCGCCGAGCAGGCGACGCTCGCCAAGTCGGCCCTGAAGGAGCTGGGGCGCGTCCGGGGAGTGAACGTCGTCTTCATGACCCGGTTGCCGGGCATCCCCGAGCCTTCCTGCCTCGAGGCCCACATCCGGCTGAACGGCACCGAGGTCGATCTGGCGGATCTGGGCCGGCGGCTGGCCGTGGTTCGCGGGCTCCTGCAGCCTTCCGTCAACGCGTTCAAGGCCGGCGAGATCGAGGCGCCGGTCGCCGCCGCCGACCAGGGCTCCCTGCTGCTCGACGATCTGCTCGCCTCGAGCGAGGCCGACCCGGCGACAGTCTTGATGAGCGTGCTCTCCGCGGTCGGTGCCGGCGCCGAGGGGAACGATCCCGAGGAGGCGATCGAGGTCTCTGACCTGCGCGAGGCCGCGACCGCGCTCGAAGGATCCGCCTGGGTTAGGGATTGGCTGGGCCGCGGCTACATCGAGAACGCGGTCGCCCTGCTGCGGCACGAGGCGGCCTTGTTCGATGACGCGGTCACCGATTGGGAACTGCGCCGCTACTGGAGCGCGGGCTGATGGGCGGGAGGTGGCTGAACCTGGCCTGGACCGACCTGGTCGGGCGTACCCACATCGTGCGCACCACCCGCGAGTCGGTCGAGCGCCAGGCGGTGAAGGTGCCCCTGGCGAAGCTGCGAGCGGGCTTCGCGGGCGACGCGCCGGAGCGCGGATTCGTCGAGCTGCGGCCGGACTTCTCAAGCGAACGCCTCTTGCCGTGGGATCCGGAGACCTCGGTCTGCCTGGCCGACCTGTACGGGGAAGGCGAGCCCAGCCCGCTCTGCGCGAGGAGCCTGCTGCGCAGCGCCTCGGCGCGGGCGAGCGCGGAAGGCCGCACCGTCGAGGCGGCCGTCGAGCTGGAGTTCTACCTGGTCGACCCCGCTAGCGGGCAGCCGATCTACGACCAGATCGACAACTACAGCCTGGCGAGAACGGACGGGGAGCCGGTGATCGCGGCCTTCCGCAACGAGATGAGGTCGATGGGGATCGGGGTCGAGGCCTCCAACCCCGAGTACAGCGGCGGGCAGTTCGAGGTGAACATCGCCCATGCGGACGTTCTCTCGGCGGCCGACCAGGCCACCCTCGGACGGCTTTTCACCGGCACCGTGGCGCGCCGGCACGGGCTCGGCGCCACCTACCTATCGAAGCCGTGGTCGGACCGGTCGAGCAGCGGGATACACGTGCATCAGAGTCTCTGGCGGGCGGGTCGCAACGAGTTCTTCGCCGGTGACGAGGAGCTCAGCCAGACCGGGAACGCCTATCTGGCCGGCCTGCTGGGATCGATGGCGGATTTCGCGCTGTTCGGATCGCCCACGCCGAACGGCTTCCACCGGCGGGCCGACGGCTCCTTCGCGCCGACCGTGATCGCCTGGGCCACCGACAACCGGACGACCTCGGTCCGGGCCGTGTTCGGCGGTGAGTCGGGGACCCGGATCGAACACCGGGACGGAGGCTCGGACTGCAACCTGTACCTGACCATCGCGGCCCAGGTGCTGGCCGGGCTGGACGGCATGGAGCGCGGCCTGGAGCCGCCCCGGCCGGTGAGCGGCAACGCCTACGCACAGGACCTGCCGGTGCTCCCTCGCACCTACCTGGAGGCCTACGAAAGCCTGCAGCGAAGCGAGCTGGCCTCGCGCTTGATCCCGGCGCCGCTGCTCGAGGCGTACCTGTCCGTGCTCGAGCCCGAGCTGGAGCTCTCGATCGTCTCGGCCGCGGACTGGGAGCGGGAGCGCTACGCGGAGGTGCCGCTCCGATGAGCGCCCGCGCGGCAACGGTCCTGGTTGACTTCGGCAGCACGTTCACCAAGGTCAAGGTGATCAGTGAGGACGGAGAGCTGGTCGGCGTGACCCAGCACCGCACCACCATCGACACCGACATCCTCGAGGGCATGCAGGCTTCTCTCCGCCTGCTTGAGGATGAAGGGGTGGACTGCTCACAGGCGCGGACCACCGCCTGCTCAAGCGCCGGCGGCGGGCTCTGGATGGGGGTGGTCGGCCTGGTCGACGATCTCACTGCCGAAGCCGGGCGTCAGGCCGCGCTGGGGGCCGGGGCCCGGACGCTCGACGTCATCGTCGGCGGCCTCGACCGCTCGAGCGCCAGAGACCTGCTCGAGCAGGACCCGGACATCGTGCTGCTGGTCGGCGGCACCGACGGCGGTGACGGCGCCTGCCTGACCTCGAGCGCCGAGGCGCTGGCCGAAGCCGGTGTGTCGGTGCCGGTGGTCCTGGCCGGCAACGTCGAGGCCCAGCCCGACGCCGAGCGGAAACTGCTGGCGGTGGGCGCGCACGTGACGAGGGCCGAGAACGTGATGCCCGGGATCGGCAGTCTGAAGCCGGAATCGGTCCGGGAGGTGATCCGGGAGATCTTCATCAACCACGTGATCGGCGGCAAGCTCGGCGGCTCGACCGACACGCTTCGGGAACTGGTCCGGATGGCGACCCCGGACGCGGTGCTCCGCGGGGTCGAGCTGCTGGCCACGGTTCTCGAGGAGTCGGGCCGCCCGGGCGGCGTGATCGCAGTGGACATCGGCGGAGCCACCACGGACGCCCACTCCTGGGTGCCCGAGATAGCCACCACCGGGATGAGACGAGCTCTCTCTCCCCAGGCGAGATCGGCCCGGACGGTCGAGGCGGATCTCGGCATGAGATGGAACGCTCCGGGGATCGTCGAGGCGGGGCGCGACGAGGACATCCTGACCGAGGATCGCCGGGCCGAGCTGGAAGAGGCCGCCGACCGGCGGGCGGCGGATCCGGGCTTCCTGCCCGCCACCGGCAACGAGTTGGAGGTGGAGCGTGAGCTGGCCCGGACCGCGATCGCGATCGCCCTTCGCCGCCACGCCGGGCGCCGTCGCATCATCCTCAACCCGCATGGTGCCGTGATCAGTCACGACGGCCGGGATCTGAGCGAGGTGCCGACCCTGATCGCGCTCGGCGGGGTGCTCCGCGGGATGTCCACGGAGGATCTGGACGGAAGCCTCGAGCTCGCCCACCGGGGGCGTGAGGAGCGTCTGCTCTCGGAGCGGATGGAGATCGGGATCGACCGGCGGGGTGTGATCACCGCCGCGGGGCTTCTGGCCGAGGTCGATCCGGAGGTCGCCCGGCAGCTGCTGCGGACCGAGCTCCCGGCCATCTTCAGCGCAGTCCCGCAAGAGATAGGAGGAAAGCATGCCCACTGACAGACTTGAACTCGACCACCTGATCCCGGCCGATGTTCCCGACGGGCGCGAGCTGGTCGCGGAGGCCAAGAAACGAGCCGAGTCGATCCCGGTCGGTCGGGCCAGGTACGTCGCCGAGCACGGCGTCAGCAGCGACCGCGAGTACAAGGAGAAGTGCCGGGAGGACGGCACGATCACGACGTACATAAACCTCGGCTACAAGACCTGGGCCGAGACCCGCGACGCGCTGCTGGAGATCGTCGATGCCTCGAAGCGCCGCAACTTCCGCTTGGACCGCGTATCGCTGATCCCGGACCGCCGCATGGGGCTGCCGCCCGGCCTGCGGGAGAAGGCGCTGGCCGAGACGGGGATCATGCTGTACGGATCGGAGGACTGGGAGGGCGCCGCCCAGGACACCCCGGTCATGCCGATCTACAACGACCACGGGGTCGGCAGCCCGGCTGCCGTGGTCAACACCGAGCTGGCGCTGCGGGCCGGCTTCGGCTACATCGGCAGCCTCGCCCAGCATCAGTACGGCTACCCGCTCTGGGATGACGACGTGGCCCAGATGTCGCGGTGCGTCGAGGCCGTGGCGATGATCGCCGAGAAGCGGGAGGACGGCGTCGTCCTCGAGTCCTACGTCGAGGACGGCTTCTGTGCGTCCTTCCATGACACGGCCACCTTCCTCGGCTGGTGCATGTTCCACCGCTACGTGGCCGAGGACCTGATCGGCGCGGCTCACTCGCAGAGCTTCGGCTCGACCTTCGCCAACCCGATCCGCAAGCAGGCCCTGGGCCTGGCCATGGACACGATCAACACGAGGCGGGTACCGCCCTCGTTCACCCACGGGGACACCAACTCCTACGGGATGTCCGAGGACTTCGATCGCAACGCGGTGATCACCGCGACCGACGTCATGTACACGGTCGCCCGGGAGCTCAAGCATCCGACCGGTGGCGCGGTCCACGCGACGCCGGTCTCCGAGGCGTACCGGATCCCGACCGTCGAGGAGCTGATCGAGTCGCTGGTGTTCGTCGATGAGGCCGTGCAGCGGGCCAGAGCCTGTCCGGAGATCATCGACTGGGAGCCGATCTACGAGATGCGGGACCGGATCGTGGCCGGCGGCCGGCAGTTCTTCCAGAACCTGATCCAGGGTCTCGAGAAGATCGGGATCGACACCAAGGACCCGCTGCAGCTGCTCCTGGCGACCCGCCGCCTCGGCGCCGGGACCCTGGAGGAGCTGTTCAACGCCGGCGAGCCGGACGCGGGCTATCCGCGCGGCTTCAAACCGGTCGAGCCGACCGACACGCTGGTCCGGTTGATGTCCGCGAAGGACAAGGTGCTGGAAGACCTCCGGGGAGGGGGCGGCCTGCCCGACCTGAACGGGATCCGCATCGTGGCGGCCTCCGCCGACGTCCACGAGTACGGACTGTTCGTGCTGGTCGAGGCGCTGAGCGAGTGCGGCGCGAAGGTGACTTCGCTCGGGACCAGCGTCTCCAGCCCCGAGATCGCCAAGGTCTGCGTGGAGACGGCAGCCGATGCCGCCGCGGTCTCGACCTACAACGGCATGGCGCTGAGCCTGGGCCGCCAGATCAAGGGCGAGATGGACAAGCGCGGCATACATCCCCAGATCTACCTCGGCGGCCGGCTCAACGAGGACCTGGAAGAGGGAGAGGCGACCAACGTGCGGCCGCACCTGGAAGCCGAAGGCATCCACGGCTGCGAGAGCGTCGAGGAGATGGCGATGGACCTGCGCGGCGCTCTGGCCGCCTAGAGAAAAGACCGCTTCGAGCGGATCGGGACAAGAACATCAATTAAATGAACTCACTGAACACAACAAACTCAAAACCGCGCATCGGCCTTTCCAGCGGTCGCGGCGGCGTGCCGGTCACCGAAGGCAAGCTGGCCTCCTACTACCTGGGTCGCGAGTACGTAGGCGGCGTCATGCGAGCGGGCGGGGTGCCCTTCGTCTTTCCCAGCGTGCCCGACCAGGTCGAGGCCGTCGCCGAGGCCGCGCTGGAGGCGATCGACGGCCTGTTGCTGCCCGGGGGCTGCGATCTTTCGCCGGCCCTGTACGGGGCCGACCCGGAGGCGGCCCTGGACGCCGATCCGATCCGGGACGCCTTCGAGCTGGCCCTGCTCGAGGGCGCGGTCGAGCGGGGCATTCCGGTGCTCGGCATCTGCCGGGGAATGGAGTTGATCAACGTCTGGCGCGGCGGCAGCCTGCGCGACGGAGTGTCCCACCCCGACGGCGCGGACATCCACGTCGAAGCGCTGGGCACGGTCCGGGTCCACGAGGTGAACGTGGCCGAGGGCACCCTGGCCCACCGGATCTTCGGCCGGTCCCGGGTCGAGGCGACCTGTGTCCACCACCAGGCCCCCGACCGCCTCGGGGACGGGCTGACCGCCTCGGTGCTCGCCGACGACGGGAGCGTCGAGGCGGTCGAGGACGAGGCGCGCCGCATCTTCGGGGCGATCTGGCATCCCGAGCTGGGCCTGGATCGCACACCGACCCATCAGATGGTCTACGACTGGGTGGTGCAAGAGGCAGGCCGGGCAGCCGAGGAGGTCGGCTCGTGACTCCGGGCGAGCAGGCCAGACCACGGCCGCCGGCCCGGCCGGAGGCGCCCGGGCCGCTGGACGGAATCGTGGTGCTCGACTTCTCGCGGCTCTTCGCCGGCCCCCTGGCCAGCATGGTGCTGGCCGACCTGGGAGCGACCGTGATCAAGGTCGAGCCACCGGGCGGCGACGAAGCGCGCCTGTTCGGCCCCCCGTTCCTGGGCGGTGAGGGGATGAACTACATGGCGCTCGGCCGGGGCAAGAAGAGCATCGTCCTCAACCTCAAGGAGGAGGAGGACCGCCGGCGGGCCGCCGAGCTGGCGGCCGATGCCGACGTGGTGATCGAGAACTTCCGCCCCGGAGTGACCGAGCGTCTCGGCATCGATTACGAGACCCTCTCCGCCGCCAACCCCGAGCTCGTCTACTGCTCGATCACCGGCTTCGACCCCGAGGGCCGATACCGGGATCGCCCCGCCTTCGACCTGATCCTGCAGGGCCTCTCCGGCGTGATGAGCAAGCAGGGCGGGGACGGGCCGCCGGAGTTGATGGTGATCACCGTCGCCGACACCTTCGGCGCCTCGCTGGCCACCCAGGCGATCCTGGCGGCGCTCTTCCACCGCGAGCGGACCGGTGAAGGCCAGCTTGTGCGAGCCGATCTGCTGCGCGCCGTCCTCTACGGCATGGCGTACCGGATGGTGACCGCGGCCGACGACATCGAGCTCTCGGCGATGGGTGACGTCGCCCCGTACGGCCCCTTCGAGGCGGGCGACGGCTGGTTCAACCTGGCGGTGGCGACCGACCGCAACTTCGTGCGCCTCTGCGATGCCCTCGGCCGTCCCGAGCTGGCGGAGGACGAGCGGTTCCGCAGCAACCCGATCCGGGTCGAGAACATCGAGGCGCTGACCGAGGAGCTGACCGCCACCTTCAAGGAGCGGCCGGTCGAGCACTGGCTCGAGCTGCTCGCGGGCGCCGGGGTGCCGGTTGGGCCCGTGGTCGAGGTCGAGGATGTGTTCACCGATCCCCACCTGGTCGAGACCGGCGGGATCGTCGAGCTGGATCACCCCACGGCGGGCCGGATCTGGACCATGGGCACCCCGTTCACGATGGCGAAGACGCCGTTGCGGGTCGGCGAGACGGCGCCGGCGCTCGGCCGGGACAGCGACGAGATCCTCGGCCCGCCGTCCTCAGACGGAGGCGCCGAGTGAAACGGGACTCACTCCTCCTCGGCCAGGGCGGCGATCGTCTCGGTCTCCGCGGCCCGGATGTGCTGGGTCACGCGCTCGATGATGAGGTCATCGTCACCGGTCCGGATCGCGTCGATGATCAGGCGATGCTCGGCCGCGCTGCGCTTCATGGCCGCGCCCTGCGCCGCCTGGGTGTGGAAGAGCCTGACCGAGGAAGGCTGCTCCCAGAGGCGGGTCAGGATGCCGGTCGCGATCCGGTTCGGGCAGGGCTCGATCAGGGTGCGGTGGAAGTCGGCGTTCAGCCGGTAGAGCGTGCCGACGTCTTCGGTCGGCGTAGCCTCGGTCTGATCGCAGAGGTCTTCCAGCAGGGCGAAGGTGATCCGCGAGAAGTGGGGGAGGCTCGCGCGCACCGTGAACGGCTCCAGGATCAGACGGACCTCGTAGATGTCGATCACGTCCTTGGCGGCGAAACGGCTGACCTCGAACCGGCGGTTGGAGACGGCTCGGACCAGGCCCTCCTGGGTGAGCCGCTGGAGGGCGTCGCGGACCGGGGTCCGCGAGATGCCGAGCTGGTTGGCGATCGGGATCTGCGGCAGCTTCTGGCCGCCGCGCAGGCGCCCGTCGATTATCCCGTCGCGGAGCGCTTTGTAGGCGGCATCGACCAGCGACAGATCGCTTTCGGCGTCGAGCTGAAGATCGAAATCGGCGTTGTCTCCGTTGTCACGCGTGATAACGCACGGGAGTCTAACCAATGGATTCAACGTATGTCCACGACGTCATGAAATTGCACGCATTGAATACAATTCGCTATCCTGGGCGCGTGAGGTCGAGGAGAAATACCGGAGGAAGGTTTTGCCGATGAACGTATCTGAGGTCAAAGAGCCGCGAGTGATCGCCTATGACGCCGGCGGCACGATGACGGACAGCTTTCTGGTCGACGAGAACGGGGTTTTCGTCGTCGGCAAGGCGCAGACGACGCCGGAGGACGAATCGCGGGGGCTGCTGTCCTCGACCTTGGACGCGCTCGACCAGTGGGGCATGACCCCGGAAACCGCGTTGCCCTCGATCGTCTCCGGCGTCTTCTCGGGCACCGCGATGCTGAACCGCCTGCTCGAGCGCAAGGGCCTCAAGATCGGCTGCCTGGTCTCCTCCGGCATGGAGGACTACCTGCGCCTCGAACGCGGTGTCCAGACCTGGCTGGGCATGACCTACTCGGACATGCTTCACGTGACCACCCACTACCACAACGAACCGCTGGTGCCGCGCAGCCGAATGAAGGGTGTGCCGGGACGGATCGACATGTTCGGCAACGAGGCGATACCGCTCTACGAAGACGCGGTGAGGCAGGCGGCGGCCGAACTGCTCGACGACGGGGTCGAGGGAATCGTGATCTGCCTGCTGCAGAGCTTCGTCAACGACGAGCACGAGCGTCGCACGGCCGAGATTGTGGCCGAGGTACAGGCCGAGAAGGGCACCTCGGTGCCGCTGTTTCTCTCCTCCGCTCTCTACCAGCTCCGCGGTGATTTCCCGCGACTCAACTCGACCTTGATCGAGGCCTACGCGGCCGAGCCCTCCCGGCACCAGCTCGGCAAGCTGACCGGCGCGCTGGACGAGGCCGGGGCCGGGTTCGACCTCCGCGTCATGGCCGCCCACGGCGGCACGATCTCGACCGACTCTCCCGAGCTGGCCCGAACCCTGGTCTCCGGGCCGATCGGCGGCGTGGTCGGCGCCCGCTACCTGGCGGGCGAGCTCGGGATCGACCGGGTCGTCTGCTCGGACATCGGCGGCACCAGCTTCGACATCGCGCTGGTCGACGAGGGCGAGCTCGCGATTCGCCAGACCCCGGCGATCGGCCGCTTCCTGCTGAACCTGCCGATGGTCGAGATCGAGTCGATCGGGGCGGGGACCGGCTCCTACGTGCATATCGACCCGACCTCGAACCGGCCGGAGATGGGCCCCGAGTCAGCCGGCGCCAGGATCGGTACGGCCTGGCCGGACGGCGGGGTGGAGACGGTCACGATCACCGACCTGAACCTCGTGCTCGGCCGGCTGAACTCCGAGTACTTCCTCGGCGGCGCCGTGACCCTGGACATGGAACGGGCCCGGAGCGAGGTGAAGAGGCAGGTCGCCGACCCGCTCGGGCTCAGCGTCGAACAGGCCGCCTGCGGCATCGTCGACCTCTTCGAGGAGCAGCTCCGATACGCGGCCCTGGCCCGGGTCCTGGGCAAGGGCTACTCGGCCGTTGACTACACCCTCTTCTGCTACGGCGGCGGCGGCCCGCTGCACGTGGCCGGATACACCCGCGGAGCAGGCTACGCCGACGTGCTGGTGCCGGCCTGGGCCGCGGGCTTCTCGGCCTTCGGATGCGCCTGCGCCGACTTCTCGTACCGCTTCGATCAGACCCACTCGCTGAACTTCGACGGCGGTGACGACGGGGAGACCCGAGCCCGCCTGCGCGAGGCCTGGGCGTCCCTGGCCGAGCGCGGGGTCGAGGCGTTCGCCCGCGGCGGCATCTCCGAGGAGAAGGTCTCGCTGAAGCGAACGGTCCGGATGCAGTACGCCGGCCAGCTCAATGACATCGAGGTCCCGGCCCCGACCGATCGCCCCGATGACCTCGAGGCGCTGGTCGAGCGCTTCGAGGAGCTGTACGCGAAGATCTACGCCGCCGGAGCCAGCTCGCCCGAGCTCGGCTACGCCATCACCTCGGTGGCGGTGATCGCCTCGGCGCCGGTCGAGAAGCCGATCCTGCCGACCGAGCCGATCGTCGACCACCCCCCGGAGCCGAAATCGTCTCGCCCCACCTGGTGGGTCGACACCGACGGCCCGGTCGAGGCCCTCGTCTTCGAACAGGACGACATCCGGGCGGGCCAGGTGGTCAGCGGCCCGGCGATCGTCGAGGCGCCTTCGTCCACGCTCGCGGTGCCGCCTGGCTGGACCGCGGAGCTGGATCAACACCGCATCTTCCATCTGCAGAACAGCACGAAGGAGTGAACATGACGACCATTGCCCCCGAGAAAAGCTCGCTTCGTCTGGATGAGCAGCTGGCGCTGCGCGAGCGCGAGTTCACCGAGACCGGCGCCTACGCCGGTCTGACCGGAGAGCTGGCGCTCAAGGCAGAGGAGCCGATCCTCTTCGAGAAGGTCTACTCCCGCCTCCGCGGCGGGCTGGTGACCGCCCGGGAGACCGCCCTCAACATCTCGGCCAGCCCGATCATCAAGGAGCTCGGTGAGCTCTGCTTCGCCGTGTACACGCCCGAGGGCGACTCGGTGGCGCTCTCTACCGGCGTGATCGTTCACGTTCACACGATGTCCGACGCGATCAAGTACATGATCCGTGAGGGCTACGAGGATGATCCGGGGATCGATCCCGGTGACGTGTTCTGCAACAACGACGCTCTGATCGGTGACGTGCACAACGCCGACGTGCAGACGATCGTGCCGATTCACGCCGAGGGACGGCTGGTCGGCTGGGTCGCCGGGATCACCCACGTGATCGAGATCGGGGCCAGCACGCCGGGCAGCCTTCCCCTGGGGCCGATCTCCCGCTTCGAGGACGGGATCGACATTCCGGCCCGCAAGATCGGCGCCAACGACCGGCTCTTCCGGGATCACGTGCAGGCGGCGGTCAGGGGCACCCGGCTGCCGAAGTACTGGACCCTGGACGAACGGACCCGCCTGGCCGGCTGCCTGCTGGCCCGCAAGCAGGTCGAGGCGCTGATCGAGGACATCGGCGTCGACACCTACCTCCAGTTCTGCTCCGAGCTGATCGAAGACGGCCGGCGCTCGTTCCGGCAAGGCGTGTTCGGGGTGACCGTCCCGGGCCGCTACCGCGCGCCGGCGTTCTCGGAGATGACCATGTCCGAGGCCTCGCGCCTGCCCGCGCACGCTCAGGTCGATACCCTGATGCACGCGCCGGTCGAGCTCCGGGTCACCCCGGACGCGCGGCTCGAGCTGGATTTCGAGGGCGCATCGGCTTGGGGCTACCACTCGGCCAACTGCACGACTTCCGCGATGCAGGGAGCGCTCTGGGTCCTGCTGACCCAGACGCTGTTGGCCAACGCCAAGATCAACGATGGCGCCTACTACTGCCTGAACACCAACTTCCCGCCGGGCAGCTGGTCCAATCACCAGAACCCGCAGGCCTCCAGCGGCTCGCCGTGGCGGTTCCTGGTCCCGAGCTACACCGGAGTCCTGAAGTCGTTCTCGCAGAGCTTCCAGTCGCGGGGCTTCCTCGAGGAGGTGCTGGCGCCATACGCGATGTCGGCCAACACCTTCCAGGGTGGCGGGATCGACCAGCACGGCCAGCAGGCGACGATCACCAACTTCTCGATCTCGTCGGTCGGCACCGGGGCCCGGATGCTCTCGGACGGCCTCGACCACGCCGCCGCGATGTGGAACCCGCAGGGCGACATGGGCGATTGCGAGGTCTGGGAGATAAACGAGCCCTTCCTCTACCTCGGCGCGGCGGTCAAGCCGTCGACGGCGGGGGCCGGCAAGTTCCGCGGCGGATCCGGCTGGGAGAGCCTGCGGCTCTGCTGGGGAACCGACTTCTTCGAGACCCAGAACATCGGCAACGGCCGGGTGACCATGCAGTCCGGGCTGTGGGGCGGATACCCGGGAGCGACCGGCTATCGGCACAACGTCCGGGACACAAACTTCTTCGAGCTGGCGGGCGGGTTCCTGCCCTATCCGGCCCGGGACGGCAACCCCGAGGAGTCGGAGATCGAGGAGCTGGTCGAGGGCCGCGCGCAGTTCGACCAGCAGACCCTGACCATGCCGGAGACGATGAAGTCTGGCGATCTTTACCTCTCTCCGATGCGGGGCGGCTCCGGCACCGGCGACCCGATCGAGCGCGACCCGTCGGCGGTCGCGGCGGACGTGGAAGGGAACTACCTGATCGAGCGTCTGGCCGAGTCGCTCTACGGGGTGATCCTCGCCGAGGACGGATCGGCCGATCTCGAGGCGACCGCGCGCCGGCGCGAGGAGCTGCGCGAGTCCCGGCGGGAGCACTCGGTCAGCTTCGACCAGTGGTACGGAGCGGAGCGCGCGCGAGTGTTGGCCCACGCCAGCGAGGGCGGGGGCGAGTTCCACTCCGCGGTTCAGCGGATGTACGCCGAGTCGATGCGACTCTCGGCGCCCTGGGCGGCCGAGTACCGCGAGTTCTGGGATCTGCCGGAGGATTTCGCCTACGGCGTCGAGACCCCGACCGTGGAGATCTCGGAACGCCTGCTGGCCGGCCAGGACCCGGATGATCTGCAGCGGCAGCCGCGGACCGAGGTCAAGCTCGAGCTGCCCGAGCCGCTGCCGACCGGCGATGAATCCGCGGTCAGTCGCGAGACGCTCGAAGCGCTGCTCGACGGCGAGCTGCCGGACCCTCAGATCCGCCAGATGCAGTCCGGCTACAAGGATGGAAACCGCTTCGCGATCTACCGCGACATCGTGCAGGATCGCTGGCCCTTCCCGGAAGATCGGGTACTGCTGCCGTTCGGGCTCCACCTCTGCATCGTCGAGCTGCCTTCCGGTGAGCGGGTGATCAAGTCCGATACGGGGCACGTGTTCTGCGATTACCGCGAGAACTGGAAGAAGCACGCCCTGATCAGGGTGCGGAGCAGCCGCGAGGAGATGCTCGAGATCTATCCCGACAAGATGCATCCGGACCCGGAGTGGAATGAGATCCGCGAGTACTACGATCCCGAGAGCATGGTTCTGCTCGACGTCGAGTCACTGCCGCCGGGCTATCCCGCGGTCCATGACTTCCTGCCTGACCTGGAGACCTTCTACCGGGACTGGCTTGGCGAAGAGCTCTGAAGAACGGGAAACGATCCAGAGGAGAGCAGATGATTCCGAATTTCGGTCCCATGGAAGTCGCGGTCGTCCTCGGCCTGGCCCTGATCGTGTTCGGCCCGCGGCGCCTGCCGAGCCTCGGCCGGTCGCTGGGCAAGGGGATCAGCGGCTTCCGGCGGGAGGTCAACCAGATCCAGGACATGCCGGATCAGGCGACCAAGGTCGAAACGGAGCCGGAAGATCCGGAGACCGTCCGACAGCCGACCTGACCGGCGCCGGATGAGGAGGGCGAGGTCATGAATCCCGGCCGACCCAGCTTGGTGCTCCAGCACGAGCCCGGCGGCGGGCCCGGGCTGCTCGAGGGCTGGCTTCGGGACCGCGGTTTCGCGATCACCGTGGCGATGGCTCCCGAGCTCGACGAGCTGCCCGAGCCGCAGGGCTTCGACCTGGTGGTGGTCCTGGGCAGCGAGCAATGCGCGGCGGGCGACGAGGCCTGGATCCAGCGTGAGCTGGACCTGGTCCGGCAGTCGCACCGGGCGGGAATTCCGGTCTTCGGCATCTGCTTCGGCGGGCAGCTGCTCGCCCGGGCGCTCGGCGGCCGGGTGGTGCCGGACCGGGTCGCCGAGATCGGCTGGCGGGAGATCGAGACCCTCGATCGGGAGCTGATCTCGCCTGGGCCGTGGTTCGAGTGGCATTTCGACCTGATCGAAACGCCGCCCGAGGCGGAGGTCCTGGCCACCAGCCCGCAGGGAATCGAGGCCTTCCAGGTCGGTCGCACGCTCGGCGTGCAGTTCCACCCGGAGGTTGATCGAGAACTGATCGGCGTCTGGATCGAGGATTCCAGGGCCAACCTCGAACGCGCCAAGGTGGCGCCGGAGGAGCTGTTCGAGGGGATCGGCGAAGGGTCCTTGACGGACCGCGCCCACGAACTGTTCGACGCGATCGGAACGCGGATCGGAGCGCTTGAGGGATGAGGTACCTCACGCTGGAGAGCCGCCCCGCCGGCCGGCCGGAGCCCGGAAACTTCGATCTGGTGACGGCGCCGCTGCCGGAGCCGGCCGAGGGTGAGGTGGTCGTCGTGAACCGCTACCTCTCGGTCGACCCGTACATGCGCGGCCGGATGAACGATGCTCCTTCCTACTTCCCGCCGTGGCCGCTCAGCCGACCTTTGGACGGCGACGCGGTCGGCATGGTCATCGCCTCCCGCTCGGACCTGCTCGACGAGGGTCAGTGGGTCAACAGCATGTACGGGCTTCGCGACAGCTTCGTGGCGCCGGCGGCGGAGATGAGGGCCTTGTCAACGCCGCCCGGGGGGCTCGATTACTCCTGTTACATCGACCTGCTCGGCGGCACCGGCTTCACCGCCTACCTCGGGGTCATGGACATCCTCGAGCCGGCGCCCGGGAAGTGCATCTTCATCAGCACCGCGGCCGGCTCGGTCGGCAGCATCGCCGGGCAGATCTGCAAGGCCGAGGGCGCCAAGGTAATCGGCAGCACCGGCAGCGCTGAAAAGGCCCGGCTGGCGGTGGAGCGGTACGGCTACGACGCGGTCTTCAGCTACCGCGAGGAACCGGCCGCCGACGCGCTGGACCGCCTCGCCCCCGAAGGGCTGGACGGCTTCTTCGACAACGTGGGGGGCGAGCAGCTCGAGGCGGCGATCGAGCGCATGAACATCGGCGGCCGGATCGCCAAATGCGGCGCGATCGAGGGCTACAACACGACCGAGCCACCGCCGGGGCCGCGCAACCTCCATCTCTTCTTCGGCCGGCGCCTGACCATGACGGGCTTTCTGGTCAGCGACCACGGGGACCGGCGACCCGAGTTCGAGCAACGGATGCGAGCCTGGATCGAGGCGGGCAGGGTCCGCACCGACCATCGGGTGTTCCACGGCCTGGACGAGATCCCGGCCGCCTTCGAGGACCTCTTCGAGGGCGGCAACGTCGGCAAGACGGTGGTGGACCTCGGCCCGATCCCCGAGGCGGGCGGCAGCTAGCCGTGCCCGCTCCCGAATCGGAAACGCTGACCCTCACGGTTGAGGGGAGGGTGGCGAGGATCAGCTTCGATCATCCTCCGGTGAACATCTTCGACCCCGAGATGCAGGCCGATCTCGAGGCAGCCCTGGACGTGATCGGCGGCGAGGAATCGGTCGGGGTGATCGTCTTCGAGAGCGGGAACCCGGACTTCTTCATCGCTCATTACGACGTCGAGGAGATCCTCGCCGAGGAGACCGGTTCGATCCGTACGACGACCGGCTCCTTCAACGCGCTGATGGCCCGGATCCGGGGGTTGCCGCAGGTGAGCATCGGCAAGGTCCGGGGCGCGGCGAGGGGCGGGGGCTGCGAGTTTCTGCTCGCCCTGGACATGCGCTTCGCTTCCCGAGAGCGGGCCCGATTCGCGTTTCCGGAGGCCGCCCTGGGGATTCTCGCCGCCGGCGGCGGCACCCAGCGGCTGCCGGCCACGATCGGCCGGGCACGATCGCTGGAGATGCTGCTCGGCTGCGGCGACCTGAGCGGCGAGCTTGCCGAGACCTACGGCTTGGTCAATCGAGCGCTGCCGGACTCGGAACTCGACGATTACGTTGACTCGCTGGCCCTGCGCATCGCGAGCCGCCCCCGAGACGTGATCGGGATGACCAAGCTCGCGGTTTCGGCATCGTCGGTCGAATCGGGTGAGGCCGGATACGCGATGGAGGCCCTGCTGCTCGATCTCCTGAAGTCATCGCCCGCCGGCCGCGAGCGGATGTCGCGCTTCCTCGAGGCGGGCGCTCAGACCGAGGCGGGGGAGCGCCAGTTCGAAGGTCTGATCGAACGGCTGGACCCCGAATAGAGATCCCGAATCCGGCCCGGCTCGATCCGGCCGGGACAAAGTCGTGCCCCCTGTCCCTATGATCGGAGTCGTGAGCGGAACGCAGGCCGTGCCCGAAGAGAATCCCGCCCTTTTTCTGATCGATGGGAACAGCATGGCCTACCGGGCCTTTTTCGCTTTGCCGGACTCGATGGCTACGGCGGACGGACGTCCGACCAACGCGATCTTCGGCCTGGCCTCGATGATGGTCAAGCTGATCTCGGACTACCGCCCCCGGCAGATCGCGGTCGCCTGGGACGCGGGCATGTCCGGCCGCGAGGTCGTCTATCCGGAGTACAAGTCGCACCGGCCGCCGAAGCCGGACCTGCTGCGGCAGCAGTGGCCGCATCTGCTCGAGATGGTCGAGGCATTCGGGTACACCAACGTCAAGGTCGACGGCTACGAGGCCGATGACGTGATTGCCACCCTGACCCGGCAGGCCAGCGCCGTGAACATCCCGGTGGTCGTCGTGACCGGCGACCGCGACGCCTACCAGCTGGTCACCGACACCTGCCAGGTGATGAGCACCTCCCGCGGCGTCACCGAGACGAAGCTCTACGACCGCGAAGGCGTGAAGGAGCGCTACGGCGTCTATCCCGAGCTGGTCACCGATCTGATGGGCCTGCGGGGCGACACCTCCGACAACATCCCCGGAGTCCCCGGGATCGGCGAGAAGACCGCCGCCCAGCTGCTGGAGCAGTTCGGCTCGCTGGAGGAGATCCTGGCCAACGTCGACCAGGTCTCCGGCAAGAAGCGCAAGGAGAACCTGACCGAGTTCGCCGAGGACGCCCGCATCTCGAAGCAGCTCGCGACCATGGACTTCGAGGTCGAGACGGGCATCGACATTGATGAGCTGATGGCGACCACCCCGGACCGGGAGGGCCTGCGGGACTTCATGACCGAGTACGAGCTCCGGGCCGCGATGAAGCGGCTGGAGGAAGCTCTCGGGGACGGTGAGATCCCGGGCGTCTCCGAGGAGGCGCCGGCTCCGGCCGAGGTCGAGCTCTCCGACGGCGGGGTCGAGGATCTCGCCGACGGACCGATCGCGGTCGAGCTCTACGGCGGCTGGGCCGCGACCGACGGCAAGAAGGTGGTCGGCGGCGAGGCCGGGGCGGAGGAAGTGGCCGGGATGGTCCAGGGCAAACCCTTGATCGGGCATGACATCAAGGCGATCGGCGGCCAGCGGGTGGGGCTGCTGGCCGCGCTCGAAGCAACCGACCAGGGCCCGGTGATCGCCCACGACACGTTGGTCGCCGCCTATCTGCTCGAGCCTGCCCGTCGCAACTATCACCTCGACGAGCTGGCCGTGCAGGCCGGCCTGGCCCCCTCCGGGGTCGATGACGAGGACGGCCAGATGTCGCTGATCGCCGACGAGAGCGAATCCGGTTCGATCGCCCCGGAGATCGCGGCCACGGTCTGGAACCTGGCCCAGGCGCAGCGGCCGAAACTGGAGGAAGCCGGGCTCGTCGACCTGCTGGAGCAGGTGGAGCAGCCGCTGATCCGGGTGCTCGCGGCGATGGAGCGGATCGGGCTGAAGCTGGACCGCGAGCGAGTCGCCGAGATGGCGGCCGGGCTCGAGGACCGGATCCTGGAGCTGGAGAGCGAGATCCATCAGCTGGCCGGTCACGAGTTCACGATCGGCTCGCCGCAGCAGGTCGGTCAGGTGCTCTTCGAGGAGCTCGGCCTGACCCGCAAGCGGCGGGGCAAGACCGGCTTCTCCACCGATGCCCGGGTGCTGGCGCAGATCCGAGAGGAGCATGAGATCGTGGCGCTGATCGAGGAGTGGCGCGAGCTGACCAAGCTGAAGAACACCTATCTCGAGCCGCTGCCGGCCGCGATCGATCCGACCACCGGCCGGGTGCACACCACCTTCATGCAGACCGCGGCCCCGACCGGCCGGATCTCCTCGATCCAGCCGAACCTGCAGAGCATCCCGATCCGCTCCGACGTCGGGCGGCCGCTGCGGGGCTGCTTCGTCGCCGAGCCGGGCAACCTGCTGGTCTCGCTCGATTACAGTCAGGTCGAGCTGCGTGTGCTGGCCCACGTCGCCGACGAGGAGGTGCTGAAGGGCTTCTTCCGGGCGGGCGAGGACGTCCACGCCGCGACCGCTGCCCAGGTCTTCGAGATCCCCGCCGAGGAGGTTGACGAGTCGCAGCGCTCGAAGGCGAAGATGGTCAACTTCGGGATCGTCTACGGCCTGACCGGCTTCGGCCTCGCCGACCGGCTCAACATCCCGCGGGCGGAGGGCGAGGAGTTCGTCAAGCGCTACCACGAGCGGTTCCCCGCGGTGACCGCCTTCCGCGAGCGAGTGGTCGAGGAGGCGACCGAGACCGGTTTCGTCAAGACCCTGCTCGGCCGCCGTCGGCCGCTGCCGGAGCTGCGCTCCAGCCAGGCCCAGACCCGGGCCCAAGGGGTGCGCCTGGCGATGAACACGGTCGTGCAGGGAACCGCCGCGGACATCATCAAGATCGCCATGATCCGCAGCCACGACGCGCTGCTCGAGCGGGGACTCTCCAGCCGCCTGGTCCTTCAGATCCACGACGAACTCCTCTTCGAAGGACCGGCCGAGGAAGCCGAGGCGGTGACCGAGCTGGCCCGCCGCGAGATGGTCGGGGCCTTCGATCTCGACCCGCCGCTGGAGGTTGACGCGGGCGCCGGCGAGAGCTGGCTGGCCGCGAAATAAGTGGGTAGTTCACTCGTCGCCCTGCTGATCGTCGCGGTCGGCATCCAGTTCGCGGCTCAGGCACCGATCAACGGTGGGCTGGGACGCTCGACCGGGTCGCTTGCGGCGGCCCTGGTCAGCAACACGGTCGGCACCATCTGCCTGCTTCTGATCTGCCTGCTCGGCGGCTGGCTGACCGGGCTGGGCCGGATCGGCGAGGTGCCGGCTTGGCAGTTGGCGGGCGGCCTGATCGGAGGCTTGTATGTCGGGATCGCGGCGATCGTGATCTCCCGCATCGGCGCCGGCGTGGTCGCCGCCGCGACGATCACCGGTCAGCTCGCCTGCTCGGTGGTGATCGACCACTTCGGCTGGTTCGGGATCGAGGTCCATGACGTGAGCGGTCCGCGCGTGCTCGGCTTGTTGCTCCTGCTGGGCGGCGCGATGGCGATGGTCTACAGCCGGGAGGAGGCGTCCGCGACGCCGACCGCGGACGGGCGCCGGCGGGCGCTCTACGTCCCGCTGGTGCTGCTCATCGCGGCGCTGGTCGGCTTCCAACACCCGATCAATAGTGAGCTTGCCACCCACATCGGTGATTTCCCCGCCGGTTTCATGAACTTCGCGGTCGGCACGGTCCTGCTGGCGATACTGGTCGTGGCCAGCGGCAAGGCGGCTGGCCTGCGCCGCGTCGGGGAGGCGAAGCTCTACTACTTCCTGGGCGGGCCGATCGGCGTGGTGGTCGTGGTTGCCTCCCTGGCCGCGGTGACCGAGATCGGCGCCGCCGGACTGACCTCGGCTCTGGTCACCGGCCAACTGATCGGAGCCCTGGCCCTGGACCGCATCGGTGCCTTCGGCCTGCAGCGCGTGCCGATCGACTGGGTCCGGATCGCCGCGGTCGGGGCGCTGCTCGCCGGAACCTACCTCGCTACCGGCTGAGTCGGGCCGGGCGCTCCGCCCGGGCTCGAGGCAGGTGATCGAGCGAGCTCACGGTGTGGAGGCAGGCCTGGGCCGCTTCGGTGCCCTTGGTCAGGAGATGGTCGAAGAAGAAGGCCCGGTGGGGCTCGTGCTCGTGGAACTCGTGGGGGGTGAGAACCACCGAGATGACCGGTACCTCGGTCTCGAGCTGAACCTGCATCAGACCGCTGATGACGGCTTCTGCCACAAACTCGTGACGGTAGATGCCGCCGTCAACGACGAGGCCGGCGGCCACGATGGCGTCGTATCCACCCGTCGCGGCGAGTCGCTTCGCGTGGAGGGGGATCTCGAAGGCGCCGGCCACTTCGATCACATCGATGCCAGAGGCAGGGACCCCGAGCTCCTCGGCCTCGGCGATGAAGCCGGCCGTGATCTGGTCAACCAGATCCTTGTGCCAGGAGGCCTGGATGAGGGCTACGCGGACGTCGCGGTCAGGAACCCGACTGGATTCGTCGCTCATGGCCTGCATCCTACCGCGGGTCGGATTCCCTCAGCAGCAGCGATATGACCCGGCGGGTGGTCTCGGGGTCGGGGTTCAGGTCGGCGTCGCCGCCGTGGTAGAAGAACCGCTCGCCGAGGGTGATCATTCCGTCGGCCAGGATCTCGGGATCGTCCGGCGGCCGGTAGGCGCCCGACTCGACCTCGGCCTCGATGATCTGCCGGATCGCGGCCACCATCCGCGGCCGGAAGCGGCCGCTGACCGCGGTGACCAGCCGGATCCCGTGATCGCCCTCGTTGACGAAGAAGGCCCGCAGTCCTCGACTCTCGGTGAGGACGGTCAGATAGAGAGTCGCGACCTGGGTCAGATAGGCGACTCCAGATCCGGGGGTTGACCGCCGCAGTTCTTCCAGTGCGTCGCCCAGTTCCGCCCAGGCTGCGTCGGCGAGCAGCTCATCCCGCCCGCCCGTCCAGCGGTAGAGAGTCGAACGTCCGACGCCCAGATCCTCCGCCAGCTCGCTCATCTCGAGCTTGCGTTCGGCCCGGAGGTACTCGCGGGCACGCTCGAAGGCCAGGCGCGGAGTGGGGCGCTCCGCCGGTTCCGGTGCCATCGCTTCGCGCAGGGCCCGGGATGGACTTTCGATCGGATCGCCGATACCCGAAGATTCTAGCCGTGGGGCAGAAAGCGGGCGACCATCCAGAATGGGACATAGGGCACTTGGTGTCCGTATGTGAGACACTTGACCCATGTTGATCCAAGCGGGGGGATCGCCGGCGGAGAGGACACGAAGGGCGGGGCGTCTCTCCTTGCCGACGCTGCTCGTCGCCTTGGCTTTCGTGACGCTGATGGTGGTGCCGGGAGCCGGCGAGGCGGCAGGCAGGCCCGGCGAGGTGCCTTTCGAGCCGGTGAAGATCCAGCGGATCAACCTTCCGGCCAAGGTCACCGAGGCGATGCGCCCGCTCTTCACGAGCGATGGCCGGCACCTGCTCTTTTGGCTCGACGACGAGCTCTGGATCACATCGCTCAAGGGACGGGGCACTCACTGCCTCTCCTGCGGGGTCGCGAACAGTCCCCGCTCGCCCGGCGAGGACCTCGCGACGCCGTTCCGCGACGGCAAGCGTGTCTTCTTCGGCGGTTATGTCCAGCCCGGTCAGGCAACGATGGCGGTGCTGGAGTGCCGTCCGAGCATCGTCCGCTGCCGCTCGAAGAAGATCCTCCCGGTCGATTTCTCGGCCGCCTCGCCGGGCACGATCCAGCCGGGCGGGCCGTACACGCAGACCCAGATCAACCTGTTCGGCCAATCGTCCGCCAAGCTCTCACCAGACGGCAGGCACGTCGGTTTCAGCGACCTTCGTACCGACAGCCTGCTCAACATGGTGGTGGCGAGGCTGAAACGCCAACCGGACAGCTACGTACTGACCGATCCCAAGGTGATCAACCCGCCCGGCCCGGAATCGGCTGCGGACCGATCGGTGGACGGGTGGGCCGAGAGCTCCGCGCTCTACGAGTTCAAGTCCTTCGGCGGCGGCGGGGCCTATGCCACCTACGTGCAGGTCGGCGGTTCCTCCTCGAACCCCGACGTCTGGAAGGTGAACCTGGCGACCGGCGAGCGAACCCGCCTTACCTCCCATCCGGACTGGGACGAGGACAACGCGATCTCCCCGGACGGGAGATCGATGGCTCTCTGGAGCGGTCGCACCATGCACTTCTCGGACTGGATGAACGGTCTGCTGCGGGTCCGGGACTTCATCCGCGCCCCGTTGGGAGCCCTGGGTGCGACCGCGATCGGCGCCAACAAGATGTGTCACGGTCCGGTCTGGCTGCTGCCCGCCTCCGGCGACCGCGGCGGCAAACTCTCGGGCCAGCCGATCCTCACGTACCGCTACCGGAACGTCTTCGTGACCAACAACCTGACCGGTGCCCCGCAGTGGAGCCCGGACGGCACGATGATCGCCCTCAACACGAATTACACGACACAGCCCTATACGCCCGACCGGGGCAAGGCCGCGCCGTTCATCCTGGTCGCGAAGCTGACCTCGCGGACGGCGTCGAAACCCACTCGAACGGTCAGTTCGAAGGTGGGCGAGTGGGCTCCCTCACCCAGTGAGTACCACGGCGGCCTGGGCTACAAGGGGACATTCACCCTGGCCGGTCCGGCCGGTGGTTCGGTCACCGTCACCTATGACGGCGAGCCCGGCCCCGGGCTCATGCTCGGCGGTGAGTGGAGCGAGACCTATGACGGCTACTCCGACAACGGCGTCGATTTCGTCAGCGGCACCGCGACCGTCCGCGGGCTGACCGAGGGCAGCTACAGCTCGCACCTGGTCATGACCGGCCGCAACCAGGGCAGGGTGGACACCGAGATCACGCTCGAGCGCTACCGGCCTTCGGGAAGCTCGATCTCGACTCTGAACGGCCACACCATCTCCGGTCCGGACCCGGATCTGTCCGACGCCGGGACCTGCCGGGGCATGCTGCCGGTCAAACCGAAACTGCGGTTCCGGTCGAGACGGGCCCGGCCGGGAAGATTCCGGATCGAGGTGTTCTCCGGCGTCGGCCAGATGGGCCTGACCGAGTCGGCGACCGATGTCCGACCGGTCAGGAACGCGGTCGTGAAAATCGGCCACCGACGGGCTCGGACCAACCGCCATGGCGTCGCGGTCATTCGCGCGCGACCAAAGGCGAAGGTGAGGGTCACGGCCGGCGACACGCTCCGCGCGGTCCGCGGCCGGCTCTGAGGTCACGCCGGCCTGCGAGTATCTCGGCATGGTCGGCACCGTTTCCTGGATCAATTTCGCCCCCGTGAAGGGGATGCGCGTTCAGTCGCTGGAAGCGGTCGAGTTGAGCTCGGACGGGGTGCCCGGTGACCGTGCCTTCGTCCTGGTCGACTCCAAAGGAGCGATGGTGAACGGCAAGCGGTTCGGCTCGCTGATGGAACTGGTGCCGGAGTTCGACCGGGCTGAGAGCCGGCTCAGGGTCACCTTCCCGGACGGCACGACCGTTGATGACCGGATCGAGCACGGCGAGCCGGAGGCGATCACCTTCTTCGGCAACGGGGAGCGGGCACGGCCGGTGTCCGGCGAGTTATCGGCGGCGATCTCGGCTCACGTCGGTGCCGATCTGCGCCTGATGGCCCGGCCGGAAGGCCGAGCCGGGGTCGACCGCGGCAAGTGGGGCGGGGTGACGCTGCTCGGGCGCGCCTCGCTTGCGCAGCTGAGAGAGGCGGGGCGCGAGTTCAACCGCGAGGAGCCCGCCGGCGATCCCGCGAGCCCCGATCCCGGCCCGATCGACCAGCGGCGCTTTCGGATGACCTTCGGCCTCGACGGGACCGAGGCCTACGAGGAGGACCAGTGGGTGAGCCGCGAGGTCCGGGTCGGAGAAGCGCTGATCCGGGTCGGCGGCCACGTCGGCCGCTGCGCGGTCACCACCCGCGACCCGGATTCCGGCACCACCGACCTCAAGACCCTTCACTTCCTGCGGTTCTCCCGCGGTGAGGTCGACTCCTTCGAGGCACTGCCCTTCGGGGTCTACGGCGAGGTGATCGAACCAGGGCCGGTCCGGCTCGGTGATCCGGTCCTGCTGGCCGCGTAGATCATCGCTCGGCGGGTTCTGGCGCCTCGACCGTTCCCGCCTGCTCGGGAGTGCCGGTGGCGCGGTCGGCGGGCGCGTGCTGGCGGCGGGACATCAGGAGGAAGGGCAGCGCGACGCAGGTTATGACCGCGCCGTACAGGTACGAGGTGGCGTACCCGGAGGCGTCGGCGACGCGGCCGAGGGCGGGCTGGACCGCGACGCCACCGGTCGAGCCGAGCATCGAGTCGAAGGAGAGGATGGTCGCCCGCTGCTGCGAAGGGATCATCCCGTTGATGTAGGACTGGCGGATCGGCAGCGAGGCCGAGCCGAGCATCGCCCAGACCGCGATCAGCCCGACCGCTACCCAGAACTCCTCGATCACGCCGATCAGCCCGAGGGTGAGGGCGCTCGCCGCGACCGCGAGCAGGAGGGCCGAGGTCCGCAGGCGAAACAGCCGGCGGATCCGAGGGGCGAGGAAGCCACCGACGATCTGCGAGCCGGCGACCAGGGCGGCGGTGATCCCGGCGATCCCGTAGGCCTCCGGGTCACCGACCAGCTCCAGCAGGTAGGGCTGGAGCGCGTAGAAGGCATAGAAGCTCACCCCGGCCGTGAACGGGGCGGCCAGCATGATCCAGCGGACTGGCGGCACCCGCCAGCCGTAATCGACCGAGTTGGCGGCGATCGCCTTCATCTCGCTGAGCGTGCTTTCGGCCCGGCGGGGTTTGAAGCCGATGTCCTTCATCGCCCAGCCGGCGAAGAAGAACATCAAGACCAGGACCGCCGCCCGCATCACGAAGGGCACCCCGAGGCTGGTCACCTGCGCGACGTAGCCACCGGCCACCGAGCCGGTCAGCATCCCGATCCCGGTCACGATCTGACCCCGCCCGAAGACCTGCTCGAGCTCACCGGTGAAGCCCGTCTCGTCGAGCGCGTCAACCAGCCAGGCCTCGACCGCGCCGGAGAAGAAGGTGAAGCCGAGGCCGAGCAGCAGTGACACCACGGCCCAGGCCCAGAAGGGGCCACTGATCTCCCAGAGCATCACGTAGAGCAGGGTGGTCGCCATCAGCGTGAGAGTGCCCGCCATGTACGAGACCCGGCGACCGATCGTGTCGGCGACGACCCCGGTCGGGATCTCGAACAGCACCATCCCGGCGGTGAAGAAGGCATTGGCGGCGAAGGCTTCGAGGTTCGAGAGGCCGGCGTCGAGCAAGAAGATCGTGTTGATGCCCCAGATGAACGAGGCGGCCAGCGTGTTGCCCAACATCAGGGTGAGGTAGACCCGCTGAACCTTCTCGGGGGTTTCGATCACCCCCTGACCGTACCCACCGTCGCCGGATATTTTCGCCTAGTCTGCGAATCATGAATCCGGTGAGGAGAGTTCTGGCGGTGTTGCTGGTCCTGGTGCTAGGTGTGGGTTTCGCGGCCTGTGGGTCGGACTCCGATTCCGACGGAGGGTCCGGTGCGGAAACGAGCCAGAGCGGTGACACCGCGGGTGAAACCGCCGAGAACGGGATCGAGGGAGTCACCTGGAGCCTGATGAACATCGCGACGCAGGGTTCGGCGACCAGTCTGCCGGACACGGTCAAGGCGCCGACGGTCCGGTTCGAGGACGGAAAGGTCCAGATCTTCGGCGGGTGCAACAACGGAGCCGGCAAGGCCGAGATCGGTGAGAAGGAGATCACCTTCGGGGGGATCGCGATGACCAAGAAGGCCTGCGCCGGGATCGCCAGCCAGGTCGAGGCGTACGTGACCCTGGTGCTCCAGGGCAAGGTCGGCTATGAGGTCGAGCAGGGAAACCTGAATCTCGAGCGCAAGCAGATCAGCCTGATCTTCACCCAGGACTGATCGAGGCTGAAATAAGACGTTTCGTCGTATCTCGATTCGAGAGGTTACTTTCTGTCCATTTTCATGGGGTGGCTCTGGCGTTAGCCTGAAACTGTCCAGTTTTCCCGAGGAGGCCCCATGATGATCACCACTGAATCCACCACGACTACGCTGCGCAACTACATCGGTGGCAACTGGGTCGAAGCTGAGGGGGCGGAGCTTCATGATGTGGTCAATCCCGCCACCGGCGAGGTGATCAGCCAGGTTCCCTTCTCGACCGCCGCCCACCTTGACGAGGCGGTCCGCGCCGCGCGCGCCGCCCTGCCGGCCTGGCGTGGCGTATCGACCCTCAGCCGCGCCAAGCTGCTCTTCACCCTGCGCGAGAAGCTCGACGCCCGCAAGGACGAGCTCGCCGAGCTGGTGGTCACGGAGATGGGCAAGACGCTGCCTGACGCGACCGCCGAGGTCGGCCGGATGATCGAGATGGTCGAGGCCGCGACCGCGATCCCGACCACGATGCAGGGCAAGGTCCTCGAGGACGTGGCCCGCGGCGTGGACGCCGAGATGATCCGGCAGCCGGTCGGGGTCTGCGGCATCATCGCTCCCTTCAACTTTCCGGCGATGGTGCCGTTCTGGTTTCTGCCCTTCGCGATCGCCTGCGGCAACACGATCGTGCTGAAGCCTTCCGAGCAGGTGCCGATGACCCAGCAGGCGGTCTTTGGGATCATCGACGAGCTCGACCTCCCGGGCGGCGTCGTCAACCTGGTCAACGGCAGCCGCGAGGTGGTCGAGGGCATGCTCGACCATCCCGACGTCGACGCGATTTCCTTCGTCGGTTCCGCCCCGGTCGCCAAGCTCGTCTACGAACGGGCGGCTCAGACCGGCAAGCGCGTCCAGGCGCTCGGCGGCGCGAAGAACCACATGGTGATCGGCCCCGACGCCGTGGTCGACCAGACGGTCAAGGGTCTGATCGGATCGGGTTTCGGCGCGGCGGGTCAGCGCTGCATGGCTGGCTCGGTGATCGTCACGGTCGGTTCCGGCCATGACCGCGTGATCCCGACGCTGGTCGAGGAGACCAAGAAGCTTCACGTCGGCAACGGCCTCGACGACGGGACCGACGTCGGACCGGTCATCTCCTGCGCCGCGCAGGACCGGATCGGCGGCTGGATCGACAAGGCGATCCAGGAAGGCGCCGAGGTGCTGGTCGATGGCCGCTCCCCGCTGCCGGACGCGCCGGAAGGCTCCTCCTACGTCGGGCCGACCCTGCTCGACAACGTGAAGCCGACCGACTCGATCATCCAAAACGAGGTCTTCGGCCCGGTGATCGCGATCGTCAACGTCGACACCCTCGAGGAGGCGATCGAGATGGTCAACGCCAGCCAGTTCGGCAACGGCGTCTCGATCTTCACCGAGTCCGGCGCCGCGGTCCGCAAGTTCCGCCACGACGTCGAGGTCGGCATGATCGGCGTCAACATCGGCGTTGCCGCCCCGGTCGCTTTCTTCCCCTTCTCGGGCTGGAAGGCCTCCTTCCTCGGCGACCTCCACGCCCACGGTCTCGACGGGGTCGAGTTCTTCACCCGCAAGAAGACGATCACCAGCCGCTACTTCTCCGGCGGCCAAGACCACGGCAGCTACTTCGTCGAAGACTGACCTGGCCGACCTAGACCAGCCAGGGCCCGGACCGGCTCGAATCTAGGCCGGGCCCAGCCGGGATCTATCGGTTTGGGAGGTCGCGTCCGTCGGCGCTGCCGCGGCGCATGATCGAGCGGCCTGCCTGGATATGAGCCCGAAGCAGCGATTCCGCCCAATCGCCGTCCTTCTGGCGCATCGCCTCGATCATGTCGCGGTGCTGGGCCCAACTGTGGCTCAGCTCGGCCGGGGACTGCATGATGATCGTGCGGTGGATCAGGGGGAGTGAAGTCAGGTTGGCGACGATCGTGTCCAGACGCTTGTTGTCGGCGGCGGCGACGATGCCGGCGTGGAACTGCGTGTTGAGGGTGGCACAGCGTTCCGCCTGCTTTTCCTGGGTCTCCTTGTCCACGCCGATTGCGGCCGTCAAGCGCTCGAGGGCAGCGTCCATCTCCTCGGCCAGATCCTCGAGAGCGGCGATCTGGGCCGGCTTGATCTTGTAAGCGCCGATCCGGGCGCCGTAGCCCTCCAGCATGATCCGGAGGCCGAAGATCTCCTCGAGATCATCCTCGGTCCACTTCGAGACGAAGGCACCGCGGTTTCGCACCAGTTCGACGAACCCGTCTGCCTGCAATCGCACCAGGGCCTCCCGGACCGGAGTCCGACTGACCTCGAATCGCTCCGCGATGTGGGTCTCCGTGAGACGCTCGCCGGGCGCGAGGGAGCCGTCGATTATCTCCTGGCGCACCTGTTCGTGGACGAGATCGGCGGCGTCGATACGTCCATTGTTTCCCGCTGAGCGCTCTGTCATCCGCTTTCTCCTCCCGTTCCAATCGGCTGGGTTGACGGGGCAATTGTATACCGCAGCGCGGTCAGACCGCCAATCTGTATGCAAGGTGACCGGAAAATCGCCAGAAATAGGCCCACATTCCGCGGATATATGCGTGATTGTTCTGAGATTGTTGCAGGCACCTACCAATTGTGTACAATCGTCAGGCAGTGAGGAGAGCGAAGGTTCCAACAGAGCCCGACCGGGGCATGGGCGACGAACGAGGGGACGAGGTCCGGCTCGAGCTGTCGGCGATCCTGTCCTACTGGGCGAACACCACTCCCGATGCGGAATTTCTAACTTTTCAGGGACTTGAAGGCGAGCCCGTCTCGTGGACCTACGGCGAGTTCCGGGTCTCGGTGACCGCCCTTGCCGACCTCCTGCGTGATTCCGGTCTCGGCCCCGGGGACCGATGCGTTGTGCACACCGGCAACAGCCCGGGCTTCATGAGCCTCTTCTGGGCGATCCAGGAGGTCGGCGCCGTAGTCGTGCCGACCATCGCCCAGTACTCGACCGACGAGCTTGAGTTCGTGATCGAGGACTGTGACGCCTCGATGGTCGTCGCCGCGCCCGGACTCGCCGGCACCGCCGCAGAAGCGATCGGCGGCTCCGGCCGGGTGCTGCTGGTCGAAGGCGGGATCGACCGCGACGGCAGACTCGCGCTCGAGCACCGGCAGGGCGACCCGCTTGCGCGCGGCCGAGGCGTGGGCAACCTGCCCGAGCAGGTGGCACTCGTGCTCTACACATCCGGCACCACCTCCCGGCCCAAAGGAGTGATGCTGGCTCATTCCGGCCTCCTCTATACGGCACGCACCTACGCCGAGCACTTCCGGCTCCAGCCGGGGGACCGCACCTTGACCTGCCTGCCCCTCTTCCACGCGAACGGCTTGCTCCTGCAGATGCTTCCGGTGATCCTCAGCGGCAGCTCGATGGTGGTGACCCCTCGTTTCAGCGCATCCCGGTACTGGGCTTGGGTCGACCGCTTCGAGATCACGGTCACCCACCTCGTGGCCGGTCCGATCCGGCTGCTGCGGAGCGGCGTGGCCGAACCCGGGCCGAACCGCGTCCGGTTGATGTCCCACGGCATGCCTCTCACCACCGATGAGATCAAGGGCTTCGAGGATCGTTTCGGCATGCCTCTGGTCATGATCTGGGGGTCGACCGAGACCGGCTGTGGCGGCACTCTGATGCCGCTCGACGCGGAACGCCGTCCGGGTCATCAGAACATCGGCCAGGTCATGCCGGGATGGCAGGTCTCGGTCGCTGATCCCGAGACCGGCGTGGAGCTGCCGGACGGCGAACTCGGGGAGCTCCGGGTCAAGTCGGCGGGCGTGATGATCGGCTACCTCGGTCGGCCCGAAGCCACTGCTGAGACTCTCGTCGACGGTTGGGTCCGCACCGGAGACCTTGGCTGGCGGGACGAAGGCGGCTACTTCCACTTCGTCGACCGGCTGAAGGACATGCTCAAGCCCTCCGGTGAGAACGTGGCCGCCAGCGAGGTCGAGCGAGTGATCATCGATCATCCGTCCGTCCACAAGTGTGCCGTCGTCGGTCTGCCGGACGAAGTCCGGATGGAGACCATCGTCGCGGTGATCGTGCCCGAGGAGGGTGCCGAACCGACTCCGGAGGAGATCCAAGCCCACTGCGGAGAGTACCTGGCCTCTTTCAAGGTCCCCTCGAGGTTCGAGTTCCGTCGCGAGCTCCCCGAAACCTCGATCGGCAAGACCCGCAAGGCCGAGCTCAAACAGGAGCTGCTGGCCACGACAGGAAAGGATCAATGAGCACCAGCACCCCAGACCGAGCGAGCACGGTCCTCGAGCGGGATCGTGAGATCTCCGCTCAGGAGCTGCGCAACCGCTCCGAGTGGATCCGTCTGAAGACGATCGAGCTGATCGACGTTGCCGGCAGCGGTCACTACTCGTCGACCTTCTCCTGCGCGGAGCTCTTCGCAGTGCTCTACTACCACTCGCTCCGGCTCGACCCGGCCGATCCGGCCTGGCCCGATCGCGACCGGTTCCTGATGGGCAAAGGGCACGCGGCGGTCGGTCTCTACCCCTGTCTGGCCGACCTCGGATTCTTTCCGGAATCCCTACTCGACGACTACACCCGGCTGGGCAGCCCCCTGGGCGATCACCCGGACATGCGAAAGGTGCCGGGCGTGGACTTCTCGTCGGGCTCGATCGGCCACAACCTCTCGGTCGGAGTCGGCATGTCGATCGCCGCGAGGAAACGCGGCCAGGACTATCGCACCGTGGTGATGCTCGGCGACGGCGAGATGAACGAGGGCCAGGTCTGGGAGGCCGCGATGGCCGCCTCGCACTTCGAGCTCGGCAACCTGGTGGCTCTGGTCGACCTCAACGGCTACAGCCTCGACGGCCCCGTCTCGGACGTGATGGGAATCGAGCCGATCGCCGACAAGTGGAAGTCGTTTGGCTGGTCGATCGTCGAGATTGACGGTCACCACATTGAAGCGGTGACCGGGGCGCTCGACGCGATGCCACCCACCGACGCCGGCAAGCCGCACTGCATCCTGGCCCGGACGATGAAGGGCAAGGGGGTTCCGTTCATGGAGGGCTCCCCCGACTGGCATCTGGGCTATCTCGGTGAGAACGACAAGCGGATCGCGATCGAGGCGATCGAAGCGAGGATCAAATGACGGAGACCGGACAGGTGCTTGGCGAAAGCGCCAAGCCGCTCGATCCCGAGAGCTGGAACGTCTCCAGCTCGCTCGAGAACATGTACTCGCTGGTGGCCGGTGACGAGTTGGCGGCGATCGGCGACGAGCGGGAAGACATCCTCGTTCTGACCGCCGACCTGATGATTTCCAATCGCACCGGCGACTTTCAGGCGAGGCATCCTGATCGGTTCATCAATGTGGGCATCGCCGAGCAGAACATGGTCTCGCTGGCCGCCGGGCTCGCGACCTGCGGCTTCATTCCGTACGTCTCGACCTTCGCGTCGTTCGCCAGTCTGCTCTGCGCCGAGCAGATGCGCACCGACCTCGCCTATCCGGGCGTGCCGGTGAGGGTTCTCGCTCACCACGCCGGAGTCGCGATGGGCTTCTACGGCACCTCCCACCACGCGGTCGAGGACATCGCGATCACCCGGGCGATCGCCGGCATGACGGTGGTCACCGCGGCCGATGCGAACGCGCTCAGGGCGGTTCTTCGCCACACGGTGGACACCGAGGGCCCGGTCTACGTGAGGTTCGGTCGGGGCAGGGAGAAGCCCGTCTACGACTCGCCGCCGGAGCTCGAGCGAGGTCGATTCTTCACGGTTCGCGAAGGCGGCGAAGCCACGATCATCTGTACTGGCACCAGCGTGCGCGCGTCCCTGGACGCGGCCGAGACCCTCGCCGCCGAAGGTATCGACGTCGCCGTGCTCGACGCCGTCTACATCAAGCCGCTCGACGAGGAGGCGATCCTCGCGGCTGCCGCCCGCGGGCCGATCCTGGTCTCCGAGGAGCACACCGTGATCGGCGGGCTGGGCGGCGCCGTGTGCGAAGTGCTGGCCCGAAACGGCATTTCCGTGCCGATCGATCTGCACGGCCTCGAGGACGAGTACGCACTGATCGCTCCGCCGACCCACCTCTATCGCCATTACGGCTTTACCGGCGATGGTCTCGCGGAGCGGATGCGAGACCTGCTGGCCGGCAACGCCCGTGAAAACACCGACGTGATCCAGGAAGCGAAGGGATGACCGCGATGACCGACGAGAAGAATCAGGAAGCGACGGCCCCCGAGGCCACGGCCAAGGGCGGGCTGCTCGGCTCGATCCAGTCGGTCGGCCGGGACCCGGAGGCCGGGGGGCGGAGCAGTTCGCTGGGCGAGTTCTTCGGCCGGTACGCCGTGGTCTTCGTCTTCCTGGCGATGATCGCCGGCTTCTCGATCGCTCTCAGCGACACCTTCTTCACGACCCAGAACTTCACGACGATCGCCGGGCAGCAGGCGGTCGCGGGCCTGATCTCGCTGGCTCTCCTGACCACGCTGATCGCCGGCGACTTCGACCTCAGCATCGGGGCGACCCTGACCATCGCCTCCACGGTGGTGATCGGACTGCAGATAGACCAGGGCATGTCCTGGCCGATAGCGGTCCTGATCGCGCTGGCTATCGGGGCCGTGATCGGCCTGATCAACTCGATCGCGGTCGTCCGGTTCGGGATCAACTCGCTGATCGCGACCCTCGCCATGGGCACGATCATCGGCGGGGTGGTCAACTGGCAGACCGGCGGCAAGGTGATCTACGGCGACGTGGCGCCGGCCTTCTCCGAGCTTGGCCGATGGGAGCTGTTCGGCATCCCCGGTTCGGTCTTTTACCTGCTGGCAATCGCAGTGATCCTCTGGTTCGTCTTCTCCCGCACGGTCTTCGGCCGCTACCTGTTCGCGACGGGCTCCAACCCGGAAGCAGCCAAGCTGAGCGGCGTCGAGACCAGCGGCATCCGCACGCTGGCCTTCGTCCTGACCGGCATCATCGCGGCGTTCGCGGGCGTGCTGTTCGCCGCCAACGTCGGCTCCGGTCAGCCCGGGGTCGGTGACCAGTTCCTGCTCCCGGCATTCGCCGCGACCTTCCTGGGGGCGACCACGATCGTGCCGGGGCGCTTCAACGTCTGGGGCACCTTGGTGGCGGTCTATCTGCTCGGAGTCGGCCTGGCCGGCCTTCAGCAGTCCGGTGCTCCGTTCTACGCGGAACCGATCTTCAATGGGGCGGCGCTGTTGGTCGCAGTCGGTCTTTCGACCGTCCTGCGGCGCAAGAGGGAGCGCTGAAGTGAGTGTCCATCGTCCCGACTGGCATACAAAACGAGGAGGAGACAAGAAGTGAGTGATGACAACCAGACCGGCCTGAAAGGCCGATCGTTCAAAGCCGTGATCGGCTTGTTCGCGGTCGTGCTTTCTCTGGGCGTGGTCGCCTGCGGAAGCAGTTCGGACGATTCGTCGAACGATTCCGGCTCAGGCGGCAATCCCGAGGTGACCAGCCCGAGCGACCTGACGTTCTCGGACTTCGCTGACGAGGGCGGTGTCGCGGGCGCCAAGAAGTACCTGAAGAAGGTCCAGGACGAGAGCCAGATCGACTATCAGTCCTACATCCCCGCGGAGTCGCCGCCGGTGGCGGATGACAAGAAGATCGCCGTGGTGCTCAACGGCACCGACGCGCAGGGGGCGGTTCGCGCTTCCGAAGGCATGAAGACGGCCGGCGAAGCGCTCGGCTGGGAGATCGAGGTGACCGACGGCCAGTTCGATCCGAACGTCCAGAGCCAGGCGATCCTGAGCGCGGTCACCGGGCAGGCTGACGGCATCGTGCTCGACTCGATCTCGCCGGTCACGGTCGGTGGCGCCGTGGCCAAGGCGGCCAGCGAGGGGATCCCGATCGTCACCACCTTCGACCCCGGATCGAACGAGGTGACCGAGGGCGTGTTCGGCGACGCCTCCAACGGCACGTTCGACGGTGGCATGGCGCTCGGCGCCTGGATCGCCGCCAAGTCGAACGGCAAGGGCCGGGTCGTCAACGTGCCCGACACCTCGCTCGGCCTGACCCAGCAGCGCGCCGACGGCGTCGCCGTCGGCCTCAAGGAGTTCTGCCCCGACTGCAACATCCTGTCGACTCAGCAGAACGACATCGCCAACATGGCGGCGCGTTTGCCCAGCCTGACCTCCTCGGCGATCCAGAAGTACGGGACCGACGACCTATACATGGTCGCTCCGTTCGACGCGGCGGCGACATTCATGATCCAGGGAGCCAAGGACGCGAAGGCGCCCTACTTCCCGATCGTGTCGATGGACGGCAACCAGGAAGCCCTGGCGGCGATCGCCAAGAAGGACTACCTGGCGGCCACCTGGGCGGCCGCGGCCGAGTGGATGGGCTGGGAGGCGCTGGATCAGATGAACCGCGCCTTCAATGACGACGAGCCGGTGCAGGGCACCGTCCCCAGCCTGCTGATCGACGAGTCCAACCTGCCCCCGACCGGGGACGACTGGACTCCCGACTTCGACTACGAGAGCGCCTACAAGGAGCTTTGGGGGATCTAGTAAGGAGAACCTCTCCCAGGACCCGGACGAACCCGGCGGGCGAAGCTGCCCGCCGGGTACCACCGGCCCGAACCGACCATGAACGAGAACGCGACACAGACGACACTGCTCGAAGCGGCAGGCGTGACCAAGCAATTCGGTCACACCGTGGCCCTGCACGACGGCTCACTGGAAGTGTCGAGCGGCGAGATCCACGGTCTGCTCGGAGCCAACGGCGCGGGCAAGTCGACCCTGGTCAAGATCCTCGCCGGAGTCGTCCAGCGCGACGCGGGCACGATCCGGATCGGTGGCGTCGAACTGGGCGATGGTGTCCACCCGCGCGAGATCAAGGAGCTCGGCGTCTCGTTCATCCATCAGGACCTGGGTCTGATCGAGGAGATGACCGTGGCCGAGAACATCGCCATGGGCCTCGGCTTCCCCAACAAGATGGGCGTGGTCAACCCGTCCCGCTTGCGCAAGCAGGCCCGTGATCACCTCGACGAGCTCGGCGTCGACCTCGATCCGGATTCCGAACTTTCCGAGCTGAACGGGGCCGACCAGGCCCTCGTCGCGATCGCCCGCGCCGTGGTGCACGGCGCCCGGCTGATCGTGCTCGACGAGCCCACCGCCCGTCTTCGCGGCCCCGAGGTGAACCGGCTGTTCGAGCAGCTCGACTCGCTGCGGTCGAAGTCGGTCGGCTTCATCTACGTGACCCACCGCCTCGACGAGGTGTTCACCATGACCGATCGGGTGACCGTGCTCCGCAACGGCGGCACCGTGATGACCTCGCGCACCGCGGATCTGACCGAAGACGAGTTGATCAGCGAGATCGTCGGCTCGGCCTGGACCTCGGCCTCGGTCGAGATCAAGACCCCGCCGAGCCGCGATGGCGAGGCGGTGCTGAGCGTCGAGAAGCTGACCACTCCCGAGCTCGAGGACTTCTCCCTGGAGATCGGCCCAGGAGAGATCGTCGGCGTCACCGGCCCAGCCGGCGCCGGCAGCTCGCTCGTTCGGGTGATCGCCGGGGTCGAGGAACCGGCCTCCGGTGAGATCCGCCTGTTCGGCGGCGGGCGCGCCCGCAGCTCGCGAGAAGCGGTCTCGGAGAAGATCGCCTACATCCCGGCCGACCGGCGTCGGGAGGGGCTCGCGCTAGAGCTCTCGATCAGGGAGAACCTCTCCTACTCGCACTACCTCCAGACCGAGACCGCCGGCCGGCGGGGACCAGGACGGTGGTTCAGGTCGGCGCCGCCGAAGCAGGAACGGGCGCACACCGACGAGCTGATCGGTCGCTTCCAGATCCGCGCCCGCGACGGCGAGAGCCTGGTCTCCGAGCTCTCCGGCGGCAACCAGCAGAAGGTCTTGCTGGCCAAGTGGCTCCAGGAGGAGCCGCGCCTGCTGATGCTCGACGAGCCGACCCAGGGCGTCGACGTCCGCACCCGCCGCGAGATCTACACGATGGTCGCCGAGCTGGCGGCCCGCGGTGTGCCGCTGATCGTCGTCTCGGCCGACTTCCAGGAGCTCGAGGAGCTGTGCCACCGCGTGGTCGTGATCCGGGACCGGCGCTCGGGGATCGAGCTGACCGGGGACGACATTACGCAGGACCGGATCGCGATCGAGAGCTACCGCGTGGCCAAGGACTCGGTCGACACTCATCTTCAGGACACCAACGAAACCGAGAGGAAGGCTCAGTGAGCGAAGGCAGGGCCGACAAGTACTACGTCGGCGTCGACATCGGCGGAACCTTCACCGATACCACGGTCGTCACCGACGACGGCCGCTGCTTCGTCGGCAAGACTCCCAGCACCCGACACGACCTCGCCGAGGGGTTCTTCAACTCGATCGAGGATGCGGCCGGCCGGGTCGGTGTCACGCTCGAGGACCTTCTGAGTAACACGCAGCGCCTCAGCCACGGCACCACGGTCGGGATCAACGCCCTGGTCACCCGCGAAGGCGCGAAGGTCGGGCTGCTCGCGACCAAGGGCCATGGCGATGCGATCCGCATCATGGACAACACCGGAAGAGTCACCGGGGTGACGATCGAGGAGGTTCTCGACTACTCCCAGAGCTCCCAGCCCCGCCAGTTCCTCGACCGGCGCCACATCGTCGAGGTGACCGAGCGGGTCGACTCCGACGGCGATGTAGTGGTCGGCCTCGATCGCGACGAGTTGAAGCGCGGCATCGAGTACCTGCTCGACGAAGGCGTCGACGCGATCGCGATCTCGTACCTCTGGTCGTTCCTCAACCCGATCCATGAGCAGGAGACCGAGGAGCTGCTCGAGGAGATGGGGGTCGATCTGTTCGTCTCGTCGAGCTTCCGTACCGATCCCCGCCTCGGCGAGTACGAGCGGACCGCGACAACGGTGCTGAACGCATACATAGGGCCGCTGATGCACGCCTACATCGACTCGATCGCCGCCGGCGCGCGCGAGCGCGGCCTCGAGGGCGAGGTCCTGTTCGCCCACAGCGACGGAGGCCTGATCACGCCAGAGCTGGCGCGGCGCCAGCCGATCATCACGATGCAGTCCGGCCCGGTGGGCGGGGTCGTCGCCGCGGCGACCGTCGGGGCGGAGATCTCCGAGCCGAACATCATCGCCACCGACATGGGCGGGACGACCCTCGACGTATCCGTGGTCCACGACGGCAAGCCGACGGTCAGCGACACGGCCGAAGTCGAGCAGCACGCGCTCCATCTGCGCAAGGTCGACGTCGAGTCGATCGGCGCCGGTGGCGGCAGCATCGCCTGGCGCGACCCAGAGACCGGCACCATGCGGGTCGGCCCGAAGAGCGCCGGCGCCCGGCCCGGCCCAGCCTGTTACGGGCATGGTGGCACCGAGCCGACCGTGACCGACGCCGATGTCGTGCTCGGCATCCTCAACCCGCAGGGCGTGCTCGGCGGCGACATCGTGATCGACGAGGAAGCGGCCCGGACCGCGGTGGGCAAGCTCGCCGACGAGCTCGGCATGGACCTCATGGAATGCGCCGCGGGAATCGTGCGCATCGTCGATTCGAACATGGAGGACCTGGTGCGGCGGGTCACTCTGCAGCGCGGGCACGACCCGCGCGATTTCAGCCTTTGGGCGTACGGCGGACAGGCCGGGGCCCACGCGACTCTCTACGCCAGCGGATTGGGCGTCGAGACCGTGGTCGTGCCGATGAGCAACCTGGCTTCGGTCTGGTCGAGCTTCGGCATCGGTACCGCGGACATCGTCCGCACCCGGGAGGCCGCCTTCTACGCGCTCTCCCCGTTCGACTCCTCCAAGATCGAAGATCTGTCGAACGCATTCGAGGAGCTCGACCGCGTCGTGATCGCCGACTGTGAGGCGATGGGCGCCGATCCCGACTCGATAACTCTCTCCCGCAGCGCCAACCTGAAGTACGCGCTGCAGGTTTTCGAGGTCGAGACCGCCGTCCCCGAGGGCCGGCTCGACGCGGCGAGCCTCGAACGGGTCCTGCACCAGTTCGGGGTGAACTACGAGCAGCGGTTCGGGCCCGACTCTCGCTACGAGGAAGCCGGGTTCGCGGTCACCGAGATCCGGGTCCGGGGGCAGGTCTCCTGGGATCGTCCGCCGTTGGTCGCCCAGGCGGTGGCCGAGGCCGACCCGGAGCCGACCGGCAGCCGCGATGTCTACTGGCAGGAGTACGGCGAGGCGAGCGAAACCCCGGTCTACGCCAATCCGCGGCTCCGGCCCGGGTTCGAGGTGCGCGGGCCAGCGGTGCTCGAGTTCCCGCACACGACGGTGGTGATCCGGCCCGAGCAGACCGGCCGGGTCGACCGTCTCGGAAACATCCTGATCGATCTGCGCAAGACCGCCGAAGGGGCCGAACGCACCCTGGTCGGCGCGGAACAAGGAGGCAACTGATGGAAGACTTCCTCGAGAACCCCACCTTCGAGAACGAGCCGGCGCGACGGACGCACAGCCTCAAGCGCGGCTACATGCCCTCGAAGAAGCTGATCGTCGATCCTTCGGTCGAGTTCAGCACCGAGTCGGAAGAGGATCTCGACCCGGTCACCTATGAGGTCCTGCGATCCAAGTTCTGGAACCTCAACTGGGATCATCAGGAGACGATCCGGAGGGCCTCCGGCTCGCTGGTGGTGGTCTACGGCTACGACTTCAACTGCTCGATCCAGACCGAGGACGGGGAGGGCGTGGTCTTCGGGCCGGGCAACCTCTTCTTCGCGGGCTGCGCCGACCTGTGCATCCAGTGGACGCTGGAGCACCGCTCGATGCACGGCGGAATAGGCGACGGTGATGTCTTCATCCAGGACGACCCGTGGGTGGCGACCAATCATCAGATGGACACCGGTGTCTTCGCCCCGGTGTTCGCCGACGGCAAGCTCTTCGCCTGGGTCTACAACGTCGTCCATCAGCGCGAGCTCGGGGGCATCGAGCCCGGCGGGTTCGTGCAGCAGGCGACCGAGGTATATCAGGAGGCGACCTTCATGCCACCGACCAAGCTGGTCGACCGGGGAGTGCTTCGGGAGGACGTGCTCGACGCCTGGGTGCGTCGCTCCCGGCTGCCCGAGCTGATGACGCTGGAGACCAAGTCCCAGCTCGCCGGGATCAGCTTCGCCAAGCGGCGCCTGGTCGAGATGATCGAGCGCTACGGCGCCGCCACGGTCAAGGGCGGCATGCGCAAGATGATCTCGAACACCGCCGAGAGCACCGGCCGGCGGCTGTCCCGGCTGCCGGACGCGAAGTGGACCGACAAGCGCTACGTCGCCGGGGCCAGTCCGGGTGACGAGAACATCTACAACCTGGTCGTCAGCATCGAGAAGCGCGGCGATCGGCTGCTGGTCTCGAACGAGGGCACGGACCCGAGCGTCGGCTCCTTCAACATCACCGCCGGCGTCTTCCGGGCCTGCGTCGCCAACGTGCTGATCCAGTTGGTCGCATACGACCAGTTCCTCTGTGGCGCCGGCCTGCTGCGGCAGGTCGATTTCGACATCCAGTCGGACACCGAGACCGACCGGATCACTTCCGCCCATCATCCGGCGGCGATCTCCACCTCGCTCGGAACCACGACGGCGGTCGCCCAGATCCACTACCTGGTCGGCAAGATGCTCGCCTCCGATCCGGAGTTGCGCAAGCACGTGTTCGCCGCCTCGGCGATCCACACCTCGATCACCAATCACATGTTCGGCGTCGACAAGGACGGCAAGCCATACGCGCACATGCCGTTCGACGCGATCGTGGGCGCGATCGGCGCCTACACGGACCGGGATGGCATCGATCACGGCGGCGGCATCCTCTCGACCATGAACCCGGTCGGTTCGGTCGAGGGCTACGAGCGCGAGATTCCGTATCTGCACCTGTACCGACGCGAACTGCCGGCATCCGGCGGCCACGGCCAGTTCCGCGGTGGCGCCACCTTCGTCACCGGAGTCACCGGCCACAAGTCGGAGGAGTCGTACGTGTCCTCCGGAGGCCTGTTCCAGACGGTCACCCAAGGCCACGGCATCGCCGGCGGCTACCCAGCGACCGGCGGCCAGATGTGGCACGCCACGGATACCCCGATCCAGGAACGGTTCGCCGACGGCGTGCTGCCCGGCAGGCCGGCGGAGATGCGCGAGCTCGATCCGGCCGGCGCGCCGCCACCGCCGAAGAAGTTCGACAACAGGCTCGCGGTCGGCGACGTCTTCGAGACGATGCCGGTGCCGGGTTCCGGCTACGGCGACCCGATCTTGCGGGATCCCGCGCTCGTCGCCGAGGACCAGCGGGAAGAACGCCTGCTGGAGGGCGAGGCCGAGGCGATCTACGGCGTCATCCTCGACGAAGAGGGGGCGCCCGACGATGAAGCCACGGCGACGCGCCGCGAAGGGCTCCGGCAGGAGCGCCTCGAGCGTGCGAAGCCGCCGAGGGAGCCGTGGGAGGCCGGCAGGGTCGATCCCGAAGGCGAACCTGTCGCTTCGGTGCTGGCCACCGTGACCGTCCGCAGCCAGGGTGGGAGCGAAGCACTCTGCTGCCAGCACTGCGACCAGGGCCTGGCTCCGGTCCATGGCAACTACCGCCGTGGCGCGGCCGAGCTCGAGACTCGCCTGCCGGATCTCTCACCGTTCTTCGGCGACCCGAGCACCCAAGTGTCCTCGGAGCTGATCTACCGGCAGTACGTCTGCCCGGGATGCGGCGCCCTGCTCGACGGCGAGATCTGCCGGCCCGAGGACGAACCGAGTCAAGACGTAGAAGTACTGGAGGCGACGAATGTCTGATGCGATGAGTTCCTTCGGGCCGGCCGAGGCCTGCCTGATCGACGGGGTCTGGTCCGACGGACAGGCCGACGCCCGGATCGAGGTGATCGACCCCGCGACAGAAGACACGGTCGCCTCCTTCCAGGAGGCATCGGTCGACCAGGCTCGCGCCGCCGTCGATGCCGCGCGGCGCGCTTTCGACTCGGGGCCGTGGCGGGACTTCACCGGGGAGGACCGGAGCCGCGTCCTGCATCAGCTGGCGGACCGTCTCGAAGCTCGAGCCGACGAGTACGCCGACCTGGTGGTCGCCGAGATCGGATCCCCGGTCCGGCTGGCCAAGGCGCTTCACGTCGGCGCCTCGATCGAGTGCCTGCGCTTCTTCGCCGATGCCGCCGCCCGCGGTCCCCGCGGCGGATGGGAGGAGGCGCTGCCGCTGCACGAGGTGCCGATCATGTCCGCCTCGCTGCTGAGGCGCGAGGCAGCCGGGGTGGTCTCCGCGATCACCGCCTACAACTACCCGCTGCTGCTGCTCGCCCGCAAGGTCGGCGGCGCCTTGGCCGCCGGCTGCACCGAGGTCGTGATCCCGTCCCCGCGCGCCCCGATCTCGACCATGGCCCTGCTTCGCGAGCTTGACGAGATTGACATCCCGCCCGGCGTGCTGAACCTGGTCGTCGGCGGCATCGACGTCGCCAAGGAGCTCACGACCAACCCGGCCGTGGACGTGGTCAGCTTCACCGGTTCCCTCGGCGTCGGCCGGGAGGTGATGAGTCAGGCCGCCACCGGCGTCAAGAAGGTCGTGCTCGAACTCGGCGGCAAGTCGCCCAACATCGTGCTGCCCGGGACCGACTTCTCCGAGGCGGTCGGACCGTCTTCGCTCCGATTCATGCTGAACACCGGCCAGGGCTGTGGCGCGACGACCCGTACCTTCGTGCCGGCCGCCGACTATGGCGACTGGGTCGAGGCTTCGCGCGAGTTCTTCGGCACGGTCAAGGTCGGCGACCCGCGAGATCCCGCGACCGACGTCGGTCCGCTGGTCGGATCGGCTCACCGGGAGCGGGTCCAGGGATACGTCGATCGCGCGGTCGCGAACGGCGCCGTGGTCGAGGCCAACAGCCCTGCGCCGACCGATCGCGGGTTCTTCATCGACCCGATGCTGGTCGGCTCGGTCGGCAACGCCGACGAGATCTCCCAGGAGGAGCTGTTCGGCCCGGTCGGGGTCGTGATTCCGTTCGACGACGTCGACCAGGCACTCGAGCTCGCCCACCAGACCCGCTTCGGACTGAACGCGAACATCTGGGGCCCGGTGCCGGAGGCGATCCAGCTGGCCCGGAAGTTGCGCACCGGCACGGTGACGATCAACGGAGGGGGCGGCATGCGCCAGGACGTTCCCTGGGGCGGGATGGGCGCGAGCGGAGTCGGCCGTGAGGCCGGCGAAGAGGGCTTCAACGAGTACCTCGAGGTCAAACACATCCAGTGGCCGCTCGGCGGCACCACTAAACCCTTCGGAGCGGAGTAGACGATGAGCAATGCGGCAAATGACGAGTTCGGGACGCTGGAGGGGCGCGTCGCCCTGATCACCGGGGGTGCGTCTGGCATGGGGAAGGCGTCGTGTGAGCTGTTCGCTAGGCACGGCGCCCATGTGGTGGTGATCGACCGGGACGAGCAGGCCACCGGTTCGCTGGTCGAGGAGATCTCGGCAAGCGGCGGCAAGGCCGAGGCGGCCGTGCTGGACCTGACCGACCTCGACGGCATCCAGTCGACTATCACTGGGATCGGCGAGCGGCACGGTCGGATCGATGTCCTCTTCAACCACGCCGGATCGGTCTGTGCGCCCGGCATGGGAGTCACCGCCGACGACTGGGAGATCGCCTCCGCGGTCAACCTGCGTGCGCCGATCTTCATGACGCAGGCGGCGCTTCCCTACCTGAAGCAGCCGGATACGTCTTCGGTGATCTTCACCGCTTCGATCGCCGGCCTGGTCGCCTCGCCCAACAGCCCTCTCTACTCGGCGATGAAGGGCGGCGTCGTCCAGTACGCCAAGTCGGTCGCCTACGCGCTCGGTCCCGAGGGGATCAGGGCGAACGTGATCTGCCCGGGCACCACGGACACGCCGATGCTGCCCAGCTTCTTCTCCAAGGACAAGGCCGAGGCTGACGCCGGCATGGCCAAGTTCCTGGAGAAGGTGCCGCTGAGGCGGATCGGCCAACCGCATGAAGTCGCCAATCTGGCCCTGTTCCTGGCCAGCGACGCGTCGGCCTACATCAACGGCGTCGCGATCCCGGTGGACGGGGGTTACGTTGCCGGTTGAGACCAAGTCCGTCACCGTCGGATGCGGCTCGGGCTTCGCGCTCGACCGGATCCAGCCCGCCGTCGACCTGGCCGCCTCGGGGCTGGTCGAGTACCTCTCCTTTGACGCGCTCGCCGAGCGCACCTTGGCGTTGGCGCATGTGAGGCGGCTCGCCGACAGCACCGCCGGTCATGACCCGCGTACCGTGCGCACGGTCGACTCGCTGGCGCCCTATGTCGCTGAGAACGGGGTCAAAGTGGTCGGCAGCTTCGGCGGTGCGAACGTCGCCCGGGCGCTGAGCGAGACCGTCGACCGCTTTCGTGCCGCCGGCATCTCCGGGGTCCGTGTCGCCGCGATCGAGGGCGACGATGTCCTGGATCTGGTCCGCAAGCGCGATCCGCTGGTGCCGGGGCTGGGGATGAAGGTGAGCGAGCTGGGCGAAAAGCTGGTCTCGGCCAACTGCTACCTGGGGGCCCGGCCCGTGGTCGAGGCCCTCGAGGGCGGCGCCCAGTGGGTCATCGGCGGACGGATCAGCGATGCCTCGCTCTTCGTGGGCCCGATCTGCCACGCGATGGGCTGGGACCTCGACGACTTCCAAAAGGTGGCTGACGCGACGCTCGCCGGGCACATCCTCGAGTGCTCCGTCCAGGCGACCGGCGGCTACTTCGCCGACCCGCCCTACCGCGAGGTCGACGGTCTCGAGAGCCTTGGCTTCCCGATCGCCGAGGTCGACGAAACGGGGGTCGAGATCTCGAAGCTGCCGGGTGCCGGCGGCCTGGTCAACGAGTACACGGTCGGTCTTCAGATCGCCTACGAGGTCCATGACCCGGCGAACTACATGACCCCGGACGTGATCGCCGACTTCACCGCGGTCGAACTCACCGAGGCAGGGCCGAACCGCGTGCGGGCGACCGGGGCGCGCGGGAGCTCCCGACCGCAACGGTTCAAGGTCCTGCTCGGAGTCGCGTCGGGATACCGCGCGATCGGGGAGATCTCGTACGCGGGGCGGGGATGCGCCGACCGGGCCAAGCTCGCCGCTGAATCGTTCAAACGGACGATCTCCGATCTCGAGTCCGAGATCGCGGAGATCCGCTACGACCTGATCGGCATGAACGCCTTGGTCGGGGATGAGCCCGATCAAGCCGAGCCCCGGGAGGTGCGGCTTCGGGTCGCGGCCCGCTGCGAGAGCCTCGAGATCTCCGAGGCCGTCACTCAGGAGGTCGAGCGTCTCTACATACATGGGCCGGCCGGGGGCGGCGGCGTGACCCGTTCGGTCACGCCGGCGATCTACGTGTACCCGATCGAGCTGGATGCCGAGCTGATCAGCACGACCGTCGAGACAGTGGAGACCTGACAATGCTTCTACGCGAGATCGCCTGCTCCCGATCGGGGGACAAGGGAAACATCGTGAACATCTGCGTGATGCCGTATGAGCCGGAGAACTGGGAGATCCTGCGAGACAGGTTGACCGCGGAAAGGGTCGCCGAGCAGTTCTCAGGCCTGGCGGAGGGCGACATCGAGCGCTTCGAACTGCCGGGGATCCGGGTTCTCAACTTCGTGATCCGGGACACCCTGGACGGTGGCGTCGCCGCTTCGCTTCGGCTCGACGGCCATGGCAAGTCGTACCAGTCGCTGATCCTCGAGACGGAGATCTGAAGTAGGTGGCCGACGCGGTACATGCGGTGCGGCTGGTCGCGCCGGAACGGTTCGCGGCCGAGGACGGCGATGCCCCGTCGGCCGGCCCCGGCGAGGCCATGGTCCGGGTCACCGAGGTCGGAGTCTGCGGATCGGACCTGAAGATGTACAAGGGCGGGCATCCGGTCCATCGGCCGCCGCTCACGCTCGGTCACGAGTTGATCGGTGAGATCGAGGCGCTTCCGGACGGCTACTCCGGCGGGCTGGCGGAAGGCGAGCCGGTGGCGGTCTTCCCGGCCATCTTCTGCGGGGCCTGTCACGCCTGCAGGAACGGCCGTCCCAACATCTGCCCCAGGATGCGCTTGATCGGTGGCCATGAGACCGGTGGGATGTCCTCCCGTATCTCGGTGCCGGTGGACAACCTCCTGCGCATCCCCGACGCCCTGCCCGCCGACCGGAGGATCCTGATCGAGCCGATGGCGGTGGCGGTGCACGGCGCCAACCGGGCGGCGCTCGCGGCGGGCGAAACCGCGGTCGTGATCGGCGCCGGGCCGGTCGGGCTGATGACCGCGCTGGTGCTGCGCGCCAAGGGGGCGGAACGGGTCGTGATCGCCGAGATCAGCGGGAGCGCGATCGAGAGAGCCCGAGCTTTCGGCTTCGACGAGGCCCTCGACCTGAATGCCGCGGACCTGGTCGAGCATCTGGCCGTGCTGGGATTCGAGGAGGGGGTGGAAGTCGTTCTAGACTGCGCCGGCGCTCCCGATACCCCGGTCGAGGGCATGGACGGGCTCGTCCCGGGAGGGCGACTGCTGCTGGTCGGAGTGCCGCCCGCCGCGATCTCCTTCGACTCGGTCTCGCTTCAGCGAGGCGAACGCGATGTCGAGGGCTCGATGCTCTACACCTTCGAGGAGTTCGGTGAGGCGATGAGGCTGCTGGAAGAGGGCATCATCCCTGACTCTGCCGTGGACGCGGGGCTGGTCCGGGCGGAGTTCCCGGTCGATCGCGCCCAGGAGGCATTCGCGCTGCTCGCCTCCGGCGACGCGCCTGTGCTGAAGCTGGTGCTGACGCACGAGACATGAGGGCGGCGGTCCTGCGACAACAGGGAGGCGTCCCGGAACCCGGTGAATTCCAGGCTCCGAGAGATCGGGGTGGCTGCGAGGTCATTTCGGTCGAGGCCGCCGGCCTCAACCCGGTCGATCTCGCGATCGCTGCCGGCGCCTTCTCCGGGCCTCAGGAGGTGCCGCTGGTCCCGGGGCGGGAGGGAATCGGGGAAACCAAGGGTGGGCGACGGGTCTATTTCGACACGGTCGTCCAGCCGCACGGTTCGTTCGCGGAAGCCGCGCTGGCACCGGGCGATCAGCTGATCGATGTACCGGAGGGGATCTCGGCGGAGGCGGCGTTGCCGTTCGGGATCGCCGGGATGGCCGGCTGGCTAGGGCTGACTTGGAAGGGCCGGCTGGAGAAGGGCGAGTCCGTTTTGGTGCTCGGCTCGAACAGCGTCGTCGGGCAGGTCGCGGTGCAGGCGGCGCGGGTTCTGGGCGCCGGTCGAATCACTGCCGCGGCCCGGAACGAGGAGGGACTGCTGCGCGGCGTGGAGCAAGGCGCCACGGACACGGTTCCCCTCGGCGGGGAGGACCGAATCTCCGCGGATCTCCGCGAGGCGTCGGGCGACGGCTTTGACCTGGTCATCGACGCTCTCGGTGGCGCGCCCGGGTCCGCCGCCCTGGCGGCCATGGCGGAGAACGGCCGCCTGATCCAGATCGGCAGCTCAGCCGGGCCGACGCTGACCATCACCAACCGCCCCTTCCGGCTCGCCTCGCTCTCAGTGATCGGCCTGATCAACTTCGCGGCCCCGATCGAGGTGCGGAAAGAGGCCTTCACCGCGCTCTGTCGCCTCGCCCTCGACGGGGAGATCCTCATCGAGACGGAGAGCGTCCCACTGGAACGGATAGGGGAAGCCTGGCGCCGGCAACAAGAAGGCCCGAGGCGCAAGCTGGTGATCCCCACGCGAGGCTCGAAGGTCGGCCTCGGCGATTGAAGGCCGGTCAGGCGGGAGTTTTGGTGTGGCGGCCGGCCAGTTGGCGGGTGGCCAGGGCGGCGAACTCGGGTGGGGCGATGTCGAGGTACTTGTTGAAGGCGAAGTCGCCTGAGCCGCCGGTCTTGAAGGAGGCGGCGAGGGTCGGTTTGACCAGGCGAGGGTGGACCTTGGGCAGAAACTTCTGGGCGCGGAGCAGCCAGTCGAAGGCCCACTGGTGGCCGGCGCTGAACTCGTGGTAGGTGGAGAGCGCCTGCTCGCGGCTCTTGCCGCCGCTGACCACATCGCGCAGCTCCATGCCCAGGGCGGCGCCGAAGTAGAGGGCGGGGCGGATGCCCTCGGCGGTCAGCGGGAAACAGTGGCCGGCCGAGTCGCCGGCGAAGAAGATGCCGTCGCCGGTGGCGGGGCGGAGCTTGTGGGGGATCCAGTTGCCCTGGTAGGCCGACTTGCCGACCTCGAGGTCGTCGGCGATCAGGTCGGTGGTGGGGCGAACCGGGAAATGCGGGTCGAAGGAGCCGACCCCGACCCGGACCTCGTCGTCGGCCGGGAAGGACCAGCCGTAGCCGGCCGGGACGTAACGCCGGTTGATGAAGACCTCAAGATCCTCGTTGCCGCCGGGCGGGTGGACCTCCAGGCCGCGGGAAAGCGGTGCTTCCGGCGGCTGGTAGTGGGCGCCGGCGGCCAGGACCCGCTTCCAGCCGAGTGAATCGACGACCAGTGGCGCCTCGATCACCCCGCGGTCGGTTTCGATCGCGAGGGGCGCGTCCGGGGCCGGCGGGCCCGGGGTGACCCGGCCGTTGACCTTGGCGGTCTCGAACTCGGCGTCGCACTGGCCCCAGAGCAACTCGCAGAAGACCGGGTAATCGAAGGTCGAGAAGGACCAGGGGACCGGCAGCCGGATCGAGCCGTGGGCGGTGTGGATCAGGACCGAGTCGAAGCGCTGCTTCTCGGACTCGATCAGGCCGAGCTCTTCCAGCCAGGCGGTCGGGATCGCGCAGGCGGAGGTCTGACGCTCACCGATCTCATACCGATCGATCACCAGAACGTCAGCTCCGGAGCCGGCCAGCTGCCTCGCGGCCATCAGTCCGGCGAAGCTGGCCCCGCAGATCAGAACGTCGCGGGAACCGCTGAGATCGGTCCGTTCTTCGCCGCGTTTGGTCGCCCGTTTAGCCATCCGGGAGAGGGTAGTGAAACCCGCCGGGCGGGGGGTTCTTCGGCTAGTACGCGCTGTTACCTGGGTTCTGGCATCATTCCCGGACTGTGACTACTACTGAAACCACACTCCAACCCGCCCCAGAGGGGGTTCCGGTCGAAGGCTCCAACGGCCTGCTCATCAACGTTGACGGCCGGATCGTTCCAAACTACGCCGCGACCATCGTTTCCTTCGAGGAAGGCGATGTCGTCAGCGGCAAGGTCGTTCGCATCGACCGTGACGAGGTCCTGCTCGACATCGGGTACAAGTCCGAAGGCGTAATCCCCGCCTCCGAGCTCTCGATCCGCAAGAACGTCGACACCTCGGAAGAGGTCGAGCTCGGCGAAGAGCTCGACGCGCTCGTCGTCACCAAGGAAGATGCCGAAGGCCGCCTGATCCTTTCCAAGAAGCGGGCCCGCTTCGAGAAGGCCTGGCGCAAGATCGAGGCCGCCGCCGAATCCGGCCAGCCGGTCGAGGGCAACGTGATCGAGGTCGTCAAGGGCGGCCTGATCCTCGACCTCGGCATCCGCGGCTTCCTGCCCGCCTCGCTGGTCGACATCCGCCGGGTCCACAACCTGGACGAGTTCATGTCCCAGACCCTCGAGTGCAAGGTCATCGAGCTCAACCGCAGCCGCAACAACGTCGTGCTCTCCCGCCGCGCCGTGCTCGAAGAGGAGCGCAAGGAAGTCCGGGACCAGATCCTGGACCGCCTGCAGCCGGGCGAGGTCGTCGAGGGCAAGATCTCGAACATCGTCGATTTCGGCGCCTTCGTGGACCTCGAGGGCATCGACGGTCTGATCCACATCTCCGAGCTTTCCTGGAGCCACGTCAACCACCCGTCCGAGGTGGTGGCGATCGGCGACACGGTCAAGATCAAGGTGCTCGACATCGACCGCGACCGCCAGCGCATCTCCCTTGGTCTCAAGCAGACCCAGGAGGATCCGTGGCAGCGGGTCGTCTCGACCTACCGCTCGGGCGACGTGCTCGAGGGCACGGTCACCAAGGTCGTCTCCTTCGGCGCCTTCGTCGAGATCCTCGACGGGGTCGAGGGCCTGGTCCACATCTCGGAGCTGGCCGACCATCACGTCGAGAACCCGAGCGAGGTCGTCGAGCTGGGCGCCAGCCTCAACGTCAAGATCCTCGAGATCGACGAGGAGCGCCGCCGGCTCTCGCTCTCGATCAAGCGGGTCGAAGGCCAGAACATGCTGCTGAAGGACCTCGGGGCCGCCCTCGCGGCCGCCTCCGGTCAGCCGGCGGTCGAGGAAGAGACCCCGGAACTGGGTCTTTCCGAGGAGGTCTTCACCGAGGAAGCCGAGACCGAAGCCCCGGCTGACGCCGCCGGCGAGGTTGCGCCCGAAGTCGAGGAAGTCGTCGAAGAGGCGATCGCCGAAGCCGAGGTGGCCGACGCCGCCGAAGAGGCCGCGGCGGCGGAAGAGACCCCCGAAGAGGTGGTCGAGGACGCGGTAGCCGAGGTCGAGATCGAGGCTGAAGCCGACGAGGCCGCTGCCGAAGAGGCAGTGGTCGAGGAAGCCGCGGAGATCACCGAAGAAACCGCCGAGACCGATGCTTCCGAGGAGGAAGACCAGTCCTGACCATCGGGCTGACCGGGGGCGTAGCTGCCGGGAAGTCCGAGGCACTGAGCGCCTTTGGGCGACTCGGCGCGGCCACGATTTCGGCTGATCAGGTCGTTCACGACCTGCTCGACCGGGAGCCGCTGCTGAGTCGCCTGAAAGGTCGCTGGGGCGACGAGGTCGCGCCCGGCGGGCGGGTCGATCGCGGGGTGATCGGAGCGAAGGTCTTCAACGACCCCGCTGAGCTGGCCTGGCTCGAGTCGCAGATCCACCCGCTGGTCGGGGTGGAGATCCACGAGTGGCTGGAGCGCGCTGAGCCCGGCGCGAAGTTCGCGGTGGCCGAGATCCCGCTGCTGTTCGAGGGCGAGATGCACCGGCGCTTCGACCACACGGTGGCGATCGTCGCGCACGAAGACGTCCGGCAGGAGCGGGCCAGGTCCCGTGGCCACGAAGGGGTCGAAGGCCGTGAGGCCCGGCAGCTCAGCCAGGCCGAGAAGGCCGCGCGGGCCGACACGGTGATCGAGAACGACGGCACCCCGGCGGAACTCGAAGGCAAACTGGCTCGCCTGCTCGAAAAACTCGAGTCAGAGTTGGCGACCGGCGGACAAAGCTAGGCTGTAAGGCCAACTCGCATGGCCCCGAACAGAACTTCAGCCGCAGGCGGCAGGCGCCGCGACCAGGCGTCGCGTCGCGGCGCCACCAAGCCGCGTACCGGTGCCGGTCGCGCCTTCCTGATGCTGGCCGGGATCATCGCGGTCGGGATCGTCGCGATCCTGATCATCAGCGGGCTGGCCGGCAAGGGCATCAAGGAGGTCGCACTGCCGCTCAAGCACGAGGACGTCATCCGGCAGCAGTCGGAGGAGAAGGGCGTCGACGCTTCCCTGATCGCCGCGGTCATCTACTCGGAGTCGGAGTTCGTCGATCAGACCTCGCACGCTGACGCGCGGGGCCTGATGCAGATCACGCCGGAGACCGCCAAGGAGATCGAGAAGCTGAGCGGCGGCACGACCTTCAAGCTCGATGACCTGCGTGACCCGGAGCTCAACATCCGCTACGGAACCTTCTATCTGGCCCACCTGCTCGAGATGTATGACGGGGACGTGGTCGCCGCCCTGGCCGCCTACAACGCCGGGCCCGGCAACGCCGACGCCTGGGGCGGGGCGGACATGACGATCGACGACATCACCTTCCCCGAAACGAGGGAATACGTGAAGAAGGTCCTCGAGAAGCAACGCGAGTACAAGCACGAGTACGCCCTGGAACTGGGGTACTGATGAAGTTGCGGACGGCCGCGCTGGCGGGTGCGGTCGGTCTGGTGCTGGCCGACTCCTCGATCGTCGTCCTCGCGCTGCCGGAGATCTTCCGCCAGTTCGACACCACCATCGCCGGGGTCTCCTGGGTCCTGATCATCTTCAATCTGGTGCTGGCTCTGCTGGCGGTGCCGGCCGCCCATCTGGCCCGGCGGTTCGGCCCGGGCCGGTCGGCCGCGGTCGGGCTGGCGGTGTTCGCGGGCGGCAGCCTGGTCTGCGGTCTGGCGACCGGCCTCGGCCCGCTGCTGGTCGGGCGGGCGGTGCAGGCGGCCGGCGGCGCGGTCGCCGTGGTCGCGGCGCTGGAGCTGATGGTGTCCACCTTCGGCGACGACCGGCGGGCGACCCTGACCTGGGTCGGGGCGGGCGCGATCGGCGCCGCGGTCGGGCCGGGCCTGGGCGGCCTGCTGACCGAGCTGGTCTCCTGGCAGTCGATCTTCCTGGTCCAGGTGCCGGTGGCGATCTTGGCCGGGGTGCCGCTGCGGGAGATCGTGATCCAGGAGACCCGGGAGTGGAAGGTCCCGCAGCCGGTCAAGGCGATCGCGGGCAACCGGCCGCACCTGCCGGCGAATCTCGCTCTGGCCTTGGTCTCGGCGGCGATCGCGGCGACCCTGTTCCTGATCGTCCTGATGCTGATCGAGGGCTGGCTGCTGACCCCGATCGAAGCGGCGCTGGTGGTGACTGTGCTGCCCCTGGCGGCGCTGGTCGGCAAGCGGATCGGCGACAGCATCGAGTCCGAGCGGATCCGCGCCGCGGCCGGGGCGATCCTGCTGGCCGGTGGTCTGGCTGCCCTGGGGCTCCTGCCCAAGGCCGAGGTCTGGCTGGTGATCCCCCCGCAGATCCCCGCCGGCATCGGTCTTTCGCTGGTGCTCTCGGCCCTGACCGAGGCCGCTCTTCACGGCCGTTCGGCGGCGGCCGTCCACGGCGGCTGGACGATCTCGGCCCGGCACGCGGGCGTGGTCATCGGCCTGCTGATCCTGACCCCGATCTTCACCCATCAGCTCGACCAGCAGCGCGAGGCCGCGCTGGACGCCGGAACCGCGATCGTCCTCGATTCCCCGATCGATCCTTCCGACAAGATCGATCTGGGCGAGAAGCTGGCGGCCGAGGTGGACGCTCAGGGTGATCGGGTGCCGGATCTCTCACCGGCCTTCGAGCCGATGCCGACCGATCCCGAGGAACGTGATCAGTACGAGGCGATTCTCGCCGGGATCGACGGTCAGCTGAAGAAGGCCGCGACCCGCGCCTTCTCGCTTTCCTTCCTGATCTCCGCCCTGTTCGGGCTGCTGGCGCTGATCCCGATTGGCATGACTCGGAGGCTGGACCTGTGAGCCCCGACGACCCGACTGACGTGATGCCGGGCGGGCCGGAGGAGCCGACCGAGGTGAACCGGCCGGGCGACGAGGCCCCGACTGAGGTGAACCGGCCCGGCGATGAAGCCCCGACCGAAGCGATGAGCCGCGACCGGGGCATCGGGGTGCTGGTCGCTGCGATCGTCGTTTCCCTGCTGCTGGTCGGTGCCTACGTGGTCGCGGGGGGACCGGTCGGGCCGGACAAGGCGGCGGATCCCTGCGACGCCCGGCCCTGGACCGACCCGGGCAACCTGGAAGAGGCAGCGCAGCAGTTCGCGCTCTCGGCCGCCGATGGCGCGGCCTGCGAGCTCGGCGTGAGTCGCGAGGAGCTGACCCGCTCGGTCGCGGCCGACGACGCCAGGCAGCAGTTCATGGAGGACCACGACCTCAGCGAGTCCGACCTTGAGAACGCGCTGCGAGCCGGGCTGAACCGGGCGGTCGATGACGCCGAGGATGCCGGCGCGCTCGGCGGCGTCGCCGCATCCGGGATCCGGGTGGCGATCAAGGTGATGCCGATGTCGGTCATGATCGGCCTGCTGGAGAACGCGGATGGCATCTTCAACGGTGATTTCGGCTCGCTGGGCGGGCTGGGTGACGCGATCGAGGCGATCACCGGCGGGGTCGATGATCTGAATTCGGGCACCACCGATGATCCCCTCGGGAGCCTCGGAGACGCGATCGAGAAGGCCCTGCCGAAGGGCACCACCGACGACCTCGAGGAAGCGATCCCGGACGACACCCGCCGGCAGCTCGAGGACGACGCCAAGGAAAAGCTGAAGCAGGGCCTAGACGACCTGCTCGGCCCCTGACCCCGCGAGCCTGGCCCGTAACCCGCGAGGGTGAAACTGAAACCGAGTCGTAATGCGGTGATTTCAGTTTCACCGAGGTGGGTCGTTATCTTGGTCGGGTGGCCGAGTTCAAACTGAATCCCGCTTTCACGCCGCTGGCCGATCAGCCGGC
>JBIQLL010000003.1:131340-226363 GCA_044464425.1 Solirubrobacterales bacterium | reverse complement strand
CCGAAGAGCGTTCGCGTCAAGGCCGGCAAGGCGGCGATCTTCAAGGTCACCCTCACCAACCGGGGCGACGTGGCCGGCAAGGCCCGCGTCTGCGCCAAGGTCCCGCGCCGGCTGGCCCGCAAACCGCGCTGCCTCAAGCGCACCGTCAAGGCCGGCCAGAAGGTCACGCTGAAGCTCAAGGTCCGCACCAAGGCCAAGGCGAAGGGCCGCGGGACCGTGAAGATCACGACCGCGGCCGCCGGGAAGAGCGTCACCAAGCGCTCGGCCCTGGTGGTCAAGAAGAAGCCCCGGAAGAGGCGTTGAGACACGCCGCGCACTTCGCTGCCCACGGGCAAGCGGAGAGCCGCGTTGCTGCGCTAGGCTCTCCGTCCGCGGGCGCATAGCTCAGTTGGTAGAGCGCCACCTCGACACGGTGGAGGTCACTGGTTCGAGCCCAGTTGTGCCCACTAGAAACGAAGAAACCCGGCCCTCGGCCGGGTTTCACGTTTAAGCGTCGGCGACGCGCATCAGCTGTCGCCGAAGCGCAGGGCCGAGGAGCGGTAGGCCCGGCAGACGTGGCGTCCCTGCGGCCCGAACCTCTTGCGCGACACCTTTGCGTAGTAGCGCGCGGTCGGGACTCCGCGTTTCACATCGATGTTCCACTGGCCGGTCGTCGAGGTCCGGTCACGCCCGATCCGGCGGTCGGGTCCCGGTCGCTTGCGGAAGACCTTGACCAGCCGGTGCCTGCGGCACTGATCCTTGTCCGAATAGATCTGTCCGAGAAAAGCGCTTGGGTAAGCCGTCCCCGGAGTTCCCTTGTAGAAGCCGAACGATGAGCCCGTCGCGAAAGACCTGCCCTCCGCGTCGGGCAGCCCCACGGCAAAAACCCAAGCCAGGATCATCGTTGCACAGGACAACATCGGAACCGCCCGCCTTGCCAGCATGGGCACAGGCTAGCCGGAGCATCCCGGCAACACAAGCCACTGCCCACCCAGAGCAGTCGGCCGGCAGACCGCGGACCGCGGGCGCCGGATATACTCCGCCGACTTCGCGGCTGTAGCTCAGTTGGCTAGAGCGTCTGCTTGCCATGCAGAAGGTCGAGGGTTCGAATCCCTTCAGCCGCTTCCGGGACTACCCATGCGGACCAGTCCCACCCGGCGCCTTGGCGGAGTGGCTACGCAGCGGCCTGCAAAGCCGTTTACACCAGTTCGATTCTGGTAGGCGCCTCTTCGCTCAGTGCGAATGGCCAGGGAACGCGAACTCCCTACAGGCGTTCAGGAGATGGCGTCGAGCGCCTGGTTCACCAAGGCGTCCGCTTCCGCGTTCTGTTCGCGGCGGACGTGACTTATCGACCAGCTGTCGACCCCGGCGAGGCGCTCCTTCGCCCGGGCGTGAAGGGGCTTCATGTCCGGGTGCTTGACCTTGTACTGGCCCAGCATCTGCTTGACCACCAGTTCCGAATCCCCCCGGATCTCCAGCTCGTCGCCGCCCAGCTCGACCGCGCGCTCGATGCCTCGGATCAGGGCGCGGTACTCGGCCACGTTGTTGGTCGCTTCCCCGATCGTCTCGCCGATGTCCTCCACCACTTCACCTTCGGAGTTCCGGATCACGATGCCGATCGCGGCCGGGCCCGGGTTTCCCCTGGCTCCGCCGTCGACGTTGACGAGCAGCTTCATGGGCGGGAATCTACCCCCATCAGGCGCGGGGATGACTGCCGGCGTACGCGTCGCGCAGCCGAGCCGCGTCGAGGTGCGTGTAGACCTGCGTGGTCGAGATCGAGGCGTGACCGAGCAGTTCCTGGATCGTGCGCAGATCCGCCCCGCCCTCCAACAGGTGGGTTGCGAAGGAGTGCCGCAGCGCGTGGGGGGAAACGCCTCCCGCGGCGGCCGCGTCGCGCATCCGGATCGCCAGCCGGCGGCTGAGGTCCGAGGCCGAGAGCGGCCGGCCGTTGCGGGAGAGGAACAGCGTCCGCTCGTCCGGGTCGGCCAGCAGGCTGGGCCGCGCCTTCTCCAGGTAGAGCTCGACCGCCCGGCGGGCCGGCTCCCCGACCGGGACCAGCCGGTGCTTGGAGCCCTTGCCCAGCACCCGGATCAGCTCGTCATCGAAATCGATCGAGTCGACGGTCAGGGTCAATACTTCCTCGCTGCGCAGCCCGCAGGAGTAGGCCAGCTCGAACATCGCCCGATCGCGAATCTCGAGCGGGCTGCCGGACGGCACCGCGTCCAGCATCGCCGCCATCTGCTCCGCGGTCAGGACCTGTGGCAGCTTCGCCTTGCGACGCGGCGCCGAGACCAGGTCGGCGGGGTTCTGCCCGACTCGGCCCGTCCTCAGCAGGAAGCCGTAGAAGCCGCGGATCGCGGCCAGCTTGCGCGCGACCGTTGCCGGGCTGCGTCCGGCCGCGGAAAGCGAGGCCGCGTAGCGGCGGAGATCCCGGTGGCCGAGAGCTCCCGGCTGGTGGCCGGAACCCCGGGCCCAGGCCGCGAGCTGACCGAGGTCCCGCTCGTAGGCGGACATGGTGCGGTCGGCGGTGCCGGCCGCACGCAGGTCGCGCTCGTAGAGCGCCATCGCCTCCGACCAGTCGGGACAGGCCGTCTCGACCGCCACCTCGGATGCCGCCTCAGCCGATGTAGATCGGAGTGCCGACATCGACCCGGTCGTAAAGGTCGATCACGTCCGGGATCGCCATTCGCACACAGCCGTGCGAGGCGGCCGAACCGAGCGATGAGGTCTCGTCGGTGCCGTGGATGCCGGCCCCGTCGAAGATGCCCATCCAGCGGGCCTTGAGCGGGTTCTCCGGCACTCCGCCGGGCACCACCTGCCCGGCCATGTCACCGGCCCAGGCGGAGTTCGGCACGGTCCAGACCGGATCCACCGCCTTGTTCTGGATCGAGTAGGTGCCGGCGGGCGTCTCGAGGCCGACCTGGCCGACCGCCACCGTGTAGCTCTTGGCCTTCTTCAGGTTCTTCCAGAGGGTCAGGGTGAAGTTGCTGCGATCAAGGGTCAGGTAGGTCGGGTACTTCTGCGCGACCTCGGCGGTGGTCACGGCCGGTTTGGTCACGTTGACCTTGGCGACGATGGTCCGGGTGCCGCGGCCGTTGTCGAGCAGCCCGTTCAGCTGCTCGGTCAACAGGTTGTCGCGAAGCTTGTAGCCATCTTCGGCCTTGACCACGCTCAGGGACTCCGGCCCGGCCTGAACCGATGCGTCGACCGGTTCCTTGACGATCCCGTCAGCCACTTCCTTGACGAACTGGTTGACCGCCTTCTGCGAGTAGCCGACGTTGACCGGAATGCTGGTCTGCACCTCGCCACCGGTCAGCTCGCGGAACACGCGGATCGGCAGGGAGCCGTCGCGGCTTTCCTCGAAGGCCTGGTCGACCGCGGCCTCGACATCGGCGTGGATCTTGAGCTTGCTGGCCGGAAGCTCGAACTTCTGCTTCTTGAAGGTGACCGTGACCGGCTTGCGCTGCGGCGCGAGAACCTGGTTGGTCAGAGCCTCGGTCGCCTGTTCGCGGCTCATGCCGCCGAGGTTCACCCCGGCCACCGTGACGCCGTCGGCGATCTCGTCCTTCTGAGCGCCGTCATAGGCGTAGGCGGCAACCGCCCCACCCAGTAGGAGAACTACTACGGCAATGATCGCTATCTGAGTCTTGCGGCCCACTCGAACTCAACCTTCCGGCTTGCGTGAAGTTGCACTGACAGATTGTAGATACCACGCCGGGCGGGCGAATCCCTTTCGCGGCGCGAAATCCCCGTTGCAGGGGTAAATCAGTCCTGAACCGGCGGCGACGGCTCGAAAAGGGCCGCGTCCTCGCGCCCGGGATCGGAACCCGTGCGGTCCACATTCGGGCTGTGGCGCAGAAAATCCTCGACCGCCGGCTCGTAGCTGTACTTCGGCTCCCGTTTCAGGGCGACCGGATCGAGCCTGAGCCGGTCACGCAGGTGCAAAACCGTCTCCCTTGAGGTGTAGCGGAAGTGGAATCCGGTCGCCTTGAACGCCCGGTTGTCGATGCCGCGCCCGAACCGCAACTGCTTGACCATCTCCGAGGGCAGGGTCAGGCCGAGACGGCGGAAGCCGGCCATGGCCAGCGAGGTGCCCCAGGGCGGAATCACCGGGAGCGGCCGCTTGCCGAGCAGCGAGATCACCTCGGAGAGCGCCAGCACCCCGTCACCCGCGACGTTGTGGATGCCCGGGACCTCGCGGACCACGACGTGCTCAAGCGCGTGGACGACATCAACCTCATCGACGAACTGGTAGCGGGGATCGAACCCGGCGATCATCGGCACGGCCGGCAGCGCGAAGAACTGGACGTGCGAGGTGTCGACCTCGGCCCCCAGCACGTTGGCGAAGCGGAGCACGGAGACGGTGACTCCGGGCCGCTGGTCGCGGAACTCGGCGACCGCCGCCTCGGCTTCGATCACGTCTCGCTCCACCCTGGTCCCGGGCTCGTGGCGCCGGGGCATCTGCTCGGTGAAGAACGCCGGGTCGTCCTGGGCGCAGCCGTACCAGTGGGCGGAGCTCTTGAAGACCAGCTTCCGCACGGGCGAGTCGCCCGCCGCGCAGGCGGCGAGGATGTTGAGGGTGCCGATCACGTTGTTCTCGTGGATCTGATCCGGGTGACGACCGTCCGGGCCGCGGAGCGAGTCGACCATCAGGCGCGAATCGACCACCGTGTCGATCCGGGCGGCCCGCACGATCTTCTCGATCAGCCCGTGCTCGACCCCGACCTTGACGTACTCGGTGCGGTCCAGCGCCCGGGTCGGCTCGCGGGAGTCGACGCCGATGATCGCCTCGATCGCCGGATTGCTCTCCAGCGCAGCGGCCAGCCTTCCGCCCCAGTAGGTCGAAAGTCCGGTGACCAGCACCCGACGCGTTCCGTTCAGCTCGTCCGCCATCGGGGCAATTGTTTCAGGCGGTGACCGCTGTGAGGGGCGGTAAAGTCGGAGATCTTGAGCAACCGATCCTCACACGACGACGGCCTGCTGACCGAAACGCCTCCCCCGCCCCCGGTCCACGACGACTACGGGGTCTCCGACGGGCGCTGGCTGAAGATCAACTGGGCGGACCGGCTACGGGAGGTCACGGTCAGCTCCACCCTCGGCCGGACGCCGGTCAGCTATGTGGATCAGGGCGAGGGCCCGCCGATCCTGCTCGTTCACGGCCTCGGAGGGAGCTGGCGCAACTGGCTCGAGAACATCCCCTTTCTCGCCGATGGCCACCGCGTGGTGGCGCTGGACCTGCCCGGGTTCGGCCTCAGTCCGATGCCCGATGAGCCGATCACGATGGCGGCCTACGGCGACCTGATCCTGCGATTTGCGGACGCGGTCGGCCTCGGCCCGGAGACCTATCTGGTCGGGCACTCGATGGGCGGTTTCATCTCGACCGAGGCCGTGACCACGGTGCCGGAGCGATTCGCCCGCCTGACCCTCGTCTCGGCCGCCGGGATCAGCTTCGTCGCGATCAGCGGCCCCCGCAAGTCGGTCACCGCCGCGATCGTGAAGATGATGATCCCCTTCGCGGCCAGCCAGATCAGCCGGAACATGGTCCGCAAGCGGCTCCGCGTGGCGTCATTCGCCGGGGTGATCGCCCACCCGAGCATGATCGGCCAGGAGATTCTCTGGGAGCTCGGCAGCTACGCGACCCTGAGCTCACCGGCACTCTTCGAGGCGGCCTACGCCCTGGGCGGGTACGACAACCGCGAGTCGCTCGGCAGCATCGAGATCCCGACCCAGATCATCTGGGGCCAGCAGGACCGCCTGGTCCCGGTCGGGGCCGCCTACTCCTACGAGCGGCGGATCCCCGACTCGGAACTCTCGCTGGTCGATGACTGCGGCCACATGGTCCAGCTCGAGCGGCCCGCCCGCTTCAACGCGGAGATCACCCGGTTCTGCCCTAGCTGATCTTCTTCTTCGTCTGACTGATCTGCCGCTTCAGTGACTTGATCCGCCGCCGTTCGGACGATGCCTTCCGGCGGGCCCGCTTCGCCTTGCGCTTCAGGGCCTGCTTGCGGTTCCCCTTCGCCTTGCGTGCCTTCCGGTCCAGCTTCCTGGCGCTCACGCTGGCCTTCTTGAGGCGCTTCTTCGCCCGGGTCAGGTTGCCTCGCAGCTTCTTCAGCTTCGCCTTCGCCTTGGCGATCCGGTTCTGCTCCCCGATGTAGCTGTCGGTCTGGAGCTGGGCGATCTCGACCAGGTTCTCCTCGGCGATGTTCACCTCGGGCACGTGCCAGTTGTTGCCGCTCGCGACGACCGGGATCATCGCCACCAGGAAGGGGTCCGGGGTGCCGGCGAACTGCACGTTCAGCCAGTGTTTGGTCCCCTCGCGGTCACAGGAGGCGCTGGCCGCGTCCGGGTAGGCGTTCCAGAACTTCGTCTCGACCCCGTCGGCCGGCGGCTCCAGCAGGTAGTCCATGTTGATCAGCGGGGTGAGCAGGCTCTTGCCGCTGAGCTCGGCCGGGTTGGCGCAGACCACCTCGTACTCGTCCCGCGAGGGTCGCGGGATCTTGTAGGCCCAGTAGCCGGAACCGACATCGGCGAACGGAGGATTGTCGGGCGGGGTTCCGTTGAAGGTCGAGTAGGCGACCAGGCATCCGTACTCACCCGCCTTCGAGCAGACCGGGACGTGGTCGTACATCCCGCCGACCAGCTTGCCCTTCGGCACGTAGATATTGCCGCCGGGCAGGATCGCGCCGACCAGGCGCTTGCGCACCGTCGGGTTCGGGTCGATCTCCTCGTCGATCAGGCGCCCCAGGGTGGCCGAGCCCTGCGAGTGGCCGAGCAGGATCACGCCGCGGCCGTGGTTGTAGTTCTCCAGGTAGTCCTTCCAGCCGGCGAGCGCGCTCTGGTAGGCGACCTCGGTCGACTCGCTGTAGACGCCGGGAGCGGTTTCCTGCCGGTACATCGGCGCGTAGACATCGCAGACCCGCGAGAACATCCGCGCCTGCTGGACCACGACCCTCCGGATCGGCGGGTCCTTGTCGAGGTTCGCATTCGGGGTCTTCTGCTCGCTCTGGGTCGGGTAGAGGTAGAAGCAGTCGACCGGCGGATTGTCGGGCCGGTCGAAGCCGATCACCTGACCGCCCGCCTTGGTGCTGATCGAGCCGGCGCAGAGATCATCCGCCTGGCCCGGCTTGCAGATCCAGACGGTGTCCTCCGCCTGAGCTGGCGGCGGGCCGGCAAGGCAGAACAGACCGACAAGGGCAGCTAGGCAGGCAACCGCCAGCCAGGTGGCACGACCAGACACTTTCGACACGCTCAAACTCCTCCCTCGGGAATTGACTTCCTCATCATCCACCATCCGTAACCCGGAAGGGCGACCAGCGGACCGGTCAGGCCTTCCGCTTCTTCTTCGCTCGATGCTTGTGCCGGAGCTTCTTCACGTACCTCTTCTCCTGGGCCGTGACCACGCTGACCAGGTTGCCGGCGGTGTCATTGACCTCGGTCAGGTGGGTGCCCCAGGTCCGGCCGAGCGGCTCGCCGATCCGCGGTCGCGGATCGGCCGGGCCGGAGACGTCACGGATGTCCAGCCAGCTCGCCCCGTCGGCCTTTTGGCACGAAGCACGGTAGAGGCCGGGGAAACTGACCCATGGTGCCGAGTAGGCGCTCAGATCCGGCAGGAGCGGCCCGTAGATGCCGGGGAACGGCTCGGTGTCATAGAGCGGCTTGAGGCGACCCTTCGAGCCGTCGAGCCGGGCCGGGTTCACGCACAGGACTTCGTATTTCTCCGGGTCGAGCTGCTCGGAGAGGGCACCGCCGACCCGACCGAAGAGCGAGTTCGAGGGCGGTGGATCCTTGAGAAAGCTGGAGAAGGCAATCACGCAGCCGAGCTGGCTCGCCCGCGAGCAGGCCGGCACCTTGCGGAAGCTGCCACCGGTGCGGCTGCCCTTCCTCACCGTCACGTTGCCGCCGATCAGCACCGCCGAGACCAGCCGTTTGCGCAGGTTCGGCCGACGATCGAACGTCTCGGCGATCAGTTGCTTGAGATGCCCGGTGCCCTGTGAGTGGCCGATCAGCACGATGCCGCGACCCTTGTTGTACCGGCGGAGATACTCGTTCCACGCGGCCTTGACGCTGCCATAGGCGATCTTGGCCACCTGCTCGTCAATCTGGGCACCGAGGATGGCCGCGACCGTGTACTGGCGGTAGATCGGCGCGAACATGCGGCATCCCGGTGCGAAGCGGGCCGCCTGCTGGGCGGCGATTCCGTCGATCTCGGGGTCTTCCGCCAAGGTCGCGTTGGGCCCAGCCTGACCGCTCACCGTCGGGTAGACGTAGAAGCAGTCGATCTTCTTCCGGAGCCGGGTCAGGTTCTTCGGGGTCGAGCGGCCGGCCTTGCCGGCGGCGGTCACCCGCTCGGTCAGCAGGCCGCCACGCTCGCCGACGCAGGGGTCAGCCGTTCGGCCCGGTTTGCAGAGCCAGGTGAACTGCGGCGTGGCCGCCCCGGCCGGCGCGGCCTGAAAGGCGGTCAGCGCGAATGCTCCCGCGAGGGCGGCGATGACCGCGACGATCCCGATTCCCGTTCTCTCCACGCGCCTCTTCCCTCCTCATCAGCCACCCGCTCAGGTGACCGCCCCTTGTGACGCCGAACTCACAGTCGCGGCGTACTTGGCCATGACGCCACGATCATAGAGCGGCCGCGGGGCCGAGTAGGCGGCCACCCGTTCGTCGATCTGCTCCGGGGTCAGGTCGACATCGAGGCGCCTTCCGTCGACGTCGACCGTGATCACGTCACCGTCCCGAATCGCCCCGATCGGCCCGCCCTTCACGGCCTCGGGAGCCACGTGGCCGATCATCAGGCCACGGGTCGCGCCGGAGAAGCGGCCGTCGGTCAACAACGCCACGTGTTCGCCCATCCCCTCACCGACCAGGGCGGCGGTCACCTGAAGCATCTCGCGCATCCCGGGGCCGCCGGCCGGCCCTTCGTTCCGGATCACGATCACGTCGCCCTGCTCGATCTCGCCCCGCTTTACCGCCGCGAAGCAGTCCTCTTCCCGCTCGAAGACCCGCGCCGGGCCAATGTGGCGCCGGCGCTCGGTGCCGGCCACCTTGACCACCGCCCCGTCGGGGCAGATGTTGCCACGCAGGATCGCCAGGCCACCCTGGGGTTTGAGCGGCGCATCGACCGGCAGCACGACGTCCTGGCCGGGCTCCTCCGCCGCATTCTCGACCTCCTCGCCGATCGTCCGGCCGGTCACGGTGATCTCGTCCTCGTGGAGCAGGCCGCCCCGCTTGAGGTTGCGCAGGATCAGCGGCACGCCGCCGGCCCGGTAGAGGTCGGTCGCGACGTAGCGGCCACCGGGCTTGAGGTCGGCCAGCAGCGGGGTCCGGCGCGAGACCTCTTCGAAGACATCAACGTCGAGTTCCACCCCGGCTTCCCTCGCCACCGCCAGCAGGTGGAGCACGCCGTTGGTCGAGCCGCCGGAGGCGCAGACCGTGGCGATCGCGTTCTCCAGCGAGCGGCGGGTGATGATCCGACTGGGCCTCAGGTCGTCGGCCAGGACCTGGAGGATCAGCTCGCCGATCTTCTCCGCAACTACTGACTTCTGCTCGTCCTCGGCCGGAACCATGGCCGAGAAGGCCGGGGAGATCCCGAGCGCCTCGAAGGCGCAGGCCATCGTGTTGGCGGTGAACTGGCCGCCGCAGGCGCCGTATCCCGGGCTGGCCACGTCCTCGATCGCGGTCAGTTCTTCGTCGCTGATCTTGCCGGCGATGTGGGCTCCGACCGCCTCGAAGACCTCGAGGATGCTGACGTCCTTGCCCTCGTACTGGCCCGGTTTGACCGAGCCGCCGTAGAGCACGATCGAAGGGACGTCGATCCGAGCCACGCCCATCACCGCGCCGGGGATGGTCTTGTCGCAGGCGGCGAGGGCGATGACCGCGTCGAACTGGTAGCCGCGAGCCATCAGCTCGATCGAGTCGGCGACCAGCTCGCGGCTGACCAGTGAGCTCTTCATCCCCTGCGTGCCCATGGTGATCCCGTCGGAGACGGCCACCGTGTTGAACTCCATCGGGGTGCCGCCGGCGGCCCGGACTCCTTCCTTGACGTATCCGGCAAGGTCGCGCAGGCCGTAGTTGCAGGGCATCGCGTCGGTCCAGGTGTTGGCGATGCCGATGGTCGGCCTCTTCAGATCCTCGTCGGTCAGGCCGATCCCCTTCATGTAGGCCCGGGCGGCGGCACGATCGGGACCGTCGAAGACAGCGGCCGAACGAGGACGGGGCAGGTTCGATGAGGCGTCGCTTACGGTCATGACCCCATCCTAGGACCGGCCGCCGTCTGGGTTGAAGTTATTCGTTCCATGTGCGGATAACTTCAACCCGGGCGCGTCAAGCCGAGGGCGTTGACCGGGCCGGGACCGGCGCCGATGCCCTCGAGGCTTTCGGCCACCGCCCTCGACGCGAGCTCGCGGGCCTTGCGGGCCGCGTCGGCCGGTTCATCGCCCAGCGCGAGATAGGCGGCCAGTGCGGAGGAGTGAGTGCAACCCGACCCGTGGGCCGAGCGGCCCGGATAGACCTCCCCGCCTATCTCGACCTCCCGCTCGCCGTCGAAGAAAAGATCGATCATCTGCTCGCTGTGTCCGCCGGTCACCACCGCCGCCCGGGCACCTAGCTCGACGATCGCGCGGGCCAGCTCGGGCTGCCCGGCACCTTGCGGTTCGCCGGTGATCACCCGCGCTTCGGGAATGTTCGGGGTGACCACGGCTGCCCGGGGCAGGATCTGGGAGACCAACGCCTCGCGGGCGTCGACGGCGAGCAGGTCGGCGCCGCTTTCGGAGACCATCACCGGGTCAAGTACGACCGGTGCGTCGCCGGTCAGGTCCAGGCCGGCCGCCACCGCCTCGATCGTGGGACGGTCGCCGAGCATCCCGATCTTGATCGCGTCGACCCCGATGTCATCGCTCACCGCCTTGATCTGGGCGACGATCATCTCCGGGCTGACCGCCTCGATCAGGTCGACCCCGACCGTGTTCTGGGCGGTCAGAGCGGTGATCGCGGTCATGCCGTGGACCCCGCAGGCGGCGAAAGCCTTGAGGTCGGCCTGGATCCCGGCCCCGCCGCCGGAGTCGGATCCGGCGATCGAAAGCACGGTCGGGATGGGCCGTTCAGCGTTCACCGGGCGAAGGATAGGCGGCGAGCGAGGTACGGGTCCAGGTGCCCACCGCGCTGCCCCTGAGATACCCCTTGACTTCGAGCCGAGCCAGCACCATCGCCGTGCCGCCTGACCCGGCCTCGATGTGCGCGGCGACCTCGTCCACAGTGCGGCAACCAGCCTCGACTGCCTCCAGCACTTCCCGCTCCCCCGGCCCCAATTCGGGACCGAACAGCGGCCGGCCCGCTCCCGCTCCGAGCATCCGGTCCAGCACATCCTGGCCGCCCCGGATCAGGGCGGCACCGCTGGCGATCAGCTCGTTGGTCCCGGCTGCGGCGCTGGTGGTCACCGGACCGGGCACCGCCCCCACGTCCCGCCCCGCGTCCGAAGCCATCTCGGCGGTGATCAGCGACCCGGACCGCCAGGCCGCCTCGACCACGATCGTCATGCCCGAAAGGGCGGCCATGATCCGGTTCCGGGCGGGAAAGCTCCAGCGCCATGCATCTGCGCCGGGCGGTGCCTCGGAGATGACAAGCCCCCGCGCGAGGATCTGCCGGTAGAGCCGCGTGTGGCTGGCCGGGTAGGGCCTGTCGGGGCCGCAGCCGAGCACCGCCACGGTCGGACCGCGTTCCAGCGCCCCGCGATGAACCGCCCCGTCAATCCCCAGCGCCATGCCGCTGATCACGTTGAGTCCCGCCGCTGCCACCTCGCGGCCGATCGAGGCCGCGACTTCGAGACCGTAACCGGTCGCCTTCCGAGCCCCGACCACGGTCAACGAGTTGTCCAGGCGGATCTCGACCAGCGGGATCCCGTCTCCTCGCCCGATCACCGCCCAGGGCGCATCGGCACCATCGCCGAAGCCTTCCGGGAAGTCCTCGTGATGCCGGCAGCAGGCCCAGCATTCGGCGTTAGCAAGCACGGCCTGCATCTCCCCCTCGGTCAGCGAATGATTCCAGTCGAGGATCTCGTCCTCCTGGTTCGCGGCCACCGCCCGGACCAGGTCAGGCGTGGACAGCCGCAGCAGCTCGGGCGTGCGGTGACCGTCCCGGTCGTCAACCACGTTCTGGATCCAGCCCCCGAGCCGGGCCAGCAGCCAACTCCGGCGGAGGCATTCGGGACAGGCCGATTCGGAATCGACCCCCACCCCGGCCTTGACCCGTTTCGTATTCACTGTGCCGTCCTCCTTCGGAACTGGATCGCCGTCGCCATGTGCTCTTCACCGATCGCGGTTGAACCGGCCAGGTCTGCCACGGTGCGGGCCACCCGCAGGATTCGCCCATGGGCGCGGCCGCTCAACTGCCAGGAGCGATGGGCCTCGGCCAGCAGGCCGGCCGCCGCCGCGGTCACCTTGAACTCCGCCACCTCCTCCGGTTCGGTCTCGGCGTTGGTCCGGCCCTCGCCGAGCCGCTCGGCCATCAGCTCACGGGCCAGGATCACCCGTTCCCGGACCACCGTGGACTCTTCACCCGGCGGGCCGGCGAGCGCCTCGGCCGAGGGTTGGGTGACCGCGACGACCAGGTCGATCCGGTCGACCAGGGCCCCGCTCAGCGCGGCCCGGTAGCGACGAGCCGAGGCCTCGCTGCAACGACAGCGGGGATCGTCCTCACCCCGCCCGCAAGGACAGGGATTGGCCGCCGCGACCAGGGTGAACCGGCTGGGCAGGGTCTGCCGCCCCTTGGCCCGGGAGATCGTGACCGAGCCGAACTCGAGCGGTTCGCGCAGCGCTTCCAGGGCCGGCCGGCTGAACTCACATAGCTCGTCGAGGAAGAGGACCCCGCGGTGGGCGAGCGTGATCTCACCTGGCCGGGGCGGGCTGCCGCCCCCGACCAGTCCGGCCGCTGAAACCGTGTGATGCGGCGCCCGAAACGGCCGGGTCGAGGCGAGCTGAACCTCGCCGATCCCACAGGCGCTGGCGATCCGTGCCACCTCCAGCACTTCTTCGCCGGCGAGCGGTGGCAGGACCGAAGGCATCCTCCTCGCGGCGAGGGACTTTCCGGCGCCGGGAGGACCGATCATCAGCAGCCCGTGTCCACCCGCCGCGGCGATCTCGACCGCCTGGCGCAGGTGGGCCTGGCCACGAAGGTCAGCCAGGTCGGGCAATCCTTCCGGCCCTTTCAAGGTCGCCCGGACCGCGCCCCGCCCAGGCATCTCCCCTTGACGCAGACTGCCGAGCTCCGCGAAATTCTCAATGGTCAGCACGGTGATCCCCTCGGCCAGTGCCGCCTCCGGCCCGTTTGCCGCCGGGACGAGAATTCCCCGTCGCCCGTTCTCGCGGGCCTCCTCGGCCATCGCGAGCGCGCCGCGGACCGGGCGCACCGAGCCATCGAGCGCCAGTTCCCCGACCAGCGACCAACCTGCCAGCTCCTCGATCGGGAGCTCGCCGGCCGCTCCCAGCAGCGCCGTAGCCAGGGCAAGGTCCATAGCGGGGCCGGCCTTGCGCAGGTCAGCCGGAGCCAGGCTGGCCGTGATCCGCTGGAGCGGGAACTCGAACCCGCAGTTCACCATCGCGGCGCGGACCCGCTCGCGCGCCTCCCGCACCGCCGCGTCGGGGAGGCCGACGATCTGGAAGTTGGGCAGGCCGCGGTGCACGTCCACCTCGACCCGGATCATCCGGGCGGCGATTCCGTTAAGGGTGAACGAGGTGGTCTCGGCGAGCATGCGTCCAAGCTAGGCCGAATCCGCTCACACGTGGCTCGACAGGCGCAACGATTCAGCACGCCTTCGTGAATCTCGGATCGACTTCCTCAAAGGAGTGCAACGACTCCTTGAATTCCCCGTCGGATTCACCGGGATCGGTCGGCCTCGCGACCTACTTTGGAGCGATGGATCACCGAAGAGCAACCGGGCAGAGCGCCGAGGACATCTGTGCCGAGCGACTGCGGCAGCGGGACTGGACGGTCCTCGCCCGCAACTGGCGAATCAAGGCCGGCGAACTCGACCTCGTCGCCCTGGCCGGCCCGGTCCTGGTCATCGTCGAAGTCAAGGCCCACCGCCTGGGCACCCATCACGGCCCGACCGCGCCGATCCTCGCGGTCGGGCCGAACAAGCAGCGGCGGCTGCGCCGGCTCGCCTCGGCCTGGATCGCCGGCCACGGCCGCCGGCTCGCCTTCCGGGACGTCCGCTTCGACGTGGTCGGAATCACCTTCGACCGGCAGGGCAACGTCGTCGCCTACGACCACCTCGAAAATGCCTTCTGAACGACCGCCGGGCGACGGTGAGATCGGAAAAGTTGGCAACTATTGCCAACTTTTCCGATCTCGCCTCACTCAGGCGGCGTAGGCGTCCGAGGCGAATGAGAGCCGGTGGATCGGCGACGGACCAAGCAGGCGGATCGCGTCACGGTGGGCGGCCGAGGCATATCCCTTGTGCCCCTCGAACCCGTAGCCCTCGTACTGCCTGCCGGCTCGCGCCATGCAGCGGTCACGGGTCACCTTGGCGACCACCGAGGCCGCCGCCACCGCGGCGCTGGTGCTGTCGCCCTTGACGAGCCTGCGGTGGGGCACCTGGCAGCCTTTCAGGGCGAAGCCGTCGACCAGCGTCACCGCCTCGGGACCGCAGCCCAGACCTTCGATCGCCTTGGCGAGGCACTCGATGTTGCTGACGTGAAGCCCGTTGGCGTCGATGTAGGCCGCCGACCGCATCACGACCACGACCTTCAAGGCGCAGGCGAGCACCTCGGGGTAGAGGCGCTCACGAGCTTTCGCGGTCAGCTTCTTCGAGTCACGGACCCCTTCCAGCCTTCCGCCGCCCTCGCTTTCCAGGCAGTCGCGGTCGAGCAGCACCGCCGCCGCCACGATCGGCCCGGCGAGACAGCCCCGTCCAGCTTCGTCGGCCCCGGCCACCGGCCCCGTGCCGAGGTCGAGGTCATGCCGGAACAGATCTCCCGGCTCGGCCAAGGGCTCTAGAGCCCGCCGATCCGGTTCGGTGGCCAGTAGGTGGCGAAGGCCTTGCCGATCAGCCACTCCTCGGGCAGCGGGCCCCAGAAGCGGCTGTCGTCGCTGCTCCCGCGATTGTCGCCCATCATGAAGTAGTGGCCTTCTGGAACCGTGATCTTCTCGGGCATATTGCAGCCGGATCCGCCCACGTTGCACGGGATGATCTCGTAGCCGTCCGGTTCAACCACCTTGCCGTTGACGACAGGCAGACCGTCCTTGACCGAGACGGTGTCCCCCGGACCGGCGACGATCCGCTTGATGAAGGTGTCATCGGATTTTTCCGGGGTCGCTTCGGGGCACGGCTCGTCGTTCGGCCGCTGAACGCCGCAGCCGCTGCCGTCGGCACCACCGTTGTCGCGATCGACTCCGGCCGGCGGGTGGAAGACCACCACGTCGCCCGGCTTGGGGTCGGTGAAGTGGAAGATGAAGCGGTTGACCAGGATCCGCTGATTGATGTCCAGAGTCGGTTCCATCGAGCCCGACGGGATCTGGTACGGCTTGATCAGGAATGCCTGAATCAGCAGCGCCAGCCCAAGGGCCAGCGCCACTATCACGACCAGTTCGACGAAGTTCCCCCCGGCCGTTTTCGGCTTGGGGATCTTCAGGCTCAGGCTTCTTCCTTCTCGCCCTGCTCGCCGTCTTCGGCGGGCTCATCACTCTCGGCGGAGGGGGCCTCTTCGGCCGGCGCCTCTTCCGTGCTCTCGGCCTCAGCCGCCGGCTCCTCAGCCGGAGCTTCCTCAGCCTCTTCGGCCGGAGCCTCGGCTTCAGTGGCCTCAGCCTCAGGCGCCTCAGCCGCGGCTTCAGCCTCGGGGGCCTCCGTGGTCTCGGCGGCTTCGGTCTCGGTCGCCTCAGCCTCGGTCGCTTCGACCTCGGTGGTCTCCTCGATTTCCTCAAGCGACTCACCCGAAGCGTCCGTCGCTGCGGAGGTCCCGACCATGTCCTCGTCGATGCCCCAGCGGCGCTCCGCGACGCGGGCGGCCTTGCCGACCCGGCCACGCAGGTAGTAGAGCTTGGCGCGACGCACGCGACCGCGCGAGGCGACCTCGAGCTTCTCGATCTTCGGCGAGTGGAGCGGGAAAGTACGCTCGACACCGACCCCGAAGGACTGTTTGCGGACCGTGAAGGTCTCGCGGGCACCGGAGCCCTGGCGCTTGATCACCACGCCCTCGAATACCTGCGGGCGCTTGCGGTTCCCCTCGATCACGAGGAAGTGAACGCGAACGCGGTCTCCCGGGGCAAAGGACGGAAGTCCCTTCCTCAGCTGGCTGCTCTCGATGTCCTGGATAACGGTGCTCATGGCTCAAAAAGACGGGCCGGTTGGCCCGCGGAGGCGCAATGCTACCGGAGGAAGGCGGGCGGCGTCATTCCGCCCCTCGTTGGCGGCTCTGCTCCAGGCGCCACTCCCTGACCTTGGCGTGATCCCCGGAAACCAGCACCTCGGGGATCCCCCAGCCCCGGTACTCCGGGGGCCGCGTGTAATGCGGGTACTCGGGCAGACCGTCCAGCGCCTCGGACCAGGATTCCTCGATCGCGCTGTCCTCATCGCCGAGCGCGCCGGGCTGGCGCCGCATGATCGTGTCGGCGACCACCATCGCCGGCAGCTCACCGCCGGCCAGCACGTAGCGGCCGATCGAAACCTCGTCGTCGGCGAGATGCTCGTGGACCCGGTGATCGAACCCCTCGTAGCGCCCGCAGAGCAGGGCGAGGGTGGGCTCGGCCGCCAGCTCGGTGACCAGCTCGTCATCGAGCACTCTCCCGGCCGGACTGAGCACCACGGTCCGGGGCCTCTCGCTCTCGCCGTAGACGCCCTTCAAGGCCGCGTCAACGACGTCCACGCGCAGCACCATGCCGGCTCCGCCGCCGTAGGGGGCGTCATCGACCCGGCCGCCCTTGAGGGGCGTCCAGTCACGGTAATCGCGCAGGTTGAGCTCAGCCCCGTGCTCGATCGCCTTGCGGACCGGCCGCTGCCCGCGAAACCACTCGAAGGCTTCCGGGAAGAGCGTGAAGATGTCGAGCTTCATCGGTGGCCCCGGCCCGGCCCGTCGAGACTCAGTCCAGGATGTCGACCAGCACGCGGCGCTCTTCGCGCACCGCGGCGGCCTTGGCGATGGTCCGGATCGCGTTGGCGACCCGGCCGCCTCGGCCGATCACCCGGCCGAGGTCGTCCTCGCCGACCGTGATCTCGTAGACCAGGTCACCGTCTTCTTCGAGTTCCTCGACCTCAACCGCGTCGGGATCCTCGACCAGGGCCCGCGTGATGTAGAGAAGCATCTCCTGCATCGGCGGGGACGCAGCTCAGCTGCCGGTTGCCTTGATGCCCTTGATGCGCAGCAGGCCGGCGACCCGCTCCGAAGGCTGGGCGCCCTTTTCGAGCCAGTAGTTGGCCCGCTCCTCGTCGATCACGATGGTCGACGGGTCGGTCTGGGCGTTGTACTGCCCGATCGTCTCGATGCTGCGACCGTCACGCGGCGCGCGCTTGTCGGCGACGACGATTCGCCAGATCGGGTTCTTCTTGGAACCAACTCTTCTAAGTCTGATGCGGACTGCCATTGGACGCGGAATCGTACAGGTTTACGGAAGCTAGCGCCGTCTGATCTTCGGCCGCTGGGTCTGCCCCATCATCTTGGCCATCTGGTTCTGATCCGGCATCTGGCCGTTGGCCATGTGCTTCATCAGCTTCTTCATCTGGTCGAACTGCTTGACCAGGTTGTTGACCTGCTGGATCTTGGTCCCGGAGCCTTCGGCGATCCGGCGGCGGCGCGAACCCTTGATGATCTGCGGCATGGCCCGCTCGTGCGGGGTCATCGAGAGGATGATCGCCTCGACCCGGTCCAGCTCGCCGTCGTCCACCTCGACGTCCTTCATCTTCTTCATCGCCCCCATGCCGGGCATCATTCCCAGCAGGTTCCCGATCGGGCCCATCTTGCGGATCTGGCGCATCTGCTTGAGGAAATCCTCGAGCGTGAACTGCCCCTCCGACATCTTCTTCTGAAGTTCTTCGGCCTCTTCCTCGGTGACCTGTTCCTCGGCCTTCTCGATCAGGCTGAGCACGTCACCCATGCCGAGGATCCGGCTGGACATGCGGTCCGGGTGGAAGTGCTCGAAATCACCGAGCTTCTCGCCGGTCGAGGCGAACAGGATCGGCTTGCCGGTCACCGCCTTGACCGAGAGCGCGGCGCCGCCGCGGGCGTCACCGTCGAGCTTCGAGATGATCACCCCGTCGAACTCGGCCGCCTCGGAGAAGGACTCGGCGACCCCGACCGCATCCTGGCCGGTCATCGCGTCGACCACCAGCAGCACGTTGTGAGGCTTCACCTTCTTGCGGATCCGCGCCAGCTCGTCCATCAGCTCGGAGTCGATGTGGAGGCGACCGGCGGTGTCGATGATCAGAACATCGCGGCCCTCTGCGCTGGCCTTGTCGAGCGCCCAGGAAGCGATCTCGACCGGGTCGGCGTCGGTTCCCTGCTGGTAGACGACCGCTCCGGCCCGCCGGCCGACCGTCTCCAGCTGCTCGATCGCGGCCGGCCGGTAGACGTCGCAGGCGGCGATCGCAACGCTCTTGCCTTCCTTCTTCAGCAGCTGGGCGAGCTTGGCGGTGGCGGTCGTCTTGCCCGAGCCCTGCAGGCCGGCCATCAGGATGACCGTCGTTCCCCGGTTCGAGAAGACGAGATCCCGTCCGGTCCCGCCCATCAGCTCGGTCAGCTCGTCGCTGACGATCTTCACGACCTGCTGGCCGGGATTCAGGGAGCCGAGCACATCGGCGCCCAGGCAGCGCTCCTTGACCTTCGCGGTGAAGGACTTGACGACCTTGAAGTTGACGTCCGCCTCGAGCAGGGCGAGCCGGATCTCCCGCATCGCCTTGTCGACGTCGTCCTCGGTCAGCTTGCCGCGCTTGCGGATGTCACCGAGGGTCGATTGAAGCCGGTCTGAAAGCTGGTCGAACATGGACAACGGAGCCTACAGGCGATAGGTTGGTGGCAGCCTCGGCGGGTGCCGGAGCGCAACGGGAATGGGGACGGGACACCTTGAACGCACGAGCCGCTCAGCTTTCGATCGCACTCGCATCGCTGATCGCCTTCTTGGCGATCGCGCCGGCCACCCAGGCCGCGCCGGCCCCGGACTGGGTCCAGGAGCAACCCGCGAACGCTCCGTCGGCCCGCCAGGGTGCGGCGATGGCCTATGACGCCAGCAACCAGGAGATGGTGCTCTTCGGCGGATCGACGCAGCAAGGAGCCATACTCGGCGACACCTGGACCTGGGACGGCCAAGACTGGACCCTCGAGCACCCCGTGACGAGTCCCCCGCCGCGGAAATCCGCCGATATGGCCTTCGACGAGTCGACGGGCCAGCTGATCATGGTCGGCGGGCAACCGAACAACGGCAACCTGGAAGAGACCTGGTCCTGGGACGGCTCAACCTGGACCGAGCTCGCTTCCGCTCCCGGACTGTTCAACCCGGCGGTCGCCTATGACGGCACCACGGAGTCGGTGCTGATGTTCGGGGGAACGGGGACCGACGGCCTCGAGAAGAACGCGACCTGGAGCTGGAACGGCACCGCCTGGATCCCGCTCTCCCCTCAGACGAGCCCCCCGGCGCGCTGGGGCGCCGAGATGGCGTACGACCCCGTAAGCGAAGAGATGGTCCTCTTCGGCGGCATGCACTCGGGCGGCGGGTTCCAGGACACCTGGACCTGGAACGGCACCACCTGGACTCAGGAATCGCCGCTGACCACACCCCCGCCCAGCTTCGGGATGTCGATGGCCTACAGCCCCTCGACCGGCTCGGTGATCAGGCCGAGCGGGCAGGACCCGGTCACCGGCGAGGCGGAGACCTGGGGCTGGGACGGATCCGACTGGTCTCGGGTGAGCACCCTCGGGAATCCCCCCGCACGCATCGACTACCCGATGGCCCTGGACGAAGCCAGGAACGAACTGGTGTTGTTCGGCGGGTTCACGATGGAAGGTTCGTTCCTCGACGACACGTGGACCTTTGGCGTCCAGACCGACCAGCCGACGCCGGAACCGAAGCCCGAACCAGAGCCGACCCCAGAGCCGAAGCCCAAACCGAAGCCGACCTGCCAAAAGGTCAGGGGCGGGTTGAGCGTCCACGCCTTCCCACTCTCACCACCCCTGGGCCACGCGCCGCCGGTCGCGGGACTCCGCATCCGGGTCGGAGCTCGGGGCGACGTCGACGCGAAGATCTCACCCACCATCGCCTACCCGACCCGGACAGGTACCGCTACGGTCGCCCTTCGGACCAGGACGATCCGCATCGATCACGGCCGCAAGCTCCGTTTCCGGTTGCCGAACAAGACTCTGAAGCGGTTGCGCAATGCGACGGGTTCGATCTTTGGCAATCACGCGCGGTTCCGCCTGGGAGCGAAACTGAAGGCACGGGGCGACCGAAACGCATGCTTCCGCGGAGTCGGAACCCGATCGATCCGCGCCAAGGTCGTGAACGTATCCAGCCGCGTCGCACTGCGGCGGCGCTGAGCGCTACTCGTCGGCGAGGAGGGCCCGGCTGAAGTCTTCCGGGTCGAACGGGCGGAGATCCTCCAGGGCCTCCCCCACCCCGATCAGCTTGACCGGGATCCCGAGCTCGGTCGCGATCGCGAGGGTTATGCCGCCCTTGGCGGTGCCGTCGAGCTTGGTCAGGACCACGCCGGAGACGTCGGTCGCCTCGGCGAAGGCCTTGGCCTGGCGCAGGCCGTTCTGGCCGGTGGTCGCGTCGATCGAGATCAGCGTCTCGTGCGGGGCGCCCGGGATCTGCTTGTCGATCACCCGGCGCACCTTGCCCAGCTCGTCCATCAGGTTGGACTGGGTGTGAAGCCGCCCGGCCGTGTCGATGATCACCACGTCGGATCCGCGGGCCTTGGCGGCGCTGATCGCGTCATAGGCGACCGATCCCGGGTCGGCGCCCTCGTTCGAGCGGACCAGATCGGCCCCGGCCCGGTCGGCCCAGGTCGAGAGCTGCTCGGCCGCGGCGGCGCGGTAGGTGTCAGCCGCGCCGAGCAGGACCGAGAGGCCGAACTCGTTCTTCAGGTGCCAGGCGATCTTGCCGATCGAGGTGGTCTTGCCGGTCCCGTTGACCCCGGTCATCAGAACCACGGCCGGCTCCTGGCTCAGGTTGATCGGTGCCCGGTTGGTCGAGGCGATCTCACTCAGGATCCCGATCAGGCGCTCCTTGATCGCGGCGCCGTCCGGCGGGACCGCGCCCGAGTCGACCTCGTGTTCGAGCCGCTCGACCACCTGCGCGGTGGTGGTGGCTCCGGCGTCGGCGAGGATCAGTGCCTCCTCCAGCCGTTCCCAGGTCTCATCGTCGATGCGGTCGAAGAGGCTGGAGCCGATCTCCTCGGTCAGCGCCCGGCGGCTCTTGGCCAGGCTTTCGCGCAGGCGACGGAAGGCGCCCTTCTTCTTCGGCGCCGCTTCTTCGGCGGCGGGCGGCGGGGCCGTGTCCGGAACCACGCGGTCGCCAAGGTCGAGAATGTCATTCCAGGTCGTCGCCATCGGGGCGGATCTAATCAGGCGGCTTCGAGCGACGTGCCTTCGAGGGCCGTCACGCCCTTGGGCAGGCGGCGGGAGATCACCTTGGTCACGCCGTCGCCGCCCATGCTGACCCCGTAGAGCACGTCCGCGGCGTCCATGGTCAGCTTCTGATGGGTGACGATCACGAACTGGGTGCGATCGGAGAACCGGTTGACCAGCTCGAGGAAGCGGTTGATGTTCGCGTCGTCCAGGGCGGCCTCCACCTCGTCGAGGATGTAGAACGGGCAGGGCCGCGCGAGGAAGACCGCGAAGACGAAGGCGAGGGCGGTCATCGCCTTCTCGCCGCCGGAGAGCAGACTCATCTGGCGCATCCGCTTGCCCTGCGGGGTGACTTCCAGCTCGACCCCGAAATCCGACTCGTTCGGCTTGCCCGGATCCTCTTCTTCCTCGCTCTCTTCCTGCTCCTCGCCCTCTTCGCCTTCCGCCGCGGGCTTGGGGACCGGCCGGAGATCGACCGAACGCAGACGGCCGGAGCCGCCGGGGAAGAGCTGGGCGATCATCTCCTCGAAGTTCCTCGCGGTCGCTTCGAAGGTCTCATCGAAGGAACGCTTGATCTCCGCGTCGATGTCTCGGATCACCGCTTCGAGCTCGCGCATCGCCCGCTCGGTGTCTTCGCGCTGGGCGACCAGCTGCTCGACGTGCTGGAGCGCCTCCTCGTACTCCTTCTTGGCCAGCGGGTTGACCGGGCCGAGCCGCTCGCGCCGCATCCGCAAATTGTGCAGGCGCCGCTCGATCTGCTCGCGCTCCTCCTGGTCGAGCTCCGCTTCCGGTTCGGGAATCTCGATTTCCAGCTTCTCCGAGATCCGGGCCAGCTCACCGGCCGCTTCGGCCCGGCGATCACCGAGATGAGCCGCCTCGACCTCGGCGCTGGTCACCTGTTCGGCCACCGCCCGAAGCTTGGCCTGGATCTCGACCTCGAGGTCCGAGCAGGCCTTGAGCTCGGCCGAGATCTCGTCGGCGTCGCCCTGATCGCCGATCACGGTCCGCTCGGCTCGTGCGACCCGGTCGCGGATCGCCTGACCGGCCTCGCCGGCCGCGGTCTCGACGGTGGTGATCAGGGCGGCCAGGTTCTCGACCTCGGCCATCTTCTCGCCGAGCCGCTCGCGGTGTCGCTCGCCGAGCAAGCTCTCCGCCCGACGGGCGTGCGTGGTGGCCCGTTCGGCTCCCTTGTGAACCTCGGCCAGCGCCTCCAGCCGCTTCGACTCGGGACCCTCCGCCTTGGCCTGCCTGAGCCCTTCGGCCGCGGTCGCAAGGCCGGCGTCGACCTCCGACAGTTCCTGAACCAGGTGCTTGGCCCGCTCCGAGGCGCTGCCGCTCTCGCCCACGTCCAGGGTCAGCGGCGCCAGCTCGAGCCGCAGCTCTTCCAGCCGCAGGCCCAGCCGGCGCCCCTGCTCGGCGATCCGTGACGCCTCGATCGAAACCTTCTCGGAGCCGGAGCGGAGCCCGTTCAGGATGCCCCAGATCGCGGTCCGCTCCCGGTCCCGCTCGGCGAAGCGCTCCTCGGCCGCGCGACGGCGTTCGGAGATCGCGGCCGACTCCTTCTCCAACCCGTCGCGAACCTTGCGAGCCTTCTCCGCCGCCACCCGCGCCTGTTCCAGGCGGGCCTCTCCGAACCGCAGCTCCTCGGCCACCAGGCGGCTCTTCAGCTCCAGTTCCTGCCGCTCGATCCGGGCGCCGATCTCAGCCGAGTTGGCCTGCTGCTTGAGCGGCCGGAGCGCCTTCCGGGCCTCCCGCTCGATGTCGAGGGCACGGTCGAGGTTGTCCCGGGTCGCCATCAACTTCAGCTCCGAACGGCGCCGGCGCTTGCGGAACTTGCCGAGCCCCGCCGCCTCCTCGATCAGCAGGCGCCGCTCGCGCGGCTTCGAGTGGACGATCGAGTCGACCCGGCCCTGGCTGATCACCGAATGCATCTCCTTGCCGAGGTTGGCGTCAGAAAGCAGTTCGACGATGTCGGAGAGCCGGCAGCGGGCGCCGTTCATCCAGTAGCCGCCGTCCCCGTTGCGGTCCAGCTTGCGAGTGATCGAGATCTCGGCGAACTCGTCGCCGAGCTGCCCCTCCGAGTTGTCGATCACGACTTCAACCTCCGCCTCGGAACGCGCGCCCACGTTCTTGCCGCCGACCGAGATCACGTCCTGCATCGAGGTGCCGCGGATCGCGCCCGGGCTCTGCTCCCCCAACGCCCAGAGCACCGCGTCGGTGATGTTCGACTTGCCGGAGCCGTTCGGCCCGACGATCACGCTGACGCCCGGCGAGAACGCCAGCTCGGTCTTTTCGGGGAAGGACTTGAAGCCCTTCATGGTCACTGAACGGAGGTACATCCGCCCTACAGGGTGGCGGTTCCGCCGGACGGATGTATGCCCGCTCCCGGGTCGGTCAATCCCGCACCGCGACTGGGAAAAACAGTTTCCCGCAAAGTGCAGGGGAAATCGGGGACGAGGCCGCCGGGCCTCAGCCGTCGAGGCGCTCCAGGGCGACTTCCGCCGCCGCCTGGCCGGCCGCCTTCTTACTTCGTCCCTCGCCCCGGCCGATCTCCTCCTCGCGGTAGATCACCGCGACCTCGTAGGTCCGTTGGTGAGCGGGCCCGCTGGTCCCGACCACTTCATAGCTGACGGTCTCCCCCTGCCGGGCCGCTTCTTCCTGGAGCGCCGACTTGAAATCGGTCCGGTTCTCCCGGACCAGCGCGATCCTCGGGCGAAAAGCCCCGATCACCGCGGTCGAGGTCGCGCCGTGCCCGTAATGTAGGTAGCAGGCCCCGATCAGGGCCTCGGTGATCTCCGGCAGCGGCCGCTCGCCTTCCAGCAGCAGCCGGGCCGGCGTCTGCTTGCCGTCCGGCTGGCCGGGATCGGCCGCGAGCAGCATCTCCGGGATGCCCAGTTCCCGGCCCACCGCGGCGCAGGAGGTGCCGCTCACCGCCTGGTTGAGGATCTTCGTGAGGGCGCCGGCACTCAGGTCGGGCAGACTCCGATAGAGCTCCTCCGCCACCGCGAGTCCGAGCACGCTGTCGCCGAGCAGGGCCAGCCGCTCGTAGGAGCCGGTCCGCTCCGGCGTCCAGGAGGAATGAGTGAGAGCCGAACGCCGGAGATCTTCCGGCAGACCCTCGATCAGCTCACCGAGGCCAGCCCCCGGACGGCTGCCGTCGGCGTCGGCACGGCCGGCGCGTTCACGCGACCGCTTTAGCCACGACAAAGTCAACCGCGTCCCCCACCGTCTTGATCTCCGCGGCTTCCTGTTCGGAGACGGAGATCCCGTACTGGTCCTCGAGCTCCATCACCAGTTCGTAGAGGTCGAGCGAGTCCGCGTCAAAATCCTCTTTGAAACGGGCGGTCTCGGTGACCTGTTCTGGACTGAGTTCGAGTTCGGCGACCAGGTGATTTCGCACCAGATCCATGACTTCGTCGCGATTCATCTCACCTTTCCTATCAGACGGAGTCCGCGTCCGAATCGATCGCGCCCCGGTTGGCACCGACCCGGTGGAGCATCTCCTCGGTCAGACCCGGAGCATCTACCCTGGCCGCTCGCGCGGCCACCCGGATCGCGTTGGCGACCCCTTCGGGACCGGAAGAGCCGTGCCCGACCACCGCCGTCTTGCGCAGACCGAGCAGGATCGCCCCCCCGGTCGTGTCCGGGTGGAGGTCCCGCTTCAGGCCGCCGAGCGCCGGCTTCAGCATCAGGCCCCCGGCCGCCGAAACGGGGTTCTTGCGGGCGGCGCTGGAGATTGCCCCGACCACCGTCTTGACCGTGCCTTCGAGTGCTTTCAGGACGATGTTGCCGGTGAACCCGTCGGTGACGATGACGTCAGCGACCCCGGCCGGCAGGTCCCGCCCCTCGACGTTGCCGATGAACTCGAACTCGGTCGTGTCGGCCAAGGCGGCGTTGGCCTCGACCACTTCTTCCTTGCCTTTGCCGGCCTCCTCACCGACCGAGAGCAGCCCGACCTCGGGTCGCTCCACCGCCATCACCGACCTGGCGAAGGCCGCACCGAGCCAGGCGAACTGGATCAGGTGCTGGGCTCGCACGTCGAGGTTCGCCCCGACGTCGAGAAAGAGCACGGTGCGCCCCGGCAGCGGCACCTGGGCGGCCAGAGCCGGCCGCTTGACCCCGCGCGAGCGCTTCAGGCCGAAGGTCGCGGCCGCCATCGTGGCCCCGGTTGAGCCGAGGCTGACCACGGCCTCGGCGTTGCCGGCCGCCACGTCGGCGACGGCCCGGACGATCGAGGCCTCGCTGCGGGCCCGCACCGAAGGGACCGGATCATCGTCGTTGGTGATCTGGTCGGTGGTGTCGATCACCTCGACCCCGTCCAGGCCGGAAACGTCGAGCTCGGCGCGGGGGCCGAAGACTCTCAGGCCGATGCCGTCTGCCGCAGCGAGACGGATGCCCGCGACCAGCACGTCGGAGCCTTTCTCGACTCCCAGCCCATCGAGCGCGACCGTAGTCCCGCTGAGATCCAAGGCTTGTGGCTAGGCGTCGGGAGCGACGGTGCCGAAGGGCTGCTCCTTGGGAGCGATGACCTCGCGGCCCTTGTACTGGCCGCAGTTCGGGCAGACCCGATGCGGCAGCCGCGGGTGGTGGCACTGCGGGCAGTGGTTGACGCGGGCCTTGGCAGCCTTGTGGGTGGCGCGCCGCTTGTCCCGGCGGGTGCTGGAGGTTCGTTTCTTCGGTACGGCCATAAGGAGCAGCAGTCTAGAGGAATCAGCCGAGATCGCGCAGCTTCGCCCAGCGCGGGTCGAGATTCTGGCCGTGATCGTGGGCCGCGGGATCGGCTCCGTTGAGCGTCTCACCGCAGACCGGGCAGAGGCCGAGGCAGTCCGGCCGGCAGAGGATCTGCTCCGGCAACGAGAGGATCAGGGCGTCGCGGGTCCAGGCGGCGAGATCCAGGGTGCCCTCGTCCACGTACGGGCTGGTCAACTCGGCGGCGCTGGACTCGTCCTCGTCTTCATCCTCGTCGAACCTGTTCGAGCCCTGGACCGGGATCGGTTCGACCGGCTGGTCGACCTCGCGCACGTCGACCGCGACCTTCGCCGAGGCGTCCTCGAGGCAGCGGAAGCAAGGTCCGCTCAGCCCCACTTCGAAGCGCAGACGCAGCGCATACCCGGTACTGGTCCGCGAAACGTCCAGCTCAAAGCCGGGTTCGGTCGGTTCCGGTTCATAGGCCTGGCCGCCGAGAGTCACCGCTCCGGGCGCGACTTCGCCCGTGATCCGGCTGGCGTCGCCGTGGCTCAATCCGAGGGCGTCGAGATCAACCTTTTCGATCAGCATCTCGTTCCAGCATGGCAGACGACTACGATGCGCTCAGTGACTGCCTCCAGTGACGACAGCTATCTCGACTCAGTTCGCGGCCAGGTGCCGCTCTACGACGCGATCCAGGAGGCCGCGGTGGCGGCGATCCCCTTCCCGCCGGCGACCGTGCTCGAGCTCGGGATCGGCACCGGCGAGACGACTTCGCGCCTGCTCCACCGTTTCCCCGAGGCCCGGGTTACCGGCCTGGATTCAGACCCGGACATGCTCTTCAAGGCCCGCGAGGTCGCCGCAGAGGTCTCGCTTGCCCGGATGGAGGATCCGCTGCCCGACGGCCCCTGGGATCTGGTTCTCTCGGTGCTTTCGGTCCACCGCCTCACCGACGAGCAGAAGCAGACCCTCTTCCGCCGGGTCCGCGAGCAGTCAAAGTCGCTGGTGATCGGGGATTTCGTCTCGCTCGGAGACGATCGAGGCGAAACCCAGGTTCCCGGTCAGGCCTATCCGGACAGCGCCGCGGAGCTCGCGGCCTGGTGCGACGGCGAAGTCGTCTGGAGCGAAGACGACCTCGTGGTCATCGTCGCCCGATACGACTGATTACTCCTCGATTTCTTCGAGGGGCTCGTCGCGGCCCGCGAGGCGGTCTCGGCCTCGCTGGACGGCGGCGGTGAATTTCTGGAGGTTGACCTCGAGCGTGTTGAGGATCTCGTCGGCGTAATCCTCGGCGCCGAGGCGGATCTCGCGCTCGCGGGCCCGGGCGTCCTCGACGATCTCGTCGGCAGCACGCTCGGCCTGCTTGGTCACTTCCTCGTCGGAAACGAGGCGGGCCTGCTGCTCGCGTGCTTCACGGACCACCCGCTCAGACTCACGCTTGGCTTCCTCGAGCATTTCCTGGCGTTCCTTGACGATCCACCGGGCCTGCTTGATCTCTTCGGGGATGGTGGCCCGCATCTGGTCGAGCAGGTCATAGATCTCCTCGCGATCAACGCGAACCTGATCGGTCAGCGGGACCGGGCGTGCGTTGTGAACGAGGTCATCGAGCTTGTCTATTAGAACGAGGACGTCCATGTGGAGGGAACCCTATGCGTCTCCGTGGATTTGCGGGGGAAATGTGGCCATGTGGTGAAGATTCTGCATGGAATCTTCCATTCCTTGTTTGTGCCGGATTGACACTAGCTGCGCCCCAGTCTATCCGCCAGGGCGGCTGCCACCGGTGCCGGGACCAGATCGCTGATGTCGCCGTTGAAAGTGGCCATCTCCTTGACTCCGGTCGAGGAGAGGAAACTGTAGTCGGGCCGGGCGAACACGTAGATGCTCTCGATCCCGGGATCCAGCTTGTAGTTGAGCTGGGCCATCTCGTTCTCGTACTCGAAGTCCGAGATCGCGCGCAGCCCCTTGACGATCGCCATCGCCCCCACTTCCCGGGCGAACTCGACCAGCAGCGTGTAGAACGCCTTCACCTCGACGTTTCCGAGGTGGGAGGTGGCGTCCTCGATGAAGGCGATGCGCTCCTCGGCCGTGAACAGGGTCTTCTTCTTGCGGATCGGCTGGTTGACGACGCCGACCACCACCTTGTCGAAGGTTCGTGAGGTGCGGGTGATGATGTCGAGGTGGCCGTTGGTGACCGGGTCGTAGCTTCCGGGGCAGACGGCGACTTTCTCAGTGTTCTGATTCATGAGGGTGAGGGGATCCCTTGGTCGGGCTGGGACGGGACCCGGTGGAATGTAACCACCGTCCGCCCGTAGCGTCGTTCACGCACCGTCTCGAGGGAGGGAAATTCCAATGGGCCGCGCCGGTCGGATTCAGCGATCACCCGGCCCCCGGGCGCAAGCACCCGGCCCAGTTCGCCGTCGAGCCGCGCTGCCACGTCGGCCGCCTCGCGATAGGGAGGGTCGAGGAAGACCAGGTCGAAAGCGCGGTCCGCGACCGACCCGATCCAGTCGGAAGCCTCGGCCCGGACCAACTCGACCTCGGCGGTCAGGCCGAGGTTGTGGACATTGCCCATCGCCGGCCTCACGTCGCGGTCGAGTAGCACCGCCGCGGCCGCTCCGCGCGAGATCGATTCGATCCCCAGCGCCCCCGTGCCGCAGTACAGGTCGAGCACCCTCATGCCCTCGATGTCTCCGAGCGCGGAGAAGATCGCCTCCCGGACCCGTTCCGAGGTCGGACGTACCTTCCAGCCCTTCGGGGCCAGCAGCTGGCGGCCCCCGAGCCGGCCGGCGATCACTCTCATGCTTCCGCCTCCTCCTCGTCCGGGGTTTCGCCTTGCCGCGGGATCGCCGCGGCGATCAGTTCGAGCTCAAGTTCGTCCATCTCGGCCAGATCCTGACGGGCCGCTTCCAGCAGTTCGATGTCACGGGGCAGGGACGCAACCCGAAAGCGGGGCAGGCCGTGCTGCCTGGTGCCGGTGATCTCGCCCTCCCCCCTCATCTCGAGGTCGAGCTCGGCCAGACGGAACCCGTCGCTGCTCGATGCCAGCGCCCCCAGCCGCCGAGCCGCGCGGGGCCCGGAGCTCTCGCTGAAAAGGAAACAGGTGCCGCCGTGCGCGCCTCGTCCGATCCGGCCTCGCAGCTGATGCAGCTGCGAGAGCCCTAACCGGTCGGCCCCCTCGATCACCATCACGGTTGCGTTCGGCACGTCGATCCCTACCTCGATCACCGTGGTTGCGACCAGGACGTCGGTTCGCCCGTCGGCGAAGGCCGCCATCGCGACCTCCTTCTGGGCCGTCTTCATCTGGCCGTGGAGCAGGCCTACCTCGTACCCGACCAGCTCATCGGCGGCAAGACGCTCGGCTTCGGCCGCCGCGGCCCGTCCCTCGACCAGCGGCGACTCATCGACCAGAGGGCAGACCACGAACGCCTGCCGACCCAGGTCCAGCTCGGCCCGAAGCCGCGCGAAGGCGTCGGGCCGGCCGGCCTCGGAGACGACTTCGGTCCTGACCGGCGCCCGGCCGGCGGGAAGTTCCCTCAGGGTGGTCACGTCGAGATCACCGTACGCGGTCAGGGCCAGGGTCCGCGGAATCGGTGTGGCGGACATGTGCAGCAGGTGGGCGGCGTGACCGGCCGGCGCCTTGGCGTCGAGGCCGGCTCGCTGCCGAACCCCGAAGCGGTGTTCCTCATCGACCACGGCGAGACCGAGCCGTCGGAACCTGACCGGCTCCTGCAGCAGCGCATGGGTACCGACCAGGATCTGAACCTCTCCGGCGGCGAGCTCTTCGAGGAGCTGGCGACGCTCAGCGGCGCCGGTTGAACCGGTCAGCAGGGCGACTCTCACCTCGATCCCTTCCAACAGTCCGCGGAGGGTCTCGAAGTGCTGGCCGGCGAGAACTTCGGTCGGCGCCATCATCGCGGCCTGGGCGCCACTGCCCACGCCCGTGAGCATGGCGTGGATCGCGACCACCGTCTTGCCTGAACCCACCTCCCCCATCAGCAGGCGCCCCATCGGCCGCGCCCCTTCGAGCTCCCCCTGGATCGCCGCGATCGCCTTTCGTTGATCCCCGGTCGGTTCGAAGGGCAGGCTTTCCAGCCATTCTGCGGTCAGATCGCCAGCGGTCAGAGCCAGTGCGGTCCCGACTCTCTGCCGGCGCCGAAGTTTCCGGTCCCGGATCACCGCCTGGTTTTCCAGCAGTTCCTGGTAGGCGAGCCGGCGGAGGGCCTCGGCGGCGCGCTGCTCCCCGGTCGGAAAATGCGCCTCGCGGAAGGAGGCCGCGAGCCCGGGCAGCGTTCGTTCCGCCCGGACCCGGGCCGGCAGAGGCTCGGGCAGCGCCGCCGCCAGTCGGCAGGCCTCGAAGGCCCAGCGCCGCCAGCGCACGGGACCGATCTCACCGCCGGACGAGTGGGCAGCCCGGGGTGAGTCGCCGGCCAGTCCCGGCGGTCTGGCCGCGCGAGAGCCCCAGTTGATCCCTTCGCCCGAACCGGCCTCGCCGACCGGCCCCTGGGCGGGCTCGGCCGCCGAAACCACGAATCCGCCCTTCTCGAGCCTGCCCTCGAGGTACCACCGGCTGTCGGCGGTCAGCTTCTCGGCCATCCAGGGCTGGTTGAACCAGACCGCCTTGCGGGCGCCGGAATCATCGGCGACCCGGGCCTCGACCACACTGAAGTTGCGCCGCCTGGTCCGCACCCGGCGGGACCGCAGCACCAGGACCTCCACTCCGGTCGCCTCACCCGGCTCGAGGTCCGCGAGCAGGCTCGTTCCCGGCCTCTGGCCGTAGGCACGCGGCACCCGCCAGAGCAGGTCGCCGATCGTCGCCACGCCGGCTTCCAGAGCGCTCGCGCCGAGCTTCTCACCGACCCCGGTCAGAGCGGTGAGGGGTCGTCCGGCCAGCCCGGGATCAGGCGAGCGAACCGGGGCGCGCAGCAGTTCTTCTCGCCCGGGGCGCTGACCGCTTCCGCCGCCGAACCGGGGCGGCGGGCCGCTCGGCTCCGCGTCCTTCGTCACTGACCGGCCAGCAGCCACCACCAGCTCGGCTGCCCGCCTTCGTGAAGTTCGAGTTCGACCCCGTTGGGACTGTGATTGTCGATCTCGTCCAACGTCATCGGCGCTCCCTCGCCGGCGATCACCGTCACCAGTTCGGCGTTCTCCGCCAGCCGCTCGATCGTCGCGGCGAGGGCCGAGCCGGCCCCGCCCCAGGCGATGATCTCGCCGTCGATGAAACCGACCGCGTCACCGCGGCGGAACCTCCCCTGAGCGTCGTCGCGGGCCGCCGGCGCGACCCCGCCCACCGTGACTTCGGCCACCGCTTCCTCGAGCCGGCGGCGGTTCGTGGCCAGGTCGGCCTCGCCGTTGAACTCGACCAGGGCGAGCAGGCCCTCCTGTTGGGTCCGGGTCGGCAGCACCTCGGCTCGTTTCTCCGAGAGCTCACAGGCCCGCTCGGCGGCCATGATCACGTTCGAGGAGTTCGGCAGAACCAGCACGTCCTCGAACGGGACGGCGCGGATGCCGGCCAGCAGCTCGGAGGTCGAAGGGTTGAGCGTCTCGCCGCCCGGCACGACCGTGGCGCCGAGCTCGGCGAAGAGCGATTCGAGTCCGTCGCCGCTGCCGACGGCGACCACGCCGGTGCGATGGCTGGCGTTGATCCTGGCCTCGCGCTCGGCGATCTGCTTGCGCATGTCGGCCACGTCGAGGTTGGTCACCTCGCCCGCTCCGCCGAAGACGTCCATGGCCGCCTCGGGATCGTCGGTGTGGACGTGGACCTTCAGGGTCGCCTCGTCGCCGACCACCAGGACCGAATCCCCGATCTGCTCGAGGCCCGGGATGAACTGACGCGAGTTCAGGCCGCTGCCGGAGACGATGAAGTTCGTGCAGTACTGGAAACGGCTGTCCTCGTGCTGAGGATGGGTGATCTGGGCCGCGGCGTGATGCTGGATCTCCGGCAGGTCGGCGTCTTCGCCCCGGAGTGCGGCGAGAACCCCGGCGAGGATCAGCACCAGCCCGTAGCCGCCCGCGTCGACCACCCCGGATTCGGCCAGCACCTCGAGCTGTTCCGGGGTCCGCTCGACCGCGGCCTGACCGTCGGCGATCGCCTGCTCGAGCACGTCGGCCAGCACCCGGTCCTGTTCGGCCGGGGTCGCATCCTGCGAAAGGCGCTGCCGCTCCGGTTCGAGATGGGCGAGCTGCCGGGAGACCGAGTGGGCGATCTCGCGGAAGACGGTGAGCATCGTGCCCTCGGCCGGGTCCCGCACCGACGCGTACGCGGCGTCGGCGGCCTTGGCGAAGGCGGAGGCGACCAGCACCGGGTCGACCAGCTCACCGGGACGCGAGGCGAGCTCCTCGGCGGCACCGCGGACGATCTGGCTGAGGATCACCCCGGAGTTGCCGCGGGCACCCATCAGGGCGGCGCGGGCCAGGGCCGAGACGAGCTGCGTGCGACCGATCTCGTCCAGCGACTGGCCCTCGCCGAACTGGTCGAGTTCTTCCATGACGGCCTTCATGGTCATCGCCATGTTGTCTCCCGTGTCGCCATCCGCGACCGGGAACACGTTCAGGTCATTGACTTCCTGCCGCCGCGCCTCGAGGGAGCCATAAGCGGCGGCAACCACCCTCTTGAAACGTTCAATACTCGGATCAGACACGACCGCTGAGGCTACAAGGTTCCGCGGTCTCATAATTCCGCGGTCTCATAAGTAAGTCGGCATGGCTTCGCCAGCCTCCAACTGCAACCCGCCGGCCCACAGAGACAAAGAATGGATGGACCGGCTCCGGTCGGGGTGCTTCGAGGGTGGTCACGCTGGTGTGGTCACCATGCGGAGTCCGTTCATCGAATATTTGATGTCCTGAACGGACGGGTTTGCCTGGGAGGGCGGGTCGGACCCCGCCCGATTTGCAGTTAAGCCGCTTTGGCGACTTTGTTCGCCTTGAGGCACCGGGTGCAGACGAGAACGCGCTTCTTCGCTCCGCCTTCGAGGATGCGGACCTTCTGGAGGTTCGGGTCAAAGCGGCGCCGGGTGGCGACCATCGAGTGACTCCGGGAGTTGCCGAAGCCGGGACCCTTTCCGCAGTTGTGACATACGCGTGCCATAGGACGGAGCATCCTAGCCGATCTGGCGGGCAGGCTGCTTTGTCGCAGGCACCCGCGCCGGATCCGGCTTGTTCAGGACGAAAGTTCCCGGCGGATCTCGTTCATCCGCAGGACCGCACGGGCGGCGTTGGCGCCGGAATCGCGTTTGCCGCCGCCCCCGGCCCGGGCCAGGGCCTGGTCCATGCTGTCCACGGTCAGCACCCCGAAACCGCAGGGAACGCCGGTTTCCAGCTGCACGTTCTGGATGCCGCGGGCCGCCTCGTTGCAGACGAAGTCGTAATGGTCGGTTTCACCGCGGATCACGGCGCCGAGGCAGGCGATCCCGTCGTAACGACCGGAACGGGCCGCGTAGCTGGCGGCCAGCGGCAGCTCGAAGGCGCCGGGCACCTCGTAGACGTCGATCTCGCCCTCGGCGATGCCGTCCCGCGCGAACTCCTCCTTCGCCCCGCTGACCAGCCGGTCGGCCAGGTCGGCGTAGAAGTTGCCTACGGCGATCGCAAACTTGCCGGTGAACTCGGGCTCAGGCACTCTCGCCGTCCTTCTCGCTGTCGTGGATCTGCTCGTCGAGGATCATCTCCTCGTCGAGGGCGAGCCCCTGGTGATGGAGGGCATGGCCCATCCGGTCGCGCTTGGTCCGCAGGTACTCCTCGTTGTGAAGGTTCGGCGGAGCCTCGATCTTGATCTGCTCGGTGACCTCGAGCCCGTGGCCCTCGAGGCCGATGATCTTCTTCGGGTTGTTGGTCAGGATCTTGATCTTCCTCAGGCCGAGGTCACGCAGGATCTGGGCGCCGATCCCGTAGTCCCGCAGATCGGCGGGCAGGCCGAGCTTGAGGTTGGCGTCGACCGTGTCGAGCCCCTCCTCCTGAAGCTTGTAGGCCCGCAGCTTGTTGAGCAGGCCGATCCCGCGTCCCTCCTGCGAGAGGTAGAGCAGGACCCCCTGGCCCTCTTCCTCGATCATCGCCATCGCCGCCGCGAGCTGCTCGCCGCAGTCGCAGCGCATCGAGTGGAAGACGTCGCCGGTCAGACACTCGGAGTGGACCCGGACCAGGATCGGCTCACCGGTGTCGACTTCGCCCTTGACCATCGCCACGTGGTGCTTGTCGTCGACCAGGGAGCGGAAGCCGACCGCGCGGAAATCCCCGAAGCTGGTCGGGAGTGCGGTCGAGACGACCCGCTCGACCAGCTTCTCGTTCTCACGGCGGTAGGCGATCAGGTCGGCGATGGTGATCATCTTGAGGCCGTGCTTCTCGGCGTAGCCGGCCAGGTCGTTGACCCGGGCCATGGTGCCGTCCTCGTTCATCACCTCGCAGATCACGCCGGCCGGAGGGACGCCGGCGAGCCGGGCGAGATCGACCGCCGCCTCGGTGTGGCCGGTCCGTTCCAGGACGCCGCCGTCCTTGGCCTTGAGCGGGAAGACGTGGCCGGGCACGACGATGTCACGCGGGGTCGCGTCGGGGTCGATCGCGGCCTGGACGGTGCGGGCGCGGTCGTGGGCGGAGATGCCGGTGGTCACTCCTTCGGCCGCCTCGATCGAAACCGTGAACGCGGTCTCGAGCGGCGCTTCGTTCTTGGCGGTCATCAACCGCAGGCCGAGCTGGTCACAGCGCTCGGCGGTGAGGGCCAGGCAGACCAGCCCGCGCGCCTCCTTGGCCATGAAGTTGATCGATTCCGGCGTGGCGAACTGGGCCGCCATCACGAGGTCGCCCTCGTTCTCGCGGTCCTCGTCATCGGTGACGATGACCATGCGGCCGGCCCGGATCTCCTCCAGGGCCTCTTCGATCGTCGCGAACGGAGTCTCTTCGGCGGCGCTCACGCTGCCTCGCTCTTCTTCGGCTGCCATCGTGCTTTCAAACTTTCTGTCGGTTTCTCAGCGGTCGCTCTGGCTTTCGGACCCTTGTACATATGGTGACACCATGCGCTCCACGTATTTGGCGATTACGTCACACTCGATGTTGACGGTCTCGCCGGTTTCGAGCGTCCCGAGGTTGGTCCGCTCCTGCGTTTCCGGGATCAGGGCGACCTCGGCCCAGTCCCGAGCGCAATCGGCGACGGTCAGGCTGACCCCCTCGATCGTGATCGAGCCCTGCGGGATCACGTAGCGGGAGAGGCTCTCCGGCAGCGAGATCCGCAGGCGAAGCGAGAATCCGTCGGACTCGCGGCCGATCACGCTCGCGGTTCCGTCGACGTGGCCCTGGACGATGTGGCCACCGAGCCGCTGGTCGGCTCTCAGGGCGAGCTCGAGGTTGACCGGAGACCCTGTTTCGAGGCCGCCGAGTGAGGTCAGGTCGAGCGTCTGCTGCATCGCGTCGGCGGTGAACGACCCCGCCTCCACACTCGTCGCCGTGAGGCAGCAGCCGTTGACGGCGACCGAGTCACCGAGCGCGATCTGCTCGCTCAGCTCGGTTGCCACCCGGAGCCGTGCCCCGTCTGGACCGACCTCGATCGTCTCGATCCGCCCGAGATCCTGCACCAGCCCGGAGAACATCACCAAATCCTGATCGTCGATGACATGAGCACATCTTGCCCGACTCGGCTCACGCACAGCCCCGGCACCCGGGTCGCGCTCGCCATCAGATCGGGACCGGCGCCCTCGGTGGCCGCTCGGCCGCCACCGACGATCAGCGGCGCCACGAAGACCTCGACCCGATCGACCTCCCCGGCGCCGACCGCAGCCCCGGCCAGCTTCGGGCCGCCTTCGAGCAGCACCGAGCCGATGCCCCGCCCGCCCAGCGCTTCCATCGCGCACCCGAAACGGGCTTCGTGGTCGGGTCCTTCGACCGGGATCACCTCGGCCCCCGCCGCCTCCAGCGCCTTCGCCTTCTCCGGGTCCGCTTCCGGTCCGGCGATGATCAGGATCGCCGCTTCGGGCAGGTCTTCGAACAGTGCCGCCCCCGGGGTGGTCGAAAGTTGTGAGTCGAAGATCACGCGGGCCGGCTGGCGTACCGGTGCGCCGTCCGCCGGCCGGGCGGTGAGCCGCGGGTCGTCGGCGGCCACGGTCCCGGCGCCGACCGCGACCGCGTCCATCTCGGCCCGCCAACGGTGGACCAGGGCACGGCTCTCCTCACCGGAGATCCATTTCGAGTCACCGGTCCGGGTCGCGACCTTGCCGTCCAGGCTCATCGCCATCTTCAGCGTGACCAAGGGCTTGGCGGTGAGGGCCCGCTTGCGGAAGTCCTGGATCAGGGCGAGCGCTTGCTCGGCGGCCTCTCCGTCCGCACAGCGCACCCGGATGCCGGCGTCCTCCAGCCGAGAAGGTCCGATCCCGCGGGTCTTGCTCGTAGGATCCTCGGCCGCGATCACCACCTCGGCCACCCCGGCCTCGATCAGCCCGTCGGCGCAGGGCGGCTGGGTGCCGCTGTGGGCGCAGGGCTCCAGGGTCACGTAGATCGTGGACCCGGCCGGGTCGTTGCCCCGGCTGGCGGCGTCGGCCAGTGCCTCGCGTTCGGCGTGAAGCTTTCCGTGCCGCCGGTGCCAGCCCTCGCCGATCACCCGGCCGTCCTTGACCAGCACCGCACCGACCGCGGGATTGGGGCTGGTCCAGCCCAGGCCGCGCTCGGCCAGTTGGATGGCCCTTTGCCAGTACTCGGCCTCGGAGGTAAGTTGCCCGCCGCTCATGGGAGAATCTTGACGACTGATGAAGGTAATCATCCAGATCCCCTGCCTGAACGAGGAGAAGACCCTCCCCGCGACGCTCGCTGACCTGCCCCGGGAGATCGAGGGCGTGGACGCGATCGAGACCCTCGTGATCGACGACGGCTCGACCGATCGCACCATAGAAGTGGCTCAGGAATGCGGAGTTGACCACATCGTCAAGCTGCCGAACAACCGCGGCCTGGCGACCGGCTTCCAGGCCGGGCTCGACGCCTGCCTCAAGCTCGGCGCCGACATCGTCGTCAACACCGACGCCGACAACCAGTACTCCGGCAACGACATCCCGAAGCTGGTCGCACCGATCCTGGCCGGTGAGGCGGAGATGGTGGTCGGTGACCGCGAGGTGGCCGACATCGACCATTTCTCACCGGCCAAGAAGGCGCTGCAGAAGTTCGGCAGCTGGGTGGTTCGCCAGCTTTCCGCCACCGAGGTGACCGACGCGACCTCCGGCTTCCGCGCCTACAACCGGGAGGCGGCCCTGCAGCTCCTGGTCGTCGACAACTTCACCTATACCCTGGAGAGCCTGATCCAGGCCGGCAAGGGCAGCGTCGCGGTCGGCGAGGTGCGGATCGGGACCAACCCGAAGACCAGGGAGTCACGCCTGTTCGGCTCCACCTCAACCTACGTGCGCCGCAACGGCCTGGCGATCCTGCGGATCTACACCCGCTACGAGCCGCTCAAGGTCTTCTCGCTGCTCGGCCTGATCGCCGCGGTCGCCGCGGTCGCCGCCTGGATGCCGTTCCTGATCGACTGGATCGTGAGCGGCGACCGGGACGGCCACCTCCAGTCGCTGCTGCTCGGCGCGGTCCTCTTCATCGTCGCGATCCAGCTCTTCGCGCTCGGGATCATCGGCGACCTGCTGGCCGGACAACGGGTCATGACCCAGCGCGTCTATGAAAAGGTGCGCCGGATCGAGCTTGAACTCGACGTCGAGCCGAGCCACCAGCTCGACCCGCCCCGGGATCGAAGCAGCGTCTGAAGCCCGGAACCCAGCTCTTGAGCGACACCCCCGAAACAGCCACCGAATCGCGCACCCGTGCCTACGGGAAGTCCGTCGGGCTGCTGACCATCGGGGTCGGCCTCACCGGCATCTTCACCTACGCCTACTTCCTGATCGCCTCCCACGACCTGGACAAGGATGCCTACGGCGAGATCGCCTTCCTCTGGTCCGCCGTCTTCATCACCGTCTCGACCCTGTACCGGCCGGTTGACCAGCTCCTCTCCCGCCACATCTCCGAGCACCTCGAGCGGGGCGAGACCGATGTCGGCCCGGTCCGGGTCGCGGCCAAGATCCAGGGCTGTCTGGCGGTCGGCTTCGCCGTGGTCGCGCTGATCCTCAAGCAGCCGCTGGAGAACCTGCTGTACGGGAACTCCACGCTCTACTGGGTGTTCTTCTCGGCCGTCCTCTTCTATGCCGCCAGCTACTACGCCCGTGGCTATCTGGCCGGACATCAGCAGTTCGGCCTCTTCACCGGCCTGATCCTCTCCGAGTCGGTCTTCCGCACCCTCTTCGCCGCCCTGGTCGCTTTCGGGCTGCTCTCCGGCCAGTCGATGGTCGCGATGGGCATCGTCGCAGCGCCGCTCCTCAGCCTGATGGTGGTGCCGTTCGCGATCACCAGGCGCAGCCGTCGGGAGGCGGAGGAGCGGGCTCAGATCGCCACCGCGACCGGGGTCGAACGTGAGGACACGAAGGCCGAGACCGATGAGGCGCGGGGTGAGTTCTCGCTCGCCCACGGCGCCGGCTTCGTCGGTTCCGTCTTCCTGATCATGTTCAGCGAGCAGGTCTTCCTCAACGCCGGTCCGCTGGTGATCGGCATCATCGAGGGCTCCGCCGCGACCGGGTTCATCTTCAACGTGCTGATGGTCGCCCGGGCTCCGCTGCAGCTCTTCCAGGCCGTCTCGACCTCGATCCTGCCCCACCTGACCACCCTCCACAGCAGCGACGACCCGGACTCCGAGCGCCAGTTTCACCGCTCGGTCCGCATGGTCCTGCTCGGCATCTCCGCCTTCACCGCCTTCACGGCCTTCGTCGTGGTGGTCGCCGGCCCGAAGCTGATGCAGATCGCCTTCTCCGACAAGTTCACCTACGACCGGCTCGGGCTGCTCCTGATCACCGCCGGGATGGGCCTCTATCTCTCGGCCGTGACCATCAACCAGGCCTGCCTCGCCCAGGGCCAGGCTCGCCGCTCCTCGATCCGCTGGATCTCCTGCGCCGCCTTCTTCATCGTCTGGACCGTGGTGCCGCTGATCACTGACGGCAACCTCAGGGTCGAGATCGGCTTCGCCCTCACCGCGTTCCTGCTGCTGGCCTCGCTCTTCGTGATCTACCGGCGCCCGCACGGAATCGCGGAGGACGTCCCCCGCGAGGGCTCGAGCGAGGCGATCGAGGCCAGGCTGGCCGGCCTCGAAGACGCCTCGCCCTAGTAGAAACCACCGAGATTGAAGTTGTCAGCGCTATGCGCCGAAAACTTCAATCTTGCACTCAGGCGGCAGCGGCGGCGATCTCGGCGTAGGCCCGGGCCGGGTCGTCGGCGCCGAAGATGGCCGATCCGGCGACCATCAGGGTTGCACCCGCCGCGGCCATCGGACCGGCCGTCTTGGTGCCGATCCCACCGTCGACCTCGATCAGGACGTCGTCGCCGACCAGGGAGCGGAGCCGCCGGACCTTGTCCGGCGAGGTCTCGATGAAGGGCTGGCCGCCCCAGCCGGGATTGACGGTCATCACCAGGATCTCGTCGGCCATGCCGCCCAGCTCCGAGAGCGCCTCGACCGGGGTGCCGGGATTGATCGCGACGCCGGCCAGGCAGCCGAGCTCACGGATCGCGTGGCAGCAGCGGTGCGCATGCGGGGTCGCTTCCTCGTGGAAGATGATTGAGTCGGCCCCGGCCTTCGCGAAATCCTCGAACTGCCGATCCGGGTCCTCGATCATCAGGTGGACGTCCACCACCCCGCCCGCGTCGTGGACCTGATCGGCGATCCCTGAGAGCACCAGCGGGCCGATCGTGATCGGCGGGACGAACTGGCCGTCCATCACGTCGAAGTGGATGACTCTGGCGCCGGCGTCCATGACCTCGGCGATCTGAGCCCCGAGCCGGCCGAAATCGGCGGAGAGGATCGAGGGGGCGATGCGGATGCCCTGGAAGGCTTCGGGCACGGGGGTGTCGGCGGTACGGGGCTGGTCGGTCATCGGGGTCCCGGGGTCGTGATTCAGATCGGCTGGAGCATCGAGGCGCCGCAGCTCTGGCAGCTCATGTCCTCGGTCGTACTCATTCTGGCGATCGTCTGGTGCTCGCCGCAGTTCGGGCATTGCGAGACCAGCTCGTAGCGGGAAAGGCAGTAGACGCAGCGGAACCGGCCCGGCAGCTGGGTCGGTCTGAGCCACGGCTCGCCGCAACCCGGGCAGGGCTGCCTGCGTTCTGTCGTCTTCTCGGACTCGGTCGCCATCGGACGATTATCCCGAACCGGTCGGAAGTCCTACGGGGGTTAACCCGACAATCCCGCGCCTAAGCCGTAAAGCGGGCGATGAAAAAGCCCGTTGTGTGGTCCAGGTCCGGCATCAGCTGGAGGAATCTGGGGTCGTTCGGGTCGGCCAGATGTGACGCTCGCGAGCCGAGATCGTCGATGGTCAGGCCGTGGCGTTCAGCCAGGGCGAGGGCCTGGTCGGAGTTCTCCTGGCGCGAGATCGTGCAGGTCGAGTAGACCAGGCTGCCGCCCTCGATGATGAAACCAGCCGCTCGGTCGAGGATCTCGCCCTGCAGGGCCGCGACCCGTTCGATCAGGGCCGGCGACTTGCGCCAACGGGCGTCGGGCCGGGACGAGAGCGCACCCAGATCAGAGCAGGGCGCGTCGACCAGGACCCGATCGAAATCACTGAGGACCTCGCCCTCGCGGGCGTCCGCCTCGATCACCAGCCCGTGGTGGAAGCCGAGCCGCTCCAGCTGGGTCGCGATGTCGTCGGCGCGAGACTCGACCGGCTCGATCGAGACCATGTTGCCCATCCGACCGACTCGGGCCGCGATCTGCCCCGTCTTGATGCCGGGCCCCGCGCAGAGGTCGAGGATGCGTTCCCCGGGAAGCGGGTCGAGCACTTCGACCACCGCGGCCGAGCCTCGCGACTGCGCGACCAGAAGCCCTTCTTCCGCGGCCGCCTCGACCGGCGCGAGGCTGCCGCGCGCGGCCAGCAGCTCCGCCGGCGCCAGGGGCCACGGCCCCTCGGCCGGGGTCAGCTCCAGCTCCGGACCGGAGAACCGCTCGATCGCCTCGGCCGGGGTGATCCGCGCCGTGTTCACCCGCACCGCCTTCTCGGTGGGGCGGTTGGCGGCCGCCATCAAGGCCCTCGCCCGTTCGGGACCGAGCTGCTCCCACCAGAGTCGGGCCAGCCACTCGGGGCAGGAGTGCGCGACCGCCGCCTTCTCCGGGGTCGAGTCATCGGCGAGCTTTCGCAGCAGTGATTCCTTCTCCCGCAGGGTCCGCCGCAGCACGGCGTTCGCGAAGCCGGCAGCGTGATCGACCCCAGCCGCCCGGACCAGGCTCACCGCCTGATCGACCGCGGCGTGATCCGGGGTGCCGTCGGCGAAGAGCAGCTCGAAGATGCCGAGACGCAGGGCCGCGGCGACTGCCGGGTCGGGCCGCCTCCCCTTCTGTTTCGTGAAGGAAGCGATCACCCAGTCGGTCGTTCCGCGCCGTTGGACGGCGCCGTAGGCCAGCCGCTGCGCCTGGGAGCGGACCCGGCCGGTGAGCTCCCGCGCCGCCGCTTCCTCACGGAAGGCGGTTTCGGTGTGCTCGTCCTGCTCGAAAGTGCGACGGAGGACCGCGAAGGCGACCTCGCGTTCGGGCGTGACCCGGCTCACGGCAGGCCGTGGCCCGTGAAGCCCTGACCGTGACCCCTAAGCCAGGCGTCGCCGTCCATCTCCTGCTTGCCTGGCGGCTGGACCCGCTCCAGCCGCAGGGCGCCCTCGCCACAGCCGAGAACCGGCCAGCCGCCGGACTCGGCAAACTCGCCGGCCGCCGGCCCGGAGTCGAGCACGGCCGTTCGGCGGATCCCCAGCCGTTCGTCTCCCTGGAGCGGCAGCCAGGCGCCGATGTGCGGCGTGAGTGCCCGAACCTGGTCGTGAACCTCTCGCGCCGACCGGTCCGGCTTGATCTGCCGGTCCGCGGCGTCGATCTTCTCGGCGTAGGTCAGTCCGTCCTCGCCCTGCTCCTGCCAGGTGATGCTCCCACCGCCGGCGGCGGCCAAGCCCTCGACCAGCAGCCGGCCGCCGATCCCGGCCAGCCGGGCCGAAAGCGAGCCGAAATCCTCATCCGGATCGATCGCGGTCTTCTCGCGGAGCGCGACCGGGCCCGAGTCGAGACCGGCCACCAGACGCATCACGCAGACCCCGGTCTCGGCGTCACCGGCCATGATCGCTCGCTCGACCGGGGCGGCTCCCCGCCAACGCGGCAGCAGCGAAGGATGCACGTTCAGCATCGGCAACTCGGAGAGCAGCGGCTCCTTGATCAGCTGCCCGAAGGCGCAGATCGAGGCCCACTCGCCCCCCACCTCGAGGATCCGGGGGCGGTCGGCGTCGTCGTTCACGTTGCCGGACTTGAGCAGCTCGATGCCCAGCTCCTCCGCCTTCACCGCGACCGGCGAGGCCTGTTCCCGGCGGCCCCGCCCGCGACGCCGGTCGGGCAGGGTCACGACCAGCTCGGGCCGCTGCTCGGAGGCGGCCAGGATGTCCAGCACCACGGCGGCGAATTCCGAGGTGCCGAGAAAGACCCCGCTCATTCTTCGTGCGGCGAAAAGCTCTCGCCCCGGCGCAGGGCCTTCAGCGCGCCCTTGCGCTGCTTCTTCTCGGTCCGGTCGAGGATCAGGACCCCGTCCAGATGGTCGATCTCGTGTTGGAGCACCCGTGCCTCGTGGCCGGAAGCCTCGATCAGCACCTCCGCCCCGGACCGATCCTGCCCGCGGACCCGCGCGTAGAGCGGCCGGTCGACCTCGACCACGACCCGCGGGATGCTGAGGCAGCCTTCGGTCGCGGTCTCGGTCTCCTCGGAAAGCCACTCGATCTCCGGGTTGACCAGCTCCTGCGGGGTCGCGTCCGCGTTGGTCTGGAAGACCAGCAGGCGACGCAGCTTGCCGACCTGGGTGGCCGCCAGCCCGACCCCGAGGCCGTCCTGCATCAGGTCGACCATGCGGGCGATCTCGTCGGCGAGTGCCTGGTCGAACTCGGTTACCGGGGAAGCCTTGCTCTTGAGCACCGGATCACCGAACTGGACGATCTGAGCCAGCGCCTCCTCGCGCTTGCGCAGGGTCTCTTCGTCAAAGCGCCGGACCGGCTCCTCGCCGCCCTCCGGCTCGACCTCGACCTGTTCGCCTTCGGTTTCGGCAGCGGCTGACAGCGCTTCTTCGGCCCGCTCCATGCCTTCGGCATAGGTGGCCGCTTCATCGCTCAAAGTCGCTGTTTCTTCCTCGGAAGCCATCTCTCCCGAGTCTACCTGTGAGCGCTAGCCGCGCCGCACCGCGCGGCACTTCTTCGAGCGGGCGATCTTCCTGGCCTTGCGCGAACCGGTTTTCTTGGCCCGCCTCGACGCCCGAGCGCACTTCTTCCTCAAGGCCTTCTTCCTGGCCTTGGTCCGATGGCACCGGGCATTGCATTGCTTGTTGGCGTTCTTGCCCGGATAATGGACGTGTCCGACCAGCCCGCTGTCGGGCACCACCTCATCGCCGACGAAGATTTTGAGCGCCGCGTAATCCGACCCGTAACGGTCCGCCGCCCAAGCCTCATACTCCGGCGTGACCGCGGACAGGTTCACCTCGACCACGTTGTCAACCACCCAGATCCCGGTCCCATGCCACTTGAAGGCGGGCCCGGGGATCGCCAGCCGCCCGTCCATGTACGCCCGCAGGTCATTGGTGACCTTTTGCTGCAACCTCTCCAGCTCGACCATCGAGTGAGTGTGGGTCACCGCTACGTATGGGTTTGAGGCGGGGAACTTCTGCCGGAGCTCGGCGACCTTCTCCTCCGCGTCATCGGTGAAGGCGATGAACACCTTCTGATCGGATGGGATGCCGCCCTGATGCTTATTAGTACGCGGATAGTCGAAATCAAGCCAGAACCCGGCGAACTCGTCCGGCCAGGTTTCCTGCGCGTAGATCTGCGCCTTGACCACCGGGTGGTCCTCCGGGTTGGCGGCTTGAGCGACTCCTCCCCACATCAGTACGGCCAGAGCCAGTCCGGCCAGCGCTGCCCAAAGACGGATTCCTGCTTCCATCGGCGATTCCCCTCTCATAGGTGACTGGTACTTAACCTAACCGGGAAGTCGGCTCGAGTTGCGGTAGCCCTCACTGCGGGTCGACGTCGATCGCCAGGGTGATGTTCCGCAGCGACCCGTCGGCGAGGAGATCCTCGACCGTTCCGTGAACCGCGGCGATCGATTCAGCCCGGGCGGTCGAACGAACCAGCAGACGGCGGCGGTAGCGGTTCCGAGCCCGGAACATCGCGGCCGGGCCGAGCAGCTCCGCGCCGGGCGGCAGGTCCTTGTCGAGCCGGCCGGCGACCAGATCGGCCGCCCGTTCAACGTCGGGCTCCGCCTCGGCGGCGAGCTGGACCCGGATCAGGTGGGCGAACGGCGGGTAGCCGAGCTCGCGGCGCCGCTCGAGCTCGCCGGTCAGGAAGCCGGCGGAGTCATGGCTCGCGGCGTGGCTGATGCTCGGGCTGTTCGGGGCGAGGGTCTGAACGATGACCGTGCCGCCGGCCTGGCTGCGCCCGCTGCGCCCGGCCAGCTGGGTCACCAGCGAAAAAGTCCGTTCTTCGGCCCGGAAATCAGGGAAGCGCAGGGTCGCGTCGGCGTCGAGAATGGCGGCCAGGGTCACCTCGGGGAAGTCGTGGCCCTTGGCGACCATCTGGGTGCCGACCAGGATCGCGCTCTCCTCGCGTTCGAAGGCGGAGAGGATCCGGGCGTGGCCGCCAGGCCCGGCGCTGGTGTCGGCGTCCAGGCGGAAAACGGGCATCGGGGCCAGCTCCTCGGCCAGCAGGGCCTCGATCCGCTGGGTCCCGGCCCCGGTCTGCGAGAGCGTGGTGCCGCCGCACTCGGGGCAGTGTCGCGGCAGCTGCTCGGCGTGGTTGCAGTGGTGGCAGATCAGCTGGTCGGACTCGCGATGGACGATCAGCGAGACGTCGCAGTTCGGGCAGCCCCAGTGATGGCCGCAGGTGCGGCAGGTCAGCCAGGGGGCGAAGCCGCGACGGTTGATCATCACGATCGCCTTCTCGCCCCTCTCCCGCACCTCGGCCAGGGCCTCCCAGGTGCGGCGGTGGATCGGCCCCTGCCTGGGATCGGCCTCACGCATGTCGACCAGCTCGACCGGCGGCATCCCCTGGCCGTCGACCCGGGCCGGCAGATCGATCCGACCGAGTCGCTCCCAGCTCTCCGGACGCGGTGTGGCCGTGCCGAGCACGAGCAGCGACCCGGTTTCCATCGCCCTGCGCCGGGCCACGTCACGAGCGTCATAGCGCGGATCTCCCTCCTGCTTGTAGGAGGGATCGTGCTCCTCGTCGATCACGATCAGGCCGAGGTTCTCCAGCGGGGCGAAGACGGCCGAGCGCGGCCCGACGCAGACGCTCGCCTCGCCGCTCTTCAGGCGCTGCCACTCGTCGAATCGCTGGCCGGCGGTCAGGGCCGAGTGGAGCACCGCGACCCGGTCCCCGAGACGGGCCTGAAAGCGCCCCACCGCCTGCGGGGTGAGTCCGATCTCCGGCACGAGCACGATCGCCGTCCGGCCGCGAGCCAGCGCCTCCTCGACCACGGCCAGATAGACCTCGGTCTTGCCGGAGCCGGTGACGCCGCAGAGCAGCACGCCCTCCCCCGCCGCCGGGCTCTCGAGCTTCGTGGTCAGCGCCGACACCGCCTCACTCTGGGCGACGGTGAGGTCCGGGGCCTTGGCCGTCGCGGTTCCGACCCCGGCGTGCTCGGGGCGGCGCCGCACATTGACCTGGCGCCGCTCGATCAGGCCGCGTTCCTCGAGCCGTTTCAGGGTCGCGCCGTCAGCCCCCGCCCGGGCCGCGATCTGACGCCCGGTCAGATCGCCTTCGAGGAGCTGCTGGAGGGCGAGCTTCTGCTTCGCGCCGAGCCGGGCGCCGCCCTCCAGGGCCTCGCGGCCAGCTGCCGTGATCGAGCTCATCTTCTCGACCCGGAAGCGGGTGCGCTCGCCGCCGGTACCGGTCCCGGGCGGCAGCACCAGGCCGAGGCCGCGGGCCGGGGTCGAGCAGTACTCGGTCGCGATCCAACGGCCGAGCCCGACCAGCTCGGAGGTCGTACCGGTACCGACCACGCGGATCGGCTCGGCCAGCTTCTCCGGCGGGACCTCCGAGGTTTCCGCCACCTCGACCACCACCCCGGTGATCCGGCGGCGGCCGAAGGGTACTTCGAGCACCGTGCCGATCCCGACCTCCCCCAGCCGCTCCGGAATCAGATAGTCGAACGGTCCCCGCAGAGCGCGGGCCGTCGTCAGCGGCTCGACCCTGGCGATGGACACCGGCTGAACATACCGCCCGCGCCCGAGCGACACGGTGGGTCGGATATCCGGCCGATGCGCCGGTTATCCGACCCACCACGCCGGGGGAGCGGTCGGATATGCTCGCGCCGTGGCGTTCACCCCCAGTCCCGGCGAACAGGTCATCTTCCAGGGCCACCCTTCCTGGCGCTCGATCCTCGCCTTCTACCTGAAGGGACTCCTGATCGGCGCGATCGTCGCGGTGATCGCCGCCCTGATCGGAGACGGGTTCCTGGTGCCGTTCCTGATCATCCTCATCGCGCTCGGCATCTCGGTCCTGATCGGGTTCATCAGGCGCGTCGCGACCGTGTACACGATCACCAACCGGCGCCTCAACATAAAACGGGGCATCTTCGCGCGGGACATCCAGGAGACTCGCCTGGAGCGGGTGCAGAACGTGAACTACCGTCAGACGGTCTTCCAGCGCCTGCTCAACGTGGGCGACGTCGATTTCGACACGGCCGCCTCCGATGCCGACAACCTCTTCGTCTTCAACGGGGTCGCCGACCCGCAGGACGTGGTAACCCAGGTCGATCGGGCGACTTCGCTCGGAGCGGCCGGATCACATGGCCTCGGCGAGCCCAGCGACCGCTACTGAGCGGTTCCCGGCAACCGGCTTCTCGCGCCGTTTTGCGTAGTTTCATAGGATGCCGTCCGTGACCGACTCGCTCGCTTCCCAGACGCCCGAACTCCGCGCAATCAACACGATCCGGACCCTTTCGATCGACGCGATCGACAAGGCCAATTCGGGTCATCCGGGGACGGCGATGGCCCTGGCCCCGCTGGCCTACAAGCTCTGGCAGGACTATCTGCGCTACGACCCGGCCGATCCGCACTGGCCGAACCGCGACCGCTTCGTGCTCTCGGCCGGCCACGCCTCGATGCTGATCTACTCGGTCCTGCACCTGGCCGGCGTCAAGAAAGTCGACGCCGACGGCACGATCACGGACCGTCTCTCGGTCACCCTCGAAGACATCGAGAACTTCCGCCAGCTCGGTTCCTCCACCCCCGGCCACCCGGAATCGCACCTGACCACCGGCGTCGAGACCACCACCGGCCCGCTCGGCCAGGGCGTCGCCACCTCGGTCGGCATGGCGATCGCCGGCCTCTGGAAGCGCGCTGCCTTCGGCGAGGAGCTCTTCGATTACGACGTCTACACGATCTGCGGCGACGGCGACATGATGGAGGGCGTCTCCCAGGAGGCCGCCTCGCTGGCCGGGCACCAGCAGCTGCACAACCTCTGCTGGATCTACGACTCGAACCGGATCACGATCGACGGCTCGACCGATCTGGCCTTCACCGAAGATGTCGAGGAGCGCTTCCACGCCAACGGCTGGGCGGTCCATCACATAAACGACGCCAACGATCTCGACGAGATCGGGGCCGCGCTCGACAAGTTCAAGGCGGAGAAGGAACGACCCACCTTCATCATCATCCACAGCCACATCGGCTACGGCTCGCCGAACAAGGTCGACACCGCCGACGTCCACGGCAACCCGCTCGGGGCCGAGGAGACGAAACTGACCAAGGAGGTCTACGGCTGGCCGGAGGACGCCCACTTCCTGGTCCCCGACGGGGTCTACGAGACCTGGGCGGACGGCGTCGGCAAGCGCGGCGCCGAGCTTTCCGCCGCCTGGAAGGGCCGCTTCGACGCCGCCCCGGCCGACCGCAAGGACCTGATCGACACCATGCTCAGCGGTGAGCTGCCCACGGGCTGGGACGCCGACATCCCGAGCTTCGAGGCCGGCGAGCAGGTCGCGACCCGCTCCGCCTCGCAGAAGACCCTGCAGGCGATCGCGCCGAAGGTGCCCTGGCTGATCAGCGGCTCGGCCGACCTCACCGGGTCGGCCTCCAGCGGCCTCAAGGATGACGTCTCGGGTGTCTTCGAACCCGGGAACCGCTCCGGCCACATGCTCCACCTCGGGGTTCGCGAGCACGAGTCCGCCGCCTCCTCGAACGGCATGGCCCTGAGCGGCCTGCGCCCGGTCTGGTCGACCTACCTGATCTTCTCCGATTACGCGCGACCGGCGATCCGGCTCTCGGCTCTGATGGAGCAGCCGGTCGTCCACTGGCTGACCCATGACTCGATCGGCCTCGGCGAGGACGGCCCGACCCATCAGCCGGTCGAGCAGCTCGCCTCGCTCCGGGCGATGCCGAACCTGGACGTGATCCGGCCGGCCGATGCGGCCGAAGTGGCCGAGGCCTGGAAGGTCATCATGCCAAGGACTGACCACCCCACCGCCCTGGTGCTGACCCGCCAGAAGGTGCCGGTGATCGACCGCAGCAAATACGCCGATGCCTCCGGCCTGGCCAAGGGCGGCTACGCCATCGCCGATTGTGAGGGTGAGCCGGAGCTGATCCTGATCGCCACCGGCTCCGAGGTCCACATCGCGCTCGAGGCCCACGAGACCCTGGTCGTCGAAGGTGTCCGTTCCCGGGTCGTCTCACTGCCCTCCTGGCACATCTTCGAAAGCCAGGATGAGGCCTACCGCGAGTCGGTCCTGCCTTCGTCGGTGACCAAGCGGATCTCGATCGAGCAGGCCTCTACCTTCGGCTGGGAGCGTTACGTCGGTGAGGAGGGCGTGGCGATCGGCATGACCACCTTCGGCGCCTCCGCCCCGTTCAAGGACCTGCAGAAATACTTCGGCTTCACCCCGGACCGGGTGGTCGAAGAAGCGAAGACGCTGCTCGGGAGCTGACCGTGAGTGAGCTCCGGGAGTCAGCAGCGTTCAAGACCCTCGAGAGCCACCACGCCGACATAGGAGACCTCCATCTGCGGGATCTCTTCGCCGACGATCCCTCGCGCGGCACCGACCTGGTGGCCGAGGCATGCGGTCTCTACTTCGATTACTCGAAGAACCGGGTCAGCCGCGAGACCCTGGGCCTGCTGGCCGAGCTGGCCCGCGAACGCCGGATGCCGGAGCGTCGCGACGCGATGTTCCGGGGCGAACACATCAACGTCTCCGAGGACCGGGCCGTCCTCCACGTCGCTCTGCGCATGCCTCGCAGCCGCTCGCTGGTGGTCGACGGGGTCGACGTCGTCCGCGAGGTCCACGAGGTGCTGGACCGCATGGCGGCTTTCAGCGAGCAGGTCCGCTCCGGCGAGTGGAAGGGCCAGACCGGCCGGCCGATCAAGCGGATCATCAACATCGGCATCGGCGGCTCCGACCTCGGCCCGGTGATGGCCTACGAGGCGCTCAAGGACTACTCCCGCCGCGATCTGGAGTTCCGCTTCGTCTCCAACGTCGACGGCACCGACTTCTACGAGGCGACCCTTGACGCCGATCCGGCCGAGACTCTCTTCATCGTCTCCTCGAAGACCTTCACCACCTTGGAGACCATGACCAACGCGGGCACCGCCCGCCAGTGGCTGCTGGACGGGCTCGGTGGCGACGAGTCAGCCATCGCAAAGCACTTCGTGGCGGTCTCGACCAACGCGAGCGGCGTCTCGGAGTTCGGGATCGACACCGACAACATGTTCGGCTTCTGGGAGTGGGTCGGCGGCCGCTACTCGATGGACTCGGCGATCGGCCTCTCCACCATGCTGGCGATCGGTCCGGACCGATTCAGCGAGATGCTCGACGGCTTCCACGCGATGGACGAGCATTTCCTCGAAACCGGCCTGCCCACGAACCTGCCGGCGATCCACGGCCTGCTGACGGTCTGGTACCGGAACTTCTTCGGGGCCGAGACCCACGCCGTCTTCCCCTACAGCGAGTACCTGCACCGCTTCCCCGCCTACCTGCAGCAGCTGACCATGGAGTCGAACGGCAAGGGCGTGACCCTCGACGGGGCCAGAGTCGATTACGACACCGGCGCGATCTTCTGGGGCGAGCCCGGAACCAATGGGCAGCACTCCTTCTACCAGCTGGTCCATCAGGGAACCGTGCTGATCCCGGCCGATTTCATCGGCTTCAACCACAGCCTCAACCCACTGGGGAACCACCAGGACCTGCTGGTCTCGAACGTCTTCGCCCAGACCGAGGCCCTGGCCTTCGGCAAGACGGTCCAGCAGCTGAAGGAAGAGGGAGTGGACGAGCGGCTGATCCCGCACAAGACCTTCCTCGGCAACCGCCCCACCTCGACGATCATGGTCGACCGGCTCACCCCGAAGACGCTCGGAACCCTGGTCGCCTTCTACGAGCACTCGGTCTTCACCCAAGGCGCGATCTGGGGCATCGACTCCTTCGACCAGTGGGGCGTCGAGCTCGGGAAGGCGCTGGCCCAGAAGATCATCCCCGAGCTCGAGTCCGAAGAGCCACCGCCGCCCGGCCACGACGGCAGCACCGCCGAGCTGATCCGCCGCTACCGCGAAGCCAACGGCCGTCAATGAGCGCCGCGGCGGACGGGGCGCCGATCCGGGCGGTCATCTTCGACGTCGACGGCACCCTGCTGACCACCGGCGGGGCCGGCGCGGTCGCCTGGGACAAGGCGTTTCAGCAGGTCTTCGGCAAGTCGGTTGACATCGCCGCGGTGACCGAGTCGGGCATGACCGACCACGACGTCGCCTTCGCCGCGCTCCGCACGGTGCTCGACCGCGAGCCGACCCTGGCTGACGTGGACGAGCTCACCCCGATCTACCTGGAGCATCTGCCCGCCGCGGTTGCCGAATCCCCCGGCTACCGAGTCGAGCCCGGCATCGTCGAGCTGCTCGAACACCTCTCGGCCGACGGCCTGCCGCTCGGGGTGACCACCGGGAACATCGAGCCGGCGGCGAAGGCAAAGCTGGAGCGCGGCGACCTGAACCGGTTCTTCGCCTTCGGCGGGTACGGCTCCGATTCCGCCGATCGCACCGCCCTCACCCTCCACGCGATCAAGCGCGGGATCGTCGCGGCAGCCACCGGCAGCTTCCCGAACGGCAGCCCGCAGATCCTCTCGGCGGCTGACTTCATCGCGGTTGGCGACACGCCGAGGGACGTGACCGCCGCCCACGGCGCGGGGATCCGCGTGGTCAGCGTCGCGACCGGTCTCTTCGATCTCGACGCCCTCAAGGCAGCGGATCCCGAATGGGCGCTGGAAACCGTCGAGGACGGCTTCCCGGCTTAATTGCAAGTCGGGTGGGGTCCGACCCGCCCTCCCTATCTTCGTCGAGTGATCCGAGCGGCCTTGCCGGTCCGGCCGGACTTCGAGCGGCCGGTCACCGCGATTCGGATCCGGTCGCCCTTACGCATCTGACCCAGCCGTAGCTTCGTCCGGCGGGTCAGGAACTGGAGGTTCCTTCCGTCGGAGACCTTGACCCGGACCAGATAGTCCCTGGCGCCAGCTGACTTCCGCCAGCGGAGCGTCATCTTCGCCTTCGCGAACCGCGCCTTGAGCCCCCTCGGCCGGCGCGGTCTGATCGGTCCCGGCGCCCGGTAGCTCGTGACCTTTTTCTGCAGCCGGGGCAGGCCGTCCTGCTCGATCCGGGCGAAGACGGCCCGCTTACCGCTGGGCCCGTCGGCCGCCTGGAAGCGGAGCTTCCCCTTCGGCTTCTTGGTCGTGCCGATCAGGCTGATGCCCTTGCCGACCCGCTCGAAGAAGACGGCTTCCAGGCCGGCGCGGGCGGTCACCCGGTAGGTCAGGGTTCGCTTCCTGCCCTTGCCTCGCCTGATCTTCGCCTTCGCGGTCGGGGGTGAGAGAGCCCGGGCGAGCGCGACGGTCGTGACCGCCGGTCCGGCCTGCGGCTCGATCGTCCAGGTTCCGGCCGCCGGCTTCAGCAACCCGACCCTGGCCTCCGTTGAGCCGTTCATCACCGTGACCGGCGCCGAAGGGTCGGACTCGACCGGGACCGGCGTGATCCGTTCCCCGGTCGGCGAGATCATCACGATGCTCGGCGGGCCGGTGTCGCCGGCGATCTTCAGCGAGGCGCCGCGCAGGCCGGCCGGGATCGCGACCTGACGGTCGCCCGGGCCGTCGGCCAGCCGGTTCGACTGCACCTCGTAATCGCCGGTGTCGCAGCTCGGCGGCCCCAGCAGCTCGGGCGAACCGCCCCAGAAGTAGCCGAAGCCGACCCGCCCGAGGGCACAGCCGGCGATCCCCTTGCTGGAGACCAGGCCCGAGAAGCCAGAGCAGAGGTCGAGCGGCGACTCCCCGACGCAGCCGTCGAACGCCACCTTCGCCCCGAAAAGCCCTCTGCCCGCGTCGAGGAAGCCGCCGATCTCCTCGCTGGCCGAGACGATTCCAAGGTCGATCCGGCCCTTCGCGTCGTATGAGAAGTAGCCGTCGATATCACCGTGGGCGGTCGATTCGGAGATCGGCAGGCTGGCCAGCTTGCCCCGGCCGGTCAGGTCGACCGCGAAGACCGGCCGGGTCGAGATCCGCAGGTTTGCGTCCATCCCGACCAGGTAGAGATCCGGGCCGAGCGGGTGAAACCCGAACTCGGCGCCCGCGTCGATCACCATCGGGTCGAGCTGGAAACCACCCGAGACGCTGCCCAGGTAGACGTCGGTGAACAGGGGCACCCCGGGGAACGGGACCGGCGTCACCTTGACGAACCCCCGGTGGAAGGCTCCCTGCTGGAACTCGACCTCGGCCTGGATGGTGACCCCGGCCGCGGTGATGGTGCCGCTACCCGACCAGTTCGAACCGCCGTCCCAGGCGATGTCCAGATCCTTGAGGATCACCGGCCCGAAGTTGAGCGCACCGACCTGGAAGCGCATCGAGGAGACCGAAAGGCCCGCCTCGTTGCTGGCCCGGAGGACCGCGCTGCCGGTCAGCCCGCCGAAGGCGTCCGGGAGCTTGAGCGAGATCGGGATCTCGACCGCGTCCTTCCTCAGGATCAGGTCGATGTCACCCCGAACCGGGAACCCCTTCAGATCGACCGGGAAATCCGAGGTGTCGAAGGTGACCAGCTTCGTTCCCTCCGCCCCGCTCGGCAGGCGCAGATGAAGCTCGCCGTGGTAGAGCACGATCGGCCCCTCCGGACCGCGGATCTGCACGGTGACCCTGCCGGTCGTGTCGATCGTCTTCTCCCGGGTGCCGAGCAGGACCCTCACCCCGGCGTCAGGGATGATCTCGAGCCCGTTCAGGCGGATCGGCCCCTCCGATACCTTGGCCGCCTTCCCGGCCGCACTGAGCAGGCACCCTTCCTGGGCGAGAACCTCGACCGCGCCGTAGGCGATCCGCTCACAGGACACCTGCGTGTCGGGGCCCGCCCCGCCTCCGGGCCGCCCGCCGAGACCCGGATCTCCGGTCGGCTGCTGTCTGCCGAAGGGCGCGACCCACACCCGGCCGGACCCGACCACCCCGCCGCCGGAGACGTACGCGGTGAAGCCACCGCCGTCCCCGGTCGCGGCCATCTTCAGCTGCCCGATCTCCTTGCCGTCGGTCGAGCGGGCCAGCAGGCGGGTCGAGCCGAACCGCACGCCATTCGATGAGCTGCGTTCCCGAATCTCGTCGATGCGGTCGCTCTTGCCGTCCACCCAGCCGAACCGCAGCCGGCCGCCGGGATCGACGATCAGGTCACGCGCGTAGACGCCGGCGGTACCCGCCATCGTCACGCCTGGTTCGGGCTGGACGTCGTTCAACCGATGGATCTCGACCGGCTGGTAGTAATCGTCGCGCACGGCCAGATAGGCACCTCCCGGGCCGGCCGCCACTTTCGGTTCGCGACCGCCGATCTCGGCGGTCGACCAGTTCGCGGTGTCGTTCGGGCTGCCGTTCCCGTTCCACTTGCGGATGAACGTGCGAGCGTCGAGGCTGGCGAAGGCCGCCAGGGGCAGGCCATCGACCGTCGCCAGGGATCCGCTGTAGGCCCGGTCCGGCCCGTCCTCGCCCAGGTTCGCCTGCGCGCCGGAGTACTGGCCGGGCAGGATCGCCTGGAAGAAGGTGCCGCCGGTCCGGGTGTCGGTGATCGTGCCGATCCTGAGTGAGTCCGCGCTGCCGAATACTTCGGCGTCCCCGGAGGGATCGTTGTCACCGACCAGGGCCGGTCCGCTGAACGACTCGCCTCCGTCGTCGGAGATCCAGAGGTAGAGATTGCGGTCCGAAGTGCCGAGCGGCGTGTCGACCACGTTCGGATAGCGGAAGGTGAGGATCGCGAGATCCTCACCCACCGCGACGATCTTCGCCCCCGCGTTGTCGATGTTGAACTGCGGGCCCATCGGCTGGTCCGGGAACATGGTCCGGGTCGAAGGCGGGTTGTCGCAGGTGGTCGCGCCCCGTTTCATCCGGCAGTAATGAACGAGGTCCGGGCTGCCGTTGCCGTCGCTCAGCCAGACGATGTGGGCGGTGCCGGCGGCGTCCACGAGCAGGTCCGGCAGCCGGCCCGAGTCCGCCAGGCTCGAAGATGGGAGCGGCTGGGCGATCTTCGTCTTCGGCGCCCTGCACTTGCCGCGGTACCCGGGAGTGCGGGCGACCGGTCCCTTCTTCGTCGCGCGGCACGCCTTGGCCTTGGTCTTGGCCGTGGCCGGTGACTGGCCGACCGTAGCCAGGCCCGTCAGGAGGACGAAAGCAGCTAACACGGGGACGAGATGTCTGACTCGGGCCAGACCCATAGTTCAACCTATCCGCCAGGCTCCCCTCGCGATCGGATCAGCGTCCCGCGGCTCATTGCTGGATCCTGACCGCGGTTCCCATCGAGAGCCCGATCAGGTAGCGGACTCGGCTGTTGTTCATCCGCACGCAGCCGTGTGAGGAGGCGCTGCCGAGCGGATCCAGGAAGCTGGCGCCGGCCCGTCCGTGGAGCGCCACGAGACCCGGTCCCCCGTCGTATCGCCTGAGCGCATCCGAGTGAGCGGTCAGCGGCACTGCCCAGGGTCCGATGAAGCCGTTCGGGTCCCGCTGCGCGACCCGGTCGTAGAGCGCGAACAGCCCCAGCGGTGTGGGCGTGCCGGGAGTCCCGATCACCACCTTCCAACGCCGGACCACGCGCCCCTTGCGGTAGACGAACAGAGTCCGGCGGGATCGGTCGATCAGGATGTACGCGTTCGACTGCGCGAGGACCACCCGGTCGCGCGGGATCCAGCCGGAGGCGCCGTTCGGCCGGATCGGAAGCCGGACCCGCAGCCAGTACTTGCCGTCGACCCGGCGGGAGCCGAGCACCATCAGCTTCTGCCCCGAGCCGGACCACTTGGCCCGCACCCGGGCGACCCATCTCACCGCCTTGCCCCCGGGGCGCCGGCGCACCGCGGTGTTGATCACGATGCGGGCCGTGAAGGTTCCCGTCTTTTTCGAAGGCGGGAGCACCTTCTGCTCGGGCAAGGACGCGATCCTCAGCCCGAGATCCGGCGAATTCGCGGCGAGTCCCGGCGAGGCCACCGATAAGGCCATCGCCAGGACCGCCGCACCAGCCGCTGAGGACGCCTTAGACCTCATCGACCTGGCTCCCGGACGGGATCAACCCGTGACTGGCGTTTCCCGCCGGGCCGGGCTCACTACTGGCTTCCGGACTACGACCGTTCTAGTAGCCCGGAGATTTCCAACAGTGACCACGTTCTTGAGCCTCGTGCCGGCACTCACGTTCTCGTTCACCCGCGCCGAGTACTTGAACACCCTCCATTTGCGCGAGTAGCCAAGCTGCTTGATCTTCCAGCAGAGCTTGCCGTTCTGGAAGAACGAACCCTTGCCGCGAGAGGCCACCGTCATCTGGTCCGGCAGCCGGTCGCAGACCAGCACGTTCTTCGCGACCGAGCCCTTCTGGACGTTGCGCACCTTGATCCGGTAGCGGACGATCTGTCCGGGGAAGACCTTCTTGCGGTTCGCCTTCTTCCTCAGCTGGAGCCTCGGATCCGGCTTGACGCACCCGACGGTGGCTGTGGCCGAGAGTGGCGGTGCGTTCTCCGCCGTCTCGTGGGCCTCGTTCTCGTACCGGGTGCATTTGTTGTCGCTGGTCGGCGCCGCGATCCGGATCGAGTCGGATTCCCCGGCCGCGAGGTCACCGAGATCACAGTCCAGCGAGCCGCCGGAGATCGCGCAGGTCGCATCGGCCGGGCTGGACTCGATCTCCCAGGCGCCGGCGGTGCCGCCCGGCAGCGGGTCGTCCACCTTGACGCCCGTCGCGGTCCCCGGCCCGTCGTTGGCGACGGTGATCGTGAACTTGACCTTCTTGCCCGCGTCAACCGGACCGTTGCCGGCCTTGCTCATCCGCAGCGCGGGCTTCTGGCAGGTATCGGTCGCCGAGTCCGACGTCTCGGGCGCGTTGCTCGCAACCGCGGTCGCGCTGTTCTCGTAGGTGCCGCAGCTCTCGGCGTCGGTGGGAGCCTTGACGATCACCGACGCGGTGTCGCCGCTGGCCAGATCGCCGAACTCGCAGGTGAGCACTCCACCGTCGATGGCGCATGAGCCCTGCGAGCTCGAGACCACGGTCCAGGCGCCGGCCGTGCCCGCCGGCAGGTTGTCCGTCACGACGACGGCCTTGGCGACTCCCGGACCCTGATTCGAGGCGGTGAGCGTGAACTGGACGTCAGCGCCGGCACTCACGGTCCCGTTGCCGGTCTTGGTCAGGGTCAGGTTCGGCTTCTGGCAGTTGATCGTCGCATCGTCCGAGGCATCCGGCGCGTTGTCGGCCGAGGCCGTGGCCTTGTTGACCAGCTGCGCGCAATCCTCGAAGTCAGTCGCCGCCTGGACCTTCACCGTCCGCGAGTCGCCCGCGCCCATGTCACCGAAGTCGCAGTTCAGCGTCCCGGCCGTGATCGAGCAGGGGTTGCCGACCGGCTGCGAGACGATGGCCCAGGCACCGGACACACCAGCGGGCAGGGGATCGCTCAGCATCACGCTCTTCGCAATGCCCGGGCCGGCGTTGGTCACCTTCACCTCGAACTGGGCCGTGTCCCCGGCCGAGATGGTGGCCTGGACCGCGGTCTTCAAGGTGCTGACGTTCGGCTTCTGGCAGGTGTCGGTGGCCGAGTCGGTGACCTGCGGATGGTTGCCGGCCGCGGCTGTCGCCTGGTTGTCGTAGACCTGGCAGTGATCGAAGTCGGTCGGTGCGCTCACCGTGACCGTCACCTCCTCGGCGGCGGCGAGATCACCGAAGTCGCAGCTCAGGCTCCCGGCGGTGATCGAGCACGGGTTCCCGCCGGGCTGGTCGCTGATCGACCAGTCGCCGGCGGTCCCGGTCGGCAGCGGATCGTTGATCGTCGCCGACTTGGCCTCCCCCGGGCCGTTGTTCTTCAGAGTCAAGGTGAAGGTGACGTTCTCACCCGCGTTCACGGTGCCGTTGCCGGTCTTGGTCAGGACCAGGTCCGGCTTCTGGCAGTCGATCGTCGCGTCATCCGAAGCATCCGGAGCGTTGGTCGCCGAGGCGGTTGCCTGGTTGACCAGCTCGGTGCAGTCCTCGAAATCGGTCTGGGCCTCGACCTTCACGGTCCGTGACTCACCGGACGGCAGGTCACCGAAATCGCAGTTGAGAGTCCCGGCCGTGATCGAGCAGGGATCACCCGCCGGCTGCGAGGCGATCGTCCACGCACCCGAGACGCCCGAGGGCAGAGGATCGCTCAAGGTCACGCCCTTGGCGGTGCCGTCACCCGTGTTCGAGACCGTGACCTCGAAGGCAGCGGTGTCACCGGCCGAGATCGTGCCCTGGACCGCGGTCTTCAAGGTCCCGAGGGTCGGCTTCAGGCAGGAGATCGAGGCCTCGTCCTCGATCGGCGTGATTCCCTGGCCGGCCGCCGTCGCGGTGTTCTCGAAGAGCTTGCAGGCATCATGCGAGGTGGGAGCTGTGACCTTGACCTGGGCCGATGCGCCGGATGTCATGTCTCCGAAGGCGCAGCTCAGCACGTCCGCGGCGATCGAGCAGGGGTTGCCGCCGGGCTGCGAGGAAATGGTCCAGGCGCCGGCGGCACCGGTCGGCAGCGGATCGTTCAGGGTGACCGACTTTGCCACGCCCGGACCGCCGTTGGAGACGGTGATCGAGTACTCGAGGTTCTCGCCGGCATTGACCGGTCCGTTGCCGGTCTTGACGATCTTCAGGTCCGGCTTCTGGCAGTCCACCGAGGCACTGTCATTTGCCGGGCCACCGTTGCCGCCGATCGCCGTCGCCAGGTTGTCGTACTTGCCACAGTGATCGAAGTCGGTGGCCGCGCTGACCGTTACGGATTGCGAGCTTCCGGCCGCCAGGTCGCCGAAATCGCAATTCAGCTGACCCGCGACGATCGCGCAGGGTAGGCCCGCTGGCTGTGACGTGATCGACCAGGCCCCGGCGGTCCCGGTTGGGAGGGGATCACTCAGCGTGACGGACTTGGCCACCCCGGGGCCACCGTTTTGGACGGTCAGGCTGAAGACGACGTTGTCGCCCGCGTTGATCGGCCCGTTGCCCGTCTTCGTCACGCTCAGATCCGGCTTGAGGCACTGGACCGACGCGGAGGCGTCGTCGCCGGGCGTGTTCGTCGAGGTTGCGGTTGCGGTGTTGTCGTACTTCGCGCAGTGATCGGCGTCGGTCGGAGCCTTGACCGTTACCGCTGCAGCGGTGCCCGCGGTGAGATCGCCGAAGCTGCAGCTCAGCTGACCGCCGACGATCGAGCAGGGGTTGCCGGCGGGCTGGGACTGAATCGCCCACGCGGCGGCTGTCCCGGTGGGCAGCGGGTCATTCAGGGCCACCGACTTGGCGGTGCCGGGGCCGGCATTGCTGACCGAAACTGTGAACACAACGTCCTCGCCCGCGTTGACCGGGCCGTTGCCCGACTTCTGGACGTCGAGGTTCGGCTTGAGACAGACCACGCTGGCGTCGTCGCCCGCGTTCGGCGAGTTGCTCGAGGTGGCGGTTGCCGTGTTGTCGTAGGTGGTGCAGTGCGTGGCGTCCGTGGCTGCCTTCACCGCGACCGTCCGAGACTGGCCGGCGGCCAGGTCCCCGAAGTCACAGCTGAGGGTCCCGGCCGTGATCGAGCAGGGATCACCCGCCGGCTGGCTGGTGATCGACCAAGCGCCGGACGTGCCGGACGGCAGCGGATCGTTCAGGTTCACGGCCTTCGCGTCGCCGGGCCCAGCGTTGTTCACGGTGACCGTGAAGGTGACGTCCTCGCCGGCGTTGATCGGCCCGTTGCCGGTCTTGACCACCGAGAGGTTCGGCTTGTTGCAGAGGATGGTGGCGCCGTCGGATGCGCTCGGCGCGTTGGTCGCTGACGCGGTCGCCTGGTTCACCAGCTGTGAGCAGTGATCGAAATCGGTCGGGGCGGAGACGGTGACCGACTTCGAAGCTCCGGCCGGCAGGTCACCGAAGCTGCAGTTGAGCGTGCCCGCGGTGATCGAGCAGGGGTTGCCGGCCGGCTGCGAAACGATGGTCCACGGCCCGGCCACGCCCGCGGGCAACGGGTCAGACAGGGTGACCCCGGTTGCCGTACCGGGTCCGGTGTTGCTCACCGTGATCTGGAACTGGGCGTTATCGCCGGCCGAGATCGTGGCCTGGACCGCGGTCTTGAGAGTTCCGAGACCGGGCTTCTCACAGCTCACGCTCGCGGTCCCTTCGACCGAAGGCGCGTTCGACGACGAGGCGGTTGCTGTGTTGTCGTACTTGGTGCAGGCGGTGGTGCTGGTCGGAGCCTTGACCGTCACCTGTACCTGCTGCCCGGCGGCAAGGTCGCCGAAGCTGCAGTTCAGACTGCTGCCGACGATCGAGCAGGGGTTGCCTGGAGGTTGGGAGCCTATGGTCCAGGGACCGGCTGTGCCGCCGGGCAGAGGATCGGAAAGTGAAACCGACTTGGCGGTGCCCGGACCGCCGTTCTTGACGGTCATCGTGAAGCTTGCGTCCTGACCGGCGTCGATCGGGCCGTTGCCCGTCTTCGTGACCGTGAGATCCGGCTTCTGGCAGGTGATCTTGCCGCCGTCGCTGACCGGTGAGGCGTTGGTCGCCGAGGCCTGGGCCGCGACGTTGTCATACGTGCCGCACTGGGCGTACGAGGTCCCCGTCTTCACCTTGACGACCACCGACTGGGCCGAGGTCAGGTTGCCGAACGAACAGTTGAGCGTTCCCGCCGCGATCGAGCAGGGGTTTCCGCCCGGCTGCTGAGAGATCGTCCAGCCGCCGACCCCGGCCGCCGGCAACGGGTCGGTCAGGGTCACACCCGTTGCCGTGTTCGCTCCGGTGTTGCTCACCTGGATCGCGAACTCGACGTCATCCCCTGCGTTCACGGTCTGGTTGTCGGGTGTCTTGTTGACGCTGAGCGTCGTCTTCAGGGCGTTCGTGTACGTGCAGTAGATCGAGTCGCCACGATTGACGGGCAGGCTGTACTGGAGGCCGTTCTTGACCCCGCCGGCCACGGGGGAGCCGGTGTAGCTGCCGTTCCGGCAATCGACCGAGGTGAGCTCGAAGTTGGACATCGGCTGACCGGCCGCGTCCTCGTTCACGTTGACCGTGGTCGGCGTCGAAGGCAGCTGGGAGAAGAAGGCGCCGGTCTCGATCACCGGCGGGTTGCCGCTGCTGTGGGTCGCCCGGTTGCCGTCCAGATAGGTGGGGGTCTTGCCCGGACGCGGGTCGCTCGCGGTGTAGAACCAGCCGGCCTGGTTGCCGGACTGGCCGCCCACCAGCTTGCGGACGTAGACCCTGGCACCGCACTGGGAGGCCGCGAGCTCGCTGAGGAAGGCGCTGAGCTCAGGGATCGAGGGCGCCGCGTAATCGCCATCCACCCCTTCGTCCGGGCCGGAGACCGCCTTGAGGTTGTCGATCGTGACGTCGTTGCCCACCCCGATCGCGAGCAGCTTCACCTTGGTGCCAGCCCGCGCGGCCTGGTTCTTGACCAGGTTCGCCGAGGCCATGCCGGAGGTCAAGTTGATCAGGTCCTCGTTGCTGCTGCTCGTGTTCGCTTCGCTCGTGGTCGGGTTGCCGTCCGTGATGAACACGACGAGGTCCGGGTTGGTCGTCTGGCCGGTCGCGCCGTCGGCGGTGAAGGACTTCGCCTGAGCCGCCCCCTGCAGCACGCCGTCCCAGTTGGTCAGGCTCTCGGGGTTGTCGTAGACGTTCTCGATCGTGCTGTTCAGCGTGGCGGCGCTGCCGGCGTTGGCCAGGCTGAGCGGCGAGTGGTAGAAGTCCGAGTCGCCCTGGGCCGGCTGGTAGGAGTTGACCGAGTTGTTGAAGCTGATGATCCCGATCTGGGTCGGGGTCCCGTTCATGCTCGAGATGAACTGCTTGGCGGCCGCCTCGTACTGGTCCTTGTACGGCTCGATCGAGCCGGAGCGGTCGAGCACCAGGAGGATGTTCATGCCGCAGCCCTGGGGCAGGTTCCCGTTGTCCCTGACGTTGATGAACGGCGAGCCGTTGTTGCTGGCGCTGTTGCCGTTGGTCGGGGTCCAGTTGGCCGGGTTCGAGCTGGTGTTGGTGTGCGGGAACGCGTAGACGGTCGAGCCGTTGGTGACCGACACCCGTGCCACGTACGGTTGCGAGCCGTTGTAGGCGAGTGAGGTCACCGGGCCGTAGTTCGTGAACCCAGAGCCTGGGGTCTTCTCCCGCACGTAGTAGGTGCCGTTGGGCACGTTGCTGGCGGTGGCCAGGCCGGAGGCGTTCGTGACGGCGGGGAAATCCGTCCAGGTGGTACTCCCGTTGGTCGGGTCTCCGGTGGTGTACTCGAACTGGGCGCCGGCCAGGCCCGTCGCGTAATTGGTCGCCCCCGAGACGTTGTCGGACGCGGACCGATCGCCACCCTTCATCGCGACGATGTTTCCGTTGGCGGACGCAGCCGCCGAGATCAGACCAGCCATGGCAAAGACGATCGTCACGGCGAGCATCAGGCGCCTCAAGACGCGTGCCATACCCGCAAATCGATCGTTCGTGCCTGGTGTATCGGACATGTTCCCCTCCTGTGTCCGCGCCTGGACGGCGCCCCTTTTTCCGGAAACGTCAGTGCCTATTCCGGATCTGAAAGCGACTCTCAAACACGCCGCCCGCCCACGTCAAGCAGGTCATATCCCGGGGCTTAGACGGGGGCTTTCATTTAGATCCAGAATCGGCCGATCTAGACCTTTCGGCCTAGACCGCAGGGCAGAGAGCGGGGCTCAGGTGGCGACGCCGAGCGCCAGGGCGAGATGCACCCGGGAAGTCATCCCGAGCTTCGCGTACACGTTGTGCATGTGGCACTTGACGGTGCCCGGCGCGATGTTCAGGCGGTCGGAGATCTCCGAGTTACGGGCGCCGTGCGCCGCCAGCAGGGCGATCTCCAGCTCCCGCGGGGTCAGCTCCGCGGCCAGCGTTCCCGGCAGCGGCGCCGAGAGCCCGCCCATCCCGATCGCGCAGTGGTAGGACTGGGTCAGCAGCGGCGCCACATGTCGGAGGAAGCCCTTCTCCCGTTCGGAGAATTCCGTCTCACCGACCAGCCGGGCCAGGAAGACCAGGCAGTGTTGCTGCGAGGTCTCGTCCCACATCGCGAGCAGTTGGGCCGGACCGAGCCCGTACTCGCTGAACAACCCCTCTTCGAGGCGGCTGCCCTTGAAGCTCTTGACCCCGCGAATCTGCTCGGCGTCGAACAGGCTGGTCCGGTGGCAGTCACGCAGCAGGTCGCGCAGCGGATCGCTGTTGGCGATGCATTCCATGTAATCCCGGCCGATCTGATCCGGGTCCGAGACCAGGATCGGGTCGGCTTTGACCGTGATCAAGGTATAGCCCCCGCCTTCTCCCATCACGAAGAAGACGCCGAGCGGGCAGGGCACCATCCGGGTCACGAACTCGAGCGCAAGGCCGCCGACCTGGGCCAGCGGATCCTGGCCGCGAATCGCGTCGAGATGGTCGAGCAGGCTCACCATCTGAGCCTTCCCCGTCCGCTTGCGAGTCCCCCTGATGGCGCTGATTCAGTTACGGCAGCTCCGCCGGACGCTTGAATCTTGGGGAAGGAATGTCGCCTAGCCAAGCTCTCCCAGCACCGGCACAGGGCGATCGAAGAAATCATGCCCGTCGCCTGCTTCCGTAGATTCGACCCTCACTTTAACACGGAAACCGGAGAAAGGTTCACTTTTTTCGGCCCGGATGTCCGGACCGCCGCCGGCCTACAGGCCGGCGGCTTCGCGCAACTGGTCGGCGCGGTCGGTGCGCTCCCAGGTGAAGTTCTCGTTGCTGCGGCCGAAATGACCGTAGGCGGCGGTGTCCTTGTAGATCGGCCGGTGCAGGTCGAGGTACTGGCGGAAGGCTCCCGGCCGGAGGTCGAAGTTGTCGGCGATCAGCTGGGAGATCTCCCAGTCGCTCTTCTTCCCGGTGCCGTAGGTCTCGGCCATGATCGAGACCGGGCGGGCGACGCCGATCGCGTAGGCGACCTGGACCTCGCAGCGGTCGGCGAGACCGGAGGCGACCACGTTCTTGGCCGCGTAGCGCGCGGCGTAGGCAGCCGAACGGTCCACCTTCGAGGGATCCTTGCCGGAGAAGGCGCCGCCGCCGTGGCGGGCCGCGCCGCCATAGGTGTCGACGATGATCTTGCGGCCGGTCAAACCCGCGTCGCCCACCGGGCCACCGATCACGAAGATGCCGGTCGGGTTGATCAGCAGCGACTCGTAAAGCGCGTTCTCGTCCAGCAGGTCGCCGTACTCCTCGGCGAGCACCGGCAGGATCACGTTCTCCCAGAGGTCGGGGCGGATCGTCTTCTCGTTGTCGATGTCCGGCGCGTGCTGGGTCGAGATCAGCACCCGCTCGACCGCGACCGGCTTCCCGTCCGCGTATCGGACCGTGACCTGGGTCTTGCCGTCGGGGCGCAGATAATCGAGGGTGCCGTCCTTGCGGACCAGCGAGAGCCGCTCCGAGAGACGATGGGCGATCTGGATCGGCATCGGCATCAAAGCTTCGGTTTCGTTCGTCGCGAAGCCGAACATCATCCCCTGGTCGCCGGCCCCGTCGAGGTCGAACTGGTCGGAGGAGCCGCCGGTCCGGGTCTCGATCCCGGTGTCCACGCCCTGGGCGATGTCAGGGGACTGCTTGTCCATCGAGACGAGCACGGAGATGTTGTTGCCGTCATAGCCGTACTCGCCCTTGTCGTAGCCGATCCCGCAGACCGTCTCGCGGACCAGGTCGGTGATGTCGATCTGGGCGGAGGTCGAGAGCTCGCCGGAAATGACCGCCATGCCGGTGTTGACCAGGGTCTCGCAGGCGACCCGGCTGTTCGGGTCCTGGCTGAGGCAGGCGTCGAGCACCGCGTCCGAGATCTGGTCGGCGATCTTGTCGGGATGGCCTTCGGTCACGGACTCGGAGGTGAAGAGGTGCTCACCGTCGGCAAGCTTCAGCTGGGACATTTCGGGACGTTTCTCCTTCGGCGGTTTCGGAAGCCTTGAATTCTGATCGGGAACACTAGTCTTCCCGGCCCTTGCGGGGTATGTAGTCGATCACCAGGGGCACCCCGTCCAGGCCCCACTGGTCACGCAGCCGGTTCTCGAGGTGGTAGGCCCACTCCCGCACGATCAGGCGCCGGTCGTTGACCTGGACCGCGAAATGCGGCGGCGAGACCCCGGTCTGGGCTCCGTAGAGCAGTTTCAAGCGCCGCCCTCTTCGCGAAGGCGGCGGCGTCGTGGTCTGCACCTCGGAAAGGAAGCGGTTGAGCTGCGGGGTCGGGATCCGCTCGGCGGCGCGGTCCGCGAGGGCGACCGCGCGGGAGACCAGCCCGGCCACGTTGCGACCCGATTTCGCCGAGCAGGTCACCACGTCCGGCCGGAGCCTCAGCTTGCGGGCCACCCTCGCGCGGGTGTCATCGATGTCGGTCTCGGTGATGTCCCACTTGTTCATCACGATCATCGTGGCGCAGCCGGCCTTCATCGCGACCTCGCCCACCTTGAGGTCCTCGGAACGGACCCCCTCGTGGGCGTCGCAGACGATGATCGCCACATCCGCGCGCTCGATCGCTCGCTCCGAGCGGAGCTGCGCGTAATGATCGACCGATCCCGCCACCTTCGACTTGCGACGGAGCCCGGCCGTGTCGACCAGGGTCACCCGGCGCCCGTCGACCTCGATCTCGGTGTCGATCGTGTCCCGGGTCGTGCCGGCCACGGCTGAGACGATCACCCGGTCATCGCCGAGGATCCGGTTGACCAGCGAGGACTTGCCCACGTTCGGCCGGCCGATCATCGCGATCCGGACCGCATCCGATTCGGCGGCGCGGACCGGACGGTCGCCGAGCTCCTCGGTGATCCGGTCCAGGAGGTCGCCGGTCCCCAGGCCGTGGGTGGCCGAGACCGCGGTCGGGTCGCCCAGCCCGAGAGCGTGGAACTCAGCCGCGGCGAACTCGTCGTCGGGACGGTCGGACTTGTTGACCGCGACGATCACCGGCACCGGTGAGGTACGAAGCTCGCGGGCCAGGTCCGTATCTCCCGTGCGAAGCCCGGCCTGGCCGTTGACGACCAGCACGACGAGGTCGGCCTCCGCCATGCCGAGCCGAGCCTGGCGCTGAATGTCCGCGGCCATCTCCGAGGCGTCATCGAGATCGATGCCGCCGGTGTCGAGCAGGTCGAACTCGCGGCCGTTCCAGTCGCAGCGGACCCGTTTGCGATCCCGGGTCACTCCCGCCTCGGAGTGCACCACGGCCTCGCGGCCGCCGGCCAGCCGGTTGACCAGGGTCGATTTGCCGACGTTGGGGAAGCCGACCACGGCCACGGTCGGCACCGCGCCGGCGGGCGCGGAGGAACTGCCGGAGGCCTCCATCAGTCCAGTCCCCGTTCGCGGGCCAGGGCCGCGATCCGGGCGATCACTTCCTCCGGCCCGAGCTCGGTGCTGTCGATCCTCACCGCGTCATCGGCGGCGCGCAGCGCCCCGTGCTCGCGGGACTCGTCGCGCCGGTCACGCTCCTCCTGGGCGGCCAGCACCTCGGCCACGTCCTCCCCGGTCTGGGCCGCGCGACGCTCGGCCCGGGCCTCGGGCGAGGCGGTGAGGAAGATCTTGAGCGGCGAGTCGGGCGCGACCACGGTGCCGATGTCCCGGCCTTCGGTCACGTACGGTCCGGTTTCGATCAGGCGCCGCTGCTCGGCCACCATCGCCTCCCGGACCCCGGGATGCACGGAGACGCGCGAGGCGGCCTCGGTGACCTCGGGCGTGCGGATCTCGTCGGTGACCGGCACCCCGTCGATCAGCACCTCGCCGTCCTCGAACCCGATCTCGATCGATTCCGCGGTCGAGGTGGCCTCGCCGGAAGCGTCCGGGTCGGCGCCCCACTCGAGGCAGGTCAGAGCGACGCAGCGGTACATCGCCCCGGAATCGAGGTAGGTGAAGCCGAGCTCCTCGGCCACTCCCCGGGCAACCGTGGACTTGCCGGACCCGGCCGGCCCGTCAATCGCGATCACCATGTCAACTCACCATTCATCGAGCGCCCATCCTAATTGGCCACGCCCTCCAAGGGGCCGGACACATACGATGAGCCGATGCGCGTCCAGACCCCGGGGAAGGGGCCACTATTTCCCGACCAGGGACCGTTGGGAGCGCGCGTCAAGCGGCGTCTGATCGGCGGCACGGCGGAGATCCTCGGCTTCATCCTGCTTACGGTCCTCTCGCCGCTCTTGATGGGGATCGGCTTACTCATCGACCTGGTCCTCTGGGCCAGGAATCGCCGTCCCTTCGTGACCATCCGGATGATCCCCGCCGTCTGGTGGTTTCTCTTCGGCGAGATGAAGGCTTTTCTCAAGCTGATCTTCATCTATCTCTTCACCGGCGGGCCGTGGGGCCGCGGCTCGATCCGTCGGCGACGCTGGGTCTACGCGCTGAGGATCGCCTGGGCCCGCAACCACCTGATCGCGATCCGCATCCTCTTCGGCCTGAAGTTCGAACTGGAGGGCATGGAGAACACCGGTCCCGGCCCCTACGTACTGATGCCGCGCCACGTCAGCATCCTCGACAACCTGATCGGGGATTTCTTCATCGGGCACCCCCGAGGCATCGGGGTCAGGTACGTGATCAAGGAGGAGATCCGCGCCCTCACCCCGATCGACATCGGGGGTCGCTGGATCCCCACCGTCTTCGTTAAGCGCGGTTCGCTCGACCCCGACACCGAGATCGCCGCGGTCCGCGCCCTGACCCATGACATGAGCCCGGGCGAGATCATGGCGATCTACCCCGAGGGCACCAGGCCGACGAGGAAGAAGATCGCCCGAGCCCAGCAGGTGATCGCCGAGAAGCAGCCGGAGATCGCGCCGCTGGCGGCGCAGCTCAACCACCTGTTGCCGCCCCGGCTCGGCGGGCCGCTGGCCATCCTCGACGAAGCAAGCGACGGCATCGACATCGTCTTCTGCGGCCACGTCGGCTTCGAGGGCCTGCGCACGGTCAAGGACGTCTGGGCCGGGGTGCTGGTCGGCCGTCGGATCAAGATCCGCTTCTGGCGCTTCGCAGGCTCAACCATCCCCGAAGGCGAGGCGGCCCGCACCGAGTGGCTCTACGAGAAGTGGCAGATGATCGACGACTGGGTCGGCGAGGAACTGACCGCCCGCGGCGAAACCGATTGACCTCGGCCGCTTGGGGCGCTTGGTTCGAGTTGCTCGGCTATAGCGCTTGCAAATCGAACCAACCCCCTTGCCGCCGGCCTAGCCGATTAGCCGGTCTAGGTCCTGCTGGAAGGTCGGGTAGCTGACCGCGGCGGCTTCCATCCCGTCGACGGTCACCCCCTGACGGCTCGCCACGCCCGCGATCGCGCCGAGCATCGCGATGCGATGGTCGCCATGCGAGTTGATCCGGCCACCTTCGAGCCCGCCGCTGCCCAGGATCCTCATCCCGTCGTCGCGGGCCTCGATGTTCGCCCCGAAACCGGCCAACGCGCCGACGGCGACCGCGATCCGGTCCGATTCCTTGGCCTTCAGCTCCTCGGCGTCGGCGATCACCGTCTCGCCGTCCGCGTAGCAGGCGGCCAGGGCGACCAGCGGCAGCTCGTCGATCGCCAGCGGGATCTCCGCGCCGCCTACGTGGGTACCGCTCAGCGGGGCCGAGCGGACCGTGATCCGAGCGATCGGCTCGCCCTCCGCCCCTTCCTGCGGCTCGAGCTCGATCTCGGCGCCCATGCGGCGCATGATCTCGATGATCCCGGTCCGAGTCGGGTTCACGCCGACCCGGTCGATCACGACCTCGGAACCGGGCACGATCGTGGCGGCCACGATGAAGAACGCAGCGGAAGAGATATCGGCCGGAACCTCGACCTGGTCCAGCTTCAGCGAAGCCCCGGGACGGATCGTGACCCGCCCGGACGAGCGCTCGATGTCGGCCCCGGCGGCGGCCAGCATGACTTCCGTGTGGTCCCGCGTGGGAACCGGTTCGATCACCGTCGTCGGCCCGTCTGCCTGCAGGCCGGCCAGCAGAACGCAGGACTTGACCTGAGCCGAGGCGACCGGCAGCTCGTACTCGACGCCTTTCAGCCGGTGGCCGTCGATCCGGATCGGCGGGAAGCGGTCATTCGTCACCTCGATCTCAGCCCCCATCAGGCGGAGCGGGTCGGCGATCCGGTCGACCGGCCGCTTCTGAATCGAGGCGTCGCCGTTCATTCGCCAGAGGCCACCATCGCAGCTGGCCAGCCAGCCCGGCAGGAGACGCATCAGCGTGCCCGCGTTGCCGACGTCGATCCGACCGAGGCTGCGCGGCCCGGTCGGACCGACCCCCTCGATCGTGAATTCCTCCGGCATCGCGTTGAGCGGCTCGGGGTTAACCATCGCGCCGAGCCCGGCGACCGCGCTCAGGGTCGAGCGGGTGTCATCCGAGTCGAGGTAGTTGAGGACCCTGGTCGGCCCGTCGGCGATCGCCCCGATGATCGCGGCCCGGTGCGAGATCGACTTGTCGGCCGGCGGGGTCAGGCTTCCGCGCAGCGGGCCGGCCGGCCGGAACGTCGCGCGTTCGCCGTCGTCGAGCCCGATCTCGTGGCCGCTCACTGCTCGCCTTCCACCAAGGTCACCGAGTGCCCCAGCCCGGCGATGCACTCCTCGGCCTTCTCGGCCTCACCGTCGCCGGCCACCCAGAGCGAGATCGCCCCGGAGCTCATGTCCGGTGCGGGGTCGAGCGACATGTCGGTGATGTTGACTCCGGCCCGGCCCAGGGCCAGCGCCAGCTCGGCGAGCACCCCGGGCCGGTTCGGCACCAGGACGCGCAGCTCGTGCGTGGCTCCGGCTTCGCTTTCGGTCGCCGCCAAGGCCGCCCGCTCATCGGCCACGGTCGCCTGCCAGCCGGCGATCCGCTCGGGGTCGGCCGAGGCGATCACCTCGCGGGCCTCGCGCAGGCCGGTGATCGATTCGTCGATCGCGGCCACGACCGCCTCGTGGTTGGTGGCGAAGATCTCGCCCCAGATCGCCGGGTTCGAGCCGGCGACGCGGGTCCCGTCGCGGAGGCTCGGGCCGAGCGCGCCGAGGCGCTCCGTACCGAGCCGGCCCTGAACCGCGAGCTGGTTGGCGAAGACATGCGGCAGGTGGCTGACCACCGCGATCGCCTGGTCATGCTCGGCCGCGTCGATCGCGACCGGTCTGGCCCCCAGCCCCTTGATCAGCTTCTGCAGCCGGTCCAGCAGGACCCCCTCGGATTCCGAGGTAGGGGTCAGATACCAGCGGGCGCCTTCGTAGAGATCGGCCCGGGCGTTCATCACGCCGGCCGTCTCCGCGCCGGCCAGCGGGTGCCCGCCGATGAAGCGCCGGTCGGAGCCGAGCGCCTCGACCAGCTCCAGCTTGGTCGAGCCGACGTCGGTGACCACGCAATCCTCCGGTGCCGCATCCAGGGCCTTCTGACCCATCTCGATCAGGCCGCCGACCGAAGCGCAGCAGACGACCGCGTCGGCCCCGGCACAGGCCTCCTCGATCGAACCGGCCATGCGGTCGACCGCCCCGCTCTCCAGGCACTCGGCGACTCGCTCGGGACGGCGGACCCAGCCGGTCACCTCGGCCAGTTCCCGGTCCCGGGCCGCGAGGCCGATCGAGCCTCCGATCAGCCCGACTCCGAGAACGGCCAGTTTCATCTCGGCTGCCTCTGTGCCTCAGGCCCGCGAGATGGTCTTGCCGACCACCGCGGTCACCGCTTCGAGCTTGTCCGTCAGCTGCTGGAACTCGGAGGTCGGCACCTGCTGGGCCGCGTCGCAGATCGCCTTCTCCGGCTCGTTGTGAACCTCGATGATGATCCCGTCGGCGCCGGCGGCGGCAGCGGCCAGCGACATCGACTCGACCCAGTCCCGGCGGCCCGGAGCGTGGCTCGGGTCGATGATCACCGGCAGGTGGGTCTGCTCCTTCAGCGCGGGCACGGCCAGCAGATCGAGCGTGAAGCGGTAGGCGGTCTCGTAGGTGCGGATGCCGCGTTCGCAGAGCATCACGTTCTCGTTGCCTTCCTTGAGGATGTACTCGGAGGCCATCAGCAGCTCCTCGATCGAGGCGGAGAGCCCGCGCTTGAGCAGCGCCGGCTTGCCGGAGCGGCCGACCTCGGAGAGCAGCGCGTAATTCTGCATGTTGCGGGCGCCGATCTGGATCACGTCGGCCACCTCGACCACGTCATCGAGGTCGCGCAGATCGAGCAGCTCGGTCACGATCGGCAGCCCGGTGCGTTCCCGCGCCTCATCGAGCAGGCGGAGGCCCTCACGGCCGAGCCCCTGGAAGCTGTAGGGCGAGGTTCGAGGCTTGTAGGCACCGCCGCGCAGCATGGTCGCTCCCGCCGCCGCGACCGCATCGGCGGAATCCAGCATCTGATCGCGATTCTCAACCGTGCACGGACCAGCCATCAGGGCGAAGTTCGTGCCGCCGACTTTTCGGCCGCCGATCTCGAGGACCGAGTCGGCTCCCTTCTTGAGCTCACGCGAGGCGAGCTTGTACGGCTTCGAGATCGGGGTCACGTGATCGACCCCGGGATAGCCTTCCAGACCGAGGTCCGCGACCTTGCCGCGATCACCGATCGCGCCGATCACGGTGAGCAGCTCGCCCTTCGAGATGTGTGCCGAGCAGCCGACGTTCTCGACTCGCTCCACGACCTGGGCGATCTCTTCCTCGGTCGCCCCCTCTTTCATCACAATCATCATTTTTGTTTCAAACCTTTCCTGTACTGCCTCAAGACTCTACTTTCGTCCGGCCTCAGGGCAGCGGACGACGCCAACTGACACGGCGCCCGGCGGCTGTGACATCAAGGCGGGGATGAACCCGCATCACCGGACGGACGCCTAGATAAATCGCCAATAGGAATAAAAGGCAGCACCGAGGGCTCCGCTTCGGCGGACGGCCGTGCCCGGAAGGGCGATGCGGCTGTCGGTCTGCTGCTGCATGAAAAGGGTTTGTATCAGACCGGCTCAGCCGTGGCGCTTGATCGCCTCGCCGAGGGCGGCCAGGAAGCGGTCGTTCTCCTCCGTAGTTCCGTAGGAGACGCGCAGCCAGCCCGGCCCGCCGAGCAGCCTTCCGGGGCGGACCACGATCCCGGCCTCGGCCAGCACCCCGACCACCGCGTCCTCGATCTCGGCGCCGTTCTCCCCCAGCGAGATCCAGGAAAAGTTGGCCTGCGTCTCGGCGCTGTCGAGGCCGAGGTCGGAGACCCCACCTTCCACCCGCACCCGTTCGACGATCTGGGCCTCCACCTGACGCTGGATCGCGTCGCCGTGCTCCAGCGCCTCGACCGCAGCGGCCTGGGCGAGCGCGTTGACGCTGAACGGCTGGCGCACCGCGTTGACCGCGGCGGCGAAGGCCGGCGAGCTCATCGCGTAACCGACCCTGAGGCCGGCCAGCGAGTGGGTCTTGCTGAAGGTGCGCAGGAGGACAAGGTTGGGGTGGTCCTTCAACAGGTCGATCGAGAGCGCCGGGTCATCGTGGGTCTGGAACTCGATGTAGGCCTCGTCGAGGATGACCGTCACGTGATCCGGCACCCGGGCGACGAACTCGGCGATCTCCCCGTACGGGATGTAGGTGCCGGTGGGGTTGTTCGGGTTGCAGACGATCACGATCTGGGTCGCGGCGGTGATCTCCGCGAGCATCGCCTCGAGGTCGTGGGTCTGGTCCTCCTTCAGAGGGACCTGGATCTCGCGGGCACCGGTCATCGCCGCCATGTTCGGGTACATCGAGAACGAGGGCCAGGCATAGACGATCTCCGCGCCCGGCTCCAGCAGCGCCTCGGCCGCGGCGAGCAGGAAGTCGCAGGAGCCGTTGGCGACCGAGATCTGACCGGGCTCGATCTCGTGCCGGTCGGCCAGCCGCTGCCGCAGGCTGGTCGCGGCCGGGTCCGGGTAGCGGTTCATCGCCCCCGCCGCCCGGGAGATCGCCTCGACGACCTCGGGCAGCGGCGGAAAGGGAGATTCGTTCGAAGCGAGCTGGGCCAGCTCGGATCCGGCCACGTCCTCGGCCGTGTGGCCCTTCGGGACTCCTGGCGTGTAGCCAGGGATCGAGGTGAGGTGGCTGTTGAAACGAACTGTCATGAATCCTCCCGGTCTGCGACGCTCACTGGGCGGCGTCGAGGTCGGCCCGCAGGTTACGGGTATCCCCCAGGTAGATGTGGCGCGCTTTCGCGCCGGCCGGCAGGTAGGTGTGAAGCATCACCCGAATCACTCCCGGCATCGCGCCCGGCACGGGGATCTCCCTCGCGCACATCAACGGCACCTCGTTCAGGCCCATGCGGCGGGCCGCGACCGCGGGGAACTCGGCGTCGAGATCATCGGTCGTGGTGAAGATCGCCGAGATCATCTGCTCCGGCCGCAGTTCGTTGGCCGCGATGATCTCGCCCAGCAACTCCTCGGTGGCGCTCAGCACCGAGCTCGCCTCGTTTTCCGCCTGAACGGCGCCGCGGATCGCCGCGACCCGCATTCCTTCTGCCTCTGGATCACTCATTGGCTGCATCTTTCCAGAGCCGCTCGACCTCGCGTTCGTCGAGCAGCCGCGAACGCCCCGTGCCGAGCCGGCCAAGCTTCAGCGGGCCCATTGCGATCCGCCGCAGGCTGACCACCTCGTTGCCGACCGCCTCGGCCATCCGGCGGACCTGCCGGTTGCGGCCCTCGTGGATCGTGATGTCGAACTCCTTCTCCCCCATCCGCTTGACGGTGGCCGGCGCGGTCATGCCGTCCTCCAGCCTCACGCCCCGCTGAAGCTGCTCGATCGCCGGCTCGCGAAGCGGCTTCTTCAGCCGCACGCGGTACGTCTTCTCGACCTCGTAGCGGGGATGCGTCAGCCGGTTGGCCAGTTCACCGTCGTTGGTCAGCAGGAGCAGGCCGGTCGAGTCGGCGTCGAGGCGCCCGACCGGGTAGAGCCGCGCCTTGCTGTCGACCAGCTCGACCACGGCGATCCGCTTGCCGGGCTCATCCGCGGTCGAGATCACGTCAAGCGGTTTGTTGACCATCCAGACCTCGCGCCCTTCTGGCTCGACCTGGTGGCCGTCGACCCGGATCTCGTCACCGCTCTCGACCCCGAAGGCCGGGTCCGTCACGACTTTGCCGGCGACCCGAACCCGTCCGGCGGCGATTATCTGCTCGGATTTGCGCCGCGACGCAACCCCCGCGTGAGCCAGGTACTTGGCGAGCCTCATGCGGGGGAATCTACGGCAGCAGCGAGGGGCGCGAAGTCTGGAAAGTTGGCAATAGTTGCCAACTTTCCCGACTTCGGCAGGGTTCAGGAATCTGCGCGCTGCTCGCCGGCCGCGAGCAGGCGCTCGCGGATCTCCCGCTCGTCGTCCGGGGTCGGGTCGAACCGGGACGGATCGGGCAGAGCGTCGAGGCCTTCGAGGCCGAACACCTTCTCGAACAACGCCGAGGTGCGATAGATCGCGGCGCCGAAGCGAGATCGCCCCGACTCCTCGATCAGACCTCGCTCACTGAGGCTGTTCACCGCGGACTCAGAGGAAACGCCGCGGATCCGGGCGATCTCCGGCCGGGCGACCGGCTGAAGGTAAGCGACGATGGCCAGCGTTTCCGCCTGGGCCTGGGTGAGCGGAGGGGTGCGTGGCTTGGCCAGCAGGCGACGGGCCGAGCTCTCGAACTCCGGGTCGGCGGCCAGCGTCACCCCACCGGCAACCCGGCGCAGGACCACCCCGCGTCGGCCGGGAGAAAGCAGGCTCTCGAGGGCGATCAGGGCCTCCTCCACCTTTGCCTCGCTGACCTCGCAGGCTTCGGCCAGTTCCGCCACGGGAACCGGCTGGTTGCTCAGGAAGAGCAGCGACTCGATCTCGCGCGCGAGGCTCATGCGGTCTGCGCCAGCTCGTTCTGGCCGGCCTGGGTCCGGCGGACGGTGATCGGGCCGCAGGCCTCGGTCTGCTCCCAGACTGCCTCGCCCTTCTTGTAGAGATCGAGCAGGGCGAAGATGGTTACCGCCTGGGTCATCCTGTCCTCGCTGCCGAACTCGTCGTCGAAGTCGAAGACCGGGCGGTTCATCAGCACCGAACGCACGACCGAGAGCCGCCGGCGCAGCGAAACGGTGGCCCGCATGTGCGAGAGGTCGGGGCGGGCCGGCGGCTCGAGCAGGTCGCCGAGCGCGGCCGCGAGCTGCTCGGGCTCGTAGACCTTCTCCGCGGTTTCCACCTCGACCCGGCGCAGCTCCGCAGGCAGCGGCGCCGACCGGTAAAGGAACCCGCGCTGGCTCTCGAAATGATCCTTGAGTGCCCGGCCGGCGTCACGGTAGCGCCGGTACTCGAGCATGCGGGCGACCAGCTCCTCGACCGCCTCGGCCGGCTCCATCTCGGTCAGGTCATCTTCGGCCCCCGGCAGCATCAGCCGCGACTTGAGCTCCAGCAGCGCGGCGATCAGGACCAGGAACTCCGTGGCGACCTCGAGCTCGAGCTCGCCTTCCTCTTCCAGCTTGGTCACGTAGATCGCGACAATCTCGCCCAGCTCGACCTCAAGCAGGCTGACCTCCTCCCGGAGCACGATGCTCAGGAGCAGGTCGAAGGGCCCGATGAAGACATCGAGGTCAAGATCGAGGTCCAGGTCCAGCCGGGAAGCCATCTCAAAAAGCGTAGAGGGACGGTCGGTCGGCCCGAACGCGGAAATCCGCTATTTGCGGGGTACGCCTACGCCCATCGCCTCGCGCACGTCCGCGAGGGTCACCCCGGTTATCTCCCTGGCCTTGGCGGCGCCCGCGGCCAGGATCCGCTCCATCTCCGGCTCGTCCGCCCGGATCTCCGGGTAGCGCTCGCGCACCGGGGCGAGATACTCGACGACCGCGTCGGCGACTGCCTTCTTGAAATCGCCGTAGCCGGAACCCTCGAACTCCGTTTCGACCTCTTCCTCGGTCTTGCCGGTCGCCACCGCGTAGATGCCGATCAGGTTGGCGATGCCTTCCTTGCCTTCGCCCCGCCTCACCTCGCGACCGGAGTCGGTCACCGCGCTGCCGAACTTCTTGCGGGTCGCTTTCTCGTCGTCGAGCACGAGCACGCGACCGGCGTCCCCGGGCACCGAGGTCGACATCTTCCGGCTCGGATCTTGAAGATCCATGATCCGAGCTCCGACTTCGGGGATCCGGTGATCCGGCACGACCAGCGTTTCGCCGAACCTCTCGTTGAAGCGGCGCGCGATCTCCCGCATCAGCTCGACGTGCTGTCGCTGATCGTCCCCGACCGGGACCTCGTCGGCTCGGTAGGCCAGCACGTCGGCGGCCATCAGCACCGGGTAGAAGAAGAGCCCGGCCGAGACCAGGTCCTTCTGGCGGGCGGATTTGTCCTTGAACTGATGCATCCGGTTCAGGTCACCGTGGGCGGTGACGCTGCTGAGGAGCCAGGTGAGCTCGGTGTGCTCCGGCACGTCGGACTGGCGAAACAGCACACAGCGCTCGGGGTCCAGGCCGGCCGCGAGGAGGATCGCCGTGGTGTCGTAGAGATTCCGCCTCAGGTCAGCCGGCTCATAGGCGACCGTCGTGGCGTGCAGATCGACGATGCAGTAGATCGCGGGATCCCCGCGGTCCTGACCCTCGACGTACTGCCTGATCGCCCCGATGTAGTTGCCGAGGTGCTTGCGCCCGGTCGGCTGGATTCCGGAAAAGATTCGCATCAGGCAGCCAGCCTAAGGCCTCCGCCCCGACCGACGATCCCAGCCCTCACCCCGGTGGGTCGGATTTCCGTCACAGCTGCCGACAATCCGACCCACCACCCGAGCTGCCTCGGCGCCGTCCCGCGGTGGGTCGGATTTCCGTCGCCCTCGCCGGTTTTCCGACCCACTGCATGGGAGCGAGCGGGGCGGGATCGGTCGCTTCATGCGACTGACCGGCTACAATCGACTCGATGCTTGATCGGGACTACGAAAGCCAGGTCTGCTCGATCGCCCGCTCGCTCGAAGTCGTCGGCGAACGCTGGTCGCTCCTGATCATCCGCAACGTCGGTCTCGGGCTGAACCGGTTCGAGCCGCTGCGCGAGAACCTCGGAATCACCCGCAGTGTCCTCACCACCCGGCTCACCACCCTGATCGAGTACGGCATCCTCAAGAAGCGCCAGTACAGCGAGAAGCCGCCCCGCTTCGAGTACCACCTGACCGAGAAGGGCCGCGACCTCGCCCCCGTCCTGCTCCAGCTGATGTGGTGGGGCGACCGCTACTACCCGACTGGAAACGGCGTTCCGACGATCGCGGTCCACCGTGGCTGCGGCGGCAACCTGAACCGCCACATGATCTGCGAAAAGTGCGGCGAGTCAGTTGAACCCGACCACGTCTACCTGAAACCCGGCCCCGGCCGCAAGCCCGAGGACCTGCCGGCCATTCCGGCTTAGCGCGACCTGCTGCGGGGTAGCAGAGACCCACGTCTCATAAATAAGTCGGGCGGGGTCCGACCCGCCCTCCAAGTTAAACCCGCCGGCCCAAGGGGTTCAAGGATGGTTGGGCCGGCTCCGGCCGGTGGTGGGATCAGCGGCGAGATCCAAGCTATGGCCATATAGCGCTCCTAACTCGGATCTCGCGACACCAGCCACCACCCCTGAAGTACTTCAGGTAGAGCCCCGCCCAACCATTCTTTGTCTCTGTGGGTGGGGCGGGTTTTCTGTTGAGCGAGGGCGGTAGCCCGCGCGACCCTTTTATATATGAGACGCCCGCTCCTCCTGTCCCGTCACAGTCACCAGCCGCCCAACACCACGGCATACCCGCTACCGCGGCCCGGGTAGAGCTCTAGGCCAGAGTTCTGGCGATGACCACGCGCTGGATCTCGTTGGTTCCTTCGTAGATCTGGGTCAGCTTGGCGTCTCGCATCATCCGCTCGACCGGGTACTCCTTGACGTAGCCGTAGCCGCCGAGCACCTGGACCGCCTCGGTGGTCACTTCCATCGCGACATCGGAGGCGAAGAGCTTGGCCATCGCCGAGTACTTGCCGAGCTTGGGGTCGCCGGTCGCGGCCATCGAAGCGGCCTTGTAGAGCAGCTCGCGCGCCGCCGCGGTCTTGGTCTCCATGTCGGCGAGCTTGAACTGGATGCCCTGGAGCTGGTTGATCGGCTTGCCGAAGGCGATCCGCTCCTTGGCGTAATCGGCCGCGTAGTCGGTCGCGCCCTGGGCGATGCCGAGCGCCTGGGCGCCGATCCCGAGCCGCGAGCGGTCGAGCGTCTGCATGGCGACCGCGAAGCCCTTGCCGACCTCGCCGATCACGTCCTCGTCCGGGACGAAGACGTCCTCGTAGACCGGCTGGCCGGTGGGCGAACCCTTCATGCCCATCTTCTTCTCCAGCGCGTCGATCCGGAAGCCGTCGGCGTCGCCCATCACCGCGAAGCAGGTGATGCCGCGCGAGAACTTCACGTCCGGGTCGGTCACCGCGAAGGTGACGTACACGTCGGCCACGCCGGAGTTGGTGATCCAGTTCTTGGCGCCGTTCAGCTTCCAGCCGCCATCAACCTTGGTCGCCCGGGTCCGCATCGCGCCCGGGTCCGAGCCGGCCTCGGGCTCGGAGAGGCAGAACGCGCCGAGCCACTCGCCGGAGGCCATGCGCGGCAGGATCCGGTCCTTCAGCTCATCGGAGGCGGCCAGCTTCATCGGCAGCGAGGAAAGGTCCTGCGCGGCGACCATCAGCGAGGACGAAGCGCAGCCCTTGGCGATCTCCTCGATCGCCGCGCAGAGCATCAGCTCACCGGTGCCGGTACCGCCGTGCTTCTCCTCGAAGGGCAGGCCGAAGAGGTCGTGCTCGGCGAAGAGCTGGCGGATGTCCTGCGGGAACTCGCCGGACTCGTCGATGTCGTGGGCCCGCGGGGTGACCCTCTCGACCACCATCTGCCGGATCACCTCGAGGAAGTCGAGCTGATCCTGGGTCAGGGCGTACTGGGCATCACTCATTCGGTCTCTCCGGTTCATTCAGGTTCAGAAATTTGCGACAGACAGCCTATCTTCGTCGCTCGCCCGGGGTAACACGGGCAGTACCACCATCAAAATCGCACAGCGAAACCGTCAGTTCGCTCTATTGAGCGAAGCGATTTTGATGCCGTATTTTCGGGTTCCTGGTCGCGGCGACCTCGTCGAGCCTTCTGACCGGCGTCGTGTAGGGCGCGTTCTGCGCGATCCCGGGATCACCCTCGGCTTCCTCGAGGATCTTCTCGATCGCGTCGGCGAAGGCGTCGAGGTGCTCCTTCGCTTCTGTCTCGACCGGTTCGATCATCAGCGCCTCGTCAACCAGCAGCGGGAAGTAGACGGTCGGCGGGTGGAAGCCGAAGTCGAGCAGACGCTTGGCCAGGTCGAGGGTCTTGACCCCGAGCTCCTTCTTCATCGGCGCGCCGGAGAGCACGAACTCGTGCATGCAGTGGCGGTCGAAGGCGACCGGCAGGTACTTGCCGGACCGGCCCTCGGCAAGCCTGGCTTTGAGGTAGTTCGCGTTGAGCACCGCCAGCCGCGAAGCCTCAGCCAGCCCGTCGCCGCCGAGGCTGAGGATGTAGGCCAGCGAACGCACGAAGACCCCGAAGTTGCCCTGGAATCCGCGCAGCCGGCCGATCGACTTCGGCCGGTCGTAATCGAGATCGAAGAAGACCTCGTCGCCGTCTTCGACACGGATGACCTGGGGCCGGGGAATGAACGGCTCGACCCGTTCGGAGACCGCGATCGGGCCGGCACCCGGGCCACCGCCGCCATGCGGTTGCGAGAAGGATTTGTGCAGGTTGACGTGGACGATGTCGAAGCCCATGTCGCCGGGCCTGGCCTGACCCATGATCGCGTTCAGGTTGGCGCCGTCGTAGTAGAGGAGGCCGCCCGCCTCATGGACCAGCCCGGCGATCTCGGCGATGTTCTCGTCAAAGACCCCGAGCGTGTTCGGGTTGGTCAGCATCAGACAGGCGACGTCCTCGTCGATCTTCGAACGGAGATCCTCGACGTCCACCCCGCCCTGCTCGTCGGTCGCGACCTTCACCACCTCGTATCCGGCCATCGTGACCGAGGCGGGGTTTGTCCCGTGGGCGGTGTCCGGGGTCAGGACCTTGGTCGGGTTGCGCCCCTGGTCGGCGTGGTAGGCGCGGGTGACCAGCAGCCCGGCAAGCTCACCTTGCGACCCGGCCGATGGCTGTAGGCTGACCGTGGGCAGGCCGGTGATCTCGCTCAGTGACTCCTGAAGCAGGTACATCAGCTGCAGGGCACCCTGGGCATCGGAGGGGTCCGTGGCCGGATGGAGCTTGGCGTGACCGGGCAGCGCCGCGACTCGCTCGTTCAGCCGCGGGTTGTACTTCATGGTGCAGGAGCCGAGCGGGTAGAAGCCGGTGTCAAGGTCGAAGTTCCGTCGGGAGAGCCGGTTGTAGTGGCGGACGATCTCGGGCTCGGAGACCTCCGGCAGCTCGGCCGGTGCCTCGCGCAGGAGGTGCGACGGGATCAGCTGGTCGATCGGCGTCTCTTCCACCCCCTCACCGAGCGGCGGCAGCTGCGCGGCACGACGCCCAGGGACCGACTTCTCATAGATCGTGGTCGCCCGGTCGGCCTGCTGCGGGGTCTCGGTCAGGGTCGGGGAGGTCAACGGACGCCTCCGGCAACCGGGTTGCCCGCATCGTCGTGGTCATGGATGTGCTCGCCCCAGCCGGCCTGGCCGTGTTCGAGCATGTGGGCCAGCCAGCCAATCTCGTCCACCGAGCGGTTCTCGGTGATCGCGACCAGGAACGCGTCCTCGTACTCGGGGTAGTCGCGGCCGAGCGGATAGACCGGCAAGCGTGGAGCCGGGCCATGCGACTCGTCGCCGAGCGGGAGCAACTCCTCGACCGGGCGGTCCGAGCGGACCGCGAACTCGCGCATCACCGGCGCGTCGTGGAGCAGCGAGTAGCCGTCGAGCCCGCCGATCAGGTTCCGTGCGTAGGCGGTGCGGCGGGCCAGCAGCTCGCCGAGTTCGACGAATCCCTGTTTGCCGAGCCAGGCGAGGTGGATCATCCCGGCCAGCGAGTTCAAGGCCTGAGCGGTGCAGATGTTCGAGGTCGCCTTCTCGCGGCGGATGTGCTGCTCGCGGGTCTGGAGGGTGAGCACGAAGCCACGGCGTCCGTCGACGTCCGTCGTCTCACCGGCAATCCGGCCCGGCATCTTGCGGAGGTAATCCTCCTTGGCGCAGAAGAAGCCGAACGAGGGCCCACCGAAGTCAAGCCGGTTGCCCAGCGGCTGGCCCTCGCCGAAGGCGATGTCCGCACCGCACTCGCCGGGGGGACGCAGGATCCCGAGCGTCATCGGGTCGACCTGGACGATCAGCAGCGCACCCTTGGCCTTGACCGCCTCACCCAGCGCCGCGATGTCCTCGACCGCACCGAGGAAGTTCGGGTTCTGGAGAAAGACGGCGGCCGTGTCGTCGCTGACTGCGGCCTCCAGCTCGTCACCGCTGGTCAGACCACCCTCGAGCCCGACCTCGGTCAGGGTCGCGCCAAAGCCGACCGCGTGGGTGGCCAGCGTCTCGCGGCTGTGGGGATGGAGGCCGCGCGATGCGACCAGCCCGGTCCTGCGCGTCTGTCCCATCGCGAGATAGGCGGCAGAGGCGGCCGCGGACGGGCCCTCGTAGAGGCCGGCGTTCGCGACTGGCAGACCGGTGATCTCGCTCATCGCGGTCTGGAACTCGAACATCACCTGCAGGCCGCCCTGCGAGACCTCCGGCTGGTACGGCGTGTACGGGGTGAGGAACTCCGAACGGCTGATGATCGCCTCGACGATCGCCGGCGAGTAGTGGTCGTACATGCCCGCCCCGAGGAAGGAGGGGATGCGCTCGGCGTCAAGGTTGGTGTCGGCGAGCCCGGCCAGGAAGCGGTAGACCTCGGACTCGCTCATGCCGTCTTCGAGGTCGAGCGGGCGGTCCAGCCTCACCTCTTCCGGGATCTGCGCGAAAAGCTCGTCGATCGAGTCGACCCCGATCGCGGCCAGCATCTCGGCCCGTTCGGGCTCCGTGGCCGGTGTGTACCCCGCCAAGCCGGTCTACTCCAGGCTGGCGGAATAGGCCGCCGCGTCCATCAGCGAGTCAATTTCGGACGGATCGCTGAGCCGAATCTTGATCAGCCAGCCGGTCTCGTACGGATCAGCATTGATCGCCTCGGGCGCGTCGCTGAGACTCTCGTTGACCGCGATCACCTCGCCGGAGACCGGCGCGACCACGTCGGAGACCGCCTTGACCGACTCGACCTCGGCGTACGGCTGGTCCTTGGTCACCTCGGCCCCGATCTCGGGGCCTTCGAAGAAGACGACCTCGCCCAGCGAGTCCTGGGCGTACCAGGTGATGCCAAGTGTCGCCTCATCACCATCGATCCGTGCCCAATCGTGCTCGGGGTGGTACTTCAGATCTTCGGGGTAGCTCGCCTCGGCCAAGGTCATTTCTCCTTCGGGTAAAGGGGCTTGGAGCTTACGCGTGCCGTCCGACGCTTGCCGCGTACATCGATCTCGATCGTAGTCCCGGGCTCGGCCAGGTCCGACCGGAGGTAGGCCATGCCGATGCCCTGCTCGAGCGAGGGCGAGAAAGTGCCGCTGGTCACCTCGCCGACCGTTTCATCGTCGAGCAGGACCGGGTTGCCCTGCCGCGGGATCCCGGCTCCTTCGATCACGAACGGGGCGAGCTTCTCGTCGGTCCCGTTCGCTCGCAGCACGGCGACCCGGGCGGAACCGATGAAACCGGTCGCCTCCGCGCAGGCCCAGCCGAGACCGACCGAGATCGGGTCCGTCTCCTCGGTCAGATCGTTGCCGTGCAGGTGGAAGCAGACCTCGAGACGCAGAGTGTCCCGGGCCCCGAGCCCGCAGGGTACGACCCCGCAATCGACCATCTCGGTCCAGATCGCCGGTGCGATCTCGGGGTCGATCAGCAGTTCGACCCCGTCCTCGCCGGTGTAGCCGGTGCCGCAGACCAGGGCCGGACGCCGGCCGATCTGACGGGCGGCGACCTTCATCCGGGGAGGAAGTTCGATGTGAAGCGTGTTCTCGACGATCCGGCGGGCATGCGGCCCCTGGATGGCGAGCATCGCGTAGTTGGCGCTGGCGTCGCGCACGTACACGTCGAAGTCACGGGCGATCAGCCCGAACTGCGCCAGGTCCTTCTGGTGGTTGCCGGCGTTGGTGATCGCCAGGTACCGGTCGTGAGCGAGACGGTAGATGAAGAGATCGTCGATGACCCCGGCCTCTTCGTTCAGCAGCAGCGAGTACTGAGCGCCTCCCACTTGAATCCTCGCGACATCGTTGGTCACCAGGCGCTGGAGGAAGGCAAGCGCGCCGGGGCCTTCGACCTCGATCTGGCCCATGTGGGAGACGTCGAAGATCCCGGCGTGGGTGCGCACCGCGATGTGCTCCTCCTTGATCCCGTCGTACTGGACGGGCATCTCCCAACCCGCGAACGGCACCAGCTTCGCGCCGGCCTCGACGTGGGTTTCGTAGAGAGGGCTACGGCGCAGGACGGATTGTTCAACAGTCACTCGTTGATCTTAGAAGACGTTTGTGGCCGAGCGCGGGTCGGTGCCCCAACACCCGCCGGAAAGAACGTCTCATAAGTAAGTCGGGCGGGGTCACATAAGTAAGTCGGCGAGCTGCGCTCCGCCTCCCAGTGAAACCCGCCGGCCCACGGGGTTCAAGGATGGTTGGGCCGGCTCCGGTTGGTGGAAACACCAGCCTGGCTACCTTTGAGGTGCTTCGGGGTGGGATCGGCGGTGAGGTTGAAGCTACCGCCACATAGCGCTCCAAACTTCAACCTCACCGCACCGACCACCCCGCCCGAAGTGCCTCAGGTAGAGCCCCGCCCAACCATTCTTTGTCTCTGTGGGTGGGGCGGGTTGTTTGTCGAGCGAGGGCGGTAGCCCGCGCGACCCTTTTATTTATGAGACGCCCGTTCCCTGCCACCCCGCAGCAGGCATCGACCTTACCGTCCTAATCCTGCAGGAACGGCGGGACCTCGATGTCTGAGTCGCCGACCCGGAGATTGCTGATGTCCGTGTCCTCCGAGGAGACTCGCTTGCGGGACTCGTAGCGGCGGCGGACCCGCTGCGGGGTGCGGGCCAGGAGTTCGAAGCCCTCGAAGCCGGTGGCGATCACGGTCACCCGGACCTCGTCGACCAGCGACTGGTCGACCACCGAGCCGAAGATGATGTTCGCGTTCGGATCAGCCTCGGCCTGAACCAGCTGGGCCGCTTCGTTGACCTCGAACAGACCGAGCTCTTCCGGGCCGGTGACGTTCAGCAGCATGCCGGTCGCGCCCTTGATCGATTCCTCGATCAGCGGCGAAGTGATCGCGGCCTTGGCCGCGTCGATCGCCCGGTTCTCACCCTGTCCGGCACCAACGCCCATCAGAGCGGAACCCGCGTCGCGCATGATCGTGCGCACATCGGCGAAGTCGAGGTTGATCAGACCGGGGATGGTGATCAGGTCGGTGATGCCCTGCACGCCCTGGCGCAGGATGTCGTCGGCCATGCGGAAGGCGTCGAGGACGCTGGTCCTCCGCTCGACCGCCTGCAGCAGCTTCTCGTTCGGAACGATGATCAGGGTGTCGACGTGGTTGCGCAGCTTCTCGATGCCTTCCATCGCCTGCTGCATCCGCTTCTTACCCTCAAACTCGAAGGGCTTGGTCACCGCGCCGACGGTCAGCGCGCCGATCTCTTCCTTCGCGATCTCCGCGATCACCGGGGCCGAACCGGTCCCGGTGCCGCCGCCTTCGCCGGCGGTCACGAAAACCATGTCCGCGCCCTTCAGCGCTTCCTTGATCTCGTCCCGGCTCTCGGCTGCCGCGCCGGCCCCGATCTCGGGCTTGCCGCCGGCACCAAGGCCACGGGTCAGCTCTTGACCTATCGAGATCTTGATGTCGGCATCGCAGGCCTGCAGGGCCTGGGCGTCGGTGTTGACCGCGATGAACTCGACGCCGCGCACTCCGGCGTCGACCATCCGGCTAACCGCGTTGGTACCGCCGCCGCCGCAGCCGACGACTTTGATTACCGCGAGGTATGTGGTCTCCATCATTCCGATCCAAATCTTAGCTTTGAGTTGAAGCCTCCGGAACCGACATCCTGCACGCCCGCTTCAGGGTTGCCAAGGCTGCCGGGAATCCGGAAATTGCGCTCAACGTAGGGCATTATCACTGATCTGTCAACGCGGCGCAGGCGATCCTGCAGAAGCGATTCCTCAACCATTGCTCGAGGGTTTGCGTACCCTCAAGCTTTGATCGAGGGTTAGCTCTCCGGCCCGGTGCGGCTCAGGGCCGACCAGGCCTCAGGCCAGCAGCCAAGCGGGTTAGCCACGCACCCCGCATCAGCCGGTGACGACCGTGTCAGCGGTGGCGTCCGGGAGCTCTTCAGTGGTCGCTTCCCCCTCCGCGCCGCTGCTTACAGCAGGCCGGCGAGGAACCGTCAGGTCTACATAACTGCTGGTGTCAAAGGTCGGGTCGGCGATCAGCGAGACCGCGGCCCGCCATTTCTGATCGGCATGCGAGGCATCGCCGAAGAGCAGGACGAGCCCGTCGCTGAGCTCGACCTCCACCCCGTCCGCCGTCATCCGGCTCTCGGTCACGTAGGGCGCGATCTGAGCCGGGACCAAGCCCAGGACCAACGCCTGGGCCAGCGCGTGCCCGGTCAGCAGCTCTCCCGCCTTCGGGGTTGGCTCGGGTGACTCGTCGCTCTTGTCTCCAGAGTCTCCCGATGGCGCACTCTCGACCATGTGCGGCAGCGTCTCCTCATCGCTGCTCGGTGGTCCGAGCACGGTGCCGTCGGTGGCGATCAGAAGGGCGTCCGGACCCTCGCCGTAGATCGCGCCGTCCTTCCGGATATCGAGCGTGACCGTCGCCGAGTCGGGCGGCTTGGTCTCGATCTCCGCCCCGGCCACTCGCGGGAACCGGGCGAGCTCCTGGTCGAGCAGATCGGGCTGTACGTGGAGGGTGGTCATCTCGCCCATCGCGGTCCGCACCGCCTGATCGATCTGCTTGCCCTCCGCGTCCTTGGTGCTGATCCCCTCCACTTTCAGGTTCTTGATCCCGACCAGCGATGAATCGCGCAGCCAGAACTGGTACGTGGCCGCGAGGATGAGGATCAGCAGCAGCCCGATGAAGCCGAACAGACGAAGGCGAAAGCTGCGGCGCTCGCGCTTTCTGGCCAGCTCCGTGGTCCGCGAAACGGGGGTTCGCCCGGCCCGGCCGGCGCTCCGCCCGCTGGCCCGTCGAACGGTTCGCCCGCGATCTGAGGCTCGGGCGCTCACGATCCCACCAGCCGGTCCGAGAGCCTCGTGATGTCTCCCGCGCCGAGCGTCGCGACGATCACGCCGGGGGCGAGTCGGGGGCGAATGATCCGCTCGGCGGCCTCGAGGTCAGGCGCCCAGAAGGCGGCTCGGCCGCCGGAGCGGTCGGCGACGGCGCGCAGGATGTCCAGGCCGCTGACCCCGGCCAGCGGCCCGACCGGCTCTTCGCGAGCCGGGTAGACATCGAGCACTACCACCTCGTCCGCCGCCGCCAGGGCGCTTCCGAACTGCTCCGCGAAAACCTTGGTCCGCGAGTAGAGATGGGGCTGGAAGACCGCGACGAGCCGTTCCGGGCCTAGTTCCCTGAGCGCAGCAATCGTGGCCTTCACCTCCGTCGGATGGTGCGCGTAATCGTCGTAGACCTTCGCGTCGCCGCACTCGCCCTTGTACTCCTGGCGGCGTTTGACCCCGGTGAACGTCCGGAGCGCCGCCACGGAGCGGTCCGGGTCGAAGCCGGCGGCGGTGAGCGCCCCGATCGCCGCCCGGGCGTTCAGACGGTTGTGAAGGCCGGGCACGATCAGGTCGAGATCGGCCGGGCCGGGATGATCCTCGCCGAACGGAGTCACCTCGCGCTCCAGGGCCGGAAGCCCGGCGAAGCGTTCGATCTCCTCGTCTGACATCACCAGGGCCCGGGCCTGGGCGATGAACTCGCTGAAGGCCTCACGGAGGGTCGCTACGTTGCCCCACTTGGCGTGATGGTCCATCTCAACATTGGTCACCACCGCGACCTCGGGATCGAGGTTGACGAAGCTGCCATCGGACTCGTCGGCCTCGACCACGACCCACTCGCCGTCGCCCCAGCCGCTGTTCACGGCCTCGCCCTCGGGCCCGAACCCGGGCAGCTCCCCGCCGATGAAGAAACTCGGATCCTCGCCCATCTCGCGCAGGGCCCAGGCGAGCATTCCGGTGGTAGTGGTCTTGCCGTGGGTTCCCGCCACCGCGATCTGCCGCCGGGCGGAGCAGAGCTCGGCCAGCAGCTCGGACCGGTGCCGGACCGAGAGACCCAGCTTGCGGGCGGCGGCAAGCTCCGGGTTCTCTTCCGAGATCGCGGTCGAGATGACCACCTCCGCACCTTCGGGCAGGTTCTCGGGATCATGCCCGACGCTCACCTTGACGCCGGCGGCCCGCAGACGCTCCATATATGTGGAGTCGGAGCGGTCGCTGCCGGTCACCGAGGCGCCGAGCCGGTGGGCCGCCCAGGCGAGCCCCGACATGCCGGCTCCGCCGACCCCGATCAGGTGGATGCGCCGCCCCGCCCAGCTCATCGCTCGCCCCCGATCAGGCTCATCACTTCTTCCGCCACGTCGGCGGCGGCATTCGGACGGGCGAGCTTCTTGGCCGCAGCCGACATCTCGTCCAGCCGCTCGTCGTCACCCAACACCGCCGACACTTCGCGCAGCAAGCGGTCGGCATCCAGCTCCCCGTCCGGGACCACGACGGCCGCCCCCGCCTCGGCCATCCAGTTCGCGTTCGCGGTCTGGTGATCGCCGGTCGCGTACGGGTACGGGACCAGGACCGCGGCCCGGCCCAGTGCGGCCAGCTCGAAGACCGAGGCTCCGGCGCGGGCCAGGGCCAGGTCGCTGGCGGCGATCCCGTCGCCCATGTCGGGCTCGTACTCGAGCAGCGTGTACCCCTCCCCGTGCGGCGCGGCATCGAGCCGCTCCCGCAGAACCGCATGGTCGCGCGTGCCGGAAACGTGAACCACCGCGAACTCGCGGCCGGGACGCTCGGCCAGGGCTTCGATCGCGGCGAGATTGATCGTGCGCGCGCCCTGACTGCCGCCCATGACCAGCAGGCAGCGCGCGTCCGGGGCGATGTTAAACCGTTCCCGGGCCTTCGCCCGGTCGGCGTTCAGCACGGCGCGGCCGACCGGCCGACCGGTGACTCGCACGTTCGGGCCTTCCGTGCCGGGGATCTCAAAGGCGAGGCAGACCCGGTCGGCGCGCTTTGCGAGCAGCCGGTTGGCGAGGCCGAGATGCCGGTCCGCCTCGGTCAGGATCAGGGGCAGCTTCAGCCGGCGGGCCGCCACCCCGGCCGGTCCCGCGACGAAGCCGCCGCCGCCGATCACGGCGTCGGCTCCCCGCGCCTTGATCTGCCGCCTGGCCCGCGGGACCGCGGCCGCCGCCTGGGCCATCGCCCGGGCCGCCTTCAGCGGGTTCTTGCGATCGATTCCGGAAAGGTCGAGCAGATCGACCTCGTAGCCCGCCTTCGGGACGAGCTCCGCCTCGAGCCTCCCGCGCGCGCCCAGGAACGACACCTCTACCCCTCTATCTCGAAGCTCGTCGGCTATGGCGAGGGCTGGAACCACGTGCCCCGCCGTACCGCCGGCCGCTATCACGACGTTGGCCACCGGATGTCCTTTTCGCTGGTCTTGAAGTTCTGTTCTGGGCATCGCCCTCGATCAGGCGCAGTCTCGCATTCCGTCCCGGCCCCCGGTTGCCGACCGGCCGGCGCAGCGTCGCGGCCTGCCCGCCCCGGCCCACGTTCAGGATCAGCCCGATCGAGATCAGGCTGACGATCAGGCTGTTGTTGCCGTAGGAGACGAGTGGCAACGGGACGCCGGTGAGCGGTGCCCAGCCCATGACCGCGTAGAGGTTGATGAAGGCCTGGATCAGCAGCAGCCCGGTCAGGCCGCCGGCCAGGATCCGCCCGTAATCGTCCTTCGCCTTGCGGGCGATCTGGAAGCCGGCGTACCCGAGCAGCCCGTACACGAGGATCAGGGCGATCATGCCGAGGAACCCGAACTCCTCGCCGATCACCGCGGAGATCATGTCGGTGTGGGCTTCCGGCAGATAGAACGCCTTCTGGACGCCGTTGCCGATCCCGACCCCGTCGAACCCGCCGGAGCCGATCGCGATCTTGGCCTGGATGATCTGGAAGCCCTCGCCGCTCGGGTCGCCGCCGGGATTGATGAAGGTGAGCAGGCGGTCCCGGCGATAAGGCGCCGCCAGGGCGAACATGAAGGCGACCACTCCGACCCCGCCCAGCAGCAGGCCCAGATCCCGAGGCCGGGCACCGGCCGCGAAAAGGGTGGCGAACACCGCGAACACGGCGACCATGGCCGAACCCATGTCGGGCTGGGCGAGCACCAGAAGCAGCGCGACGCCGGTCATGCCGAGGTAGGGGCCCATCTCCCGGATCGAGTGCAGCCGGTCGGGCCGGTCGGCCAGCAGGTTGGCCCCGTAGAGGACCAGCCCGAGCTTCACGAACTCGGCCGGCTGAATCTGGATCGGGCCGAAGATGAACCAGCCCCGGGTGCCGTTGATCGCGGCACCGACGAAGAGCACCGCGACCAGCGCGACCAGCGTGCCGATCATCAGCTTCGGCGTCAGCTCCCGGAAGCGGCTGAGGCTGCCGCGCATCACGAACCACATGCAGAGCAGGCCGATGAACACCGCGATCAGCGTCTTCTTGAGGTAGAAGGTGCTGCTCGCAAGGCTGCCGTCGCTGAGGATGCGGGTCGTCGAGCTGGCCGAGAAGACCATCACGACGCCGAAGGCGAGCAGGATCATGGTCGCGGTCAGCAGCAGGCTGTACTCGGTCGAGAAGCCCTTGGCCTTGGCCTTCACCTTGGCCGGACGTAGAGCACTTCGGCGCTCAGACATCGAGCTCCTCCACGATCTGGCGGAACGAGTCGCCCCGGTCCTCGTAGTCCCGGAACTGGTCGAAGCTGGCGCAGGCGGGGGAAAGCAGCACGGCTTCCCCCGGCACGGCGGCGCCGGCCGCCTCCGAGACGGCGGCCTCGAGGTCCTCGCAGTAGCGGACGATGTCCAGGCCGGCGGGTTCGAGGGTCTCCCCGATCTGGTCGGCGGTCTCCCCGATCAGGTAGATCCCCCGGCACTTCGCGGCCACCGGCCCGATCAGGCCGTCGAAGGGCTCGCCCTTGCGACTGCCGCCGAGAATGAGGTGGAGCGTGCGCTCCGAGGAGTCGAGTGCGGCCAGGGTCGCGTCCACGTTGGTCGCCTTGGAGTCGTTGATGAAGAGGACCCCTTCAATCTCGGCCACCGGCTCGTAGCGGTGCGCGACCGGCGGGAAGCTCTTCAGACCGTCGGCGACTTCCTCCGCGGTCAGGCCGAGAGCCAGGGCGCAGGCAGCACCGGCCATCGCGTTGGCCACGTTGTGGCGGCCGATGATCCGCATCTCCGAGGCGTCGATCAGAGGTTCACCGTCAACCAGGATCGTCTCGCCATCGAGGGCGATCTGCGCGCCAGCCGCCCCCGCGGTGGAGAAGCGGACTACCGCGGCGTCGGTTTTCGCGTCGCTGACCGCCGGGTCGTCGCCGTTCAGCACGGCCACATCTCCTTCGACCTGGTTGGCGAAGATCTCGAGCTTGGCGGCCCGGTAGGACTCCAGGTCACCGTGACGGTCGAGGTGATCGGGACCCAGGTTGAGGAAGGCGGCGACCTCGGGGGAGAACTCGCGGGAGTCCTCGAGCTGGAAGCTGGAGCACTCGCAGACCATCGTGCCGACCTCGCCGTCGATCGCTTCGAGCGCGACCTCGCAGACCGGGTGGCCGACGTTGCCGGCCGCGGCGACCGACCGGCCGGCCGAGCGGAAGAGGTGGGCGGTCAGCTCGGTGGTGGTCGTCTTGCCGTTGGTGCCGGTGATCGCCACAACCGGGGCCTCGAACATGCGCCAGCCGAGCTCCAGCTCCCCGATCACTTCGAGTCCGCGACGCTTCGCTTCGGCGATCACCTCGGCCGATTCGGGCACGCCGGGGCTCTTGATCACCGTGGCGACGCCATCCAGGCGTTCCACGCCGGAAACCGAGCTTTCGAACTCGATCCCCGATTCACGCAGCCGATCGAGGCCGTCAGGCTCACCTGAGTCAACGCCGAAAACGGCTTGACCATGCGCTTTCAGCGCCCTCGCGGCAGCGATTCCGGAGCGGGCCAGCCCCACCACGAGAAAAGGCCCGGGAGGAAGCGGCGGACGGGCCTTCGATGAGCGGACATACTCCACCGTGATTTCTTCCCCACGGAGGGCCGAATACCTGCCTGAAACGGGGTTCGTGGGATGGGCGTCTCATAAATAAGTCGGGCGGGGTCCAACCCGCCCTCCCAGACAAACCCGCCGGTTCACAGAAACAAAGAATGGATGAACCGGCTCCGGTTGGGGTGAGATCAGCGGCGAGATCCAAGTTATGGCCATATAGCGCTCCTAACCTGGATCTCGCAAAACGCCCACCACGCCCGAAATACCTCAAGCGTGGTCAGGCTGGTGCTTCACCGAGCGGAGTCCGTTCATCAAATATTTGATGTTTTGAACGGACGGGTTAGCCTGGGAGGCGGAGCGAAGCTCGCCGACTTATTTATGCCCATAGGCCGCGCTAGCGGCCTATGGAGTGCTGGTAGATCGCGAAGCCTACGCCGGAGCAGACCGCGGCGATGATCCAGAAGCGGAGCATGATCTTGGTCTCGGACCAGGCCATCATCTCGAAGTGGTGATGGAGCGGAGCCATCATCAGGACCCGGCGGCCGAAGGTCTTGAAGGAGAAGACCTGGACCAGTACCGAGAGCGCCTCGATCACGAAGATCCCGCCGATCACGATCAGCAGCACCTCGGTCTGGGTCATCACCGCGAGCGCGCCGATGGCGCCGCCCAACCCGAGCGAACCCGTGTCCCCCATGAAGATCGTCGCCGGGAAGGCGTTGAACCAGAGGAAGCCGATGCAGCCGCCGACCAGGCAGACCGCGAACAGCGCCAGGTCATGCTGGCCGACCGTGATGAAGGAGATCGCGGTGTAGGCGAGCAACACGATCGCGCTGGACCCGGCGGCGAGACCATCGAGGCCATCGGTCAGGTTGACCCCGTTGGTCGCCCCGGCCAGGACCAGGAAGACGAGGATGAAATAGGCGACCGGGCCGATGTCCCAGGTCAGATCGTCGATCCGGAAGTGGATCACCGGCTCCAGGCCGACCTCGTGGCGGGCCACCCACCAGAGGATCAGCGCGAGCACGACCTGGCCGAGCAGCTTGTAGCGGCCGGGCAGGCCGAGCGAACGGCGTTTGATGATCTTGATGTAGTCGTCGGCGAAACCGAGTGCGGCGCAGCCGAGGGCCACCCCGAAGACGGTGATCGAGGCGGCATCACGATCGGAGAGGACCAGGAAGGGGACGATGATCGCGGTGAAGATGATCAGGCCGCCCATGGTCGGAGTGCCGGCCTTCGTCTGGTGGCCGGCCGGGCCCTCCTCCCGGATGTGCTGGCCGAACTCGCGGGCGCGCAGGAACTCGATGAAGCGCGGCGAGAGGAAGAGACAGATCAGCATCGAGGCCATCGCCCCGATCACGATCTCGCCCATCAGTTTCCTCCTTCCGCCATCATCGTTTCCGCCTGTTTGACCAGCCGCTCCGTTACTTCTTCTAGGCCGGCCGACCGAGATCCTTTGATCAGCACGACCGTTTCCGGTCCGAGCAGGCCGGCGGCGAGGTTCGCGGCTTCGGCCGTGTCGGCTGCCTGGAGGTCCGGAGCGTAGCCCCGGGCTACTTCGCCCACCCCGATCAGGGTGTCGATTCCGAGTTCACGGGACAGCTCGCCGATCTGGCGGTGGAACTCATCGGTATCCGGCCCGAGCTCGGCCATCAGGCCGAGCACGGCGACCTTGCGCCGGCCCTGGAACCCGGCCAGGTGCTCGAGCGCGGCCCGCATCGAGATCGGGTTGGCGTTGTAGCAGTCGTTGATCAGCAGGCCGCGCGATCCGAGGTCGATGTGCTCGCCCCGGAGCTTCGAGAAGGCGATCCCTCCCGTCCGCGCGGCGAGCTCGGCCGGGGTGGCGCCGGCCGCGAGACCCGCCGCGATCGCCGCCAGGGCATTGGTCACGTTGTGGCTCTCGGTGAAGGGAAAGGCGAACTCCTGGCTGCCGTGGTGAGTGTCGACCATGGTCACCCGGCCGGGCGGCACCGCCGCCAGCTCGGCCACCTCGCCGCTCACCGCGACATCCCCCCCGTCACCGAACCGGATCAAGCCCGGCACCCCTTCTAGGTGCGGTTCGAGGTGACCGGCGTCGACCGGCGCGATCAGGGTGCCGTCCGCCCTCAGGCCGCCGATCAGCTCGGCCTTCGCCTTTGCCACCGCCTCGATCGAGCCGAGCAGCTCGACGTGCACCGGGCCGACGTTGGTGATCACCCCGATGTCGGGTTCGGCGATCATCGCCAGCTCGGCGATCTGCCCTTCGCCGCGCATCGCCATCTCCAGCACCAGCTTCTCGGTTCCGGCCGGCGCTTCCAGGATGGTCAGGGGCAGGCCGATCTCGGTGTTGAAGTTCTCGGCCGATGCGTGGACCGCGCCGGGCAGCAGGGCCCGGGTGATGTCCTTGACCGAGGTCTTGCCAACCGACCCGGTGATCCCGATCACCGTCGCGCCGAGCTCACGCCGCCAGGCCCGGGCCAGCATCTGAAGCGCCAGCAGCGGGTCTTCGCTGGCGAATACGAAGGCGCCGCTATCGGCCAGCCCGGCCGCCCGGCCGGGTGAGACCACCGCGCCCCAGGCCCCCGCCTCGATCGCACCGGCGGCGTGCTCGCCACCGTCGCTCTGCCCGCCCGTCAAGCCGAAGAAGAGCTCGCCTCCGGCGACCTTGCGGGAATCGATCTCGGCCCGCACCGGAAAGTCGCCCGGCCCCCGGGCGACGATCTCGGCGCCCATGGCGGCCGCCATCCGTTCGGCTGGAAGTTCGATCACGCCGGCTTCCCGACCAGCTCGCGAAGGTGGTTCCGGGCGACTTCACGGTCGTCGAACGGGATCTTCCGGCCGTTCTCGAACTCCTGGCCCTGCTCGTGCCCCTTGCCGGCGATCACCACGGTGTCACCCGGGCCGGCTTCCCGGATCGCCAGGCCTATCGCCGCGTCGCGATCCTCTTCGACCAGGACGGACTGGCGATCCTCGACCCCGGCCAGCACGTCTTCGATTATCGCGGCCGGATCCTCGGAACGGGGGTTGTCGGAGGTGATCACGGCCAGGTCGGCGAGCTCGGCTCCGGCCCGGCCCATCAGCGGTCGCTTGGCCCGATCGCGGTCGCCACCCGCGCCGACGATCGCGATCAACCGGCCGGCGGTCAGCCCGCGAGCGGCCCGCAGCACGTTCTCGACCGAGTCGGGCGTGTGTGCGTAATCGACCAGCACCGCGAAGGCCTGTCCTTCGTCAACCGGCTCGAAGCGACCCGGCACCCGGCCGGCGTCGGCCAGGCCCGCAACCGCCTCGTCGGGATCGACCCCGAGCGCGATCGCCCCGGCCAGCGCAGCCAGCGCATTGGCGACGTTGAAGCTGCCCGGCAGTCCGGTCCGCACCGGCAGGTCGCCGTGCTCGGACTGGACCGTGAAGCTAGCCCCGGCCGCATCGAAGCTCACGTCGACGGCCGAGAAGTCAGCGGCCGACCCGCTCTCGGAGTAGGTCAGGCAGTCGAACTCGCTCGCCAGCCTTCGGCCGTACTCATCGTCGATGTTGACGACCGCGGCGTCCGGTCCGGCGGCGAACAGGAGCCGTTTGGCCTGGAAGTAGTCCTCCATGTCACTGTGAAAATCGAGGTGATCCTGGGTCAGGTTCGTGAACACGGCCAGGTCGAACTCGATCGCGTCGGCCCGACGCATCGCCATCGCGTGCGAGGAGACCTCCATGACGCAGGCCTCGTCGCCGGATTCCAGCATGCGACGGAACGATGCCTGGAGGTCGATCGCCTCAGCGGTGGTCCGTACCACGTCTTCCTCGACCCCGCCGACGACCTGCTTGACCGTGCCCATCAGGCCGGTCGGGACGCCGGCGTACTCGAGCACGTCGCGCAGCAGGAAGGCGGTCGTCGTCTTGCCGTTGGTGCCGGTGATCCCGGCCAGCTTCATCTCCCGGGTGGGGAAGTCGTTGAAGCGGGCCGCGACCGGGGCCATCGCCGCACGGGAATCGGGGACCAGCAGCTGCGGCACGGGCAGCTCGAGCTGTCGCTCGGCGACCAGGGCCGCGGCACCGGCCTCGACCGCTGCTCCGGCAAAGTCGTGGCCGTCGCTCTTTTCCCCCCGGACACAGAAGAAAAGCGCTCCGGGAGCCACTTTTCTGTTGTCGAAGGCAAGCGAGGATATTTCGGTTCCCGGGTCGCCGACGAGCTCGGACGAGGCCAGATCCCGGGCAAGTTGGTCCAGCCGCATGGCCATGATTCTAGAACTAGGAGTCGGTCGGGATACCGAGGTAGGGCAGCGCGAAGCTGGCCAGCTCGCCG
>JBIQLL010000003.1:0-131240 GCA_044464425.1 Solirubrobacterales bacterium | reverse complement strand
CTAGGAGTCGGTCGGGATACCGAGGTAGGGCAGCGCGAAGCTGGCCAGCTCGCCGAAGCCGGGAGCCGCTACCTCGCCACCCGTGTGGGCGCCCTGAGGTTCGTTGACCATGATCGAGACGACGATCGCCGGGTCGTCCGCCGGGGCCACCCCGACGAAGGATGCGACGTACCGAGTGTCGGAGTATCCGTTCTTGGTGGCGACCTGGGCGGTACCGGTCTTGCCGGCGAGGCTGTAGCCGGGCACGCTGACCTCGGAGGCGGTGCCCCCGGCGGCGAGAACGCCCTTCAGCATGGTCCGGACCTCATCCGCGACCTTCTTCGAGACCACCCGGTGACCCTGGTCCTCGGGCACTTCCTGGCCGCCGATCTTCTCGATCAGCCGCGGGGTGCGGAGGATGCCGCCGTTGGCCAAGGCGCCGTAGGCCTGCACCATCTGGATCGGGGTCACGGCCAGGCCCTGACCGATCGGCACGTTGCCGATCGTCGAGCCGGACCAGTCGCTGTAAGGCAGCACGATGCCCTGTTCCTCGCCGGGATAATCGATCCCGGTCGGCTTACCGAAGCCGAAGCGGTCGATCCAGCGGCTGAACTTCCGGCCGCCCATCTGGAGGCCGATGGTCACCGCGCCCACGTTCGAGGACTGGGCGAGGATGCCGCCCACGTCGAGGTCGATCGTGCCGCGGGGGTGACTGTCCTCGATCGTCCGGTCGTACACCTGGATACTGGGCGGCAACGTGAAGGTGCTGGTCGGGGTCACGGTGTTGGTCTCCAGCGCGGAGGCGACCGTGATCGCCTTGAAGGTGGAGCCCGGCTCGTAGGTGTACGAGGTGCCGATGTTGAGCAGGTCTTCGGGGTCCGCGTCACCGAGATCGTCGAGGTTCACCGAGGGCCAGTTGGCCATCGCGAGAATGTCCGAGGTCTTGGCGTCCATCACGATCGCCGACGCGTTGATCGGGTCGCTCTGTTCGCCGATCTCTGCCAGAACCTGCTCGGCTTTGGCCTGGATCGCGGCGTCGAGGGTCAACTGGACCGGCTTGCCGTCCTCCGCGTCACGGGCGTTCTCGAGGCTGATCGGGTCGCCGAAGGCGTCCTTGACCAGCCGCCGCTCACCGTTCACGCCGGTCAGCACGTCGTCCTCGGAGGCTTCGACTCCGGTCAGGCCCGTGCCGTCCTCGCTGACCGCGCCGATCACCTGCGAGGCGATGTCGCCCTGCGGCCGGACCCGCAGCGTGTCCGGGATCTGGCCTACCCCTTCAAGCTTCAGCTTCTCGACCGCGTCGGCCTTCTTCAGGTCGACCTTGCGATCCACGTAGGAGAACCCACCCGGCTGCGTGATCGCGTCCAGAACCTCGTCCGGGTCGGTGTCGAGAGCCTTGGCGATCCGCTTCGCCTCTTCCGGGGCGTCGTCGATCTGGTAGGGTGTGGCGTAGATGCTCGCGCCCGGCTCGGAGCCGGCCAAGGGCTGGCCGTTGCGGTCGAGGATCGAGCCGCGCAGCCCGGGCACCTCGATGATGTCCTGCTGCTGGCTGGCCGCCTGCGAAGCGAGCGAGGATCCCTGGACCACCTGCAGCACGAAGGCCCGGGCGAAGAGCCCGGCCAGAAGCAGCAGACTGACCGCGAAGAGGATGCCCGTCCGGCGCTCGAGGCGGGTTCGCATCAGCCCCCGGCCGCCAGGCGATCGGCGGCCGCCGCGTAATCAGACGGGTGGAAGGAGTGGTACCGGACCGCGTCCGGCTCCGGCAGGACCATGCCCTCGGACTCGGCCTTGGCCTGGACCCTGGGCATCGCCAGAGCCGCGGTCTGTGAGGACTTGAGGATCGCGCTCTGACGTTCGATCGACTCGATCTGGGTCTCGAGCTTGCTCGCCATGGAGCCGTAGCTGACCGTGACCACGTTGATCGCGACCGTGGCCAGCAGCAGGGCTCCGATCACCAGGATCCAACGACGGCCGGTCGCCGCGGTCCGGACCAGGCCGGACTCGGGGAAGTGGGTTACCGCGTGGGCGCTGCGGCCGATCAGGCGCAGCCCGGAGTGCTGGCGCGCGCCGGGACGTCGGGTGGCCGGTCGCCGCCGGGGGATCCGGCGCGCCGGCACGCGGGCCGGCAGGACCGGGACGGTGCGGGCTGGGGCGCCCATCAGCCGGCCGCCCTTTCACTCAGCTTCAGGGCGCCGCGCAGACGAGCCGAACGGGCCCGCGGGTTGGCTGCGACCTCGTTCTCGTCGGCCGAGATCGGCCGGCGGGTCAGGACTTCGGCTTCCGGCTCGTGGCCGCAGACGCAGACCGGCAACTCCGGCGGGCAGATGCAGCCGGTCGCGAGGTCGTTGAAGAACCTCTTGATCCGGCGATCTTCCAGTGAGTGGAACGAGATCACGGCCATGCGACCGCCGACCTCCAGCGTGTCCCAGGCGATCGGCAGGGCGGCGTCAACCGCTTCGAGCTCGCCGTTCACCGCGATCCGCAGGGCCTGGAAGCTGCGGCGGGCGGGGTGGCCGGAGCCGAAGCGGGCCGCGGCCGGCATTCCGGCCTTGATCGCCTCGACCAGATCCGCGGTCGTGTGGAGCGGCCGCCGGGCGACGATCTGCCGGGCGATCCCGCCGGCGTAGCGTTCCTCGCCGAGCTCACGCAGCATGCGGCCGAGCTGTTGCTCATCCCAGGTGTTGAGGATCTCTTCGGCGGTCAGGCTCTGGCGCGGGTCCATCCGCATGTCGAGCGGCGCGTCATGTGAGTAGGAGAAGCCGCGGTCCGCAGCATCCACCTGTAACGAAGACATCCCAAGATCCATGTACAGCGCCGATGCACGAATTCCTTCATTTTGCAGGGATTTCAGAGCGAGGCTGAACTCCTCCGCGAGGAACCGGGTCCGGCAGCGGGCCTCAGCCTGGAACTCCTGGAAGCGGGTGCGGGCGATCGGGTCGCGGTCGATCCCGATCAGGGTTCCCTCCGGCCCGATTCGTTCAGCCACCAGCCGGGCGTGGCCGCCGGCGCCGAAGGTGCAGTCGATCACCGTCTCCCCCGGCTGCGGGCCGATCAGGTCGACCAGCTCGCCGGCGAGCACCGGCAGGTGACCGCGGGGACCCTGGTCAGGACGGGGCTGGATGTCGCGGTAGTCGCTCACCTTGGCTCCGATCGGAGCGAGCCGCGCCGCGGCGGTCACTCGCCGCCTCCGGAAAGGTTCTCCGCCACCCCGGCGAACTGGCCGAGCAGCTCCTCGTTCAGCTTCGCCCAGGCCTCGGCGTTCCAGATCTCGATGTAATCGCCGGTCCCGACCACGGCGCAGGCCCCCTCGAGGCCGGCCATCGATTTCAGTGGCTCGGGAACGCGGATCCGGCCGGCCGCGTCGAGCTCGCCTTCGTCGGCACTGGCGTTGATCATGCGCCGCAGGTTGCGGGCGTCGGCCCCGAACGGGCTGTGCGGAGCGACGTAGCGCTCCTCCATCGCGTCGAAGTCCTTGGTCGCGTAGAGCCAGAGGCAGGCATCCGGTCCCTTGGCGAGAACGTATCCGTCGTCAAGCGCGGCGCGGAACTTGCGAGGCACCGTGAGGCGGTCCTTGGAATCGAGGCTGTGTTCGTGCTGGCCTCTGAACGCCACCGCTCCTCGTCCTTTCTATGGCTCGCCGTTGGTTGACCGGGAAAGAGTTGGGCCGGGGTGGTGAGAGCGGGAGGAGCTCCATCACCCCGGCCCTTGGCTTCAACTCGATGAGGAACATAACCCACTTCGCCCCACTTTGCAACACAACCCCCCACTTTCTTCCAAAACCTGCAACCGCGGTTGCAGCCGGCGCGCCCGCCCGAGCCAATAGGCTGCCGCCATGTCTGAAGAGAAAGACGGCGCCACGGCCGAGCCATCGTCCAGCGAGATCACGAACGCCAACCAGCTGCGGGGCGAGAAGTTCAAGTCGCTGATCCGGCGCCCCGTGGCCTGGGTCTCGATCGCGGTCGTCAGCCTCCTGACCCTGGTCGTGCTGGCCGCCGCCGGCCTGCCCGCGATCGGCGGCATCGCCTTCGTGGTCGTCGGCCTGATCGGCCTCCTGATCGTTTTCCTGATCGCCGACAACCAGGCCGAGGACGCCTTCTATGACGCGTACTGCGCCTCGCATGGCCTGACCCGGATCGAGAACGAGGAGATCGGCGAGCTGACGCCGCTCCTGCGCAAGGGCGATGAGCGCGGCACCGACGAGATCTTCCGCGGCCCACTCGCCGACGGGGTCGAGGGCGACATCGTGCTCTACACCTACACCGAGGTCACCCATGACAGCAAGGGGAACCGCAACGAGACCAACTACCCGTTCACCCTGATCCACATCGAGATGCCCGAGATCGTCGAGCACATGCCCGACCTCAGGGTGCAGAACAAGTCCGGATTCAAGTTCCTCGAGGGTGTCGAGGACAAGTTCCGCTTCGACCACGAGCGGGTCACCCTGGAAAGCGAAGCGATCCTGGATCGCTATGAGATCTTCGTCCGCAAGGGGCAGGATCCGGTCTGGGTACGGCGGCTCTTCTCGCCCAGCTTCATCGTCTGGCTGACCGAGAGCCCGCCGAAGCGGTTCGCCTTCGAGCTGGAGGAAGGCCATCTGATCGCCTTCATCCCGAAGCACATGGATGACATCGACGGCTTCGAGGAGATCACCCGGGTCGGCACCTACGTCGCGGCCCGCCTGCTCGAAGAGGTCGCCCAGACTTCGCCCAAGGCGGCTCGCGAAACCACCTGATGCCGTTCAGTACCCCACGTTGATCAGGCTGTCGGCGTTGGCGGCGAGCCCGGCGACGATCAGAAGCAGGACCGAGGGCACGAGGATGAGCGCGATCACCAGCTGGATCTTCGGCGCGGCCCGGGCGGCCTGCTCCTCGATCGCCCGGCGCTGATCCTGCCGCAGCGTCGCCGACTGACGGCGAAGCTGGTCGGCCAGCGGTGACCCGAGGCGCCGGGAGCGCTCCAGGGTAGACACGAACGAGGTGATCTCCGGCCCACCGACCCGCCGCCTCAGATCTTCCAGGGCCACTGCCTGACCGCTGCCCCAGGCCATGTCGTCGCCGGCCCGGGCCAGCTCCCGGATGAGCGGGCCGCGACCCGATCCGGCCAGGTCGACCAGGCAGCCCCCGAGGCCGCGGCCGAGGCCGCGGCCGGTCTGGACCGAGACGGCCAGCAGGTCCAGCACGTCGGGCAGGGCCGCGACCATGCTCAGGTGCCGCCGCCGGGCCGCCCGCTCGAGCAGGAAGTCCGGCAGGATGAATCCGCCGGCCGCCGCCCCGACCAGGATCAGCGGCGCCAGCCGGCCCGGCGTGACGGTCATGAATAGCGAGCCGGAGAGCATCCCGAAGGCGGCCAGGCACCCCTTGGCCAGGAGCACGGAGCGCGGAACCAGAGCTTCCTCCAGGCCGGCCCGGCGGATCCGTTCGCCGAGGCCGAGAAAGTCGGCGGGTTCGGCGACCGGGTGACCGCCGGGGTCGGCCCGGACGTCGGGGGCAGTGATACCCCCGGACGCTGAGCTTCCCGGCTCCGCTTCCACGTCGACCTCGCGCAGCATCTCCCGCAGCCCGTAACCGCCGAGCAGCAAGGCGCCGATCGCGAGCAGGGCCGGCAGCGCGCTCATCGGACCTCCACCTCAACTCACCCCGATCCGGGCGAGCCGCGAGATCAGGATGAATCCGGCCAGCTGCAGCGCGAGCGACAGCCCGACCAGGATCAGAGCCGGGACCGAGGCGAGGATCGAGCCGAAGAAGCCGGGCCGGAGCAGCTGGGTGAACAGCGCCGCGCCGACCGGCATCGCGACCACCAGATAGCCGGTGAACCTGGCCTGCGCGGTCGCCGAACGGGCGTCCTCGGCGACCCGATCGCGTTCCGCCGCGCCTTCCGCGAAGCGACGGAGGAGAGCCGCCAGATCGCCGCCGGCCAGCCGCTGGCTGATCAGGGCGGTGGTGAAGGCGTCAACTCTGGGAGAGCCGAAGCGGGCCGCCAGGTTGTGAATCGCGTCGGTGGTCGGCGTCCCGGCCTCCAGCTCGTAGCGCATGGCCTGGAACTCGCTCCTGGCCGGTCCTTCCAGGGAGGCGGTGGCGGCGATCAGAGCGCCACGCGGCGAGTGGCCGGCGCTGAGGCAGTCGGCGATCGCCCGCGCGACTTCCGGTAGCGACCTCTCGACTGACCGCCGGTAACGCCTCCTCCCTCTCGAGATCAGCCAGCCGGCGACGACCGGTGCGGCTACCGCCAGCAGCAGGCCGACCACCGGGCCGATCAGCCACCAGCCGAGCGCGATCGCGGCGAAGCTGAACAGCAGGGCCAGCCGGAAGCGCTCGTCCGAGGTCGGCAGGTAGCCCTCCCTCCCGGCCCGCCGGAGCGGCTCGATCGTCGCGCCCAGCCAGACCCGGGCACCGGTCCCTCCACCGCCCCACTCGCCTGCCGAGCCATCCTCGGTGGCGTCGGTGCGGGCTCCGCCGAACGCCTCCCAGGCGGCCGCGACCCCGAGCGCGGCGGCGAGTCCGGCCAGCATCGCTGCCGCCGGTGCCCCGGTCACGACCCGTCCTTCCCGGCCCGCTTCACGTCGCGACCTCCTCGATCTCGGTCACCCGACGGCCGCCGTCCTCGGTTCGGGAGATGTGGACGATCAGGTCGATCCCGCGGCGCAGCTGGGCGCCGATCACGTTGAGCGGCAGGCCGACGTCGGCCATCAGCGCCAGCACCTCGATCCGGGCCAGCGCATCGGTCGCCGAGCTGGCGTGAACGGTCGAGAGCGCTCCGTCGTGGCCGGTGTTCAGCGCGGTCAGCAGGTCGAGCGCCTCCGGTCCCCGTACCTCACCGATCAGGATCCGGTCGGGACGCATCCGCAGCGCATTCCGAAGCAGGTCGCGGATCGTGACCTGGCCCCTGCCTTCGATGCTCGGAGGCCGTGATTCCAGCCGCACCACGTGGGGCTGGGCCAGGCAGAGCTCGGCCGCGTCCTCGATCGTCACGATCCGCTCACCGTCGGCAATGAAGCCGGACAGCGCATTCAGCAGGGTGGTCTTGCCGGAGCCGGTGCCGCCACTGATCAGGACGCTGCGACGCCGGGTCACTTCCCGCTCGAGCCGGTCAGCCTGTGCCGCGGTCAGAGTGCCCCACCCGACGAGGTCCTCGACGGTCGGTCGCTCACCGGGAAAGCGGCGGATCGAGACCGCCGGGCCGTCGACCGCCAGCGGCGGGATCACCACATTCACGCGGGACCCGTCCGGCAACCGGGCATCAGCCATCGGGCTGAGCTCGTCGACCCGGCGGCCGAGCGGCGCGAGGATCCGCTCGATCGTGTTCCGGAGCTGGTCCTCATCCTCGAAGCTAACCCCGGCCGGCTCGATCCGGCCACCCCGCTCGACGTAGACCAGGTCCGGGCCGTTGACCATCACCTCTTCGACCGTGCTGTCCTCCAGCAGTGTTTCCAGTGGTCCGAGCCCGGACGCCTCACGGATGATCCGTTCGACCAGATCCTCCCGCGCTGACTCGGAGAGCATCCTCGCCCGACTGTCCACCGCGCCGCGGATCGCCGCCTCGATCCCCTCGTCCGCCCCGGCACCGGCCCGGCGCCGCTCGATCAGGCCGGCTCGGATCTCCGCCGCCAATCTCGCCCGCGGGTCCATCTCAACCTCCGGCCGGCGGCAGGATGGTGACTCGCCGGGCGAAGGCCTGGGCGTCAACGAGGCGGATCGCCTGGCTCCGGGTCAACCCCAGGGTGACCTCGGTCAGACCGGGCCCGGTCTCGCTTTGGCCACTGCGACCGATCGCGATCAGCGGTACCCGGCGGGCTGCGACCACGGTTCGCCCGCCGCCCCGATCGTTGTCGGTGGTGACCAGCACATCGACCTTTCCGGCGCCGCTCAGCGCACCCGCTCCGGCAACCGCGATCTCCACCGCGTGCCGGCCGCGTCCGACCGGTGGGCGTTTCGGCTTCTCACTGCCGCGAGGCCGGAGCCCTGGCCCGGTCAGGTAGCTGCCGGCCGGCATGGCTGCCGCCACTTCCAGGCCGATCGCCTGGGCCGGGTTGCGGAGCGCCCCGGCCGGCGCGAATCTGCTCGGCACCTGGCGCACCTCGAAACTGCTCGCCGCGGTTCGGGGCGAGACCACCTCGCCGGGAGTCAGGCTGCGAGTCAGCACGACCACCGGGCGAAGCTCGCCGTAGCTCTCGGCCACCGAGGAGGAGTAGCCGCCGACCAGGGTGACCGCGAGCAGGCCTACCCCTGTCGCCGCCAGAAGCATCAGGATGGCTCGACGCCGACGGCTCATCGTCCCTCCTCACACCTCGGTTCGGACCGGTCCCGGCTGTGGTGCCGCGGCGCGAGTCAGGCAGGGCAGCACCAGCGTGGCGATCGAACCGTCGGAGCCGAGCTCGAGGTCGAACCTGCCGGCGTGGGCCCGGGCCGCTTCCTTCACGACGGCCAGCCCGTGTCCGTGCCTCTCCTTGCCTCGCAGGCGGGCGATCACCTCCGCCGGACTGTCGGCCCGCTCGCTCGGCCGGTGGCTCACTCCGTCGTCCCGCACCTCGATCCGCAGGCGCTGGCCGATGACCAGCGTCCGGACCATGATCCGCGGGCCGCCATGCTCGATCGCGTTGACGATCAGGTTCTCGATCGCCGCCGAGAGCCCGGCCGGATCGCCCGTGACCAGAGCCTCGGGCCCGGTCCATCGCAGTTCGATCCCACCTCCGGCCATCCGCGCCCTCGACTGCCAGCGCCGCACACAGGCCTCGACCATCAGCCGGCAGGCGATCGGCTCCGGTCGCGCCCGATCCGGAGCACCGCCGTTGATCTGCCGATCGACCTCGCCCAGAGCCCGGATCGCCTGCCAGACCGGCAACGCCGGGGTGAGCCTGCCCGGTCCGGCCGGGAGCGAAAGTGCGATCGCCTGCAGCGGGCGTCGAGCCTCGTGGAGGGCTCGGTTGGCCAGGCTGCGGCGGTGAGCGAGCCACGCCTCCCGCCCGGCGACCACCGCCAGCGCCGCGAGCAGAGGCAGCAGGCTCTGAACGTCCGCCCTCATGGCCCGACCAACCGGTAGCCGACTCCCCAACAGTTCCGAACGTACCGGCCCTGCTCGGGGTCGAGCTTCTTGCGCAGCCGACTGCAGTGGGCCTCAAGGGTCCGGGTGTGACCGCCGCTGCGGTAGCCCCAGACCTCCAGCAGCAGCTCCTCCTTCGAGAAGACTCGGCTCGGTTCGCGGGCCAGCGCCTTCAACAGCGCGTACTCCTTCAGCGAAAGCCGAATGAAGCGCCCGCCCACAGTGACCGTGTGCTCGACGTCGTTGATCTCGATGTCGGCTACCTGCATCAACGGCCGGCTGAGCCGCCGGCGCCGCAGCACGGTGTTGATCCGCGCCAGGAGTTCACCGTAACTAAACGGTTTCTGCACGTAGTCATCCGCCCCCTCGCCGAGCCCTCTGACCCGGTCCCGTTCGGTGCCGCGGCCGCTGACGATGATCACCCCGAGGCCGGGATCGATCCGGTTGACCGAGCGATCCGGGTTGCGGATCGTCCGCAGCAGGTCGAGACCGGACCCGTCGGGCAGCGCGAGGTCGAGCAACAGCAGGTCGGGTTCGTTGTAGGTGCACAGTCGCATCGCGTCGGCCACGGTCGATGCGGTCAGCACCTCGAAGCAGTCGGCGACCAGGTGGTCGGCCAGCAGCTCCAGGGTCGGCTGGTCGTCCTCGCAGACCACGAGCCGGGCGGTTTTCTCCGGGCCGGGCAGCATCACCATCCCGCCCCGGCATCCGCAAGGCGGCTCTCGCAGCACTCGACGTCCCAGTCCGAGGGAAGCTCCAAGACCGCCGCTGCCTCGGGCACCCGGACCCGGTGGCGAGGCCCCACCTCACGCACCGCAATCAACGGCTCGCAGTTCGGCCCGAGGAAGAGCAGATCCAGCGGGAAGCGCATGCCGAAGGTGTGGACTGAACGGCAGCGCGGGATCAGCAGGCCTTCCGGCGCGTCGCTGCGATCGAGCAACGCCAGGCCGAGCAGCCGCGAGAGAAGGTGATCGGCGACCGGCACCTCGAAGCCGTGCACCCGCTCGACCCTCAACCGGTGAAAACGCCGGGCGGGGCAGGTGATTTCTCCTTCGATCGCCATGCCCCTATAAGCCCGGGGCGCACAAAACTCTCCCCCCGTCCGATCCGGGAAACCCTGCAACGAGTCTTTCGGGGTGCAACCGTCCGTTCAGGCTTCAACCGCGGAAAGAAAAGACCCACGGAAGAAAAATCGAAACCCCCATCGTGACCGTAACCACTGCTCCACGCTTGCGGGTCGCCCGAACGCTGGCGACCCGCATAACCTCATCGGGCGAACTACTGTGGACAGTTCCCGTTATCGCTGGCAAAGAAGTTCATAGGAATCTCATTCTCAAAAACAACGTTGCCACTAGCGTCGATGGCGCGCGCGACCGTGTCGTGAGTGGGAATTGTCCCTCCGTAGATGTTCGATTCAACCGGCACTGTCTGAACGGTTCGTTGCTTTGGATCGCTGAATTCGACCTTGACAGCCTCGTCTGGAGCAACGCCTGCGAATCTCCATTCGCTGCAAGACACCGGAGAAGTGGTGTAGAGCTTGCCGTTCAACAAGCCCGGAAGAAACTGGCACGATGCGGCGCCGCCGACGTAAAAGCAGATTCGCCGGTCTGACTCGGAAAACTGCATATCCGCCAGCCACACATTCCGGTCATCCAGTTTTCCAGCTGGTTGAACCGCGTTGACGTGAGATTCCAATACATGGTCTTCCCAGCTGTCCCCCTCACGAAAATCAGGGTCCTGACGTCCGGTACCAAGACGCGCTGACGAAGCGACGTAGAACGTGATTTCTGGTGGCAGTGACTTGAGATCGATCGCTTCTTCCTGGGAAATCTCGAACCCTGAGTCTCCAGTCTCATTTGTGGCACCCGCGCGGTTACTGCCGCTCAACAGGAACACGGCAAGAACGGCAAGTGCTAAGGCGGCGAGCAGCAACACAACAAACTTGCTCCGAGAGCTGATTGAGAAAGTCATCTCGATTCCCTTCTAGACCTAGTTTGTTCCATCCGGCCAGCTAAAGCCAGAGTTCAACGTAGTGATCTTGCCGTTTCCGTTGTGGCGATTGTAAATCCAACCCGGGCGCCAAGCCGCACCCGTGAAGCCTTCCGTCCAACCAGCGTCACAGCTAAAGTGAGCCCTGTCTCCGTTTGATGCGCGTTTGATACCCACGCAAACGCGCGCGTTCGGGTGTCCCTGCGCCATCGAGCCGCCTCGTTTCCAGTTCCGCTTGGGGTTAGCAGCCTGGAACCAGTGACGGGTCCCTGTTGGCTGTTTTGGATAGTCGAATACGCAAGCCCAGTATCCGTCCGGATATCGCACGCTCGTCTCCCACGTGCATCTATCGTTTGCATGAGCGTCAGCTGAGGGGGCAGAGGCTAGAAGCCATCCCACAGCGACGCAACATACGAGCGACACCAGCGCCACGACCAATACCTTCGGTCCCATCGCCGTCCTCTTATCGATAAGCAAAAGCCCTCCTTGGTCAACACCTAGCGTTTGGAGCATCCAATCTAACGCAACGATCGAAAGTGGACGCGCAGGACGCTTCGACTTTTTCGCGGCCTACGTCTCGGCGATAGATCTCCGTCAAGACCAACACGGCTGACCATCCTCGATCACATCCGCAGTCAGGTTCGGGAAGACTCGGCTGAAGCCTCCTGGTTGAAGTCAGCCCGTCCCACACACTCGGTGTGACTTCTCCGAGGCCCTCAACCGCCGCACCGGGCAGCTGATTTCTCCTTCGATCGCCATGCCCCTATAAGCCCGGGGCGCACAAAACTCTCCCCCCGTCCGATCCGGGAAACCCTGCAACGAGTCTTTCGGGGTGCAACCGCCCGTTCAGGCCGAGGGTCGCGAAGTCCCTAAAGGGATCGTCAAGGCATGATGCCCAGGCGTCCCTGGACCATGCCGCGGGCGCTCAAGGCTTCAACCGTGGAAAGAAAAAAGACCCGCAGAGGAAACTACGAGTCGGGCACTGACTATGTGCTCGAGTACGGCAATCTCCGATTCGCGTTCAACGAACGGGATTTCAGCCAGAGAGTCGAACAGGCCGCCGTGCGGCTCGGCTTCGTCACGCCCGGACTGACTTTCGCCGAACTCCATGACCTGCTCCACCTCGCCGTTTCCGGCGAGATCGAGGAGCCGAGCTCGGAGCTCGGGGTCCATGTCACCCATCACTGGGAAGATCTGACCGGACCCGGCAATCAGAGCTTCGTCCACTGGCTGCGCCGCCTCGTCTTCCGCGGCGCCTGGCTCGATCAGCGCGTCAAGGAAGGCGAGCTCGACATCGTCTTTGACGAGCGCCGCCAGACCTTCGGCTACATCCAGCCCGATCGCGGGCCGGAGATGATCCAGCTCGCCAAAGAGCCGAGCTGGCGCCGCGTCGCCTTCCGCCGTTAAGAAAACCCGCTTGGTTCGATTCGCTCGGCTATAGCGCTTGCAAATCGAACCAAGCTCCGGAATTCCCGGGGTTCTAAAGTCGCTTGAGCAGGTCTTCGTTGCTGGATGAGCCCTCGATCAGCTCTGCCATGCGGTTTGCGGCGGGTACAGGCTCCATGTCCTTGAGCTCTGCGCGGAGGCGACGCACCGCGTCGACCTCGGCCTCGTCGAGCACCGCCTCCTGGCCCGAGACCGCGCAGGCGGTCACGTCCAGCGCCGGCTTCACCCCGGCCGCGGCGAGACTGGCGTCAAGGCGGATGGTCGAGTTCTCGGTCGTGTGGACCGCGTCCATCACGTCCTGATCGCCCGGTGATCCCCAGAGCGCGGTCGCGATCACGGTGACCGAACCGGCGCCTTCCTCTTCCAGCTCGCGGCCGGCTCCGAAGAACGGCTTGACCGCACCCGGGTCGCCATAGGCGTTGCCGAGCCTGGTCAACGAGTCGACGATTATCACCACGTCATTGCCGGCCTCGGCCTGGCGCTTCACCTTGGCCAGGATCCGCTCGGCCGTCCGAACCTGCTCGTGGGCCCCGAGGTCAGCCGGCGCGGCGGCGATCTCCACTTCGGGAACCTCGCGGGACCACGCGGTCACCTCTTCCGGACGCTCGTCGACCAGCAGCACGATGATCTCCGCCTCGTCCCCGGCCCCGCGGGCGATCGCCTTGGCCAGCGACCGCAGGAAGCTGGTCCGGCCGGAGCGTGGCTGCGCCTCAACCAGCACCCGCTGCCCGAAGGCCAGCGGCGCGAGGAGGTCCACGGAACGAGCCAGGATGTCATCGGCATCGCCGCTCAGTGGCATCTGCCGGTGGGGCGCGATCGGGGTCAGGCGTTCGAAGCGCGGAGCGCGCTCGTCAACGGGCGGCTCGCCGTTCACCTTCTCGACCCGGACCAGCGAGGGCCGGCGTTCGCCGCGGCGGGCCGGACGGACCGGGCCGCTCACCTCGTCGCCAGAGCGGAGCTCACAGCGGCGGATCTGGGCCGGGGAAACGTAGATCCCGGCCGAGGGAGCATCCTCGGCCCGGATGATGCCGCTGCCGCGAGGCAGGACGTCAAGCACCCCGGTGATCTCGGTCAGTTCGGGCTCCGGCTCGGACTCGGCTTCGCCTTTGGCGGAATCGCGACCGGACTTCGCTTCGCTCTCGCCTCCGGAGCGGTCCTTGCCGCGCCGCTCCCGGTCGCCGCGACGACCGCGGTCACGATCACTGCGACGCCGACGCGACGCGCCGCCGGATTCACGCCGATCGCCGCGCGTGGCCTCCGCCCCGTCGTTGGAATCCCCGTCGGCGCTGCCGTCGGAATCTCCGAGCCGGTCGATCAGCTCCTCGCGGCGGAGCAGCCGGAATTTTTCGATGCCTGCTTTCCCGGCCAGCTCGTGGAGCTCGGCCAGGGTCTTCGATTTCAGGTCGGCCATGTTCAGCCCTTGCGCGCGGCGACCAGGCCGCTGAGCCACTCGCCGAATTCGGGGCGCGTCTTCCAGTCCGATTCGAACTTGGCGGCACCTTCCGTGGTCAGCGGGTGGTTCAGCATCTGGTGAAAGACCTTGGCCGGCACGGTGGCGATGTCACAGCCGAGCGAGGCGGCGACCACCATGTGCTCGGGGTGACGGATCGAGGCGGCAAGCACCTTCGACTCGAGGCTGCCGGAGCGCAGCACGTCACAGATCTCCTCGACGACCTTGGTCGAATCGACCGAGATGTCATCGAGCCGGCCCATGAAGCAGGAGACGAAGGTCGCGCCGGCCGAAGCGGCCAGCAGCGCCTGGTTGGGCGAGAAGACGAGGGTCATGTTGACCATCGCGCCGTCGTCGGTGAGCGCCCGGGTGGCCTTGAGGCCCTCCTCGCCGAACGGCACCTTGACCGTGACGTGCTCGTGCAGCTCACGCAGCGCCTGGCCTTCCTCGATCATTCCCGCCGCGTCCGAGGAGACTACCTCGGCCGAAGTGGGCCCGTTCACCAGGTTGGCGATTTTGCGGATGATGTCACCGGGTTCACCGTCTTCCTTGGCGAGCAGGGAGGGATTGGTGGTCGCGCCACTGAGCACGCCCCAGGCGGCAATCTCCTCGACCTCGGAAACGGCACCGGTGTCAATGAAAAGTTCCATGCTCCAATCGTAGTGGAGCAGACGGTCAAACTCCGGCCGGGTTCAGCCCTTCGGCCTTCAGCGTCACCAGCCAGGAATCGATCTGATTGCGTTTCTCGAGATCACCCCAGCCCAGGCCGCGCGCCATGACGTCGGCCAGCGGCTCGACCGATTCGGTAGTGGCGAGGCTGGAGGCGGCGGTCAGGCCGAGCCGGGTCCGCCGCAGCAGCACGTCCGCGACCGAGCGGGCCTGTTCGAACTCGATCGCGACCCGGGCCTCCGCCATCAGGTCCGGCATCCCCTCGACGATCGGCTTCGCCAGCTCCGGGTCGGCCTCGGCCAGACGGATCACGCCCCGGGCTGAGTGGCCGTAGCGGAACGCGAGCTGGGCCAGCGACTCCTTGCTCACACCGTCCGGCGCGTTCAACTCGGCCGGGTCGATCTCCATGCCCAGCGGGATCTCGGCGGTCTGGCAGCGCGCCTCGCGGCCCGCCCTTTCGACGATCCGGTCCACGGTCTGCTTCGCCATGCGGCGCCAGGTGGTCAGCTTGCCACCGGTGATGGTCAGCATCCCGGAGGAGGTTTCGTAGAGTTCGGCCTGGCGGGAGATGTCGACCGACTTGCGCGGGTCGCCGGTGCTGATCAGCGGCCGGACCCCGGCGTAGGCGCCGACGATGTCGGAATCGGTCAGCGAGGTGTCCATGAACTCGTTGAGCGCGTCGATCAGGTACTCGATGTCGTCCCCGGTCGCGGCGACTTCCTCGAAATCGCCGTCGTGATCGACGTCGGTGGTGCCAACCAGAGTACGTCCGTACCAGGGCAGGGCAAAGATCCGCCGTCCCTCACCGGCCGGGACGATGCAGGCCGCCTTGCCGAGGTCGATGTCCTCGGATGAGAAGAGCAGGTGCGCGCCGCGACTGGGGGCGATCCGCGGAATATCCTCTTCCCGCTCGATCTCGCCGGGGCGGATCCGGTCCGCCCATACACCCGTCGCGTTGACGATGTTGTCCGCCTCGACCACCACGGTCTCACCCGAAGCGGACTCGACGAACTCGATCTGACGGGCCTTGCCGTTCATCTCGAGAACTCGGGTCACCTCGGCGCCGTTGAGGCAGACCGCGCCGAAGCGCTGGGCCTCCCCGAGCACGGTCAGCACCAGCCGGGCGTCGTCGGTCTGGCAGTCGTAGAAGAGGTAGGCGGACTCGGGGTCGCGCTTCTCCAGGGCCGGCACCAGATCGAGCAGCTCGTCCCGGTCGATGGTCCGGTGCCGGTCCGGCGACCAGGATTCCTCGGCCTCGGCAGGACGCCGGCGCCAGCGCCGCTCCCTGCGGTTGCGGCCCCCGGTGGCCCCGGCCAAGACGTCATAGGCGTTCAGGCCCAGGCCGACCATCCGGTCCGGCTTGTCGTCGCCGAAGGTCGGGACCAGGAACGGGGTCGGATAGACGAGATGCGGCGCCAGCTCAACCATCAGCTGTCGTTCGAGCAGGGCTTCGCGGACCAGCCCGACGTCGAAGTTCTCGAGGTACCTGAGCCCGCCGTGAACCATCTTCGAGGAGCGCGACGAGGTGCCGATCGCGTAGTCACGCCCTTCGAGCAGGGCGACCGAGTAGCCGCGTGAGGCGGCGTCCAGCGCAACGCCGGCACCGGTTATCCCACCGCCGATCACGACTACCTCAAAGTGGGATCCGGCGATCGCTTCGAGGGATTGCGACCGGCCTACCACCGGAACCGCCGGACCAGCAGGATCGTGCCGCCGCAAAGTGCGCCACTCACCCCGAGCGCGATCAGGATCGCGATCAGCGGCTTCGGCTGGGGACCAGCTTCGGAGGCGGCCAGCACGGCGTCGCTGGGGGCGTCCGGGACCAGCGGGATCGTGGTGTCGCTCGGCGGGGCCGTGGTGCTCGGATCCGTTCCGGGGTTGTCATTCCCCCCGTTGCCCGGGTTCGGGTTGCCGTTGTTGCCACGGTTTCCGGCGCCGGGATTCCCGTTGCCCGTATTGGTGTCATTAGGTTCGGCCATCGAGCCCGGTGGCGGCGTGTAGGTCGGCGTGGTGGTGCTGTCGCCGGGCGTGTTGTTGTTCGTGCCGGGGCTGGCGCCGCCGTAGTTGTTCGAGCCGTTGTCTTCCTCTTCCTCCCGCTTGGGAGCGGCAATCGGCAGAGTCTTGCCGGCCAGCGCGGTGGTCGCGTCGGCGGTCACCCAGACCCGGGTCTGGTCGCTGTCGCGCGAGTACCAGATGCTGCCGTCGTCCTGTTGACGGGCGAGCAGGAAATCGGCGGCCGAGTTGCCGTTCCGGCGCAGGGAGTTCATCCCTCGACCCTGGGCGATCAGTCCCTGGATCACCAGTCCGCTCGATTGCGAGTTCACGGTCGACCCGGAGACGAAGCCGCCGGAGTCCTTCTGCCTCTTGTCCAGGAAATTGATCGCCCGGTTGGCCTGCTTCTTGCCGCCGATCGCCGTCAGGACGGTCGCGGTCGAGTCGACCTCGCTCTTCGCGCCCTTGGCGATTCCCCAGCCGCCGTTGTCATTCTGAGCCTTGTAGAGCCACTTGAGTGAGTACTGGGCGTCCTTGGACGCTCCGACCGAGCGGAAGGCGAGCACCGAGAAGGCGGTCACGTTGACGTCATTGCCGAACGAGCCGTTGCCGCGCCTGACGCGCAGCGCCTCGATCAGATTGCGTCCCTTGAAATCTCTCGGGTCCTGCCCGACGGTCTTCAGCGCGAGGATGGTCAGCGCGATGTCGCTGGCGTCCATGATGTCCTTGCGATGGTTGATCAGGTAGCCGTATGGGGTTACGCTCGACTTCACGTCCAGCGGGTTGACCCCGGTCGCGGCCAGCGCGAACATCGTCCGGGTGGTGATGTTGACCGACGAGGTTCCGCCCGGCGTCGACGCGAACCCGCCGTCCGTGTTCTGCTGGGCCTTGAGCCAGGTCGTCGCCTGGACTGCCTGGGCCGTGTAGGCGGCCTCCGCCTTCGGGGTCACGCTCGGGCCGCCGAGCGCGAAGAGCACCGCGCCGAGTGTGATCATCGCGGTCCCGGCCGCACCCATCCGGCCGTGAAGCCGAGGCTCCCCGGCTCCACCGGACCCGGAGCCTCCGGGGCCGCCCGAGGTCGCGTCGGCCTCGGCCTGCCGCCACTGGAAACGTTCCCGGAACCGGGTCAGGGCAGCGATCATGGCCGGGCCGGCGGCCAGGGCGAAGATGATGTTGCCGGTCATATGTGCGATATCGAACGGAATTGCTCGTGCCTCAAGTGCAAGGTACCGGTCGAGGGAGATTTCCCCCCCGAAGCTGACCATCGTCTCAAGATTCATCCAGGCACCGAATAGAACCCCGGCCAGCCCGCAGAAGACCGCCAGCACCCAGCGCTTGACCCGGCCCCGGGTGAAATACCAGAGCGCCGCCCCGCCGACCCCGCACATCCCCCAGGCCACCATCTGCCAGGGAGTCCAGATTCCCTGGCCGAGCCAGAAGTTCGAGACCAACCCGCCCAGCGCCCCGACCGCGAAGCCCGGCGCTGGCCCGAGCACGTACCCGGCGATGATCACGATGTCGGTGGTCGCGACCACGTTGGGGATCGGCGCCAGCACGATCCGACCGGCCACGGCGAGGGCGGCCAGCACCGCAACCAGGGCGACGATCTGCGAGGGCGGCCGGGAACGCTCGTACCAGAGCATCCCGGCGCCGAGCGCGAACATCAGCACGACCACGCTGACCACCTGCCAGCTCATCGCGGCTCCCCTCCCGCGGCCTCGATCGGATCGTCCGGCGGACCGCCGGCCAGCAGCTCGATTCCCTGGCCGACCGAGACCAGGCCGGGCCGGTCGAGTACCCGGGCGGTCTCCGAGGCGAAGTACCAGCCGCCGCTGAGCACGGTCGGCATCTCGGCGTCGGCGATCACCTCGCCGTCGCCGAGCAGCACCACCCGGTCGGCGAAGGCGACCGCGAACTCGACGTCATGGGTCGAGATCACGACTCCGGCCCCCTGCGAAGCGAGCCGGTCGGCCAGCTCGGTCAGGCGATCCTTCAAGCCGCGGTCCATGCCTCGGGTCGGTTCATCGAGGCTGACCAGGCCCGGGACGCTCGTCCCTTCGATCCGCCCGGCCAGGGCGATCGCGAGCGCGAGCCGCTGCCGCTCACCGCCGGAGAGGTCACGCGGATCGCGGTCCGGTGAGAGATCGAGCCCGACCGCGGCCAGAGCCGCCTCGCCGGACGGACCGGAGAGTTCATCGCCGATCCGTTCCCGGACCAGGAAATCGCCCGGGTTCTGGGTCAGCAGCGCGATACCTCCCGGCGTCTCGATCTGGCCGGAAACCGGCTCGACCAGTCCCGCCGCCGCCCGGAGCAGGGTCGATTTCCCGGCCCCGTTCCGTCCCATCAACGCCACCTTCTCACCGGCCCGCACCGTGAGGTCAACCCCCCGGAGCACATCCACGGGACCCTCCCCCGGGTCAAGCTCCACCCAGAGCCGCTTCGCCTCCAGCACGACCCCGGACGCCACATCCCTTCCGGGGGCCCTTACCCACGTATCCGGTGGGCTATCGCCCCCAGAACCCGAGGCGCGCTTCGTTCCGGGGGCGTCTACCCACCGATTCGGTGGGTTATCGCCCCCGGTTTCCGGGGGTTTGGTTGAGTCGGTCGGCTGGGCTCTTTGCCGGAGGATCTGGCGGGCGTCCCTCACCCCGACCGGGAGCGGGTCGATGCCGGCTCCCGCGAACATCAGGGCCGACGGGGTCGCCAGCTCGGGCTTCTCCTTGATCGCCCAGGCAAGGAAGTCCCGGGGCGCACCGTCGAATCCGAGCCGGCCGGACTCCATCGCGATCACCCGATCGGCCGCGGCGAGGCAGCGCTCGAGCCGGTGCTCGGCCAGCACCACCGCCACCCCCCACTCCTCGTTCAACCGGCGCAGCAGCCAGATCAGCTCGTCGCCGGAGACCGGGTCGAGCTGGGAGGTCGGCTCGTCAAGCAGGATCAGCGGCGGCCGGGTGACCAGGGCGACCGCGAGCGCGACCCGCTGCAGCTCACCGCCGGAAAGCGTGGTCACGGTCCGGGGCAGGAGCTGAGGGATGCCGAGCGCCAGCGCAACTTCCTCGACCGCGCGGGCTCGCTCGGCCGGGTGGTCGCCGCGAAAGCGGAGCGGCAACTCAAGCTCGGCCGCGACCGTGGTCGAGACGATCTGCGTTTCTGGGTCCTGGGCGACGTACCCGACCACGTCGGCGAGATCGCCGGGGCCGCTTTCCGTGATCGAGCGGCCCGCGACCCGGGCCGAGCCCGAGATCTCGCCCCCGTAGAAATGAGGGATCAGCCCGCAGCCGGCGCGCAGCAGCGAGGTCTTGCCGGAGCCGGAACCGCCGGCCAGGACGATGAACTCGCCCGGTTCGATCGAGAGGTCGATCCCACGGAGCGCCGGTTCGCTCTCCCCGGCGTAGCGGTAGGCGAGGTTCTCGAACTCGAGCGAGAGCCCGGACCGCCGGCCTGCTTCCTGGCTGGCCACCGGGCTCACGACCGGCCCTTTCGGCTCCCGCGGCGCCAGGTCGCGAGGCCACCGACCAGAAACGCGAGCGCGGCCAGCGGGCCCTCGAACCCGACCTGATAGCCGATCTCGGGATAGGTGTCAAAGCGACCGGATCCCAGGATCAGCTCGGCCAGGGCGATCGCCATCAACAGTGTGCCGGCCAGCCAGAACCGTCGGTCGTAGCGGGAGGGCACCGGCCGGAAGCTGGCCGGGGCGCTCGTCATGCCGTAGCCACGGAGCTCGAGTGTGGCCGCGACGTCCACGGCCCGGTCCAGCGAGCCCGCCAGCAGCCGGTGAGCCATCGTCCCGCGGCCGACCGGGCTGGCCCCGGGGCCTCGCAGCGAGGCGGCCTCGCCGAGCCGCGCGTAATCGGTCGCGGCGAGCGGGACCAGCCGGGAGATCAGGGTCGCGGTCAGGGCCGAGCGGCGCGCAACCCCGTGGACCGCGCGGAGGATCCGGTCCGGATCCACGCAGGCCGACCAGACCCCGATCACAACCATGGTGCCCATCGCCCTGAGGCCGATCACCGCGCCCGCGGCGATCGCCTCGGCGGTCACGTCGACCCGGCCGAGGATGGGCCACTCGCCGAGGCGGGCCAGGACGGTGGCACCGCGGCTGGTCACCAGCGCGTTGACCACGATCATGGTCAGGGCGAGGAAACCTCCCAGCTTGAGCGAGAACTTCACGGCCCGTTCGGCTCCGCAGCCGTACCCGGCCAGGGCGGCGCCGGCGGTAGCGGCGACCAGGACCAGTGGATCGGAGGAGAGGAAGCAGACCAGCAGGTAGGCACCGAGGTAGAGCGCGACCGGTCCGAGCGATGCCGTCTGCAGGGTTTCCCGCCGGGGGACGTACGCGATCGGGGATAGCTGCCTCATCGTCGACGTCTCAGCGTATGGGCAGCGAAGAGACCAGGCCGTCGTTGGCCACCGCTGCGTATCTCCGTTCAAGGTCAGGCGGATTGAGCGCTGCCGCCGCCATCAGGACGGCCCGGTCGGTGCCGCCGGTGACCAGCCAGACCGGAGGGCCCTCCCCCCGGCGCATCGCCGCCAGCAGTCCCGCCTCGGGCCCGTAGTCCTGAGCGTCACCGCCGCGCACGTCCAGGCCGATCAGATGCCACGGCGAGGGTTCCTCACCCATCGGGGTGGCCGTGGTCCCTGCGTTGAAGCGGGCAAAAACGCCGCTCGCGGCCGGTCCCTTGTTGATGCGATGCCCCTCCGGCGTGTCGGCGAGGTCTTCCCAGGTGCCGACCCGGACGACCATGTTCTCCCCCGTGTCGCGAAGCTTCACGCCGTCGCCCTCGAGCTGCTTCTCGACCATGCCACAGGCGGTCTTCTCGCCGTGGCAGTCGATCTCGACGCCCCAGTCGCGGTTGTCGTATCCGGTCGAGAACGGCGCCGGATAGGCACCTACCACCGCCCCGACTTCCATCACGCTGGTCCAGTCGCGGTAATCCCACCAGATGACGTCGCCGCCGACCGCCGGAAACTGGGCCGAACCACGCTCGGCCACGATCCCGTTGACCGAGAAGAACCAGTCGAAGGCACGGCCGCCTTCTCGACCGCCTTCGAGTCCGTCGACCGCCTGCACGAAGTCCCCGCCGTAGGCGGTTTCGAGGTCCGCGGTCTCGTCCAGCATCCGCATCGCGTTGCTCGACTCGTTGACCTTCATGTCGGGCTTGTCGGCCAGGACCTTGGACCCGTAGTCCTCGGTCACCCAGAGCGTGGCCGTGCCGGTGTCTTCTCCCGGCCCGAGCCCGCAGCCGGCCAGGATCAGGCCGGCCAGCAGAAACGCAGCCAGGCCGACGGTCCGGGCTCGAAGGCCCCGGAACCGCCGGCTGATGGCTGCTGGTTTCACTGCGTCCCGATTACTTCCGGTGCTTGTTCTTCTTGATCGAGACGTAGACGCGATTCGAAGGGATCAGGCCGCTCTGGCGGGCGACCAGCCGGGTCTTGCCGGTGATCTTCAGGCTCGCGTAGCCATGCGCGTTCGTCACGGCGCCGCCGGCGCCGGCGATCTTCGCCCCCTCGACCGGGGTCCGCTTGCCGGTCTTGCCGTTCACGGCGAGCACCCGGGCCTTTACCTTGGCGCCCCTCTTCACCTTCTTCGGTGCCTTCAGGAAGAGCGAGTCAGGGTTTTCCATGTTCTCCCAGGTCTCGGCGAGGTAGAAGAGGACCGAGTCGCCACGCTTCAGCTTGAGGGCTTCGGCTCCGGCGGAGGCGTCCTTGTAGTTGTGACGGAGCAGCCACCACTCCTTGTCCTTGGCCAGGCGGCCGCCGATGCCGCAGATCCCGAAGCCGAAATCGCCGTCGGAGATCTTGAGCGGCCGGAGGGCCTTGTACTTGAGCGATCCCTGGTAGAGCGCTCCGAGCCCGGTCGGGCCGGCGATGGTCCGGGCCGGGCCGAGACGGCCACCCAGGCTGGGGCAGGCCGAGGTCGGCTTGACCTTGGAGGTGCCGGTCCTGACCGTGTTGTCGAAGATGATCTTGCCCTGCCAGGTAACGACCCTCAGGTTCACCGGGATCTTCTTCGCCGCGACGGCAGGCTGGGTGGCCGCACCGAGCAGCAGCGCCAGCCCGAGCAGAAGCCCGACGGCGGGTGAGGTAATTCGATTCTTCATGCGTTCCTTTGTCCGGCGGCCTTACGCGAGGCCGCTTTTTCGGGGCGCCCAGAGGGCACAAAGCCGGCAGGTCTTCGGACTCGGACGTTTTCGAGGAGGCAGCCTTCCCAGACCGTTGGTCCAGTGGCTATGTGCCTTCAAGGACGTCCCTACCGCTGCGCGTCAGTTCCGGAATTGGACCGGATTCCCTGACCCCGCTGATGGGGTGCGACCGACTTCGCAGCCGATGATAGAGCACCTCTCGGGCTGACGCCCGCGGGCTCGGCCCGCCCGAGAGGCGCCGCAACCGCCCCGTCCCGGCGCGACCTGTCAAGATTCCGGGTTCCGGTCATTCACCGGTCCCCTCGCTCTCATGGATATCTCTTCCCTTCTCGCTCAACTGATGCCGCTCGCTCTCGGACCCAGCTGGCTGGAGCCCGAACACCTGATCGACGTTTTCGGCATGATCGGCCTGCTCCTGATCGTCTTCATGGAGTCCGGCCTGATGATCGGGTTCTTCCTGCCCGGCGATTCGCTGCTCTTCACGGCCGGGCTGCTTTCCGCCGATGGCCGCTTCCTACCGGACATCTGGGTTCTGCTGGTGACCATCCCGATCGCGGCGATCGCCGGCGACCAGACCGGCTACTGGATCGGCCGCAAGTTCGGCCCGCCGTTGTTCAACCGGCCCGACAGCCGCTTCTTCAAGCGCGAGTACGTCGACCAGACCGCCGCCTTCTTCGAGAAGCACGGGCCACGGGCGATCATCCTTGCCCGGTTCGTCCCGATCGTCCGGGCCTTCGTGCCGGTCATGGCCGGCACGTCGCGCATGCATTACCGGACCTTCCTCACTTACGACATCGTCGGCGGCATCCTCTGGGGTGCGGGCGTGACCACGCTGGGCTACTTCCTCGGCCAGATCGATTTCGTCAAGGAGAACATCGAGTTCATCCTGATCGGGGTGGTTGCGATCTCGGTGGTCCCGGTCCTTTTCGAGGTCCGCAAGGCGAAGCGCGCGGCTGACAGCCAGCAGAAGCCGGAGGCCTTCGAGACTCCGATCGATGAAGAGGGCGAGCCTCTCCACGCCGAGTCCGAGGCCTGATTCAGGGCCTTGCGGCGGCTACTCCGTTCGCCTACTCTTTCAGCGAGGCCAGGGGGTTCGATGAGGGAGATCAAACGACTGTCAGCAACCGCGGTAGCGCTCGTCCTGGCGCTTCTTTTCGTCCCTGCCGCAAACGCCGACCAAAGCCCCAAAGGCTGCGTCGGCAACGACCCGGTGATCCGCTTCACGCGTGACACTCTCAACCAGCTCGAGGCGCCGGTCCGGCAGGGCGATTCGATCCCGCTCGGAGCGGTTATCGACAACAGCGCCTCAACGGCCTGCGACCTGAGCGGGGTCACGGTGGGCGTGCGCCTGCCCAACCCCGACGGGAGTCCCGGCGAGTTCCGCGTCCTCGCCACCAACGTCAGCCTGACCGCCGGATTCTCCGTGAGCGGCTTCCTCGAGGTCGCGCCGTATCTCGTCGATCTGGACGACGACGTGCCCGAGGCGTCGCTCGAGCTCTTCTGGGTGGCGAACATCCACAATCGCGAGGAAGACACCCGGGCCAGCGGGACGGGCGTCAGCGCGACGCTCACGATGACCCGCCCCCGCGCCGAGGTCCGGGTGACCTCGACCCCGGCGGCCGGGCTCGCGCCGCTCAGCGTCACGAACACGTACACGCTGACCAATACCAGCCCCTCCGGGCCCGCCGGCGTCTCCCCCGCTCTCAGGCCTTCCGGGCCGGGGGGCGCGCACGATGCGCTTTCCGACGCCGGCTGTGCCCCGCTCACCTATGTCTCGGGTGACGGACCGGACGCGGGTGACGGCATCCTCAGCCTGGGAGAGGCCTGGACGTTCACGTGCACCGGCACCCGCGAGCTTCCGGGCACGTACGTGAGCGAACCTTCGATCACCGGCGTCAGCACGGTTGACGAGCGGCCCTGGCCGACATCGCCAAGCACCGTCGATGCCACTCCGGTCAAGGCGCTCGGGCCCGATCTGACTGTTGACAAGAGCCATCAGGGTGACCTGCTCGCCGAGAGTTCCGGTGAGTACACCCTGAGGGTCACCAACAGCGGCAACATGGCGACCCGCGGCTCGGTCGCGGTCGCCGACCGGCTCCCGCCCGGATTGACCGCTACCTCGATCTCCGGCGAGGGTTGGAGCTGCGATCTCGACGCGGTCGCCTGCGTCCGGTTCGACCCGCTCGTCTCCGGCGCCTCCTTCCCGGACGTCAAGGTTTCGGTGGCCGTCGGGGCCAATCCGCCGCCCAGCGTGGTCAATACCGCCATCGTCTTCGGCGGCGGTGAGATCCCTCCCGCGGCGGAGAACAACTTCGACGAGGACCCGACCACGATCCGCACCCCCGCTCAGCCCTCGGCGCCGGCCATCAAGTACCTCGCGATAAGCAAGGTGAAGTCCCGTCGCAACGGCACCGTCCTGATCAAGGTCTCGGTTCCCCGGGCCGGCCGGCTGGTCGTTGATGACGCGGGGAAGCGCGACCTGGTCCGCCGCGCGAGCCGCCGGGCCGGGAAGGCCGGAACTTGGTCGCTGGTGGTGAAGCCTCGGCGAAAGCTCCGGCGGCAGCTGAAGCGCCGCGGCCACGCCCGGCGGGTACGGCTCATGATCCGCTTCGTCCCGAGGGTGAAGAACACGCCGGATGCGGCCCGGTTCATGGTCCGCCGCGTGACCTTCAGGGTGCGGTCTCGGCCCTGAAAGCGAAAACCCGCCGGTCGGCGGGTTCCGCAGAGTACCGCTACGGGGATTCGAACCCCGGTTTCCGGACTGAGAATCCGGCGTCCTAGACCCCTGGACGATAGCGGCGCGTGGCGGGCATTCTAACAATTAAGGCCCCGCGTTGAAGGTGAGCCTGATCACCCGATCCGGAATCGCCCCGACCCGCCACCGGCGCGCCGTCAAGGCCCGCGAGACGGTAGAGTTTCGCCTCCGCGCGGCTGTGGCGGAACTGGTAGACGCGCAGGCTTCAGGTGCCTGTGTTCGCAAGAACGTGGAGGTTCGACTCCTCTCAGCCGCACTCAACCGATGAAGATCTTTTCCTGGAACGTCAACGGCATTCGGGCGGTGATCCGCAAGGGCGACTTCGGCTCGTTCATCGAGACGTACGACCCGGACATCCTCTGCATGCAGGAGACCAAGGCCGAGCAAGGCCAGGCGGAGATCGATCTTCCCCAGTTCGAGGAGTACTGGAACTCCGCCGAGAAGAAGGGCTACTCGGGTACGGCGATCTTCACCCGCCCGAAGCCGATCGGCGTCCTGAACGATTTCGCAGCAGAGATCTCCGACGAGTACGGCCTCCACGATGATTCCTACGGCGATCCTCGCTCCGAGGGAAGGGTGATCACCGCCGAGTACGACGATTTCTTCCTGATCACCACCTACGTGCCGAACGCGAAGCGCGATCTTTCCCGCCTGAAGCTGCGCGAAAAGCAGTGGGATCCCGCCCTCCTCCATCACATGAAGATGCTCGACGCGAAGAAGCCGGTCCTCGTCTGCGGTGACATGAACGTGGCTCACACCGAGGATGATCTGGCCAACCCGAAGGCGAACAAGGGCGAGCACGGATTCACCGACGAGGAACGCCAGGGCTTCCAGAACTTCCTCGACGCAGGCTTCGTGGACAGCTTCCGCCTCTTCACCGAAGGCAACGGCCACTATTCCTGGTGGTCCTACTTCTCCAAGGCCCGCGAACGAAACGCCGGCTGGAGAATCGACTACTTCCTCGCCTCCGCCCGTCTCAAACCAGCAATCAAGTCAGCGAAGATCCTCAACGACGTAATGGGCTCCGACCACTGCCCAGTAAGCATCGAACTGGACGAAGAGAAGCTCCCGACGCTCTAGGCGAGATGCCCATACGCACGCAAGCGAAAGCCGCGTGCCGACGTAGGCACGTGGCTTTGCCACGCTCACACTGGCCTAGTTACTTACGTACACCATGAACGGCTCTGTGCACGCGGTTTCGTCAGTTCTGTCTCGAGCGCATACTCGAACGTCGTTGGCACCGTTCACAAACGGTGACACTCTCGTGTCAACCTGCCATGTGTAGTTCATGTAGTACGGGCAGGGGGTCATTGAACGATAGCTCTGCCCCATGATCTGACCCGACGAGTGGTAGTACGGCGTCTGTGATTCACAGCCCGAGCCACCATTAGAGGCTACATTCCATCCATTAACTATGACAGACGTCCTGAAGACACCGCTCTGCAAATCAACCGAAGCGGCCTTGATGCTTTTGACGCCCGATACATAACCTCCCGCAAAGAGCGTTCCTCCCAGCCCAGCTCCGCTAACTACGGCTGGATCAGTGTAGTCGTCAATAGTCATAATTACATCCTGTAGGTTAATCGCAGAGTATCCGGCGCTACAGGGCGACGCGGAGCACCTCAGCTCGGCTTCAAACCACTGCTTTCGCATTCCGCTCGGCAGTTGATAGCTAAACTTTGACGAACCAATAGCTATCACGATCCCCGCACCATTGGTCTCCAACTTAAGCCGAGGAATAAATCCTCCCGAGCCGCCGAAATCGGTCAGCAAACCGGAAACCCCTGTAATCCCCGCGCCATCCGGCGCGGAATAGATAAATCGACCAAATGTTCCAGCCGGATAGGTGCCCCCCGGAATCTCGATCGTATGGTTGTCGAGCAGAATATAGTCATATGCAGGAGCGCCGCATCGCACTAGCTGGATACCCGCACTATGACCATTATGTGATCGGCTAAACACCGCCTCGCCCGTATCGTCGTACTCGTGTACTCCTGGCCCGTAGTTGTAAAAGCAATCCCGGACTTTGTATGTGCCCGCCATAGCGCTAGGCATGAAAAAACAGGACATTGCCGACCAGAGCAAGAAGACCGATGCTACCCCAAGCAAACGCTTCATTGAATTCCTCCTGAATTGAACCATGAACGAACCTGACTCTCCGGACCGTCCGACTCTCGCAGAGGTGGCTCTAGAGCCGGGCGGCGAGCGGCCAACCGAAGCATCTTCGCTCGACGCGCCGCCTATTCCTGACCAACGATCGTACGAAATTACCCGATTACTAGATCTTTGTCAAGTAAGCACAGGTCTGCTTCTCCGACGCCGGTGAACCGCAACGCTGGCTGGAGAATCGACTACTTCCTCGCCCCAGCCCGACTAAACAGCAATCAAGTCCGCCCAGATCCTCACCGACGTAATGGGCTCCGACCACTGCCCAGTCAGCATCGAACTGGACGAAAAGAAGCTCTCCGGACTCGCCGGCTAATGAATATCGGGGGCGTCGCCCGATACCTGAGACGAAATCGCGCCCGGTTCCCAGACTAGTTTGGAAACCGGGCGCTCTCAGTCGCTGTGGCTAGTTCTGGACGTAGACCGTTATGGGACTTAGGCACATCCCGTTTCCGGAGTAGTCCCTCCCGCACACCAGCACGGAATTGGCGCCGTTCTTAAACGGAGCCTGAGCTGTGTTCACGCTCCACTGCTTGGAAAAGTGAGTTGGACACGGCTCGAATGAATTATAAGTGGGAGTCGCGGGGTTACACGAAACACCCGGACTGCTCTGGTCTGGCGCGTCGGCCCAAAGCAAGAACTGACCGTTTACGCCCATCCAGACGCTCCGCACCCCACTACCACCGCCGTCGTAGCCATCTATAACCGCAGTTCTTACCCCGGAAACTATCCCGTTCGCGAAGAGATCTCCAGCGCCGGGAGCACCGGGAACTGCGACAGGCTTAGTGGAGTCCTTAAGCCTGAGGTCAATATTTCCTATGTGACTATATGGCATATAGCCTCCACCCGGACAGCGTAGATCTACACATTTCAAGTTCATCTCGAAACTGCTGCGCATCTGACCGGTGGGAAGATCAAAATCAATAGCCTGCATATCAAACCTCGGCGGCGGCATTACTACTCCGTTGGAACCATAATTGTGGAAGACGTAATTATTCATCCAGCCATCAACCGGTCCACTCGGGGAGTGCACGTCACTGTTGGTGTAAGCTGTCACACCCGTTATCCCCACACCACTCGGTGCGGTAAATTTAATCCTTGCGATATCACCTTGGTTTGCGGTCGCCATCGAGTCAATCTGTAGACCTCGATATTGCTCGCTTTCCGTCGGACCGCAATAACTAGAGTCAAAGCGGAACCGACTCGGATTATTCGCTGAATATTCAGCCAGCACCGGCTTCCAGTATGGGCTGGGAGCGTCCCAACAACTCTTGATCATATATGTGCCTGCGTGAGCACCAGATGCCGGTAACAAGAACACCAAGGTCAAGAGAGCTGGCGCCCAAATTAGTCGAAGCAAGATCTTCACTGGGATTCCTTCCGGACTACGTTGTCATTTCCATAGTGAAGCCAGGAGACGATCCTGACCGTTCTCGCCGACACCGGAGCCCCTTGGGAACGGCTGGCTTCTGACCACTTCCCTCCCGATCAAGAATGTCGGGGCTCCTTCATCGACGAGACCGCGACGTTATCCGATTACTCGGCCTTTCTCAAGCGCTCAGGTTGAGTCAGCATTTGAGTCTGACCAACTCACCACGCTCATGCACGAAAAAGGGCGGCCCGGAGGCCGCCCTTTTCGCTGTTGATTGAGGCAGTTTTACTTAATGCGGACCTTCTTCTTGACGGAGGCCTTCACCTTGCCGGACTTGGCGGTGAACTTGATCGCGACCTTGCCGCCCTTGCGACCCTTGACCTTGACCTTGATCCGGACGGTCTTGGCCTTGCCGGCCGGAATGTTGCCGGCCTTGGCCTTGCCGCCGCGGTTGGTGGTCACGACCACCTTCTTGGCGGTGGCGGTGCCGTTGTTGCGGACGGTGACCTTGAAGGTGCCCTTACGACCGTTCTTGACGGCCTTCGGGCCCTTGACCTTCATGCCGCCCAGCTTCGCCTTACCGGCCGAAGCGACACAGTCCTGGTAGGTCTCGGGCGAGGCGACCTCGGTGGTCGGTCCGATCGGCTGGCCACCCGGGTAACTACGCTCACCCAACTCGAAGCTGGCGTTGGTCTTCAACGGACTACTGGAACACTTGGCCTGGACGTAGTTCGGATCCAGACCCTTGGTGTCGATGCCGAGTTCAGGCCGGGTCAACGCCGGACCCGGGAACTCCAGATCGAAGTACTTGACCGCGGAGTCATTGCTCAACACCGGGACCGCGATGTCGAGAACGCTGCCATTGAGGGCGCCGTTCATCAGGATGCCGACGTTGGTCCTCTTTGAGTAGCCATAGATCTTCAGCTTGGCTTGACCCTGGTTGTTCGTACCAGCATTGAAGGCGATTAGGATCGGGTCTTCAATGAGGTAATTCGGCTGGTTGTTCTTGGCCAGGTAGATTGCGGCGGTGCCGGTGCCGACGACGGAGCTCTTGCAGGCATTCAGCACACCGGATGGATCCGAGAGATCGGACTGGTCGTTCAGCTTGCCGTCGGCGCAGACCGGCGTCTTCTTATTGTTCGGTTGGAACGTCATACCTGCCGGGAAGGTGACCTTTACGTTCTTCATGGGCAGAACCTTCGCCGAAGACGGCGGCGTCGTCACCTCGGCGTGGATGGTCAGATCAGCAGCAACCTGGGCATCCTTGTAGAGCTTGCCGGCTTTGCCAGTGATCTTTGTGGTTGCGGTGACGGATTCACCAGCAGCCTGAGCGCTGGCGGCAAGCGCCATCGGGACGATCAGCGCTAGCAGAAAAGCGAGGGGTTTCTTCAGGTAATGCATTTGAGCCTCAATCAGGTAAGGGGTTGGAGAGAACTTACGCGCCGCGAGTGCGGCCCGTCACAGATAAGTACCCGCCAGCCACGGCTTTGTTTCGCGGTTTACGAAAGCTTTAGGACAGCCGAATGACCAGCACGGTCAGCGCAGAATACGGCCCCGCGCCACGGCCCGCGTCGCGGTGCCTTTGGCTGAGATCCGGAATACGATCTTCGCCCGGCTGCCCTTGCGGCCGGTGATCCGAACCCGGACACGTAGGGCGCGAGATTTGCCCGGTTTCAGATTCGCCATCTTGGCGCGGCCACGGCCGCTGCCTCGAGCCTCGATGCGGATCTTTCTCGCCGTTGCGGTGCCAGCATTTCTCACCTTGACCCGGAACGCCTTCCGGGCGCCCCGTCGTAGCCGCTTCGGACCTTTCGCTCTCGCCTTGGTCAGCTTCGCGCGACCCCGGAGACCATGGCACTGAGAAGTGAACGGAGGCGCTCCGATCACGGTTTCAGGACCGATATCGGTTCCCGAGGGGAAGCTGCGCTCACCAAGCGTAAATTCACCCTCGGTTGTCCAGGATTCCGACGAGCATCTGATCCTTGCGTAGGCGGGATCTAGCCCCTTGATCGTCTGCCCTCCCACGTCGAGGCCGCCACCGGGAATGCTTAGAACGAAGCTTGCGGTCGCCGAATCGGCACTCAGAACCGGGATGGCCACATCCTCGATGCCCCGCGGAGTCAGGGTGCCGCGCATGAGAACTCCGTAGTGCGTCGTATCGGAGTAGCCGTAGATTTTCATCTTCGCGTTACCGTGCCTATCTCGGCCAGCGTTGAAAATAACCAACTCCGGATCGGTGATGAGGTAGTTGGGTTGGTGATTCTTGCCGAGGTAGATATCCGCAGTGCCGGTCCCGATCACCGATTTGGGGCAGTGAGAAACGACTTCGGCGGTACCCGCGGCAAGGTCAGACTGCTCGTTTAGGACGCTGTCCTTACAGACCGGGGTGCGTCGATTGTTCGGGTTGTAGGTCAGATCCGTCGGAAACTGAATCTTCGCCCGTTTCAACGGCAACACCGTCGGCGACGATGTCGGCGTATTTATCTGGACAGAGAGCGACATGTTGGCCGGCACAGCCTTCTCCTTGTAGAGCTTGCCGGCCTGCGGGACTACGGCTGTTTCGATCGTCGCGGTTTCACCGGCGGCCGAAGCGGCTCCCGCTCCGGTCGTCGCCGCCAGGACGGTTATCAGTCCGGTCAGAAAGGACAAGACAGCGATTCGATTTCGGTCGGTCATCCGAATCCCTTCCCTTTGTATCGGCCGCCTCCCGAGCGGCTCCCACTCATTTGTCTACCCGACCCGGAGTTTCCTAAAAGCCTTTTGCTGCTCGGTGCCCCTCGCGCCCAGCATGAACTTGACGCCAGCCGCCTTCTTCCGCGACGAGGCACGCACCCGCACCCGTATCGTCCTCGAGTCTCCGGGACCCAGAGCTCCCAGCTTCTTCAAGCCTCTTGCGGCGCCGGAGACCTTCAGCCGGACAGCCTTGGCGGTGGCCGTGCCAGCGTTGCTGATCGTCATCCGATATCTCCCCGTATGTCCGACGCCTATGCGCTTCGGACCCTTCAGCCTGGTCAGCTTCAGCCGAGGCTTTCCCCGCAGACCCTTGCAGGGAAGCTCGAAAGCGTTGGAGCTGAGAAACGTCTCTTCACCAATCGGCGTGCCACCCGGGGAGTCACGCCTGCCCAGCACGAAGTTCCCGGTCGCGCGCCAGGTTCCGGTCGAGCACTCGGCTCGCAGGTATTCCGAGTCGAGCCCGACCACGGACGAACCCTCCCCTGTCCCGATCGGCTCACCGGGAATCCCAAGTGTGAACGTACTCACCGACGAGTCGAACGGCAGCACGCCGACATCGATCTTCAGCTGTCCGTCCCGGGCCAGGGTTCCCCGCATGAGTAGACCGGAGTGCACCTTTGCCGAGTATCCGTAGATAGCGATGCCTGGCCGACCGTCATCGTTGCGGCCGGTATTGAAGATGACCAGCCTAGGATCGGTCAGGGTCGCCGGTGTCGACTTGTCTCGCGCCAGATGCACGATCGCGGTTCCGGTCCCGACCACCGACCGGGGACAATCGGCGACAATCGCTGCGAGTCCTGCTGCCAGGTCGCTCTGGTCATTGAGCTTGCTCTCCGGGCAAGCCGGCGTCTTGCCCGGGTTCGGGAAGAAGTCCATGTCCGACGGGAACGTGACGTTGGCCACCTTGAGCGGGGTGATCGTGGTCTCACTGGACGGATTGGACACCGTGACAGTCAAGCTCGCAGCGACCGGGCGATGCACCTCCTTGTAGAGCGCACCAGCGGTCGGGCTGGCTTCCATCGAGATACCGATCTGCTCCCGGGCCGCGTCGGCCGTGGCAGTGGCTCCGAACCACGCAGCGAGCAACGCAAGAATGGTGATTGTCTTCTTCATCGGGAGGTCGGAGCAACGCAAAAGGGCGGCCCTGAGGGCCGCCCTTTCGCGAACTTCGATCAGCAGGAGAGTCCTACTTGACCCGGACCTTGATCTTGGCCTTGGCCTTGGCACCGCCGCCCTTAGCGGTGAAGGTCAGCTTCTTCTTGCTGCCCTTGCGACCGGTGACCTTGACCTTGACCTTGACGGTCTTGGACTTGCCGCCGACGATGTTGCCGGCCTTGCCCTTGCCCTTGCCGCCGCTGACTGTCACCTTGACACCCTTTGCGGTCGCGACTCCAGCGTTCTTGATGGTGACCTTGAAGGTGGTCTTCTTACCGCGCTTGACGGCCTTCGGCCCCTTGACCTTCACCTTCAGCTTCGGCTTCGCGATCTTGCCGGTGCAAGGCTGCGAGGTCGGGGGCGAGTCGACAGTCGTCTCGGGGCCGATGTCCTGACCACCCGGGTAGCTACGCTCGCCGAGGATGAATTCGGAGTTGGTGACCAGGTTGCCGTTAGAGGGACAGATCGCCTTCACGTAGTTCGGGTCGTGACCCTTCGTGACTACACCAACCTCCGGTCGGTTCAGACCCGAGCCTGGCAGGTCGAACTGGAAGTACTGGACGGCGGAATCGTTACTCAGAACCGGAACCGCGACATCCAGAACTTGACCGATCAGCGTGCCATGCATCAGAATGCCGACGTTGGTCCGCTTCGAGTACCCGTAGATCTTGACCATCGCCCGGCCCTGGCTGTCCTTGCCGGCGTTGAAGATGACCAGAATCGGATCCTCGATGAGGTAGTTCGGCTGGTTGTTCTTGGCGAGGAAGATCGCCGAGGTGCCGGTGCCAACCACTGAATCTTCGCATGCCTTGACGACGCCGCCCGAATCCGAGAGATCCGACTGCTCATTCAGCATGTCCTCGGTACAAGGCGGAGTCTTCTTATTGTTCGGGTTGAACGTCAGGCCCTTCGGGAAGGTGATCTTCGTGTTCTTCAGCGGGTTCACCTTCGGAGACGACGGCGGTGTGTTGACTTCCGCCCGGATCTCGAGGTTCACTGGAACAGCCGCATTCTGGTAAAGCGATCCGCTGCGCGGAGTCACTTTGGTCGTTCCGACGACGGTCTCACCCGCCGCCTGGGCGGTCGCCGCCACCGTCAGCGAGGCGACGAGGGCCACGACAATGGCTACAAGTTTCTTCATCTGGATCTCTCTCTCCTATGGATTGCGTGGTTGCGACGGATGAGCCGCGCCCCACTCCCTAACCGGTCGCAGCTTACATGATGATGAACCCGAATATTGCCCGGTAGTTGCGGTGTCGAAACCGCACGCCCGTCAGTGAAATGCGACGAATCGATAGTTCGTCGCCTACCGGCGGAACTCGCGTCTGGCTATGGCTGCTGGCGGAAAACGTGCAGGTACTGGCTGGCCGGCTGTGACTCGTCACCGATCGGATCAAAGGGCGCCTGCTGGGTGCAGGCCGGGGACGGAACGTTGTTGGTCTGCAGCTGGTCCGTCATCAGGTAGAGGAGCGCCTGGTCGTACCAGTCCTCCTGTTGAGCAGAACTGAAGCCATATCGGAGGTTGGTCCCGAACTGAGCCTGCTGGACCGGGGTCAAGGCGCTCCATGGGGCAATCGTCGCGTTCACCGACGCCGCACAGTTAGCCGACGAGAAAACCTTCATACCACCGCCTGGAATCGCGAAGTCCATATTGCCACCCGGGGCGGTGTACGGGTTAACCCGGCCTGAGGATGCTCCACCCCCCGGAAATGCCGTGTAGGTTTCGGGGCCGAGACGGATTCCCGCCCGAATGTACCTGCGCTGATTGATGCCCGCCTGGGTTGCTGAAGCCGCGTTGGCGAGGAAGGACGGGATCTCTCTCCGGTAGAGACTTCCCGTCTCAAGGAAGGGGTCGAGTTCCGCCAAGTAGTCGGGCAGTCGGGCCAGGAGCGTTGGCGCGTCTTCATCCAGGAATGCACGCAGTGACGGGAACGCCTTGGGCGCCTTGCGGATGACCGGTTTCAGATTCGCGTAGAGCTGCTCGCTGACCGGTGCCAGGCGCGCCGAGGCCTTGAAGGTCGGTGAGAGCTGGCGGGCGACCGGGACCAGTTTGCGGACCACCGGCGTGGCAAACTCGGAGAAGTCGCCCAGGCGCTCCTGGGTGGCGCGCGACTCGCGCAGGAAGGTCGGGAAGACGCGGAAGAAGTCCTTCAGTTGCTCGTCGCGGTCAGCCAGGGTGGTAAAGACTGCGTCGGTGTTGCGGATCATCCCGCTGAGCTGACCCTGGCGCTTGCTCAGCGCGTCAAAGACGACGCCGGTGTTCTTGATCAGCTTCGAGACGTCCCGGTCCTGGTCGTTCAGGACCTGGAGCACGTCGGTGAGCGAAGTGACTGTGCCGGGCAATACCCCAAGCATTTGGTTGAGCGTGGCGCCGCGGCCGTTGATCGCGATCGAGTTGTCGATCGCCCCCTGCATGAATGCTTGCCTGGTCTTCTCGTCGAAGGTTTGGAAGATCTCATCGAGCTGGACCGATTTCGCGACCTGGGCCGGTGGCAGCTGCTCGCCGTCCTCGAGCATCCCGTCGCGCTTGTCCCCTGGGGTCAGCTCGATGTAGGCCTCCCCGAGCAGGCTCTTGGCTCGCAGGATCGCACGGGTGTCCTTCGGGATCGGCGCGTACTCGGGATCCAGGTTCAGGGTGACGATCGCGGTCCCATCCTCATCACCCTTGCCGAGATCAATCGATTTCACCCGGCCCACCTCGACCCCGGAGATGTCGACCTCGGACTGCTCGGCCAGCTGGCCGACCTGAGTCAGTGGCAGCTTCACTTCATAGCCACGAGCGGCCAGCGGGGTCGGACCGCCGAACGCCACCCAGACGAAGAGCAGCAGGCCGAAGCACGAGAGCGCGAAGCCCGCGATCGCAATCATCTGTCCGATTGAGGGTGCCTGCTTGTTCATGGGCAGATCGCGGTCGGGGGCGGGAGCTGGTTCAGGCGGTAGGCAGCTTCGAGCTGGACGTTCTCGCCGAAGACCCCCTCAGCCGAGTTCGCGGTCGAGCAGGTCAGCATGTTGACGCTACGGCGGACCAGGCCAAGGCCGTCCTGGAAAGAGACCGAGGCGTTGAAGTTGTGATTTGCCCAGGGCGCGTAGAAGAGGAATCCCTCCGAGTCACCCGGTGGGTTGTAGGCCAGCATGTTGAGCAGGGTGTTCAGATGGGTGAAGGTGCCGCGCAGGTTCGGGGTCGTTCTCTCGCCGGCCTTGCTGGTCTTGGCCAGTTCCTTGAAGACCGGCTGGACCTCGCGGGTGAAGGGCCGGATGTTGTCCCGGACCAGCGGCGTGGTGTCGGTCGCCAGGCGCTGGACGGACCGCAGGGATCCCTTGAGGTGGCGAGCACCGGGGATCAGAGCGAGCAGGGTTGGCCTGGTGAGCTGCGAGAGCTGGTCGGACTTGGCCAGGCTGGACTTGCCGGCGTCGAGCGTCGAGGGGAACTCACGCAGCGCCTCCCGGAGCGAAGCTTCCTGAGCCGCGTAGTTCTCAAGATTGTCGCGGGAGGCCGAGATGAAGTCCGCGACCGTCTGATCGTTGTTACCCAGCTCCTTCGCCACCTGGCTGAAGGAGTGGATGCCGCGCTTGATGTACTTGCGGCGCTTCTCCAGCTCGCCATTGATCCGGGCGGTATAAGTCGCGAAGGGCCCGAAACGCCGCAGCGCCTGCGAGAGCTCGGGACCCTTGTTGTGGAGGCCCTCCCCCGCTCCGTTCAGGAGCAGCACCAGGTAGTCCTGGGTATCGCGGTCCAGCGAGGCCCAGATCTGGTCCATCTGCACGTTGGACATGCTCTGGGAGACTTTGAAGGTGGTGCCCTCGGGCGGCGTCGGCCCCTTCGTCCCGGGGTCGATCTCGACCACCATGTCGCTCAGTCCGGTCTTCGGTCTGAGCAGGAACTGAGCGTCGGGATGGATCAGATCCTTGTACTCCGGCTCGATGTCCAGGCGGACCTGGGCAACCCCATCCTCGAGGGTCGAAGCTCCGACCTTGCCGACGTTGATGCCGGCGATCACCGCCGCCTGACCCTGGCCCGGGGTGACCGCCTGCGCGGTTTCCATCTCGACGTTGATCGAGTAGAAGTCCTGACCGAGCCACGGGATCCAGGACGGCAACGCCGCCTTCTGGTTGGAGAGAATGAAGAGCAGGACCGCCAGGGCGACCACGATCAGCCCGGTGATCGCCAGGAAGTCCTTGAAATGGGTCTTGATCGCGCGTTTCACGGGTAGGCCACCGGGCTTGGTGCCCCCGGGCCGGCCATCGGCCCGTTGAGGTCGGGGATTTCCTGCTCGCCGCAGAGTTGGTCGCGGACAATAGGCGGTGTGCCGGGCGCCAGCGGCGTGGTACCCAAAGGCGCCGACTCAAGCCGACCGTAGAGCATGTTCACCTCTGGATCATCGCCACCTTCCGGATCGCTCATCTTCACGGTTACCGGCCCGCCACCACCCTGGATACGGGCGAAAGAGCCGTTGCCGTCGAGTCCGTTGGTACTGCCGGTGGCGCTCACTGCGGCGTAGAGGAACTCGCGCGAGGCCTTCTGTCCGTTGCTGAAGGCACCGTCCTCGATCACCTGTTCACCCGTCGGACTGATCGTGTTGGCCACGCAGAGACCGAAGTTTCGCAGCTGCGGCAGCAGCTGAAGTGTCTCGGCCGCCGACTTCGCGGCCGACGGGGTCGAGCGCTGGATGATCCGGGCGAGCCCGCCGAGTTCACGCTTGCTCAGCAGCTTCTGGAGCTGGAGCAGGAAGGGCCTGGTCACCCGGATCGTCCGCGGCAGCTCGTTCAGACCCGGGGTCGATGCGATCGCGAACCCGCGCAGAGCGGGCAGGCTGGCATTAAGGCTCGTCAGCGCCCGGCGCGCGACGACCAGGGTCGGTCCCAGCTTTTGGATGGTCAGGCCGAGGTTCTCGGATTCCGCCGCGAGAGCGCCGGTGAAGGTCGCGAAGTTGGTCACGAAGCCCTGGAGGTCATCGCCGCGTTCATTGACCGCCCCGGTCACCCGGGCCAGGCCGCGCAGCAGGTTGCCGAGATCATTCGGCCCGGTTCCTAGGGTGGCTGCGTTGACGATCGCGGTGCCGCGCGAGGCGACCTCGCCCTCGCGGTAGGCCAGGTTCAGCGCCTCGCCGCCACTCAGCCCCTGGACGAAGGGCTCGAAGGTCAAGTCCTGCGCGGCCGTAGGTTTGGCGTTGAGACCAGTGCCGAGGCTTGCGAGCAGGCGCTGGATGTTGGCCCGCTCCGGGGTCTGGAAGTTGCGAAGCACGTCACCGACCTGCACGCTGGTCGCGGTATTGCCGACCGGGATCATGCCGTTGTCCGGCATCTCCTTCGATTCCGGGGTGCCGGGGTGAAGGTCGATGAACCAGTTGCCCTCGAGGAACAGCCGGGGACGGATCTGCGCGGATGCGTCCTCGCGGATCGGGCGACCCTCGTCGTCGATCGTGAAGGTGACCACAGTGTTGTCGCCCTTGTGTTCCAGTTCGGTGACCTTGCCGACGTTGACGCCGGCGATCCGTACCGGCGACTTGACCGCGATGTTGACCGCGTTGCGGAAGGTGGCCTGGACCTCGTAGCCGGGGCTGGTAAACGGGATCGTCTTGGTGAAGGCCAGCCAGAGGCCGACCAGCACGAGGATCACGGCCAAGAGGCCGAAGAACAGGGGGCCGGGACCGCCCCAGTTGCGGAAGAACTGCTGGTTGTAGCGGCTGGGCTTGCGGTGATCCCTCATTTGGTAACCCAGTCGAGCTGCTGTTTGGTCTGTTCCTCGGTCAGGAAGCCCTGATCACCTGGGATGTTGCCGACCACGACCTCATGTATCGGCCAGCCACCCTCATCTCCCCAGACTCCCGGGTTGTTGCCCGGCTCACACTCGCGAATCTGCCCCGGTGCAGCCGTGTTCGGATACTGATTCGAATGGAGGTAACTCTTGTCGACCGGTTCCAACGTCCCGGGCGGTGAGAGCCCGCCGCCGCTGGCCATCCCTGAGGACGGGTTTCCTTCGGCGTTCGGCCCAATCGAGGGCAGCACGCTGATCGCCCGGATGTAGTTGCCCTTGTCATCGCCGCCGACCGTCGCCGAGGTGGCGTTCCGGATCAGCAGGTTGGCGTAGTTGCAGATGTTCTGGGATGGCGTCACCGCCCGCAGCAGCGGGGTGAGGATCTCACCGGTCCGGATCAGGCTGTCCAGGCCTTCGTTGTTGGTCGTGCTCTCGCCGAAGCGCCGCAGCGATCGGGCGGTCGGCGCCAGCTCGTCGTAGAGCTTGGGCGAGGAACGCAGTACCGGGATCCCGACGTCAAAGGACCGGGCGATGATCGGAGCACTCTCGCCGAGCGCCTTGGCGCCGGGCCGGAGGGCATCCATGAACTTGGCCGATGTGTAGAGGAAGGGCCGAATGCGAGGCCCGTTGCGAATCACCGATAGCTCGGTGTCAACACCCTCGCTGATCGAGTCCTGGATGTAGGGGCGGGCAACCTCGGCTAGGGCCTTGAAGGTCGTGTCGAGCTGGACGAACATGTCCGCCTGCGTCTCGGCCACCGGCGCCACTTCCGCCGCGGCCTGCGCAAGCCCGCGGACGAATCCGCGCAGGTCGGTCTGTTTCGAGGCAAGATTCTTCGCGACCGGCTCGGCGACCCGGAGCAGCGGCGGCAGATCGCCCAGGAGACGGTTGATGTCCGCGCCGCGGGCGGCCAGGCCGCCGCCGTACTCGGCCAGATTCTTCTGGATCGCCTTGCGGACCGGCTCCTGGAACATGTTGAACCACTGGTCCATGTCAACCGGCTCTTCCGCCTGCGACTCCGGAATGGTCGTACCTTCCTTCATCCCCTGGTCGGACTTGCCCGGGGTGAGCAGCAGATACTTGAGGCCCATGGCCGAGCGCTGGCGGACCAGCACGGTCGAGTCCTCGGGGATCGGCCGCACGCTCTCGTCGAGCTTCATCGTGGCGATCGCGATCGAGCGGCCGTCATCGAGCTGCTTCGCCTTGACCTCGCTGACCATGCCGACCCGCACGCCGGCGATCCGCACCTCATTCCCGGAGACCAGCGAGGCCGCGGAGGGCAACTCGGCCTTGATCTCGTAGGTCGGCACGAAGGGCAGGCCCTTGTTGGCGTTGTACGAGAAAAAGACGCTGACGACAGCGATCACGGCAGTGATCGCTCCGACCAAAACCGGGCTCGCGGTGATTCTTGAGCGACGGCGCTTCATGGTCCGAGCAGGTAGTCGAGGATTTTCATGCGGCCGGTCGCACCGGTTGCCCCGGAAGCGCCGCGGCCACGGCCTTCAGCGTTCGAAAGGCCCTGTGGACCCGTCTCGCCGGTCGGGCCGAACAGCTCGTTCAGGGAGTCGGAACCGGTCGGGCCGGTTTCGCCGGTTGCTCCAGTCTCGCCCGTCACGCCGGTCGGCCCGGTCGGGAACGTGGTTCCGGTGGCCCCTGTTTCACCAGTCGGGGTCAACGTCGCGCCGGTTTCGCCGGTCGGCCCGGTCACGCCCGTGTCAAGCTCATCCAGCGCCGACATGAGTCGGGTTACCGGCGGCGGAGTGGCGCCCGGCTTCCGCCACTGACCGGAGCAGCCACCGGACATCTTGTCGGCGTATGCCGTACAGCCGGTGACAATCAAGTTGGTGCGCTGGTAGTGGCCGTACTGGTCGTAACCGTTGAGCAGCGACGAGGAGTTGTAGATCAAGCGCATCAGGTTGTCGAAACCGTTGCCCTGATCGAGCGTCTTGAGGAAGAACCTGAGGTTCGCGGCCGGCGAGAAGGTCTTGCGGGACAGGTTGCCGAGCTTGTTGATGATCGGCTTCGAGGCGACCAGGTCGGGCCCGGCGGTGCGGGCAGCCTGGCCGAGGCTCGTGATCGAGACGCGGCCGGCATCGGCGAATGGTCCGAGCTTGGTCTGGACCTCGCTGATGTCGGCGGCGGCCGGCTTCAGATAATTGAAGACCGGGACCGCGCTATCGGCGAAGGTTCCCAGGGCGTTGAAATCGGAGCGCAACTGACGCAACGTCTCAGGCAGGTTCTTCAGGTTCTGCTGCAGGTCCTCCCCGCGCTCGGCCGTTGCCTCGGCGGTGTAGGCGCCGTTCTTGAAGAAGCTGATCATGTTCTCACGCTTCTTGGCCAGTGCGGTCATGTTCTTCTCGCCGTCCTTGGCGAGCTGGGCCAGCCGCTTGTTCTCGGAGGCGAGGATGGCCAGGACCTTGTTGACCTGAAGCAGCGCCGGGTTGGCTCGTTCCACCGTCTCGCGGAGATCCGTGCCCCGGGTCGCGAGACCGGCTCCGAGCTCATTGAGGATGATCCGGAACCGCTGCGCGTAGGGCAGGCGGTAGATGTTGTTGATCAGATCGAGATCCACCGACTGCGCGTTGTTCTGAACCGGCAGCAGGTACTCGCCGGCACCTGGCTGGCCGTCCGGGATCCTCTCCAGCGATGGCGGCGGCTCGGAGCCCGCCGGCCGCGGCTCGGTCACCTGGCAGTCGAGGAACTTCTCGCCGATCAGCGACTGCGGCCGGATGATGCAGGAAGCATCATCCTTCCAGTCCTGGAAGCCCTTGTCGGTGATGTTCATCACCACGATCGCCTTGCCGGGCACGTCGCTGCCGGTCTCCTCGCCGGGCCGCGAGATGTCAACCGAACTGACGCTGCCGACGTTCGCCCCGGCGACTCGGACGTCGATGCCCGGCACCACGAAGGCGCCGTTGTCGAAGACCGCGCGGACCTCGTAGGCATCGCTGTCCTCGCTGCAACTACGGATCAGCAGCACGGCGGCGATTACCACGAGGACAACGAGCGCGATGGTGATGATCCGCTTCAGCATCAGGGCACCTGCGAGGGGTCGCACTTGCCGGTCAGGTTGCCGTTGTCCAGGAAGGGGTTCGAGCCGGCGATCGGCTGGATCCCGCCGCCCGGGCAGCGGTTGATGCCACTGACCACATCCAGCCCGCTGTATTTGGCGGTGTCGGCCGGCTGGATCGCAGTGCCGTTCATCTGGAACACACCGGTTCCGGTCGGGGTCACTCTCGCGTACGGAGCGTTTGCGTCGTAATTGCCGATGATCGCGGCCAATCTGCCCCACGTTCCGAAAATGTCCGGCGCGTAGGCCCGTGCCTCAGAGGCGTCTTCCTGGTTGGCGTTGAGCGCCCGGACCACGGCGTTCACCGCCGGCTCGGCCCGGCCATGAAGCGGGATCAGCTGGGAGAGCAGATCAGAGGTGTCGTTGTTCTTGCCGGGACGGCCCGCCGCGAGCGCGAGGTCATTGAAGACCGGGCGGGCCCGGTTGAGCACCGGCCGCAGATCATTCTTCAGGTAGGAGGCGAGCCCGGCGTCGGCGGCCCGGCCCGAGGCGGCGATCATCGGCTGAACGTCATCGAGGGCGGCTCTCAGGTTGGCGAAGGTCGTGTTGCCCTGCCGCAGGGTCGGCGGCAGCTCATCCAGGGCCAAGGCCAGCGATTCGTTGTTCTCGGCGATCTTCCCGAGCGCCGTGTTCGTGTTGCTGACCAGCTCGGTCAGCTGCGGTGAGACCTCGGCCAGCTTCGTCACGAACTCCGAGGTGTTGCCGACGAACTGGTCGAGCCTGGTGTCCTGGTCGGCCAGCTCGGCCATCAGGCGCTGCGTGCTGGAGAAGGCGGCGCCGCTGTACTTGAAGGTCTTGTTCGCGCCCTCGGCACCCTCGCCCGCGTAGATCGCGGCGATGCCGCGGATCCAGTTCGACCAGCCGTGACGGGTCTTCTCGTCGAACATGTCGAAGAACTGGTCCAGCTCGACCGCGGTCGCGGTTGCACCCTCACCGAAGGTATGCCCGTCGGGCACCACCTTCTCGTTGTCGGGGCCCGGTGAGATCGAGATGTAGTGGTTGTGGAGCGAGGAAAGCGAGCTCTTGCGGATCACCGCGGCGGTGCCTTCGTGGAGCTCGCGGTCGATCTCGATCCCCATCTGGACCCGGTTGTTGTCGGTCAGGTCGACCGAGGTCACCTTGCCGACCGGGGAGCCGCCGATCATCACCCAGTTGCCCGGCACCATCCCGCTGGCGGTCTGGAAGTCGAAGTTGTACTTGTGGCCGGAGTCACCCTTGAAGATCAAAGAGGCGACGAAAACGACTGCAACAACAAGCGCGCCCAGAGTGACGACCCTGAGCACAGTCGAACTGCGTCCACGACTGACGCGACTTGGATTTGCTTGATTGGCAGTCGTCAATCTCAGCTACCCGGTGATTCTCCCCACCAAAGAAGCCTCCTTCCGTGGGGGCATGCTACCTGAGCGCCCGGCGTCAGAGCCTGACGTCAGGAGCCGGTCCAGCCACCGGCTAGGCACGGTCCCGGAGCGCAGGGATTCGTGACCGCCCCACCGACCCGGAGGAAGCCGTCGATCATCTCGACCGAGGTCTCCGCGACACGCGGGAATTCATGCGGATCTTCGCCCGACGCAGGGGCGGTATTGGTGATCGGGGGCGAACCGGTTCCGATGAAACCGCCCGGTCCGGAGCCCGGCCTGAGCGGCCCGCTGTCCCAGTAGGCGATCGCCGATCCGTTGTACGGGAAGCCGTTGATCGGCTCGATCCCCCAGTCGCCGTCCACCCCTGGCCACCGGTCGGCGGCGACGAACGGCTCGACCGCACGGGCGCCGATCGTTCGGGCCTCGACGTTGGACTGCCAGTTGGTGACCAGGTGGTCGCCGAAGGCGAGATCGAAGAGCACCTGATGCGGCGGCGTGTTCGGCAGCGGGTTGGTCGTGATGCGATGCGCGTAGCCGTTCGGCTCGCCCCGGTCCCAGAGCAGCTGGACCAGGCTCAAAGCCAACGGCCGCTCAACCTGATTCGGGTAAGCCGGGTTGAAGAAGGCGGAGTAGGTGTCCCAGGCCGCCGAGCGGGTGAGCAGGACCGAGTAGTTCATCGCCGCGACCCCTAGCGCTCCGCGATCGAAGTCCGGGGCCAGTGCCATCAGCGCGCCACCCATGATGCCGCCCTGGCTGATCCCCCGGTACCAGGCCCGAACGTTCGGGCCGGTCCTCAAGACCGCGTCCAGCGGGCTGTTCGCCGGCACATTGTTGTTCCCGGCGCCGGCCGGCACCTCGGCCGGGTCGGCGTCGCTCGGATCGAAGCGAAAGGCCCGTTTCGAGACCAGGCCGTCGGGATGGATCATCAGCCTACCCAGGAACAGCTCGTTCAGCAGGCCCTGCTGCAGGCGGTCGGCCACCTTGGGGAAATTCGAAAGATTGGCCAGCGCCCCGCTGACCGTGACGATGTCTCCCGTCGCCATGCCGATCTCGTCGGTGCCGCAGATCGTGAAGCCGCGGGCGGCCAGCTGGCGCTGGGCCGATGCGTTGATCTCGCCGCCGATCGTGCCCATCAGCCCGTGGCCGTAAACGACCGCCCGCCCGCGCACGGACAAGGCGGGCAGATCCCCAGGGTCCACCGAGCCCGGGTCGACGATCGCGTCCGGCACGATGCACTCGAAGTTCGCCTTGTAGGTGCCGTTTCGCACCGGCACCCCGTTCGCGTTCAGATTCATGGTCGCGCCCGTCTGGCACTGGTCGGACGCCGCCCCGTGCTTGAGGAAGCAGGGCACGTTGAAGGTGCCGGAAATCCGGCGGGCCACCCCGGCCCCGACCCCGGAGCCGCTGGTCTTCACCTCCGTCACCTTGAAGTTCGGCGCGGTGCCCTGGACCACCCGGTCGGCGAGATTCGTGTCCCCCAGCCCGGCGAAGGCGTTATCGCGCATCGCCAGCGCCCGCGCGCTGTTGCTCTCGTCACTGGCGGTGGTGAAGTCCCAGGCGAGATAGAGCGTCGAGCGGCGGATCCCGGCTGCCCGGGCCCGCTTGAAGATGTCCTCGAAGAGCGAGCGACGCCCGTTGATCCGCGAACTGTTGGAGGGCAGGAAGTCGCGGTAGTAACGGAATCCGGCCGGCGCCTTCAGCACCGCGCCGGTTGCGTCCTTCAAGTTGCGGAGCAGGACCAGATAGCGGGTGGCCGGCTTGAAGTTGACCATCGGGTGGATCAGCAGGTTGGTCGCGTTCGCGGAGGTCGCGTTCGAATCGATCTCGACCCAGATCGGCTGGCGTTCGCGGGTCTTCGCGTCGAGCACGATCACCGGGGCGTTGGGCGCCAGGTAGCGCGAGGGATCGGCGAGGCCGACCGGGTTGGTCATGGCGAGCGCGGCCGCGTTGTCGAGGCCGGGCACCCGGACCGAGATCGTCTGCCCTTGGCTGAAGCCGTCACTGGCCCGGTACGGAGCCGGGTCGATGCGCTGGCCGGAGGCGTTGGCCGGCATCGCCGCCGCGGTGAAGTTGATGCGGCGACCGCTCGCCGTGGTCGCGTCGGCCAGCGTGTAGTAGTTGTCGGGGAAGGGCGACATGCAGATCGCCGGGTCGGGCGCCGCGATGAAGTTGCAGTCTGCGGCCCGGGAGAGATCGACCGGTTCCGGCCGGCAGTCGTTGGTCTGCCTGACCATCGCCTTGCGGCGACTCTTGACCTTGCCGGCCTTGACCTGGATGTCCCGGTCCTGACAGGTCGTCGCCTGGGCCACCCCGGCGACGGTCAGCTTCAGCTTGACCACCTTCCACTGCCGGGCCCGCTTGAACTTCGGCCAGGCGACCCGGGTCAGCGGCTTCATCACGCCCTTGCCGTCGAAGGTCGAGGAGAGGGCCCGGACCCTCACCTTGCCGCGATGGGCGGAGCGGACCTTGACCCGCAGCACGCCGCGCTTCACCATCGGCCGCTGACCGGCGTCAACGATCGTCACCTTGACCTTTGGCTTCGCGGGCTTCTTCTTCGCCTGCGCGGCGGGAGCCCAGCCGGCGAGCCCCGCGGCTATGAGCGCGACGGCCGTGAGCAGTCCGGTCTTTCGAAAGGTTCTCAGCATCCGTGAGCCGACCATCCCTGCCGGCCGGTTGAAGCTACCAACCCGGCCGTACGCCTAAAGGTGCGCCGCCTGACCCCCGGGGCCGCAACTATTTCTTGAGCAGCGAGCGCAGGTAGGCCAGCGGGTCGATCGGCCGGCCTCCGGTCTGCCACGGGCCGATCCAGTACTCGAAGTGGAGATGGCAGCCCGACGAGGCGCCTGTGTTCCCGACCCGGCCGACCGGAGCCCCGGCCGCCAGCAGCTGCCCGACCTTGAGCGGCGAGCGGCGGATCATGTGCATGTAGACGAAGTTGGTGTTGGTCCCGACGTTGTGGAGCACCACGTAGTTGCCGCCGCCCGAGTCCCACTGGTTGTAGAGGACGCGCGAGCGCTTCACGGCGACCAGTTGGGTTCCGCAGGCCGCAGAGATGTCTTGGCCCTGGTGGATGTGGCCCGGCCGTCCCGCCCCGAACCGGGACCCGCTGCTGCCGAAGCTGATCGGTCCCCGTACCGGGAAGACCTCGATCGGGATCGCCGAGACCGGGAAGATCGTGAGCGCCCGCGGCGAGCGGGCCCGGTTGCCCGTGCCATCGACCACCGCGAGAAAGCCTCGGGTCGTCCGCCTCGGCACGGTCACCCTGACTGCGCCACGGGAACGGGTACGCCACTTGGCCCGGATCCAGCCGTTCTTCCGGTGGAAGATCACCCGGGTCACCCGCTCCAGGTTGTCGCCGCGGATCGCGATGATCGCTCCCCTGGTCGGCTGGCTGGCCGAGACGCACTGGCGCAGGCAGCGGATCGACCTGATCACCGGCATGCCAGGGATGGTGATCCCACCGCCAGGGGAAGTGGCGGAGCTGCTGGCGTCCGGCGGCGAGGGCTCAACCGGAGTCACCGGGGAGTTTTCCAGCGAGGCGGTGCCGGCGCCGTCGAGATACCGGGCTCCCGCCTGGGCGGGCAACAGAACGATGTAGGTGAGGGCCAGCAGACCGAAGACGACCAGAGCCATGGTTGCGGGAGTGACCGTCCTCCTCCTGCCCCTGCGCGTTGGAGCTCCTCGCATCGGCGACACCATAACATGAGTTCTAGACGATGATTCCGTGAGCTGCTGCACACAATGTTGCAGATCCGCGCGTGTGCGAACCTCGTTTTGCCGCACCGCAAGCCGGGTCTGTCCCACGGGAGGGTGCCCCTGAACTAACCTTGTCCTTACGTACAAGCGACCCAGTGGCCGCCCGGGGATACCCTCGCTTCCGCGTTTCCCCCGAAAATCTTGCCACCAGGAGGAACTCTCCAAATGACCGCGATCCGCCAGAAGAACGTCACAGCTGCCCAATGGTCAGCGAACGGCTCGGCCGTCGAGCCGGTCGATCTCACCAAGGAAGAGAACGTCGTCTTCGGCAGCAACGTCTTCTCGATCAAGACCCAGAAGGAGCGGCTCCCCGACGATGTGTTCGAGCGCCTCCAGGGCACCCTTGAGCGGGGCGAGGCCCTCGACGTGGAGCTGGCCGACGAGGTCGCCGAGGCGATGAAGGATTGGGCCCTCGAGAACGGCGCCACCCACTACACCCACGTCTTCCAGCCGCTGACCGGTCTGACCGCGGAAAAGCATGACTCCTTCTTCGACCCGACCAGTGACGGCGGCTCGATCGCCAAGTTCAAGGGCAGCGCCCTGATCCAGGGCGAGCCGGACGCCTCCTCCTTCCCGACCGGCGGCATCCGCGCCACCTTCGAGGCCCGCGGCTACACCGCCTGGGATCCGACCAGCCCCGCCTTCCTCCTGGACAACCCGAACGGCACGCTGCTCTGCATCCCGACCGCCTTCGCCTCATGGACCGGCGAGGCACTGGACGCGAAGATCCCGCTGCTCCGCTCGATGGACGCGCTGTCGCGTTCGGCCGTCAACGCGCTGAACCTGCTCGGTGAAGGCAGCACCGATCGGGTGATCACCACGGTCGGCCCCGAGCAGGAGTACTTCCTGATCGATGAGCAGTATTACTACGCCCGCCATGACCTGGTCATGACCGGCCGCACCCTGTTCGGCGCCCAGCCGGCCAAGGGTCACGAGCTGGACGACCATTACTTCGGCGCGATCCCCGAGCGCGTGCTCGCCTACATGATGGATTGCGAGGCTGAGCTGGCCAAGCTCGGCGTCCCGATCAAGACCCGTCACAACGAGGTCGCCCCCGCCCAGTACGAGATCGCCCCGATGTTCGAGAACTCGAACGTCGGCTCGGATCATCAGCAGCTGCTGATGCAGGTGCTCCAGAACAAGGCCCGCAAGTACGGGCTGGTCTGCCTGCTCCACGAGAAGCCGTTCGCCGGCGTCAACGGCTCAGGCAAGCACAACAACTGGTCGATGTGCACCGACACCGGGCACAATCTGCTCGACCCCGGCGACACCCCGGCCGAGAACCTAAGCTTCCTGTTCTTCTGCGCCGCGGTGATCCAGGCGGTGAACAAGCATCAGGGGCTGATGCGGGCGACCGTCGCCAACCTGGGCCAGGACCACCGGCTCGGTGCCAACGAAGCTCCCCCGGCGATCATCTCGATCTTCCTCGGTGGTGAGCTGGAGAAGGTCTTCGAGACGATGGCTGCCGGCGAGGGCGACCCGCACACCCCGGATGAGGTCCTCGACCTCGGGGCCGAGGTGCTGCCGGACCTGCCGATGGACGGTGGCGATCGCAACCGCACCTCCCCGTTCGCCTTCACCGGCAACAAGTTCGAGTTCCGTGCGCTCGGTTCCAGCATGTCGCTGGCCTTCACCAACACGGTCCTGAACACGATCACCGCGGAAGCGATCGATGATCTCGCCGCCAAGCTCGAGACGGCCGAGGGCGGCGACCTGGCGGCCAGGGTGATCAGGGTCGTGACCGACTCCTACGTCGAGAACCGTCGCATCATCTTCGACGGCGACGGCTACTCGGAGGCCTGGCAGCAGGAGGCGGAGCGCCGCGGGCTGAAGAACCTCCGCACCACTCCGGACGCGCTCCCTGAGGTCATCGCCCCGGACACGGTCAAGGTCTTCGGCCAGTACAACGTGCTGGACGAGCGCGAGCTGGAAGCGCGTTACGAGGTCTGGATCGAGCAGTACGCGATGAACGCGAACATCGAGGCGGAGACCGCCGCGACGATCGCCCGCACCCAGATCATTCCGGCGGTCGCCAGGCAGTTGGTCCTGCTCGCCGACGCCGAAGCCGAGGTGCTCGAGAAGGAGAGCCGTGGCCTCTTCGACCAGCTGGTCGAAAGGACCTTGGCCCTGGAGAAGGCGAACGGCTACCCGGGCGGCATCGACAAGCAAGGCATGGATCTCGCGATCTACGCCCGTGACGAGCAGCTCGCCGCGATGCACGAGGTCCGCGTGGTCGCCGACAAGCTCGAGCGCATCGTCGCCGACAGCTACTGGCCCCTGCCGAAGTACAGCGAGATGATGTTCATCAAGTGAGCAAAGCGAACTGGATGAACCTCCTTCGCCTTTAGACCTCGAGGGAAAGAGGAAGCAAGAGAAGGGCCCGGAACTCCGGGCCCTTCACTTTGCACCACCAGGACCGCCCCGCCTCACGCCACCCCACCCCATCTACCCTCTTTCCGGGGGCGATCACCCACAACACCGGTGGCCGATCGCCCCCAGCACCCCGGCCCGCGCCCGCCCAATCCCTTCTGGGGGCGATCACCCGCTGATTCAGTGGTCTTTCGCCCCCAGAAGGAGCCGGGGAGCATCATCGAAGGTTGTGGGAGTCATCTGACTCCGTTTCGGATAGGCGGTGGTTGGTTACGATCTGGCTGGAATCCCGAGCCCGGAGGACTAATGGACGTCAGCGAGCCGAGCAGTGATCTGAGAGACCAGGCCGTCAAGAGCCTGAAAGCGAAGCGCGAGTTTCTGGGTCACCTGGCCACCTTCATCGGGGTCAGCATCATCATGATCCTGATCTGGGCGCTCACCGGCACCGACAACTTCTTCTGGCCGATCTTCCCGATCGCCGGATGGGGGATCTTCGGGGTGCTGCCCCACTGGTGGTCCACCTATAAGGCGAAGGGGATCACCGAGGACAAGATCCAGGCTGAGATGGAGAAGATCAAGCAGCAGCGGGGACCCGGAGCCTGAGAGCGATCAGGCAGCCGATTGCTCGAGACTCTTGAGCAGCAGACATTTCTCTCTCTCCCTTTTGATGATCCTCGCCACCCGCTCGCGGTCCTGAATCACTTCCTCGCTCGAGAAGCGAATCACCTGTCTGACCTCTTCTCGTAGATCGTTCTCCCGGCGGGTGTCATCGAGGAAAGCAAGCCTGCCAGCGTGAGTTTCGGCTCCCTCGACCTCTACCAGGAGATCGCAATCCTCGAAGTAGAAATCCGGGTAGTACTTGCCTTTCCGTCGATTCACCAACGGTCTGCCGAGGTCGGGATCTCGGCAGATGTCAGTGACGATTCCCTCGATCAAAGTCCGGGCGTCCTTCATGTCTGGGTGGCGGCGTTTGACCAGCTTTCGGAACCGTTTGATGCCTTTCCATCCCCGGCCAAGCCTCGCGCAGCGGAACAGTTCCTTTTCATTCAGCTGACCCTTCATGTCAGCCTCCTTGAAGGCCTTGTAGAGAGTCTTGTCGGTGAGCCTCGGGGTGAGGTCCACGAAGAGCCGGGCGACGTTCATCACCGGAATACCGTGCTGCCGGGTCCGGTCCGCGATGGGAAGATGTCTGCTGCGCCGCACCAGGACACGGTGTCGGCCCACCACCCCCTCGCCGTCAAGCCAGAGTTGCCGGGGCTTGCGACTTTCTGCCCGGACCACGTCGATCGTCCCTTTGTGCTCCCGGAAACCCCAGAGGTCAGCGGCAGCCATTCCGGCGATCATTGAACCTTCACCGGCAACCAGGGTGGCGGCCATGCACAAGGCCCGCTTTCCCTCGACCGGCCGTCCGATCGCATACACCCCGAGCCCGTTGCCGACCGGCAGCAGCCGCCGGTTCCTGATCCGGATATCGATGGTTCGTCCGGTCATCCCCAGTTCCCGCAACTGGGATCGTGTGACCATCCCGTACTGTCGCCCCGCCAGGCGAAGGACATCCTGCGTGCCGGGCCGGTCCACGTCGGGAGCCTTTCTGCCGCTGTATGAGTGATCCGAACGCATCCTCTGATCGTGCCCGGAAATACCTCACATGTGTCTCGCTGACCGTAACTATTCAGCAACGAACGAGTGAAAAAAGCGCAACGGATCTCACCCTCCGAATGCCCCTCCAACTAGGCCGGTCATCGAGCCGCCGGTCGCACACTCCGTTTCGGGGGCGTTTGGCCACGGATCCGGTGGGTGATCGACCTCAGAATGGAGTCGAGGGGGCGGGTGACCATCCGGTCGGGGGTGATTGGCAACCGGATCGGTGGGTGATCGCCCCCCAGTTGCTCTGTGGCCGTGGGTGGAAGCAGGGCCGCTGGGTGGGATTAGTCAGGAGCGGACTACGACCACGGTGCCCATTCGGGCGAAGCGGTAGACGAGCTGAGCTTCCGGCGAGGGGACCCGTACGCAGCCGTGTGATGCCGGGTAGGGCGGGACGTCCGGGTACTCGTGGAAGGCGATGCCGTTGTTGAAGTACGAGGCATAGGGCAGCCAGGTCGAGAACGGGACCGACCAGGACATCAACTCCTTGCGGAACACCTTGTAGCGGCCGGTCGGGGTCTCGGTGCCGGGGCCGCCGCCGGAGACGTGGATCGTCCTAACCGCGCGGCCTTTGCGGACCAGCATCAACACTCCCTTTCCGATGTGGACCTCCATCAGCCGTTTCGGACGTTTGGCGGTCGGCCGCGGGCGCTTCGCGTTGCGGAGTGCCGCCCGGGTCTGCGGCCCGGCCACCCCGTCGCGGTCCAGGCCCTCCCAACTCTGGAAGGCCATCACCGCCTGCTGGGTCTGGTAGCCGACCACCCCGTCCACCCCAGCCTTCGGCAGGTAGCCGAGCCGGAAGAGCCTGCGCTGGAGAGAAAGCGCTGCGGACCCGCTCGGCGAGCCGGTGGCGACGGAGCTTCCCGCCCGCCCGGTCTGGGCATCGTTCCTGGGCGGCGCCGGCTTCCGCGCGGGCTCGGCGAAATCCTCTCGGTCCCGGGTGCCGGTGACGGTGAGCCCGCCCGAGCGGACTTTCACCTCGTTGACGTTCTTCAATGAGGTCAAGGTGTAGGTGACCTGGGCGACCCTCCCCTCCACCGCCTCTTTCTGTCGCTGCGTACGCCGCGCCGGATCCTTCGGAATGTCGCCAAGGAACTCGTCTGAGAGATCGACCACCGCCTTGCCGTCAGGCTGGACCCGGACGTCCCTGACCGTGGTCCCCTCCGGGATGTAGGTGCGATCGGCGGGAACGTTAAGCAGAGCCCGCGTCGCCGCCTCGGGCGCCTCGGCCGCCGGCACTTCGCGGGCAACAGGATCGAACTGCTCGCCCTCGGTCGAGAAGACCTTGACCTGCTCGCTTCCACCGTTCGAGCCGGTGGTCGATGCCGAGTCATTGCTCGATCCGTCATCTCCTTCCGAACCACATCCGGCGATGGCGATCACGCAGGCCGAAACGGCCAGGAGAAGAGGAAGGCGACCGGCGAGCATGGCGAGATCCTACCCGTGAGCTCCGCGCTTCCGGGGGCGTTTGATCACGGATTCGGTGGGCGATCGCCCCCAGAAGGATCTTTGTGGTTCCGGGAGGATCCTTGGAATGGGCGTGGTGGGTTTAGGATCGAAGACATGAGGATGAGGGCTGCCGTACTCGAGGATTTTGGTCAACCGCTCGTGGTCCAGGAGGTCGACCTGGCCGAGCCGAAAGCCGGTGAGGTTCTGGTCCGCCTCGAGGCCTGCGGGGTCTGCCACACCGACATGTACACAGCCTCCGGCGCCGATCCCTCCGGTTACGCCCCTTGCGTGCTCGGTCACGAGGGCGGCGGGATCGTCGAGAAGGTCGGTGACGGCGTCACCTCGGTCGCACCCGGCGACAAAGTGGTCACCCTGTTCTCGCCCCAGTGCCGCGAGTGTGTGCACTGCGTGGACCCGCGCACCAACCTCTGCATGGCGATCCGGGCCGAGCAGAACCTCGGCCACCTGCCGGACGGCACCACCCGCCTCTCCCGGGACGGGGAGGACATCCGCCACTTCATGGGCACCTCCACCTTCGCCGAGTACACGGTGATGCCGGAGATCGCGTTGGCGAAGATCAGCCCGGAGGCCCCGCTCGACCACGCCTGCCTGTTCGCCTGCGGCCTCTCGACCGGCCTCGGCGCCGCGATGTACACGGCCAAGGTCGAGGAGGGCACGACCTGCGTCGTCTTCGGGGCCGGCATGGTCGGGCTCGGCGCGGTCGCCGGAGCACGCCTCATGGGCGCCGAACGGATCATCTGCGTCGACCTCTCCGACGAGCGGCTCGAGCTGGCCAAGGGCCAGGGCGCGACCGACCTCTACAAGGCCGACGAGAACACGGTCCAGTGGATCATCGAGGAGACCGGCGGCTTCGGCGCCGACTACACCTTCGAGGCGACCGGCCGGGTCGACGTTATGGAGCAGGCGGTCGAGGCCGCCCGCATGGCCTGGGGCCTCTGCACGATCGCCGGCGTGGCCGGCAAGGGCGAAACCCTCGACATAATCCCGCGCTGGCTGATCCAGGGACGCCGGGTCGCCGGCTCCTCCTTCGGCGGAGTCAAGGGCCGCGACCAGGTGCCGGAGCTGGTCGACCGCTACCTTGCCGGTGAGATCGACGTGGAACCGTTCCTCTCCCACCGGATCACCCTCGACGAGGTGAACAAGGGCTTTGACCTGATGGAAGAGCAGAACGGCATCCGCAGCGTGATCGAGTTCAATTGACCCCCGCCCCCGGAAAGGACCAGGCATGATCATCCAGCGAGTCGAGCAGTCCGAATGGCTCTCCAACTCCTATCTAGTCTGTGACGAGCCGGGCGGGTCCGGGGTCCTGGTCGACGGCAACGGGGTGATCGAGCCGCTGCTCGAGCGAGTCGACCGCGAAGGCATCACCCTCACCCACATCCTGCTCACCCACGATCACTGGGACCACGTGGTCGACCTGCGCGAGGTCGCCGACCGCTACGGCGTGCCGATCCTGGCCAGCCAGAAGACCGCTGACATAGTCGACTTCAAGGTCGACCAGATCGTCGAGGACGGCGACGAGACGGTCTCGGGCGGTCTGACGATCAAGTGGATCGCGACCCCCGGCCACGCTGATGGCCACATGGCTCTGCTGATCAACGAGACCGACGTGATCACCGCCGACGTGATCTTCAAGGGCACCGTCGGGGGCACGGTCGCCCCCGGCGAGACCGGCTTCGCGGAACTGAAGAGCTCGATCATGGACCGGCTGATGATCCTGCCGCCGGAGACGCGGATCCACCCCGGCCACCGCGGGCCTTCGACCGTAGCCGAGGAGTGGGAGAACAACCCCTTCATCCGGGTCTGGCGCGGCCTCGACGAGGAAGGTGACGAACCCTGCGAGGTCAACAACTTCGGTTCAGCCACCCTGATCCTCTGGGCGCCGGACTACGACGGCACCAACAAGGCCTGGATCCGCCTGCCCGACGGCACCGATCTGATCACCGGCGGCTCACAGGTAATCTCGCGCGGGTAATTGTCCCGCCGATCCCGAGGCGCTTTCTAAGGACGGAGGCGGAAGCGGCGAAAGGCGCCGGTGAAGGCCCCGGCCTCGGCCAGGCCGCCGAGGCCGAGCAGCGCCCCAATGCCGAGTGCGGCGCTGACACCCTTGGGGATCCCTCCCCCACCGCCCTTTGAATCCTCGGCCGGAGCGGCTTCTTCGGTGCCGCCGGCCGGCGTATCGGCCGGCGGCGCGATGCTCGAGATCGCGGCCGGATCGATCAGCTCACCGGTCACGGTCTGACCGGTGTCGACCGGCTGCGGCTGCTCCTGCTTCTTTTTCTTCCGGTTCGGAGTCGACGGCGAGGGCGAGCCGGTCGAAGGATCGCCGGTACCGCCGGTGTCGTCATATCCCCCATCGTTGTAACCGGGGATGTAGCCGCCGTCATCGGTCCAGTCATCCGTGTCATCAGGTGTCCCCTCCTTGGGCGTCCTCGTCTTGTCCCGCTTCTTCTTGTCCGACTTCGCCTTGCCGATCTTTATGACCGCCAGCCCGTCGTAAGTACGCGGATTGGTCCCGGTCGCGACCGTGACGACGACGTTGAAGGTCTTGTCGTTGCCGGTGAACGTGTGTGAGATGGTCGAACTGCTGCCGCCGCTGGTCCTGGTGTCCTTGCCGTCGCCAAAGTTCCAGTCGTAGACGACGGGACCGCTGGCGCCGGTCACCGTGGCGGTGAACTCGACCGACGTACCACTCTTGATCGTCCTGTTCCGGGGGGAAATTGTCACCTCCAGATCAGCCTGCTTGGTGATGTAGATGGTCGGAACCCCGTCGGTGTAATCGACGGGTTGGCCACTCTTGGGGATCATCGTCGTCTTGTCCGCAGACGCAATGAACGTAGGACAGGCGTCATTGCCTGCCCGCACCTGGTTTCCCGTGCATCGCGCGTACCTCACGCTGGGGCCAGGGAGGGCGATCTCCACCCCCGGCACGTTCGCGAGGCTGAACTGCGAGGTCGAGCGGTCTGCTTCCTTGAGAATGTCCTCGATGGTGTAGGTGGTTTGACCGTCCTGGTTCAGCTGCACCGAGACCGGACTGGACGAGACGCTCCAGTCGTACCCGTCGACCTTGACGACTCCGGGTTCGAACGTCGCCCCGGTTGCCATAGACGGCAAGGCCATCGCTGCGGCCAGCAACAGAAATCCGCCAAGGAGTATTCGTTTCATCCCCCACCATCCGAGTACGTGTAGGTGAGCGAGAAGTAGCCGAAGGGATCGTTGGGGAAGTAGAAGTCAGCGAAGAGGCCCGCCCCCTCGGCCGGGACCAGGCTGGGAATCTTCTCGTAGCTCACCGTAGTGGTGCCATCGCCGTTGTCGGTCGAGGTTCGGGATGCAGCATCCTCCGGCAACAAATTCGCCACGACCGCCCGCTGGGACGCCAGCAGAGTGTTGTTGGTTCCCGTTACTTCAAAGATCAGACGGGAATTTGTGTTGTCACCGATCTCGATCTCCGGGTTCGAGACGGTGAAGTTGATGCCGTGCTTGCAGAAGCGAAAACCGACCAGGCCGCTTCCCTTGACCAACGTCTCCGCGGGTCCGTCGGAGACGGTCCAACCGGAAGCAAAAGGAAAGTTGAACGAGTAGACGAGATGGTTGGGTCCACTCGGCAAATCCGCCGTCGCGCCATGCTCGACCCGTGTCGTTCCCCGACCCTGTGCGATGTAGTCGATGAACTTGTCGCGGACGTACCACTTGATGGTCGCCGCGCCGGTGACGGCTTGGGCACCGGACGGCTCGACCTTGACGGGGGGCACCGGCGGAGCTTCGACGGTCGGGTCTTCGGCCTGCGTCACCTTGTAGAGCGAGTACAGGTTGAAGTGCCCCCAGACAGCACCAGCCCGGAGCTTCTTGCGCTTGGACAACCGCAGGCGCTTGTTCAGGAGCTTCGCGGCCCGAGCGGTGAGCCGGGCCTTGCCGACCCGCGAGAGCTCGCCTGACTCGGGATCGAAGACGCGCTTGCCGCCCCTGATCACGAGAAAGTTGACCTTCTTCCCCCCGATCGACGCCCGAACCCGAGCGGGCTTGCCGGCAGCGCTTCGAACGACGAGCTTCCTGATCGCAACCGAGCGGCGTTTGCGGATCAGCTTGCTTCCGCCCTTGAGGTCAACCCGGGCCGTCGCACCGTAGGCGACCTTTGAGACCGGATAGCTCGGCCGCCCGGTCAAATTGCTGGTCGGACGGATCAGCTTCTGCCGGATGCCGCTGCGCTTCCACGTCTTGCGGGTCGCCTTGACCGGGGTCAGCTCGAGCTGGCCCTCCAGGTCGATCGTCGGCCCGGTCGGGTTGGTCGTCTCACAGGGCGAGAGCGTCGCGGCCGAGGCTTGCCCCGATCCGGGCCCGAACCCCGCCAGAACCGCGAGCAGAACCGCGAAGAGGGCGAACCCGTGAAGGGTCGCCCTCGTCGGCGATTCAACCGCGGAATATGAGGCCTGGTGCCTCACCGCCTACTCCGTCGGGACGGTGGCCTTCACCGTGAACCCCTGGAAGGCCGCACCAGGGCTGTACGGGTTCGTGGGGCCACCGGCGCCGATCGGACCGAGGACCGCAGCGCCGCCCTCGGTCAGCCGCACGTCACCGTCGGGGATCGTCCAGGTGTGCTCGGTGCCACCCGTCACCGGGGTCGTGGTAGGCGTGACGGACGAAGCATCAAACTCGACGAAGTCGACGGTGCCCCGCAGCCAGTCGGTCCCGACTCGGGCTGCGACATCCACCACTATGCGAGAGTTGGCGCCGTCGATCACGACCTTGGGGTTAGCCAGGACCGTGCCATAGCCATGGGCCTGGCTGCAGAGCCCGACAGTGCCCTTCAGCGGCAGGACGAGACGCCCGTCCGCGTAGTAGCTCCCGCCATCGGAGCTCCAGCCGAAGTACTTGCCGGCGCCGGTCATGTCGGAGGGATCGCTTTGCGTGACGTCAGGACTGGCCGAGACAACGATCGGGTTGAAGGGATTCATGCCGCGCATTCCCTGCCGGACGCCCCATTCTAGGCCGCCCGATGAGGTGTTGCTGCTCGCCGTGTCGCCGTCATCGAACAAGGCCGGAGTCGGGATCGATGCCGGCCAATCCGCGACCGTCGCGGTTTGGCTGATCGAGCAATAGGTCTCTTGCGGGAAGGGCGTTGTCGATCCAGTGCTGATCGAGACCGAGATCGGATCGAGCTCGGTTCCCGCAGGGTAGGTCGCAAAAGGTGCCGCATCGCTGGTCAGCTTGGCCGGGATCCGGTCCCAGGTCGTCACCGAGCCTGACTTGTTGAAGCTGCGAGTCGCCTGTGACAGATCCAGCTCGGCGAGATCAATCCGGACCGGGGTCTGCCAGGGACCGTCCTCGCCGAACATGCCGTTGCCGTTCACGTTCTGGCTCACGGTGGCGACTATCCGCGAGTTCGCACCGTCGATCACGACGGTCGGATCGCTGATCGCAGCCCAGAAGAAGTGCCTCGAGTTGCAGAACAGACCGGTGCCGTTGGCTTCGATCAACGCTTGGTCGTCGGCGGGGTCGGCGGGGTCATTGGCGGCAAACTGTCCCTGCGAGACCGGGAAAGAAAATCCCCGGGTCGGATCCATCGGAGACGGCAGATCGGAGCGTGAAGCACCATCGAGGGCCTGCAGCGCGTTGGCGCCCGTGAAGCCGAAAATGTAGCCGCGGAAGGACGACTTGAAACCCCAATCGAGACGCTGAGGGCCGGTTGTTGCGACCGCACCATGCAGAGCTGGAAGCGGCGATGCCGGCGGCCAGGAATCATCCTTCCTGCTGGCGATCGGAACGCTGCATTCCTTGCTGTAGTCGTTGAACCCGGGATCGACCGGGGCCTTGCTGGTCACCTTGAGGTTGATCGAGAAAGCGCCGAGATTGCCCTTCGGGGCCTTCTTCAGCTTGAGCGCCTTGCGAATCTGCTTCGCGGCCTTGCCGGTGAGGGCCAGCTTCGCGCCGTTCAGCCTGGCGGTGCGGCCCTGCTTGTCGAGCCTCGCCTTGCCGGTCGCCTTGAAGACGTTGATCTTCTTGCCGCGAAGCTTGCCCTGGATCACGGCGCGCTTCTTGTAGATCGAGACCTTGAGGCCGGTGACCTTCACCTTGCGCTTGCCGCTGGTCAGCTTGATGCCGCCAGCGACGCCGCTGCGAACCACATTGTTGAAGCCACCCTGCTTGAGCTTGGCAGTGACCTTCGCGCCTTTGCCGAAGCGCTTCGCGACCTTGGCGGGCCTGATCGCGCTGACCTTGCCGGCCTTGCCGGAGGTGATCTTGAAGACGGCGTTGCCGGAGGTGACGTCGGCCGCGTTGGCAGACCCGGGATTGAAGCCGACGAAAAGCAGTGCGGCGGCGGAAACGACAGCGAGGGCTGCCAGATAGCCGCGGCACGCGACATAGGACGAACTCATTGGTGCTGAAACTCCTTGAGGGTTGAGAAAAAGAGGTTGAACTACGAGTTAGGTCTGCCTTATAAATTCACACTAACAGGATTGGGATTAGGACGGCCTAATGCCGTTCGAGCCACTCCACGTGGAGTGCGGAGCGGCCTTCTCGTTGAACGAGTTCCGCTTCGACACCCCAGACGTCGCTGATCAACTGACTCGTCAACACGTCCGCGGGGGTGCCGGTTGCGATGGTCCGTCCGTGAGACATGACCACAACCCGATCCGCGATGGCCGCGGCCAAGGCGAGGTCATGGACGATCAGCACCACTCCCATGCCGTCGGCGACCAGCTCCCGCAGCATCTTCGAGATCGCGGCGGTGGCGCCGAGATCGAGCTGGGCCGTTGGTTCGTCGGCGACCAGGACGGGGGCGCCCTGGGCCAGCGCGATCGCGATCTGGACCCGTTGCATCTCGCCACCGGAGAGGGTGCTGAGGTCACGATCCTCGAAGCCCTCCATACGGGCCCGGGCGATCGACTCGGCGACCACGCCCCGATCCTCGGCCGAGAGCCCCTGCAGCGGTTTGAGATGGGTCGAGCGGCCGATGCTGACCGCCGCCTGGACGGTCACTCCGGCCGGCACCTGGGCTCGCTGGGGGACGTAGGCGCGGATCCGGGCCAGTCGCCGTCCGCGCAGCGCCGAGAGTGGTACGCCACCCCAGCGTACGGTTCCCCCCTCCGGTCGCCGCAGGCCGCAGAAGGCACGGGCGAAGGTGGACTTGCCGGCTCCGTTCGGCCCGACCACCGCGACCAGCTCGCCGCGGCCGAGATCGAGGCTGGCCGACTCCAGGATCCGCTTGCCGCCCATCCTCACCTGGACGTCTTCCGCGTCGAGCAGCGGTGCGGCCAGATCGAACTCGACCTCCCGGCGTCCGAAAGTCATCAGACCGCCTTCCTCAGGAGCCAAAGGAAGAGTGGCACACCGAGCAGCACCAAGAAGGGGCCGACTGGCATCTCGACCGGCGCAGCGATAGTGCGGGCCAGGGTGTCGCCGGCGGTGAGCAGGGCCGCGCCGGCGAGCGCCGAGACCGGGACCACGAAGGCGTGGCTCTTGGTCCCGCCGAGCAGGCGGATCAGGTGCGGGATGACCAGCCCGAGGAAGGCGAGCAGGCCGGCGACCGCGGCCGCCGCCGCGGCCAACACGGCGGCGGCGAGGGCGGCGGTGAGGCGGATCAGACGGGGCCGGGAGCCGAGGGAGGCGGCGACGTCATCGCCGAGCATCAACCGGTCGAGCGGGCGGATCATGGTCGCCGCGAGGATGAAGCCGACGGTGAAGTACGGCCAGACCTGCTCCAGGGTGTCCCAGCCGGTCGAGGTCAGCCCGCCGACCAGGAAGAAGATGCCGTTCGGTACCCGGTCCGGATAGGCCGACATCAGGCCGGCAGTGGCAGCCGAGAAGAGCGAGGCAACCGCGATGCCGGCAAGGATGATCCTGGTGATGTTGCCGCCGCCACGGCCGGTGAAGCCGATCAGGAAGACCATCAGCGCCGCGAGCAGCCCGAAAACCAGAGCGCTGACCGGCAGGAGTGCGACGCTGCCCGGGTAGAGCAGGATGACCAGCATCGCGCCGAAGCCGGCGCCGCCCGTCACCCCGATCACGTCGGGTGAGGCGAGCGGGTTGTTGAGGGCACCCTGCAGGCAGGCGCCGGCCACGCCGAGCGCCGCACCGACCACGATCGCCTCGACCGTGCGAGGCAGCCGCAGGACCTCGACGATTTGCTCGCTGGCCTCGGGAACCTGCCGGCCGAGCAGGGTGTCGATCACCTCGGAGAGCGGCACGTGTACCGCGCCGAGTGAGAGCGAGGCCCCGATCGCCGCGACCAGCGCGATCAGCGCACCGACCGCAACCACTATGCGCCTCGTTGCGGTCAGCTCATTCTCCGGGGTTCGGTCGGCGCCGAACGGGCCAGCTCACCAGTTCTTCAGAAACTCGGTCCGGACCCGGCGGATGGTCGGACCGACATCGGTCCCGGCCTGTAGCAGGGAGTTGTCGGGCGATACTCCGATGTTCCCGTTCTCGTAGGCATCGGTCGTCTTCCATGCCTCATTGTTCACAACGTAGTCCCTGACCTGGTCGAGATCATCGCTGTTGCCATGCGGCACGACGATGATCACGTCCGGGTTCGCGGCCACGACTACCTCATCGGAGATCCGGGCGAAACCGCCGCTGGCGGTGGCGCCGCCGGTAACCAGCTTGCCGCCCGCCATCCTGACGATCTTGCCGCCCCAGCTGTTGCCGAGGAAGGCCATCGCCGTGCGGCCGATGCCGAGCACGACCAGGACGTCAGGGCGGGTGCCGCTGATGCCACGGGTCGCGCTGCGGTTCTGTTTGCGGATCTTCGCCACGAAGCGGCGAGCCTGCTTCTGACGTCCGATGATCCGACCGATCTTCTTCACGTTTTTCGGCACGCCGCTTGGTGCGGTCGGGTCGGCGATCACGACCCTGATCCCAAGACGCTTCAGGGCGCTGTGGCCGGCCTGCCAGCGGGTCGAGCTGAAGACGATGTTCGGCTTCAGCTTGGCCATCACCTCGAGGTTGGGGCCGTTCGGGTGGCTCAGGGTGAGCTTCGGAATGCCACGCAGCAGGCGGTTCTGGTACCCGGTTGCACCGAGGGTGTCACCGACCCGAATCGGTTTGACGCCGAGCTTCACCATGGTCTGGGCCGCGAACGGGCTGATCGCCACGATCCGCTTCTGCTTCGCCGCGTCGGCCTGGGGGGCGAGGCAGGCGAAGCTGACCAGCACCGCGGCCAGCAGCATCACCACCCCGGTTACTCGGTTCGGGCGGGGCAGGGAGCGTGCGGCGGCAGTGGTCATATGAGGGGTGAACTCCTTCGAGGGGTAGGCAAGTAGCCTTGTGACACGGTGCGCCGGCGAAAGTCGTGGAACGGGTCTATATCCCGGCGCTTTTGTCGGAATAGGGTACCCTAACTCACCTGCCCTCGTCCCTGCGGACCCTCAAGCCAAACCGAAAGCGAGACATACGGTGTCGACCGAGACCAAAAGCGAACGTAACCTCAAAGCCGTCATCGGCGTCCATGACGCTGACCCCGGTACCGAGGTTCCGGACGTCGCCCCGATCTCGTTCGGCGGCACCCGGCGGAGCGCCGCCGAGGAGTCCCGGACCATCCTCGCCAACGCCACCCACGGCACGCTCGGCTCGCTCAGCGAGGACGGCACCCCCTGGGCCTCGCTGGTCACCTTCGGCGTGATGGATGACGGCTCCCCCGTCTTCTGCCTCTCCACCCTGGCCGAGCACGCCCGCAACCTGGAGAACGACCGCCGCGCCTCACTGATGGTCGGCGATCCCTTCCACACCGGTGAGATCCTGGCCGGCGGCCGGGTCACCCTGGCCGGCACGGTCAAGCGCTCGGACGAGCACCCGGACGAGGAATCGGCCCGGGCCGCCCACCTCGAAGCGGTTCCCTCGGCCGCGATGTACGCGGACTTCAATGACTTCGCCTTCTGGATCCTCGAGGTCGACCGGGTGCGCTGGGTCGGCGGCTACGGCCGCATGGACTCCGCCTCGGCGGAGGAGTACCGCGAGGCGGAGGCGGATCCGGTCCAGCCCCAGGTGCCGGACGCGATCGCCCACCTCAACGCCGACCACCCGGACGCTCTGCTGCTGATGGCCAAGGCCTTCACCCGCCACAGCGACGCGACCGCGGCCAAGTGCACCCTGGCCGACCGCTACGGGCTCGACCTGCAGGTCGAGACCCCGGACGGCGAGAAGGCCACCCGGGTCAACTTCACCGACCGGATCGACAAGCCGGGCGGCCTGCGGGCGGCGACGGTCGACCTCGCCCGCCGCTCCCGCCAGCAGCTAGACGCCTAGAGCTCCGCTTCGATCGCCGCGACGATCTCCGGATCGTCGGGAGCGGTCGGGGCGGGGAACTTCTTGACCAGCCGGCCCTCGCGGTCTATCAGGTACTTGGCGAAGTTCCATTCCGGCTGCTCAGACTGGGCGGCCAGCTCGGCGAAGAGCGAATTCGCCTCGTCGCCGACCACGGCGGTCTTCTCGAACATCGGGAACTCAACCCCGTAGTTGACCTGGCAGAACTCCGCGATCTCGTCGGCGCTGCCGGGCTCCTGCTCCATGAAGTCATTGGCCGGGAAGCCGAGCACATTGAAGCCGCGCTCACGGTTGGCCGCGTAAAGCGCCTGGAGCGCCTCGAACTGCGGAGTGAGGCCGCACTTGCTGGCCGTATTGACCACCAGGGTGACCTCACCGACGTACTCGCCGAGGTCCTGCTCGCTGCCGTTCAGCCGGTTCATGGTGCCGGTCAGCACGACCGGGCGCTCTTGCTCGCTCATGAGGAGGATCGTAACCGCTAGAAACGATGCCCAATGGCCATTATAATGGCCATATGGCTATTAAAGTGACCGCAACCGAAGCCAGGCATCGCATCCTCCGCCTTCTCGATGAGGCCGAGGCGGGCGAGGAGATCGAGATCACGCGTCACGGCCGGCCAGTGGCGCGGCTCGTCCCGGCCTCCGGATCCCATCTGCTTGCGGGATCGTTCACCGGGATCGCCTCCACGGCGGCGACCGACGAAGAGCTCTTCTCGACCGGGGAGAGTTGGAACGCATCCTGACCATGGGCTCCATGATCCTCCTCGACACGCACGCGGCGCACTGGTGGTCGGCCGAGCCGGACCGGATCAGCAAGCGTGCCAGCCAGGCGATCGAGGCGGCCGACGGGATCGCGGTATCGGCAATCTCCTGGTATGAGCTTGCCTGGCTTGCCCACAATGGCCGCATCGCGGTCTCGATCCCGATCCGCAGTTGGCTCTCGGGTCTCTCTGCCCATCTGGACACCATCGCGTTCACCGCCGCGACAGCCGACACCGCCGCGGGTCTGCCCACCTCGTTTCCCGGCGACCCTGCCGACCGGATCATCTACGCGACGGCGATCGAGACCGGCCTGCAGCTGGTCACCAAGGACAAGGCTCTCCGCAAGCATCCGCATCCGCGCGATTTGACGATCTGGTGATGAATCGCCGTACCGACGACCGCAACAACGGTACGGGATGTCACGAACTCGCTGGTCTGTTGCCCTGCTCGGGCTGCTCTGCCTTTTCGCCCTCCCTCCACCGCTACAGCGATGAAGTTCGCCGCCCCGAGCGGCAAGTACAAGGCGAAGCAGGGCAGGGCGGTCAAGGCCAAGGGCAAGGTCAAGCTGCGGTCGATCGCGCTCGGCGGGAAACTGACCAAGAAGGTCGCGATCACCCTGAAGAAGCGGAAGCTCCACCGCGGCAAGCCGCTCAAGGTCAGCTTCACGTTGATCAGGGACGGCAAGCCGCTGGCCGCCCGGACCGTTCCCGTCCGGCTCGACTTCGGGCAGACCAAAGCGAACAAGCGACGTTAGCGGTCCGTTCTCCGAGCGCCTATGGTTCCGCCATGAGCCTGCCCAGGATTCCGCGCGACCCCGAGAACGACTACAGCCGGGAGGCCGCGGCGGCGCGTCGCCGGCTGGTCGAGGAGCAGACCGGTGCGGGGCTGGATCAGGTCGGCTCGTACTCCTTCGACCCGGCGGTGCTGCCGGGGAACGTCGAGAACTTCATCGGGGTGGCGCAGGTGCCGATCGGATTGGCCGGGCCGCTGCTGGTCGACGGCGAGCACGCCCAGGGCGAGTTCTACGTGCCGATGGCGACCACCGAGGGAACCCTGGTCGCCAGCTACAGCCGCGGCATGAAGATGTGCGCCGAGGCGGGCGGCGTGAAGACGACCGTCGTCGACGACCGCATGCAGCGAGCACCCGCCTTCCTCTTCGACTCGGCCCGTGAGGCCCGCGACTTCGTGGTCTGGCTCGATGAGCATTACGAGGAGATCAAGGCGGCCGCCGAGTCCAGCACCTCCACGGGCCGGTTGATCGAGATCGAGCGCTACCACGCGAGCCGCTTCGTCTACACCCGGTTCGATTACACGACCGGCGACGCGGCCGGCCAGAACATGGTCAGCAAGGCGACCTGGTTCGCCTGCGAGTGGATCAAGCAGAACTACCCGCAGCTCAATGACTACATGCTCGACGCGCAGCTCTCAACCGACAAGAAGCATTCCCAGATCAACACCCTGAAGACGCGCGGCAAGCGAGTGATCGCCGAGGTCACGATCCCGAACGAGCTGTTCGAGAAGCACATGCGGGTCACCTCGCGGCAGGTCTACCGGGCCCGGCAGATCGCCACCCAAGGTGCGCTGCTCTCCGGCAGCGCCGCCAACACGCCCCATCCCGCCAACGGGATCGCCTCCGTCTTCATCGCGACCGGGCAGGACGAGGCGAACGTGGCCGAGTCCCAGGCCTGCATCGGGTACGCCGAGTTGCGGGGCGAGGACTACTACTCCTCGATCACCCTGCCCTCGCTGATCGTCGCGACCTACGGCGGCGGCACCGCGCTCCCGACCCAGAGCGAGTGCCTCGCGATGCTGGGCTGCGACGGGGCCGGCAAGGTGAACAAGCTGGCCGAGATAGTCGCCGCGACCGTGCTCTGCGGCGACCTCTCGCTCGGCTCGGCCGTGGTCGCCGACGAGTGGGTCGACGCCCACGACCAGCTCGGCCGCAACCGCTGAACCACGGTCAGTCGCTTCGTGGCGCGGTTCCGGCCGTGACCTCCTCGGCCGGCAAGCCCTCGACGAGCTCGGTGTCTTCGCGGTAGCCATGATCGCCCGAGCGCCAGATCGCCGTCGCGACAGCGGTGCCGAGCACCGCGATGCCGGCGAGGATCAGCGCCGTCGAGGAGAGGCCGATGCCCGCTCCGATGAAGCCCGCCAGAGGGTAGGTGATCAGCCAGCAGAAGTGCGAGAGCGAGAACTGGGCCGCGTAGAGCGCCGGACGGTCATCCGAGCCGGCGGAACGCTGGATCAGGCGACCAGCCGGCGTCTGGACCAGAGAAAGCCCGGTCCCGATCACGAACCAGCAGGGGATCAGCACCGCCAGTGAGCCCACCCCGCTGACCAGGGCCAGCATCACGCTCAGCACGAGACCCCCGAACAGCATGACCGTGTAATCGCGCACCCTGGCCAGCAGGCGGGGCATGAGCAGGGCCACGATGATCGAGCCGGCCCCGACCGCCCCCAGCGCCCAGGCGACCTCGTTGTCGGCCAGCCCGAACTTGCCTTTGACGAAGACGACCGTGTTGATGATCACCATCGCGCTGGCCGCGGCGGCCGCAAAGTAGATCGCGAACAGGCCGCGCAGGCGCGGCACCCGCAGGTAGTGACGGACGCCGCGGGTCAGCTGCCGGAAGGTGTGCGCGGACAGGTCGAGATCGCGGGTTAGTCGCGGCACCGCGGTGGTTGAGATCAGCAGCGCCGAGATCAGGAAGGCGCCGGCGTTCAGCGCGAAGAGAGCGTCGAAACCGATCACACCGAGCAGCAGCGCCGCAAAGACGGGGCTGAGCAGCCCCTCGAGCTCGTAGCTCAGCCGGGTCAGGGAAAGCGCCTCGGTGTACTCGTCGACGTCTTCGAAGATGTCAGGGACCACCGCCTGCAGGGCCGGCGTGAAACCGGCGGCGCCGGCGCTCAGCACGACGATCAGCACGTACACCTGCCAGACCTGGTCGACGAAGGCGATCGACACCACCGCGACCGCGCGGACCAGGTCGAGCCCGACCAACAGCTTCTTGCGAGAGACGTTCGCGGCGAGCGAGGCGACCAACGGCGCCACCAGGACGTAGGTGACCATCTTCAATCCCAGGGCTACCCCGAGGATCTGGCCGGCGTTGTCGCCACCGAGCTCGAAAGCCAGGAGCCCGAGCGCGACCGTGGAAAGGCCGAACCCGATCAACCCGATCATCTGGGCTGCGTAGAGGCGCCGGAAGACGCCGTCCCTCAGGGGAACGGCCAGAGCGGGAGTGGTCACATCCCCGTTCTACCGCAGGCGGCGGCTACTCGGACCGTTCGCCCTGGCTTGTTTCCGCCGCGCCGATCGCCGCGGCGAGCTGCTCGAGGCGGCTCGCGGGCAGCTCCCGCTCGATCCGCGGGAAGAGCTCTCGCTCCTCGAAGCGGACGTGGGCCCGGAGCCGTTCGGCCAGCTCGACGATCTCCGCGGAGTCTGCCTGATCGGCGAGCAGGCGGGCGGCGCCACGGCGGATCGCGAGGTGGTCGCTCAGCATGCGGGCGACCTCCTCGTCCTGGTCGGGGCCCGGCAGCTCCGAACCCGGCAGGAGCACTTCCTCTTCAATCCGGAAATGCTCCTCGCTCTCGGTCCGCCAGAACTCAAGGAAACGGTCCCGCGAGTCTCCCCCGCCTTCCTGATCGCAGATCACCTTGGCGACGAACAGCGCGTGGTGATGCTCGTGGGACAGCGGCTTCAATGCCTCGGAACGCTTCATGCTCAAGGTTCTACCAGAGGGACGGCCCGACCCAGTCCGGCCGCCTTCCCGAGAAGTCTCCGACAATCTGACACGAAAGCCTGTCAGTTGAGTTAGTCTCGGTTCATGAGCGCTACCGCCACTGCCCGCCGACTCCCCCCGATGGTCACCGAGCCTCGCATCGCGCAGGTCTGGCAGGTGACTCAGGCCCGCAACGAGATCTTCGATCGGGCCCGGGCGAAGCACGGTGACGTCTTCGGCCTCAACCTGGCCCGGGGCCGCTGGTACTACTTCGCCGACCCCGAAGACGTGAAGCGGATCTTCACCGCCCCGCCGACCACCCTCCACGCCGGCCGCGGCAACGAGATCCTCGCCACCGCACTCGGCGATCACTCGGTGCTGCTGCTCGACGAGGCGGAGCACATGCGCCAGCGCAAGCTGCTCCTCCCCTCCTTCCACGGCGAGAAGCTGGCCGCACAGACCGGGGCGATGGAACGGATCTCGGCCGAAGTGGTCGGCCGGATCCCCAAGGGTGAGTCCTTCCACGTGCGGCAGATGAGCCAGGAGATCGCGCTCGAGGTGATCCTCGAGGTCGTTCTCGGCACCGCCTCGACCGGCGCCCAGCACGATCGTCTGGCCGAGGCCACCCGCCGGCTTCTGGACTGGGTCTCCAGCGGGCTCAGGCTGGTCGCCTCGACCGTGATCGGGCCGCGCAGCCGGCCGATCAAGCGGATGTACAAGCCGGCCTTGGCCCCGCTCGACCAGGGCCTCCACGAGCTGATCGGCGAACGCCGCGGCACGGGCGGCCTCGAAGCGCGCGACGACATCCTCTCGATGCTGCTGCTCGCCCGGGACGAGGAAGGCCAGCCGATGACCGACGTCGAGATCCGCGACGAGCTGGTCACCCTGATCGTCGCCGGCCACGAGACCACCGCCACCGCCCTGGCCTGGGCCTTCGAGCGGCTGACCCGGGTCGAAGGCGGCACCGAGCGCCTGCACGAGGAGTCACTGACCGAGGAGACGACCTACGCCCGCGCGGTCGCGCAGGAGGCGCTGCGGCTCCGGCCGGTGCTCGACTTCGTGCTGCGCCGGGTCAACGAACCGATCGAGGTCGGCGGCTACGAGTTCGAGGAAGGCGATGTGCTCGCCCCCAGCATCTACCTCGTCCATCGCCGCGAGGACATCTATCCCGACCCGCTCGCCTTCAAGCCTGACCGCTGGCTCGGCCAGAAGCCGGGGACTTACACCTGGTTCCCCTTCGGTGGCGGGGTGCGGCGCTGCATCGGCATGCAGTTCGCGATGGCGGAGATGGAGATCGTGATGCGCGCCGTCGCCCGGGCCGGGATCCTGCTTCCGGTCGGCCCCGAAGAGCCGGCCGTCTCCCGCTTCATCACCTCCTCGCCGAAGCGCGGCGGCCAGGTCCGCTTCGCCTTCTAGATGAGTAGTTCCACGGTCTCGCGGCGGTCGCTTTAAATGCTTTCGCCCGCCCCCGCATGACGGGGACGGGCGAAGTCTTGAAGGCCGGACCGGACCGGCAGCCGGCTAGTTGCTGCTCGGCTGCGGCACTATCCGGATGTACGGCTTGGGCTCTTCCCACTCGCCGAAGATCTCCTTGGCCTTCTCGTTGTCGATCGAGCCGCCGATGATCACGTCCTCGCCCGGCTTCCAGTTGGCCGGGGTCGAGACCGCGTGCTCGGCGGTCAGCTTCAGCGAGTCGATGACGCGAAGCACCTCGTCGAAGTTGCGGCCGGTCGACATCGGATAGACCAGGATCAGCTTGACCTTCTTGTCCGGGCCGATCACGAAGACGTTGCGCACGGTCTGGTTGTCGGCCGGGGTGCGCTCGCTGACGTCACCATCAGCGGTGGCCGGCAGCATCCCGTACAGCTTCGAGATGGAGAGGTCCGAGTCAGAGATCAGCGGATAGTTCGGGGCCGTGCCCTGAGTCTCCTCGATGTCCTTGGCCCAGTCCTTGTGGCGGTCGAGCGGATCGACCGAGAGGCCGATGATCTTGGCGCCACGCTCGTCGAAGGCCGGCTTGGCGTTCGCCATGTAGCCGAGCTCGGTGGTGCAGACCGGGGTGAAGTCCTTCGGGTGCGAGAAGAGGACTGCCCAGGAGTCGCCGATCCAGTCGTGGAAGTTGATCTTCCCCTCGGTGGTCTCGGCTTCGAAATTCGGTGCTTCCTGTCCCAGCTGTAGGGCCATGCTTGCTCCTTTGGTGTTGCCGTGAGTCGGCCGCCCGGTCCTGCGGCGCAGGCGGTGTCACATGTCAGTAGTTGATGAACCAACTATAGACCATATACCTGATCGGGATATAGGTATTTGCTTTTCGGAGCGATGATGCGGCGTCTGGACCGACTTTCTGCGCCTTGAGGAGGGTTATGCGCGAATAGCGCGCATAACCCTCCTCGCGATGATTTCCCCCCAAATGGGGGGAGCGGAATCTGTAACCCGGTCGCGGGCGACGGGTAGGCTCGTTATCGAGGCAGTGGGTACTGAAGGACAGGCAGGCGAGATCGACGTTCTGGTCGGTCTGATCGCCGGGGTCGAAGACCCAGGGTCGGCAGGGCGACTTACCGACCGGATCTGCGAGGCCGTCTGCCGCATGACCAGCCTGACCCGGGCGGCGATCTTTCTCCACGACTCGACCCTCGGCGTCTCCCGGCCGGTCGGCTCCCACGGGGTCGACCAGGAGATGATCGCCTCGGTCGCCGCCACCCTGGATGAGATGCCGGTCGCCCAACGGGTACTGGTCGAGGACCGCGTGATCGAGGTCTCCCGCAACCTCGAGTTCGAGCTTCCCGCCCGCTACGCCGGGTTGGCCGGGATCACCACCATCACCTGCGCCCCGGTCGCGGCCGGCGGCAAGTGGTTCGGGGTGATAGTCGCCGACCAGGGCGGCGACGATTACTCGCTTTCCGAGGAAGACCACCAGCGCGTCCACACGCTCGGACGCCTGGCCGCGGTCGCCGCCACGGTGGAAAGCTCGACCGTGGCCCGGGAGCGGGCTCGCAGCCTCGACAACCGGATCGATCTGATCCGAGAGATCCACGACCAGGTCGTCCAGCGGCTGTTCGGACTCTCGCTCGCGCTCGGGGTCGACGAACCGCTCGCCGCCGACGAGCGCCAGCGCATGAGCGACGAGGTCTCCGGCGCACTCAGCCAGCTGCGCTCTGCCCTGGGCAAGCCGGTCCGCCCCCGGGAAAGCGTTCAGGACCGGTCTTTCCGCGAACTGGCGGAGTGGTTCGCGCAGGCACCGACCGTCTCGCTCGACTGGGAGGACGGCCTGGCCACCCCGGGGCACCTCGACTCCCTTTCGAAATCCGCCCTGACCGAAGGGATGCGGAACGCGGACCGACACTCGGACCAGGGATCGATCGCGATCCGGGTATCGAGCGACGCCGATACCTTCATGCTCGAGGTAGTGAACGACCGGGTCGCGGCCGACCGCCACCGCGGCGGCGGCCTCGGGCTCAGGCTGCTCACCCTGGAGGCGCTCGAGCATGACGCGCTGGTCGAGTTCGGCCCGATGGACGGGGACCGCTGGCGTTTTCGCATGCTGGCGCCGGCCGCATGAACGCCACCGGACTCCGGGTGCTGGTCGTCGACGACCACGATGTCGTCCACTGGGGCTTCCGCCTGCTGCTCGACCGTCAAGCCTGGGTCGAAAGCTGTGACGGCGCGGCCGGCCTGACCGACGCGGTCGAGTTCGCGGCGAAGCTGCGGCCGGACGTGGCACTGATCGACCTGATGCTCGGCGCCGATTCCGGAGCGGAGGCCTGCGCCGAGGTGCGGCGGGTCTCGCCCGAGACCAAGGTGCTGCTGATCTCCGGCGCGGGCCGCATCTCTCCCTCGGTCGCCCGGGCGGCCGGCGCCTCCGGCTTCATCTCCAAGGACTGGGGCGCGGCCGACGTGGTCAAGGCGGTCCGCATGGTTGCGCTCGGCTCCGAGGTCTTCGCCGAGGGCGGGCCGGGTGACGCGGTCGGACTCTCCGAGCGGGAACGCGAGGTGCTCGGCCTGATCGCAACCGGCGCGACCAACCGCGAGATCGCCGGTGACCTATTTCTCTCGCCTCACACGGTGAAGGAACACACCAGCGCGATCTACCGCAAGCTCGGGGTGAGAAACCGGGCCGAAGCGGTGCGCAGTGCCCAGGGCCTCGGCCTGCTCGGCTGACCCCTCCCCGGTGGGGAGCTCCCCCGACGTTCGGGGGGTTCTGGGCCAAAACGGCGTGACATAACACCGTCGCCGGAGAACTATCCGGCAATGAACGTTTCCGCAAACCTCAGCCACACGGCCCTCGTCTTTCCCGGCCAGGGCAGCCAGCGGGCCGAGATGCGCGAGCTGGTCACCGGTCACTGTCCGGGGCTGCTCGAGCTCGCGATCGAAGAGATCGGCAGCGACCCGTTCGATCGGGTTGCCGAGGGCACTGCCTTCCAGCAGCCGGCCCTCTACTCGGCGGCGATCGCCGGCTGGAAAGCTGCCGGCAGTCCCCGGGCCGATTGGTTCGCCGGCCACTCGCTCGGTGAACTCGCCGCCGCGTCCGCGTCCGGGGCGATCTCGATCGAGGACGGCCTGCGCCTGGCGATCACCCGGGGCCGGGTCATGCAGCAGGCGGCCGAAGCCGACCCGGGCGGAATGCTGGCCGTGCTCGGGGAAACCAGGGGCTTGCCAGCGCTCGCCAACTCGCTCGGCTTGACCGTCGCCAACGACAACGCCCCCGATCAGATCGTCCTTTCGGGGCCAGCCGAGGAAATCGGCGAAGCGCGTTCGAAGTTCAGGGAGGCCGGCGTGAAAACCGTAAGACTGCCCGTGGCCGGAGCCTTCCACTCCCCGGCGATGACATCCGCCCTGCCGGAGTTCCGGGCGGCACTTGATGAAGTCGAGGTAACCGCGCAGCCGCATCTGATTTCCTCGGTCGCCGCGGGACCGTTCGCCGATCTGCGGGAAGGTCTGCTCGCCGCCCTGACCCGGCCGGTCCGCTGGCGTGAAACGGTGCTCCGCCTGCGCGAGCTCGGCGCTTCCCGTTTTCTCGAGTCGGGCCCGGGCGAAGTCCTCACCGGACTGGTCCGGCGCACGATCGAAGGGATCGACGCCGGCCCCCTGAGCAGTCTCACGACCCGGCGGGAGACAGCCGATGTTTGAGCTCGAACTCGAACGTCCGACTACATTTCCCTCCCCGACAGTTCGGGGCACCGCGGTTACAGGTCTGGGGGTCGCGGTGCCCGAACCGGTCGTCCCGAATCAGGTGGTGGCTGACCGGCTCGGCGTCACCCCGGAGTGGATCACCGAGCGCACCGGAGTCAGGCAGCGACACGTCGCTCCGGACGAAACGACCCTGGTCGACATCGCCACCGCCGGCGGTCTGGCCGCCCTCGAGGACGCGGGCGTCGACGCTGACGCGATCGACCTGGTGATCGTCGCCACGGTGACCGGCGAAATGCTCTGCCCGGCCGCCGCCCCCGTCGTCGCCGCGAACCTCGGTTGTGACCAGGCCGGGGCCTTCGACCTCAACGCCGCCTGCTCTGGCTTTCTCTCCGCGCTCGGCATGGCCTCGGCCTGGATCGCGACCGGCGCCGCCGAACGGGCGCTGGTGATCGGCTGCGACCTGATGTACCGGGTGATCGATCATGACGACCGCTCGACCGCCGGCATCTTCGCCGACGGCGGCGGGGCCGTCGTGCTCGCTCCCTGCGCTGGTGAGGGACGGATCGGCCGGATCAACCTGGCCAGCGACGGCGCGCGCGGCGACCTGGTCGAGGCGACCCGCGAGGAGGCGATCGTCCGCATGAACGGCCACGACACCTTCCGGCAGGCGGTGGCCCGGCTCTGTGAGACGACGATCGAGGCCGTTCATGACGCCGGCCTCACCCTCGAGGAAGTCGACCTCTTCGTCTACCACCAGGCCAACAGCCGGATCATTGCGGCGGTCGGTGAAAAGCTCGACCTCGACCCGAAACGGGTAGTCGACTGTGTCGGCGAGTACGGCAACACATCGGCCGGCTCGCTCCCGATCGCGCTTGGAGTTGCCCGCGATGACGGCCGGCTGAAAACTGGCTCGAAGGTGCTGCTCGGCGTTTTCGGTGGCGGCCTCACCTGGGGCGCGGGTGTGGTCGAGTGGGGTTCTGACGAGGGGGCCGGCGATGACGCCAAGTGACGCGAACGGGAACGGCCGGCCGGAGGGTGCGGCACTCGTGACCGGTGCCTCCGGCGGGATCGGGGCCGCCACCGCCCGGGCTCTGGCCGCCAGCGGCTGGCCGGTCGCCGTCCACTTCCGCTCCAACCCCGAAGGCGCAGCCGAGGTGACTTCTTCGATCGAGAAGTCGGGTGGCCGGGCAATCGCGGTCGGCGCCGACCTCGACACGGCCGAGGCAGCCGACCAGTTGCTCACCCGGGTCGAAGAGAGCTTCGGGCCGGTCCTGGTTCTGGTCAACAACGCCGGTCGCCGGGCCGATGGCCTTTCCCCGCAGATCAAGGACCAGGAGTGGCAGGACGTGATCGAGACCAATCTGAACGCCGCCTTTCGCCTTACCCGGCGGACGCTGAAGCCGATGCTGCGGGCCCGCTTCGGGAGGGTCGTGAACGTCGCTTCGGTGGTCGGGCCACGGGCCAACGCCGGCCAGGCCAACTACGCCGCCTCGAAAGCCGGGCTGATCGGGATGACCAAGACGATCGCGGTCGAGGTCGCCCGTCGCGGGGTGACCGTGAACGCGGTCGCACCGGGACTGGTCGAGACCGGCCTGACCGCGGACCTGCCGGCCGGTGCCTTCGATGAGGCGATCCCCGCCCGCCGGCCCGGCACCCCGGAGGAGATCGCCGCCTGCATCGGATTTCTCGCCTCGGACGAGGCCTCGTACGTAACCGGAAGCGTGCTCACCGTCGACGGCGGGATGAGCGCATGAGCAAAGACAACGAAAGAAGGAATGGATGACCACCAAGGCAGACCCCCAGTCGGCAGAAGCAGTGATCCGAAAGGGTCTCGAAGAGGTCGGGGCCGACCCGGACCAGATCTCCCGCGACGCGACCTTTGAATCGCTCGACGTCGACTCGCTCGACCTGGTCGAGATCGCGCAGATCGTCGAGGACGAGTTCGGAGTCGAACTGACCGGAGACGACGTCAAGGATCTGAACACGGTCGGCGAGGTCATCGACCTGGTGGTGACCAAAGCGGCATGAACCACCGACGGGCCGTCATCACCGGAACCGGGGCAGTCTCGCCCCTGGGGGTCGGAGCCGACACCCTGGTCGACCGCTGGACCCGCGGCGAGAGCGGGATCGTCGACGGTGACGCGAGCTGCCGCGAGTTCGACCCGCTCGAGTTCCTCAGCCGCAAGGAGGCGCGCCGGGCCGACCGCTTCACCCAGCTGGCCCTGGCTGCCTCCGACGAGGCGCTGAACAAGGCCGGCTGGGACGAGTTGCCGTACGACTCGCAGCGGATCGGCTGCGTGATCGGCACCGGGATCGGCGGCATCGGCTCGCTGATGGAGCAGTCCGAGGTGCTGCGGGAGAAGGGTGCGAAGTCGGTCTCTCCCCTGGCCGTCCCGCTGATGATGGCCAATGCCGGCTCGGCCGCTGTCGCGATGCGCCACGGTCTGAACGGCGAGAGTTTCGGCGTCGTCTCCGCCTGTGCGGCCGGTGCCCACGCGATCGGCACCGCGGTGCGCATGATCCGGGCCGGGGCCGTCGACGCGGTGGTGACCGGCGGCTCGGAATCCGCCATGACCGACGTCGCGATCGCCGCCTTCGCCTCGATGGGCGCGACCTCACCGACCGGCATCTCCCGCCCCTTCGACGCCCGGCGCGACGGCTTCGTGATGGGCGAGGGTGCCGGGGTGCTGGTGCTCGAAGACGCCGAAGCGGCGGAGGCCCGAGGGGCCACGATTCTTGGGGAGGTGCTCGGTTACGGCGCCAGCTCAGATGCCCATCACCTGACCGCCCCGGATCCCTCCGGCACCGAGTCGGCGAGGGCGATCCGGATGGCCCTCGATGACGCCGGGCTGACCGTCGACGACATCGACTACGTCAACGCCCACGGCACCTCCACCCCGCTCAACGACCGCTCCGAGACCGACGCCCTCAAGCTCGCCTTCGGTGAGGCCGCCAGGGCGGTACCGATCAGCTCGACCAAGTCGGTGATCGGCCACCTCATGGGCGCCGCCGGGGCGGTCGAAGCGGTCGCTACGACGACCGCGCTGGGCCGACGTGTCGCCCCGCCGACGGTTGGGCTCGAAAAGTTCGAGGAAGGACTCGATCTCGACTACGTGCCAGGCGAGGCACGGCCGCTGGAAGGCGACCGTCTGCTCGCAATCTCAAACTCCTTCGGGTTCGGCGGTCACAACGCCGTGCTCTGCATTGCCGCAGCATGACCCTAAGTGCTGTGGCAACCGCGAGCCCCGAGGCGCCGTCCTCTCCCAGGCAGCGTCTCGAACGGCTCTGCGATCCGGGTAGCTTCCGACCACTGCGCTCGGCCACTCTCTCCCCAGGGCTGGGCAGGCGCGCAACACCCGGCGATGGAGTCATCGCCGGCGCCGGCCTGGTCGGAGGCCGCCCGGTGTTCTGTTACTCCCAGGACCCCGGCTTTCTCGGGGGCTCCCTGGGCGAGATTCACGCCGAGACGATCGTCCGCACCCTGCAACTGGCTGGTGACGCCGGCGCCCCGGTGGTCGGGTTCGTCGAGTCGGGCGGCGCCCGCCTTCAGGAAGGTCACGCCGCCCTGTCGGGCTACGGACGGATCTTCCGTGAAAGCGTGCGGCTGGCCCGACGAGTGCCGCAGATTTCGATCGTGGCCGGCGTGTCGGCCGGCGGCGGTGCCTACTCCCCCGCCCTGACCGACTTCGTACTGATGAGCCGCGACGCCCGGCTGTTTCTGACCGGCCCCCGGGTGGTCGCCGAAGCGGTCGGCGAAGAGATCTCGATGGAGGACCTCGGCGGGCCCCGCATCCACGAGCAGAACGGGGTCTGTCAGATGGTCGCTGAAAACGAAGGGGAGGCGATCGAGAATGCCCGCAGGTTGCTCGGGCTGTTGCCGCAGACGATCGGCCGCGAACCGGAGCTGATCGAACCGGTCCGGCCCGAGAACCCCGACCCCGGCGCCACGGTGCCCGGCGACGGGCGCAAGACCTATGACGTCCGTGAAACCGCCCGGGCGATCGTCGATCAGGCGAGCCTGGTCGAGATCCATCCCCGCTGGGGCGACGGAATCTTTACCGGACTAGCCCGTCTCGAAGGTCGCTCGGTTGCGGTAGTCGCGAATCAGCCCCGCCGTTTCGGCGGTGTGATCGACTCCCGCGCCTCCGAGAAAGCCGCCGGTTTTGTCAACGCTGCCGACCGGTTCGGACTGCCGTTGGTCGTGCTGGTCGACACGCCCGGGTTCATGCCCGGGCTGCGGCAGGAGAGGGCCGGGGTGATTCGCCACGGTGCCGCGTTGCTCAGGGCATTTGCCGGGGCGAGCGTGCCGAAGCTGACCGTCGTGATGCGCAAGGCATACGGCGGTGCTGCGATCACCATGAACTCGCGTGATCTCGGGGCCGACATGGTCTTTGCCTGGCCGGGGGCCGAGATCGGGATCATGGCCGCCGGACAGGCGGTCAACTTCGTCCACCGGCGCGAGATCGCAGACGGGACCCGTAACCGGGACGACCTCGCGGAGTCCTACGCGGCCGAGCACCTTACCGCCGAGGCGGCCGCGGCCAGCGGATTTGTCGACGAGGTGATCGACCCGGCCGATACCCGCGCCTCGCTGGCCTGGGCGCTCAGCACGATCGCTGCCGGCGCCAGGCAGCCGAACGGGCTCCCGAAATGGTGAACTCATACGTCGCCCTCGGTGACAGCTTCACCGCCGGCAACGGGCTCGAGCCCCGGCGGCGCTGGCCCGACCTGCTGGCCGCCGAGTTGAGCGCTGGACGCGAGAACTTCAACTATCTCAACCTGGCGCGCGACGGGGCCGACAGTCGGCAGGTTCTGGCGACGATCCGGCCGGCGATCGAGTTGCAACCCGACCTGATCACCATGACCTGCGGCGCCAATGATGTGCTGCTCAGCACCCGTCCCGACCTCGACGGTTTCGAAGGTCGCTTCGATTACATGCTGCGGCAACTGCGGGACGGCATTCCGGAACTCCGGCTGTTGGTCTCGACCTATCCCGACGGCTGGGAGATGCCCGGCCTCGGCCCCCGTACCGCCCAACGGATCGACCGCGGCATCCGGGCGGTCAACCGGACGATCATCGAACTCGCCTTCGCCCACGGGGTGCCCTGCATGGACGTCACTTCCCATCCGGGCGCGAAAGAGCCCGACAACCTCGACGCCGACGGTCTCCACCCCTCCGCGCTCGGCCATCGGCGGGCTGCGGTCGAGTACGCCCAGGCGATCGAACGCCATTTCGAGTTGTCAAAAGACCAAAGGAGGATCAGCGCATGAACACCAGCGGAGTGTTCGGATCCGGCTTCGACCAGCTCGAAGTCGGGGACGGGTTCGAAACCGGGTTCAGAACGATCTGCGACGAGGATGTCGCCGCCTTCTCGGACCTCACATGGGACCACCATCCCCTCCACACCGATCCGGAATGGGCCGCCGGCTCCGCCTTCGGAAGCCGGATCGCCCACGGCATGCTGCTGCTCTCCTTCTCGGTCGGGCTGGCTCCGATCGATCCGGAAAGGGTGGTCGCACTGCGAGGCTTCGACCGCGTGGTCTTCAAGCGACCGGTTCACATCGACGATCAGATCAGCCTGCGCGGAAAGATCGCCGAACTCAAGCCGATAGACGACGAGACCGGGATTGCCCGGCTGACCTGGACGGTCGTAAACCAGAACGAACAGACCGTGCTCAGGGCCAACGCCGAGATCATCTGGCGCCGCTCAGCGCCGGTGCCCGAGCCGGTGTACCTCTGATGGCCCCGAACGCATACATGGCTACCGCCAACCACGCACGGGTCACCCCCGACGGCTCGGTCGAGTTCGATTCGGGTGAGCCGCAGTTGCTCCAGGGCAAGCGGATCCTGATTACCGGGGTGGTCAACCGGCGCAGCATCGCCTTCGCCACAGCCGAGCGGGCGCAACGACTCGGCGCCGAAGTGATCCTGACCAGCTTCGGCCGGATTCGCCGGATGACCGAACGTGCCGCGGCCCGGCTGCCGAAGCCCGTCCCTGTTCTGGAACTGGATGTAAATAACGACCGGGACCTGGACCGACTTTCGAGTCTGGTCGCCGAACATTGGGATGGGGTCGATGGCACCCTTCACGCGATCGCCCACGCCCCCGGAGACGCGCTCGGCGGCAACTTCCTCGCGACCCCTCGTCAGAGCGCCGCCGAAGCCTTCGAGACCAGCGCCTACTCGTTCAAGGCGCTGGCAGAAGCTATGCGACCGATGCTTACATACCGGGCCAGCCTGGTCGGCCTCGACTTCGACGCCAGCGTCGCCTGGCCCTCCTATGACTGGATGGGAGTGGCCAAAGCCGCACTCGAATCCACCTCCCGCTACTTGGCTCGCGACCTCGGACCCGACGGAACGAGGGTCAACCTGATCTCCGCCGGACCGATCAGCACGGCCGCCGCCAGCGGCGTACCCGGATTCACCGACCTCGCCGAATCCTGGAGTCAGAGCGCCCCTCTCGGCTGGGACACGGGTGATCCCGAACCGGTAGCCGACACCGCCGTCTTCCTCTTCTCCGACCTCTCGAGGGGCATCTCCGGCGAGATCCTCCACGTCGACGGAGGCCTCCACTCGATCGGCGCCGTCGCAGGCCAGAAAACCGGGTGAGCGAGGCCAAGCCGCCGCTCGAGTTTGCGTCCCGTCCCCCATGCGGCTGCGGTCGGCTGAGGATCAGGCGTGGATCGCCCGCTTCTCGATCGCTCTGGCGGCTTCGGGGATGGCTTCCGAGATGGTCGGATGAGGATGGATGATCGTGGTGAGCTCCTGGTAGCCGCCCTCGAGCCCCATCACCGCAACCAGTTCGGAGATCATGTCGCAGGCGTGGTTGCCGACCATGTGGGCACCAAGAATCTCGCCGTACTCCGAGTCGACGACCAGCTTGATCATGCCCGCCACGTCGTCGTAGACGGCACCGGCGCCGACGCCACCGAGCTTGAACCTGGAAGTTTTCACTTCGTGGCCAGCCGCCTTCGCGTCAGTCTCGGTCAGGCCGATACTGGCGACCTGCGGATGGCAGAAGGTTGCTCCAGGGATCGCCTTGGGGTCGACCGGATGGAACTCGTGGCCGGCGATCGCCTCGGCCGCGACGATCCCCTCTTCCTGGGCCTTGTGGGCCAGCGCGGGTCCCGGAGTGAGGTCCCCGATCGCGTAAATGCCCGGGACCGAGGTGCGCTGCGAAGGATCGACTCCGATCTTTCCGTCGTCGCCGAACTCGACGCCGGCTCCACCCAGGTTCAGGCCCTCGACGTCGGCACTGCGTCCGCCGGCGATGGCCAGGTACTCGACCTCGCCGCTCTTGTCTTCGTAGGAGAACCTCACCGTGTCGCCAGTCTCCTCGACCGATTGGACCCCGGCGCCCGTCGAGACCTCGATCCCCTGCTTCTTGAATGACCGAGCGACCACGCCGGCCACGTCGGCATCCTCCGAGGGAAGGATGTGGTCGAGCAGCTCGATCAGGGTGACCTCGGTGCCGAACCGCGCGTAGGCGGAGGCGATCTCGGAACCCGAAGCTCCGGCCCCGACCACTGCCAGGCTCTTCGGCAGCTCGGGCAGCGACCAGGCTCCCCAGGTATCGAGCACCCTTCCGCCAAACTCGACGCCCGGAATGGGCAGGGCGACCGATCCGGTGGCAAGGATCACGTTGGCCGTCTCAAGGACGTCGATGCCGACCGCGACGTTGCCGTCGGGGGTCAGCGTTCCCTCGCCCTCTATCAGGTCGATCCCGTGCTTCGTCAGCAGCGAGCCGACCCCACCGGTCAAACCCTTCCGGATTGACTCGCGGCGTTCATGGACCCTCGACCAGTCGATTCTCACGTTGTCAGCCAGGACTCCGAGAGCATCGCCGTTCTTCGCCGCCTCGTACGCATCGGCCGAGCGGAGCAGCGTCTTCGCCGGAATGCATGCGTAGTTGAGGCATCGACCGCCGATGTGGTCTTTCTCGACCAGGGCCGTCTTCAGGCCGAGTTGGGCCGCGCGAACCGCGGCGTGGTACCCGCCCGGCCCGGAGCCGATGATCGTGACGTCGTAGGAATCAGGCATCTCTTCTCGTTTCGGTGGTCCCCGGAGGGGATGGTGTTCGGCTCCGCCGCTGTGACCGGCCGCGCATGGAGGAAGGGGGCACGGCCGGCCATGGTCCAGTAGTCAGGGAGAGAGATGTGACACCGAACGTTGCACGCCGGGAACTCAGGCGCCGCGGCGGAAATTTCGAAATCGGGATGATTCGGATCAGACCTCGATCACGATCGCGTCGCCCTGGCCACCGCCGCTGCAGATGGCGGCACAACCGATGCCGCCTCCGCGCCGTCGAAGCTCGTTGACGAGGACACCCAGGATGCGTGCGCCCGAGGCGCCGATCGGATGTCCGAGCGCAACCGCTCCTCCGTTGACGTTGACCTTGTCGGGATCGAGCTCGAGCAGGCGCACAGTGTTCACCGCGACTGAAGCAAAGGCCTCGTTGACTTCCCAGAGATCGACATCCCCCGGCGCGATACCAGCCTTCTCCAGCGCCTTCTGGGCGGAGCGTCCGGGTGTCAGCACGAGGGCATCGAAACGGGTCGCGACCATGCCGTAGGAAACGATCTTTGCGAGGGGCTGCTTTCCGTTTGCCGCGGCCCAGCTCTCCGAAGCGAGCGTAAGCGCCGCCGCGCCATCGGTCACGGCCGGGGCGTTGCCGGCGGTGTGGGTGGCACCTTCGGCCCCCACCGGCTTCAGCCCGGCGAGGACCTCGGCGCTGGTTTCCGGACGCACCGTCTCGTCGGCCTCGACGACCGTGGCGCCCTTGCGGCCGGGGACGGTAACCGGGACGATCTCCTCCGCCAGTTTGCCTTCCTCGATCGCCGCGGCCGCACGCTGATGCGAGCGTACTGCCCAGGCGTCCATCTCTTCCCGCTCAACTCCGACTTCGTTCGACATGTTCGAGGCTTCCGCCAACATGATCTGACCCGAGAAGGGGCTCGTGAGGCCATCGTGGGTCATCGCGTCGAGGGCATTTGTGTCGCCCATCCGGTAGCCGAACCGCGCTCCGGGCAGCAGGTACGGGGCCCGGCTCATCGACTCCATGCCACCGGCGACCGCCACGCCAACCTCGCCGGCCCGAACCGCCAGATCGACAAGACCCACCGCACGCATGCTGGACGCACACACCTTGTTCACCGTCTCCGAAGGAACCTCCTTCGGGATCTTCGCCTTGATCTGGGCCTGCCGGGAGGGGATCTGGCCGACGCCGGCCTGAAGCACCTGACCGAAGGACACGTGCTCGACCTGATCGGCCAATACATCCGCTTTCTCGAGCGCCCCGGTCATCGCGATGCTGCCGAGCTCGACCGCCTCCATGCCGGCGAGGGGACCGCCCATCTTCCCGAAGGGGGTACGGGCATAGCCGAGGACTACTGTCTTATCCATCTAGACCTTTCGTTTCGCTTCGTTGATTCGGGGATCCGCCTACAGCGCCAACATCACTGGGTTCTCGAGGCGACGGCGGAGGTCGTCGAGGAACGCGGCACCATCGGCGCCGTAGACGATCCGGTGGTCGCATGAAAGCCCGAGCTCCAGAACGGAACCGGGACTCATCTCACCGTTGCTGACGATCACCGTTTCCCGGATCGCGCCCACGGAGAGAATCGCGGCCTGCGGGGGATTGACCACCGCATCGAACCCGGTGACCCCGTACATGCCTAGGTTGGAGACCGTGAAGGTCCCCCCTTCGAGATCCGCCGGGTTCAGCTGGTTCGAACCGGCCGCACCGGCCAGCCGGCGCGCCTCTTCCCCGATCGCGGCGAGCCCGAGCCGGTCGGCTCCGCGGATCACCGGGACCACGAGGCCGTCGTCGGTCGCGACCGCGATGCCGAGGTCGACCTGGGGGTGGAGGACCCATTCATCTCCGGCGAACGAACCGTTCAGCTTCGGGTGGCCGGTCAGCGTCAGGGCCGCGGCCTTCACGACGAAGTCGTTGAACGAGGGCACACGCCCGCCGTTGGCGGCACGCTTCAGTTCGACCCGGGCGGCGACGGCCGCGGTCATGTCGACCTCGATCCGGAGGTAGAAGTGGGGCACTGTCGACTTCGACTCGATCATCCGCCTGGCGACCGTCGTCTGCAGTCGGGAAAGACGAACCCGCTGAGTCTCGGCCGAAACCACGGGGACGCCGGCCGGGGCCGATCGGGGTGACTTCGACGCCGTCTCGACGTCATCTTTGACGATCCTGCCGTTGGGGCCGGTCCCGACCACCGATCCGATGTCCACTCCCAGTTCGGCAGCCACCCGCCTGGCCAGCGGGGAAGACTTGATGCGGCCGTCGCCGTTGCCGGCAGCGGCCGCCGGGACGGCCACCGGGGCCGGCTTAACCTGCGGAGCCGGAGCCTCCTGGGATGCCTCGTCTCGTGTCGATCCGGTCGGGGACGATCCGCTCGCGGGTAGTTCCTCGCCCGGCTCGCCGATCCACCCGAGGAGTGCCCCCGGGACGATCGGATCCTCCGCCTGGACAGCGATGCCAATTAGGACACCGTCCCGCTCGGCCTGGTGGATCATGTTCGCCTTGTCGGCTTCGATTTCGAGCAGTTCGTCGCCGGCAGACACCGGGTCGCCGACCTGCTTGAACCATTCGATCACCGCCCCCTCGGTGAAACCCTCAATTTCCCTCTCGAGACGTATCTCCTCGGCCATCAGGCCTCCTTCCCGCGGCGCTTCACCACGATGCCGTGATCCTCACGGTCCCAGAGTTCACCGAACTTGCCGGGTTCCGCCTGGCGGATCTTGAACTTGGCTTTCTTGCCGTTCGCGGTCTTCGGGATCTGGTCGCAGAACGCGATATATCGCGGGACCAGGAAATAGGCCATCTCGCGCTTCGAGTACTCGATCACGTCGAGCTCGGTCAGCTCTGGGTCGGCCCGGACGATGTGGACCGCGACGTCTTCCTCGCCCAGCTCCGAGGGCACCGGCACGGCGGCAGCCTCGGCGACCCGCGGGTCGAGCTCCAGCAACATCTCGATCTCGTGGGCGGAGATGTTCTCGCCCCGCCGTCGGATCGAGTCGGAGCGGCGATCGACGAAGTAGAAGTAGCCGTCCTCGTCGACCCGGGCCGTGTCACCCGTGTGAAACCATAGGTTTTGCATCGCCTCGGCAGTGGCCTCGGGCTTGTTGTAGTACTCGGTGAAGGTGGTCCAGGGCTGTTTCGGCCGGACCACCACCTCGCCCACCTCGCCCGGGGGCAGTTCGTGGTCGCGTTCGTCGACGATCTTGGTCTCGATGAAGGCCGAAAGCCGGCCCGAGGTGCCCCGGCGGTCATGACCGTCGCCCGGACCGAGCACGGCCGCAGGGATTATCTCGGTCATTGCGTAGTTACATACGATCTCCAGACCCCACCGCTCCTCGAGCTGTTCACGCTCCAGCGGCAGTGGCACGATGAAGGCCAGGCGGAGCGGGTTGTCCTGCTCTTCCGGCACGACCGGCAGCTTCTCGAGGATCGTCGCGACGCTCATGATCGCGTTGAACTCGGTGGCTTGGAAACGGTGAACGTCACCCCAGAAACGGCTGGCGCTGAAGCGCTCGGCCAGACCGATCGAGCCACCGCAGGACAGGGCCACGAAGGCCGAGTACCAGAGCGCGTTGCCGTGAAACATGGGCAGGAACGTGTACATCCGGTCGTCGGCCGTGATGTCGAACATCTCCGAGACGCATCCAGCCACGGTCATTGGATGTGCGTGGGGGCACACGACGCCCTTCGACGGCCCGGTGGTCCCGGACGTGTACATGATCATCCAGGGTTCGTGGTGCGAGACCTCGACGTCGGGACGGGACTCCGAGCGAGATTCCCCCTCGGCATACAGGTCACCAATCGAGGTTCCGCCTTCAGCCGCTTCCCCGTCGCGGATGACCAGGGTCGGGACCGTCCCGTCCTCGAAGGCACGGATGACCTCGACCACGTAATGCTTGTCGATAACGATCCAGTCGCAGTCGGAATCCTCGATGTAGTACCGAAGCAGGCGACCGTTTGCGGCGGTGTTGATCGGCACGGCTATCGCGCCGATCCGGCCGAGGGCGTAGACCACCCAGAGGTATTCCGGACAGTTGTCCATCAAAAGAGCGACGTGGACGCCCTTCGTGACGCCCCGGGCGAGGAACCCGTGGGCCAGCGAGTTGACCTTCAGTTCGGCGTCAGCGAACGTGTAGGCGTCGTCCTCGAAAAGGAGGTAAGGGTCGTCGGCATTGTTCTCAGCACGGTCGGCGAGTATGTTGCCCACTGTGCGCTCCTGGATCGGGTAGCTCACTTTGAAACCTCCAGGTTCTTGACCGCCAGAACCGCGGCCGTGATCTCGTCCGGCCCGGGCACCCTCCACTCGTCGAACTCGCGCATGTGCGGGGCCGGAATGCTGGCCGGACCGACCCGGGTCACCGGCGCATCCAGGTAGTCGAAGCAGTTCTCCGTGACAGCGCTGGAGAACTCGCCCCCGGCCCCGAACGAGACCGGGGCCTCGGTGACCACCACGCAGTGGTTGGTACTGCACACAGACTCGAAGACCATCTCGCGATCCCAAGGGGAGATCCATTGGAGATCGATCAGGTCGACCTCGACGCCGAGCTTGCTCAGCTGGCTGGCGGACTTCTCGGCGGCGGCACGTATGCCGCCGTAAGTGACGATGGTGCAGTCCTCTCCCGTGCGGACCTTCTCGGCCTTCCCGGGCATGTACTTCACCTCGTCCTCGTCGAGCTCACCGGTCGCCCCGAGAGCGCCAAGAGACTCGATGAAGATGACCGGGTCGTCGCTACGGATCGACTGCTTCATCAGACCCTTTGCGTTGCTCGGCGTAGAAGCCCAGCACACCGTGAGTCCGGGGACCTGCGAGAACCAGTTCTCGAGGCTCTGCGAGTGCTGCGCGCCCATGCCGACCCCGGTGCCCACCCCGGTTTTGACCACCAGGGGAACACTGACGTTCCCCTTCGAGAAATAGGGGAACTTGGCTGCCTGGTTGACCATCTGGTCGGCCGCCAGGGTGAAGAAGTCGATGAAGAGGAACTCGACGATCGGCCGCAGGCCCATGGTCGCGGCACCGATTGCGGTGCCCATCATCGCCTGCTCCGAGATCGGTGTGTCCCGTACCCGCTCCTTGCCGAAGCGGTCGTAGAGACCGCGGGTCTCGCCGAAGGCGCCACCAGGCGCGGCAGCGTCCTGACCGAGCAGGATTACCGTTTCGTCCCGTTCCATCTCCTCCGCGATCGCCTGATTGATCGCGTTCCAGTACTTGACTTTGCTCATTCTGCTCCCCAGAGAGCGAGGTACCGCTCCCGGTCCGGTCGAGGCCTGCCCAGTGAGTCGGACACGATCTCCTCGACGCGATCGGCCGTCTCTTGTTCCAAAGCCTTGAGCTTCTTGTCACTGAGGATGTCGGCGTCGAGCAGACGGGCGAGCGGGTCCTGAGCCGCGAAGGAGGCGTGCTCGTCCTCGCTTCGGTAGTGCTGTGAGTCCTTGGTCCAGTGACCGGTGACGCGAAAGGCGGTGCATTCCAGGTAGGTGGGTCCCTTGCCCGACCGGCTCAACTCGATCAGTTCGGTCGCCGCATCCATCACGTCGCCGACGTTGGCACCGTCGACGTTGCGGACCTCCATCCCGTACGACTCGGCCCGCCTGATGCGGTCGCCGGCGGTCAGGTCATCGGTCAGGGTCATCTCCTGGTAGCGGTTGTTCTCGCAGATGAAGAGCACCGGCAGATCCCAGATCCCGGCAAGGTTGATTGCCTCGTGCCAGTTGCCGGTGTTGGTAGCTCCATCGCCGAAGAAGCAGACGACCACGGCGTCCTCCTTGCAGATATCTGAAGCGAGCGCGGCACCAACCGCGAGGGGCATGCCGCCCCCGACAACCCCGTTCGTTCCCAGGACGTGGCGGTCGGGATCGATCAGGTGCATGTGGCCGACCAGGCCCGCGCCCAGCGGGTTGTCGTAACCGAAGCTCTCGGCGACCACGTCCGCGGGGTCCGACCCCCATGCGATGCAGTGAGACACTCCTCGATGGGTGGACACGAGCAGGTCACCCGGCTTCTTCGCCAAGCCCACCCCCACCGGCACGGCCTCCTGGCCGATCGACGAGTGGAGCACGGTTCCTTCGAGGGCTCCCGTCCGGGATTCCTCGACGATCCGCTCCTCCAGTCTTCGAAGGAACAGGACCTGCTTGAAGGCCTCTACCAATTTCTCGCTCACTTAGCGACTCCTAGCCCTCTGAGAATCATCGTTACCACCGTCTCCTTGATTTCGTCTTCGTTCTCCTCCTTGAGATCCCATCTCGCGACCGTCTTCATGTCGACTGCGGCCGCGGCGACTCTTGCCGCGAGATGAGGGTTAACGACACTGAATCGACCCTCGTCCTGGCCCCACCGGATCACGTCCTCATAGGCACCGATGATCTGGCGGATCAGCCTGAGCACCTCGCTGACCTGCTCCCGGTTCAAATGACGCAGTTCCCGGTAATAGATGAACGCCAATGCACCGTTCTCGTCGAGATAGTCCATGTGAGCCGAGACCATCCCCCGGATGCATTCCTCCGGCGCCTCCTCACCGCGCAGGCCGCCCGCCATTGCTGCGAGCTGGCGCGGCAAGAAGTGGAGGAAGACGAGATAGAGCAGGTCCTGCTTGTCGCCGATGTAGTCGTACATCGTGCGCTTGTCGACCCCTGCAATGCGGGCGACCTCGCCCACGTTCATCATTGCGTACCCGCCCTTCGAGACCTCCTCGTAGGCGGCCAGCGCGAAATCCTTCCGCCTTCTCGCGAGCAGTTCGGGGTCCCGGGCCGCGTGCGGAATTCCCGACAGCAACCGCTGAACTCGATCCTGGGTCTGACCCGACCGATGGTCGATTGACTGGAGTGCCCCCATCGTCATGTAGCGGTACCTCCCTTTCGGAACTTGTTGATCACTGACGAAACCCTCATTTCGTTGCCACGCATGATTCCCTGCGGGCGGAACATCAAGATCAGGAGAATCGCCAGCGCGAGTCCGATCTGGCTGAGGTTCTCGACGCCACTGATGCTGAGCGGTCCGATGGTTACTCCACCCTCCGCCTCGATCAGGATCTCGGTCAGCACGACGACCACGACTCCGCCGAGGACGGCGCCCATCAGTGAGTTGATTCCGCCGATGATCAACATCGAGATCAATAGGAACGTGAGCGTCAGGTAGAAGCTCGACGGACCGAACGTGCCGAGGGTCTGTGCGTACAGCGCACCCACCGCACCCATAACCGCGGCGCTGATCACCAAGGCCTTGAACCGTTCCCGTTCGACTTTCACCCCGATCGACCTCGAGGCGACGACGTCCGAGCGCGAGGCCCGCAATCTCCGTCCGCTCTTCGAGACCTGGAATATGCCGCCGATCACGAGTATCCCGACTACCCAGGGCAGAGCCGCCAAGGGCTCCTCGATCGCCGAAGGCACTCCGGTGAGGCCCTGCGTTCCTCGCGTGACCTCGCTCCAGTTGGAGATCACCGTCGAGACGATCACGAGAATGGAGAAGGTGGCCAGGCCGGCGGCAAGGCCGGAGAGCCTCACGATCGGTCCCGCGATCAGGAGTGCGAAGACCGTGGCGGCAAGTGCACCGATGAAAGGCGCCAACGCCGGTGCGACCTCCGCGGTCTTGATGAACTCCGGCAGGCCCTGGGCCAGCAGCATCTTCTGGGCGGGCGGCATGCTGAACAGCGAACCGGCGTAGGCGCCGATCGCCGCGAAGGCGACGTGCCCGAAGGACAGCACCCCCGAGTTGCCCATGAAGGTGTAGAGGCCGATCACGGCACCGACCATGACCATTCCGCGAATGGAAGCATCGACCACCGAGGTCGAGCCTCCCGTGGTGACCACGGCGAGAACCAGCAGCAGCAGCGCCGGGATCGCGATCAGATCGACCAGGTTCCTGGTCAGACGTATAGCCGGCATCAGACTCTCTCCTCCAGTGCCTTGGAACTGATGATTCCGCCAGGTCTCCACAGGATCACCAGGAAGACGATCGCGAACAGGAACGCGTCGCGGTAGGGCCTGAGGCCCAGCGGCAGGACAACCTGGAGCGCGACCGCGGCCGCCCCAATCAGGTAGCCGCCGAGAACGGCGCCGCTGAGCGTGCCGAGTCCGCCGACGATGCAGGCCACGAGGCCGAATAGCATGACCCCGAAACCGATATCAGGGGTGACCGAACCGGTCTGGCTGACCACGAGGATGCCGCCGATCGCGGCCAGGAAGCCACCCCCGACGAATGCCGTGAGGATGACCTTGTTGGCACCGACGCCGAGCAGCCTGGCCATCGTGAAGTCCTCCGCCGAGGCCCGCATGCGCAGTCCGAGATCGGTCCGCTTCAGGATCAGTTGGATGCCGACCAGGAGGACGACCGTCACGATCGCGCTGGCGATGCTGAGCGTACTGACTCGCAGTGCTCCAATCTCGATCGCGGAGTTGATCACAGGGAGGTTCGCAACTCCTTCCGGGTCAGATCCCTGCCAGGTAAGCGCGACGTTCTGAAGGAGCATGGAGACCGCGAACGAGGCGATCAGCAGCGTCGTGTCATCGGCGCCCCGCAAGGGCTTGAAGGCGAACTGGTGCATCGCCGCGGCGAGCAGCATGCCGACGAGCAGGGCGCAGGCGATCCGGATCCACCAAGGCAGACCGCCCGAGATCGCCAGCGAGTACCCGACCGCCATGATGATCTCGCCGTGGGCCAGGTTGACCAGCCTCATCACTCCGAAGATCAGAGCCACGCCGAGAGCGAACAGGGCGTAGACGCTGCCCAGCGCGATCGCGTCGATGACGTTCTGGATCAGTTCTGTCCCGCTCATGCTTCCTCTCCCAGGTATTGGCTGACCACGTCAGCGCTCTCGAGCAGATCGCTGCCCGTGCCGGAATCGGTGACCGAGCCGGTGCGGAGCACGTAGGCGCGGTCGATCAGTCTGAGTGCCCGACGGGCGTTCTGTTCGACCAGCAGGATGGTCACGCCGTCGCTGCGCAGCTGTTCGAGCACTTCGAAGACCGTGTCGACGATCCGCGGAGCGAGCCCAAGCGACGGTTCGTCAAGCATCAAGAGCTGGGGCTGGCTGAGCAGCGCCCGGGCGATCGCCAGCTGCTGCTGCTCGCCGCCGGAAAGGTGTCCGGCGTGATTGGACAGCAGCGGCTTCAGTTCCGGCAGCAGGTCGAGCACCTTGACCCGGTCGGAATCGTAGTCACCGGCCTCGGTCCGGGCGTTGCTGGCCAGACTGAGGTTCTCCTCGACGGTCATGCTGGCGAAGATCCGCCGGCCCTCGGGGACCAGAGAGACACCGCGCCTGGCGATCGATTCCGACGAGGAGCCGGTAATGTCCTCGTCGAGAAAGGTGATCTTTCCCTGACGCGGCTTCAGCTGGCCGGAGATCGCGTTCAGGATCGTGGTCTTGCCGGCACCGTTGGAGCCAACGATGCCGACCGCTTCGCCCTTGGCGACCTCGATCGTCACGTCCCGGACGGCATCCAGATTGCCGTATCCGATGGTTACGTTGTCTACGTGAAGCATCATTCCGGCACCCCCTCGGAGCCGAGGTATGCCTCTAGGACCTTCTCGTCTCGCCTCATCTCGGCCGGGGTCCCCGTGCCGATGGTCGCGCCGTGGTCGAGCACGTGGAACCGCGGGCAGAGCCGGGTCATCAGGCGCATGTCATGCTCGACGACGAGCAGGCCGCAGCCATAGTCCTGGTGGATACGCTGGAGGATCACGAGCAGCTCGTCGCTCTCGGACTCGTTGAGCCCCGCGGCGGGCTCGTCCAGCAGAAGAAATTCGGGTAATGCGGCGAGCGAGCGAGCGATCGAGAGTCGCCTTTCGTCACCGTACGGAAGGGCGTCGGCCCTGGTCTCGGTTCGTTCGGTGAGGTCGAGCAGCTCGAGCAGCCGGTCGGCTACCTCGGTCGCCTCGGTGGCCGAACAGGACGTGGCGATCGCGGCGACCTCCACGTTCTCGCGCACCGACAGCTCTCCGAAGAGGCGGGTCCCCTGAAAGGTCCTGACCACGCCGTTACGACAACGATCGGCCGGAGACTTTGACGTGATGTCTTTGCCGCCCAGTTCGATTCGGCCTGAATCGGGCAGCTGGTATCCGGTGAGCACGTTCAGGAATGTGGTCTTGCCGGCACCGTTCGGGCCGATCAGCCCGAGGATCTCGCCCTTGCGGATCTCGAGATCGACCTCGGACAGCGCCTTGACGCCGGCGAAGCTCACCGAGATTCCGTGGGCACTTAGTGAGAGCGCTGAGGCCCGGCCTTCCCCATCGAGTGGGGAAGGCCGGACTGCGCCCTTGTTCGGAGAGATACTCACCGGTTGGTCCTCAGCAGGGGGACTCCGGGAGAAACTCCGGTGCGGCCAGCTCGCGGAACTCGATTTCGCCGTTGACGAACTCGGAGATGCGGAGCGGACGTTCCTTCGGAATGTGACAGTCCTCGGTGTAGGTGGTGGGGCCTGCCAGCAGCTCCTCGTTGGTGAAACTGTTCAGCTCCGCGGCAACCGCCGAGGTCTCGGTCGTACCCGCAGCTTCGATCGCCTTCACGAGGGACTCGATTTCCGAGTAGATCATGATCGGGTAGCTGTTGAGCGGCGGCTCGCCGGTTTCCTTCTCGTAACGCTTGAGGAAGTCGCGGACATCCTTCTCCGGGTCGCCTTCCAGGGCTGCGTTGGCAGCGAAGAAGAAGTTGCTCAGGTTCGGGACCGCATCCGTCCAGTGGGTGCCGTCGAAAGCGATTCCGCTCAGGACCGGCAACTCCACGCCACCCTGACGCATCTGACGAACGGCGGTTGCACCACCGGGCAGGTAGCTGCAGAGGACCACCGCGTCGGCATCCGAGCCCTTCAACCTGGTCACCTGCGACGCGACCGACTGGTCGTCGTTCAGGAAGGTGTCCTTGCCGGCGATCTCGTTGCCGAGGCCCTTCCACGACTCTTCAAAGAACTGGCAGAGGTTCTTCGAGTACTCGATCGTGGTGTCTTCCAGCAGGTAGGGCTTCTCAAAGCCCTGCTCGCTCGCGAAAGTGGCCAGAGCCGCGCCCTCGGCGACATTGCTGGCAAACGAGTTGTAGACCAGCGGTCCGACTCCCTGGGCTCCGAACAACGGAGAACCGGGGCAGGAGATCGAGATTATGTCCTCGTCGTTGGCCATCTTCGCCGCCGGGGCGCCGAAGTCGTAGTCGCACTGCGGACGCATAAAGTCGATGTCCTGATCGAGCAGTTCCTGCGCCCTGCGCTCGACGAGGTTGATGTCGCTCTTGTTGTCGTTGACGATCAGCTCGAGCTGGCGTCCGAGAACACCACCATCGGCGTTCACGTCGTCCACTGCCATCTGGAGCGTGTTGACGTTGAGTTTGCCGTAGGTGCCGAGCGGCCCCGAGGTCGACTCGTTGACGCCGATCTTGATCGGACCGGTCTCTTCGGCGGCGGTATCGGATCCGCTGCTCTTGGAGTCCGAGTCATCGGACCCACCGCAGGCTGCCAGCACGAGCATTGCACAAGCCAGGACGGCGAGGCACATGAACTTCATCCATGTGGTCCCCCCGAACTGTCGTTCAGAAAAAACGTTCACTTCTTGTTCCTCTCTGTGGTTTGACACACCCCTGACCGGCGGACCCCATGGCCGTCGACCAGCACTTCCCTCATTGATTCGAGGATCGAATCCACCTCACCGTCGGTGATCACGAGCGGTGGGTAGACGAAGAGATGGCTGGAGGAACACCGGGTCATCAACCCCTTGCTCCGCAGCGAACGGACCACTTCGGGCGCCGAGAAGCCGGGGATGCCCGAGTCGAGCCTCAGTCCATACATGAGACCAGTGCCGCACCGGCCCGTGGCGGGCTCGGCCTCCTCCACGATCGCGTCGAGGCCCACGGCCAGACGCGATCCGGCTTCACGCCCGCGCTCGGGAAGTCGTTCCGAGTCAAGGATGTCGAGGTTCGCCAGCGCGGCGGCCGCCGCGACCGGGTGTCCCGACCATGTACTCGCATGGTTGAACTGACTGTGCTCGTCGCCCCCGAACGCCTCCGCGACGGACCCCGAGACGACGGCGGCGCTGATCGGCGCGTAGCCGCTGGTCAGGCCCTTCGCGACAGCGAGGATGTCCGGGCGGATGTCCCAGAGTTCGGAAGCGAACATCTCGCCGGTCCGGCCGAACCCGGTGAAGATCTCGTCGACCACCAGCAGCACCCCGTGACGGCGGCACACCTCGGAGATCATCGGCCAGTACTCGTCCGGCGGGACTTTGATCGAGCCGGCGGTCGAGATCGGCTCCGCGATAAAGGCCGCGACGTTCTCCGGTCCGACGTCCCGCAAGACCTGCTCCAAGCTGTCGGCGGCATAGTGGGCGCACTCGATGGGAGGCCCGGCCCACATCGCCGGGTCCGGATGGTCCACGTGTCGGAACCCCGGGACCAGCGGCTCGAAGTCGCGCTGCATCGACTCGACCCCGGTCGCGCTGAGCGCCCCGTACGTGACGCCGTGGTAGGAGCCATGCCGGCCGATTACGAGCCGGCGCTCTGGCTGCCCCTTCAGCCGGAAGTGCTGGCGGGCGACCTTAATCGCCGCCTCCACCGACTCGGCGCCGCCGCTGCCGAAGAAGACCCGCGGCGAGTCGACCGGCACCATCGACCCCAGCCTCCGGGCCAATTCGATGGCAGGCCGGTTCGAATGACCGTTGGCCAGGGATCCGTAGGCGAGCCGTGAGGCCTGTTCGCTGATCGCCGCCACGATCTCGGGTCGTCCGTGACCTACTTGGACGACTCCCAGGCCGCTGATCGCGTCGATGTACCGATTGCCGTCGATATCCCAGACATGGCTGCCCTCTCCCCTTTCGAGGATCAGGGGACCATCTGGCTGGGAGTCCATCTGGACCCCCCAGTGCCAGAGGCGCTCGCGGGCATCAGCCCGCAGATCGCACCGGGTTTCGACGGTCGACGGAGTCATGACCAGGTGAGCTCTCCAGCCTCATCAAGGCCGTCGATCACTTCGTACTCGGCACCGAACAGCTCGCGGCGCTTCGCCCTGGTCTTCTCGGCATCGATCCGGTAGTCGAGCGCCTCGGCGTCGACCACGTCGATCACGACCCCGTAGTTCTTCTCGGCGAACCCGGGGCTGATGTACTCGAAGACGATGTCCTTCATGATTCGCACCGCATCGCGCTTCTCGGCGGGTCCGTAGGCACCACCGCCGCCGGAGAGATAGATGACGTCGTCGCCCTTAGCCAGGTCCTTGTTGGAGAAGAACAGGCCGAGGGACTCCTCGTTGCCGTCCTTGTCCCTCCGAATCACGTGCTGGCTGGAGGCGTTGCCACCGCCGAAGATCCCGAAGGGCGGGAACTTCTCACGATCACCGATCGCGGAGAGCTTGATCCCGTCGGCCTCGCAGTGGAGCAACCGTTCGGAACCGATTCCGCCACGGTGCTCCCCGGCCCCGCAGGAGTCCTGACGCAGCGAGTACCGGTCCCAGCGGACCGGAGCCCGCCGTTCGTGGATCTCGACCGCGATGTTCCGGGTGCTTGCCGAAAAGAAGCTCATCACCGCGTTGAGCCCGTCCTTGGTGGCGCGGGCACCGATGCCGCCCTCGGTCCAGACGTAGGCGACGAACTCCTCTTCGCTGTCGGCGTAGCGGCCACCGAAGACGATGTTGATGAGGTTGTAGTGGTTGGCCGTGGTCCGCGCCGGATCGGCCTCCGAGAAGGCACCCAGGATCGTTCCGATGGCACGTTCGATCGCGGTCACCGCCATGCCGCCGACCGGGAAGGGCCGCGGAGCATTGACGATGGTGTCCCCGCCTGCCTCGATGTTCATGGCACGGAGCAGGCCCTCGTTCAGCATCACCTGCGGGAACAGCGCCTTGGTGGTCATGAAGACCGCGGTGCAGAGCCCGGGAAAGCTGGAGTTGATCGCCGACTGGACCGGGGCGTCCGACTTGCTGAAGTCGAAGCTCAGCTGATCGCCCTCGATCTCCATCCGGAGCACGACCTTCTTGGGCTCGCCGGTCTTGGGGTCCTGGTCGATCCAGTCCTCCCAGTCCCAGACACCGTCCGGGATCTTCGCGATCTCGGAGCGGAGAAGCCGTTCGGAGTAGTCCTGCGACTCGGCCATCGCCTCGGCAACGGTCTCCCGCCCGTAACGGTCGACCGTCTCCCTAAGTAGACGGTCGCCGGCGCGGCAGGCCGCGATCTGGGCCATCAGGTCACCGCGGCGCTCGTGGGCCACCCGCATGTTGGCAAAGAGCAACGCGACCACGTCGCGGTTGAGCGCCCCGTCGCGCCAGACGAGAACCGGCGGGATCTGGACGCCCTCCTGGTAGATCTCGGTCGCCTCCATGTAGAAGGAGCCGGGGACCATGCCGCCGACGTCCGACCAGTGGCCGGTCGTGGCGACGTAGCCGGCGATCGCACCGTCGTGGAAAATCGGCATGACGACACGCACGTCCTGGAGGTGGGTGCCCCCGATGTAGGGGTCGTTCATCACATAGGCGTCCCCTTCGCGCATGCTGCCGGAGCCGATGCTGTCGATGACGGCGCGCACCGTGAAGGTCGCGGTTCCCGCGTGGGACGGCAGGTCGTGCTCGCCCTGAGCGACCAGATTGCCGTCGGCGTCGTAGAGAGTGGCGCTGTAGTCGCGCCCCTCGGAGATGACCGCCGAGTATGCCGACATCTCGACCGCGACGGACATCTCGTTGCAGATCGATACGAACCCGTTCCGCAGCACCTCGAAGGTGACCGGATCGAGATCTCTGACTACCGTGCTCACTTGCCCACCTCCACGATGAGATCGCCACTTGAATTCGGCCTGGCCGTCGATCCCGGAGGGAGCACGATCGTCGTGTCCGTCTGGAGCAGGATCGCGGGGCCGGCGACTTCGTCGCCCTCGGCCAGGGACATGCGGTTGCGGACCTCCGTCTCTACCCATCCGTGATCCGCGAAGTAGACCTGCCTGGTCGTCGGTTCTTCGGCTTCGACCCACTTCGGCCGGGCCGGGATCTCGGGACCCATGCGGGCGCTGCCGAAGACCCGGATGTTGACCAGTACGACATCGCCGTCCGGTTCCGAGTGACCGAAGGTCTGCTCGTGGCCCTTGTGGAAGCTGGCGACCATCCTCTCGATGCCCGCCTCGTCCAGTTCCAAGGAGTCGAGGTCGACGTTCAGCTCGTGGAGCTGGGAGGCGTAACGCAGCTCCGCGGTCGCTTTGAAGGTGATCTGATCCTCGCCGATCTGGTCCTCCGCGAACTGCTTGATGACGTTGTCGCGCAGGTCCGAAAGGTCCTTGGTCAGTCCGGTCGCCTGTTCGCCGGCGATCGGCACGAGCAGTGTCTGCGTGTCGTCGTAGACGACGTCGGAGCGGAGCACCCCGTAGGCGGAGAAAACCCCGGGATGAGGCGGGATGACCACCCTCGGGATCGAGAGCGAGCGGGCGATCTCGACCGCGTACATTGCGCCGTTGCCACCGAAGGCACAGACGGCGAAGTCGCGCGGGTCGTGACCTCGTTCGACCGAGACGAGCCGGACCGCGCTCATCATGTTCTCGGTCATGATCCGGATAACTCCCGCGGCCGCTTCGACCACGTGGAGCCCGAGCGGCTCGGCGACCTTCTCGGCGATGACCTTCTCGGCCAGGGCCGGGTCGATCTCGAAGTTTCCACCGACCAGGTTGTGCGAGATCCGGCCGAGAACCACCTGGGCGTCGGTGCTGGTCGGGTTGGTGCCACCACGCTGATAGCAGGCGGGTCCGGGATCGGAGCCCGCGCTCTCGGGCCCGACCTTCAGCGAACCGGCCGAATCGAGATGGGCGATGCTGCCGCCGCCCGCACCGATCGAGATGATGTCCAGGCTGGGCAGGACGACCGGCAGCCCCCACTCGGGGACGTTGCGGTCGGAGAGCTGGGCCTGGCCATTGCGGACCAGGGCCACGTCGGCGCTCGTGCCTCCGATGTCCAGGCCGATCAGGTTGTCCTCGCCGACCCGCTTGGCGAGTTCCTCGAGGGCCACGCAACCGGCCGACGGTCCGGAGCGGACCAGGCGGGCTGGGAACTGTGATGCCTGCTCGAGCGAGGCGAGTCCGCCGTTGGACTGCATGACGTGCACCGGCTGATCGAAGCCGTGTCCGTCGGCCGCGTCGCGCAGCCGGCTGAAGTAGGAGCGCATCACCGGCGCCAGGTACGCGTTCGTCGCGACGGTCGAGGTGCGCTCGAACTCGCGGTACATGCGCATCATGCGGGCCGAGGTCGAAATCTCGATCCCGGGGCACCGCTCGGTGAGAACCTCGGCTAGGCGGCGTTCGTTGACATCGTTGGCGTAGCTGTGGAGGAAGACGATCGCGACCGACTCGATGCTCCGCTTCTCGATGACCCTGACCAGGTGGTCGATCTCGTCCTCGGCCAGGGGAGTGATCACGTTGCCGCGCCAGTCGACGCGCTCGGTGATCTCGAGCCGGTTGTATCGGGGGATCAGCGGGTCCGGCAGGTCCCACTGGAGGTCATAGACGTCTTCCCGGTCGGCCCGGCGGATCTCCAGCAGATCCCGGAAGCCGCGGGTACTGATCAGGATGGACGGCGGACCCTTGCGCTCGATCAGGGCGTTGGTGCCGACCGTGGTCCCGAGCCCGAGGAACTTAAGGTCCTCGGACTCGGCACCGATCTTGTCCAGAGCTTCGACCAGCACGTTCGGGTCGGGACTGGACGGCACCTTGTCGATCCTGATCTCACCGTCCTCGTTCAGCCTGACGATGTCGGTGAAGGTGCCGCCGATGTCGATGCCGACGTGCTGTGCTACTCGGTCGCTGCTCATGTTCTGGGTCTGCCTTTGATTCGTAAGGGTCCGGGGGTCTACTCGACGCCCTTGACGAGGACCTTGCCGAACACGACTCGGTCCTCGAGACGCTTGAGCGCCGTGGGCAGCTCTTCGAAGGGGAAGGTCGAGTCGATGACCGGGTTGATGACCTTCCGTGCGGTCATGTCGAGCAGGTGCTTGAGCGCGGGACGAGTCCAGGAAGCCGAACCTAGGATCCGCGACTCGAAGGTGATGATCCGCGGGATGTCGAGATCGGCGTGCCTACCTCCCATGTAGCCGGAGAGCACGATGCGTCCGCGCGGCTTGACCGAGTACACGGCCGAGTTCAGCGTGGCGCCACCGGGCACGTCGTAGACGACGTCGAAGCCCTCGCCACTGTTCATCTCGATCGCCATGTCGGCGAAGTCGGTGTTGGTGCGGTGGTTGATCGCGTGGTTGCAGCCGAGTTCCAGCAGCTTCTCGCACTTCTCGTCCGAGCCGGCGGTGCCGACGATGTTCTTCGCTCCGACTGCCTTGGCGATCTCGACTCCGAGGACTCCGATGTTGGAGGCGGCTCCGGTGATCAGGATGGTCTCGTCGAAACGCAGGTCGGCGTGAGTGAGGAGAACATTGATCGAGGTGCCGCCGCCGACTGTGACCGCCGCCGCGTCGTCGAAGCTGAGCGCGTCCGGGATGTGGATCGCGAAGTCGGCCGGAATCTTGGCGAACTCGGCGTAGGCGCCGTCGGTGAAGCGGCCGAACTGAACCGTCTTGAAGTGGTCGGTGTTCTGGCACATCTGCTCCATGCCGGAACGACACATGTCGCACTTGCCACAGCAGAACCAGTAGGTGGTGGTGACGCGGTCGCCGACCTTGTGGCTGGTGACCCGGTCGCCTACCGCGACGACTTCACCGGCAGCCTCGAGGCCTGGGATCAGCGGGAGTGGAGTCCTCCATTCCCACTTCGTGCTGACGCCGCCCTCGTCGTACTCGCCGCGGATCGTCTGACCCTCGGAACTGTTGAGACCGATCGACCGCACCCGCAGGACCACGTCGTCGGGTCCCGGCTCCGGCTGATCGACATCCTCAAGCTTGAGATTGTCAATAGAGCCGAGTTCGTGAACTCGCCATGCCTTCATTTACCTCTCCTATCCGTTACCACTTTCGGGGCCTTGGAACTGCCCCACTCACCAGTGGGTGGCACGGTAGCATTCAATTTCACGGGCGTCAAGCACCCATTTAAATTGGCTCTACCACTGGGCTTAAGTGACGTTAGTAGCGATTGAAACGATTCCGGACGGACGTCACACGAGGAAAACGTCGTTTTTCCGAAGTATTCGCGACGACGCCTTCCGAACCGTTCCTAGCAAAGTGATCACCGATCTCCAAAGATCGTTCTCGATGACCCCGTGGTTTCTCCAGTTTGCCCCCAAGGCGCACATGGACCAGACCGGTAACAGGTCAACCTGATCTCAGCCGGGCCTATCCTGTACCACCGCTCCCTCTCCCGCGCCATCACCGGGGAGATCATCCACGTCGACGGCGGCTACCACGCCATCGGCGCTCCGGATCCGCGCTGAGCGGGTCGTTCAGAGGGCCAGGCCGAGGGGTTGCTCGAGCAGGGCTTTGATCCGGGCGAGCAAGGCTGCGCCTTCGGCGCCGTAGAGGATCCGGTGGTCGCAGGAGAGGGTGAGGCCCATCATCTTGCCAGCCGTCAGTTCGCCTTCCCTGACCACCGGGCGGTCCTCGATCGATCCGACCGCGAGGATCGCGGCCTGTCCGGGATTTACGACTGCGCCGAAGTCGGTCACGCCGAACATGCCGAGGTTGGAGACGGTGAAAGTGCCGGCTGAGAGTTCGGGCGGGGTGATCGAACCGTCGCGAACCCTGGCAGCGAGCTCGCGGGTGGTGGTTGCGATCGCGGCCAGTCCGAGCTGGTCGGCGTCGGGAATCACCGGCACGACCAAAGCGTCCTGGGCTGCCACGGCAACCCCGACGTTGATCCGTGAGTAAAGCTCCAGATGGCCGTCTCGCCAGGCACCGTTCCCCTTCGGGACCTCGCGCAGCGCCAGCGCGGCTGCCTTGACGACCATGTCGTTGAAGGAAGGAATGACGTCGTTCTCTGCGGCGGCGGCTTTCAAGCCGGCCCGCGCCGCGACGCAGGCACCCATGTCGACCTCGGTCGAGAGGTAGAAGTGCGGGATTGTTGCCTTCGACTCCGACATCCGGCGAGCGACAGTCCGCTGAAGGCGGGATAGCTCGACGATCTCGGTCTCTCCCTTCCCGCCGGTGACCGGGGAATCGCTGGCTGGCGTTTTCCCGGCACCAGCCCTGATCGCCCGCTCGACATCGGCCTTGACGATGCGTCCGCCGGGCCCGGAGCCAGTCAGGGCTCCGAGCTCGACGTCGCTATCCGTCGCGATCCGACGGGCAAGCGGCGAGGCTTTAATCCGCCGCCCGGGAGAGACCGTCGATTCGCGTTTGTTGGAGGAAGCCGCTTGCGCGGCGTCGCCCGACTCCCCTTCCTCCGGCTCAGTGGAGGTGGCCACGGCAGGCGAAGGGTAGGTGGGAGAGAGATTTCCCTCCGCCTGTCCGTGATCAGCTGACGCAGGGGAAGTTGCAGAGGGCCCCGCGCCGTTGCCCGCAGTCGGTTCTTCGCCCGGATCAAGTAACTGGGCGATGAGCGCGCCTACCGGCAGGGAGTCGCCTTCGCTGGCGACGATGTGGACGAGGCCGCTATCGTCGGCCTCGAAGGTCATGTTCGCTTTGTCAGTCTCGATCTCGACCAGGTCCTCGCCCCGGGAGATCTCCGTTCCTTCATTGACGAGCCAGGTGACGATCAGCCCTTCTTCCATCGAGTCGGAAAGCCGGGGCATCAGCACGTCGGTCATCGGGCACCCTCAAGGGTTGCGAGGGCCGCCGCGAGGATTCGCTCCTTGCCGGGCATCGCCGCGAGCTCTAGCGGCTTCGAGTACGGCAGCGGCACTTCCGCCATGCCGACCCTTTCGACGGGCGCGTCGAGGTCATCGAAACAGGCTTTCTGGATCCGGGCAGCGAGTTCGGCGGTAACCCCGTAGGACGGCCAGCCCTCCTCGACGCAGAGCGCCCGGTTGGTCTTCGCGATCGAGGTCGCGACGGTCTCCACGTCAAGCGGGCGCAGCGACCTCAGATCGACCACCTCGACCGAGTATCCGTGCTGCTCGTGCAGCAGCTCGGCGACCTCGAGCGACCGCACCGTCGCGAAGGAGTGAGCGCAGATGGTCAGGTCCGTGCCCTCGCGAACGACCGCGGCCCGGCCGATCTCGCCGACCGAGTCGTCATCGGTGTCGACCTCGCCCTTCTCCTTGTAGATCGGCAGGTTCTCGATGAAGAGAACGGGGTCGTCGTCGCGGATCGCGGCTTTGAGCAGGGCCCGCGCATCGGCCGGGTTGGACGGCGCCACGACCTTCAGGCCGGGGGTACCGGCGAACCAGCCGTCGAAGGACTGGGAGTGCTGGGCGGTGAGCTGGTTGCCGGCGCCGTTCGGGGTGCGGATCACCATCGGCACCCTGACCTCGCCGCCGAACATCGCCCCCACCTTGGCCGCGTGGTTCACGACCTGGTCCATCGCAACGAGGAGGAAGTTGAGGGTCATGATCTCGACCACCGGCCGCTCGCCGATCATCGCCGCGCCGATCCCGGCGCCGACGAAGGCCTCCTCGGAGATCGGGGTGTCACGGACCCGGTCGGGGCCGAACTCGTCCATCAGCCCGGCCGTGACCTTGTACGAACCGTCGAACAGCCCTACCTCCTCGCCCATCACGAAGACCCGCTCGTCGAGCTGCATCTCCTCGCGGAGGGCGAGCCGGATCGCCTCCCGGTAGGTCAACGTCTGAACCCCGCTCAGACCCTCCTCCACGGGGGGCGTGGCGGTCGCCGCGGGCGGGGTCACGAGCCCAGCCCCGCGTCGAAGGTGAGCGCTTCCTCGCCGAACGGGCTGCCGGCACGCATGCGGGCGAACTGCGCCTCGCTGCCGGGCGAGTGCATGCCCCGGGCCAGCCCGTCGAGGGCCGGTTCGGGACTCGCGTCGGCGAACTCGACCGCCCGCTTCACTTCCTCGCGGGCACGGTCCTCGATCGCTTCGATCTCCGCGAGCTCCACCCCGGCTTCGAGCAGCCGGTTCCTTTCCAGCTCGATCGGGTCGCGGCTGCCACTCCACTCGGCGATCTCGTCCTTGGTCCGGTAGGCGAGCCCGGCGTCGGCGACGGAGTGTCCGCGGTAGCGGTAGGTGACGGCCTCCAGGACTGCCGGCTCGCGGTCTTCGCGGGCCAGGGTCAGCAGTCTCGTCGCGGCTTCGAGCACCGCGTCCAGGTCGTTGCCGTCGACCCGCTCGCCGTGCATGCGGTGGGCCGAGGCACGCCGGAAGACTTCGGGTTCCGCCGAGGCCCGGTCGACCGCGGTGCCCATGCCGTACTCGTTGTTGACCACGAGGAAGACGACCGGGAGCTTCCAGAGCGAGGCGAGGTTGAGCGACTCGTGCCAGGCGCCCATGTTCACCGCCCCTTCGCCGAGCTCGCAGAGCACGGCCTGGCTCCTCCCCTGCCTCACGATCCCGAGCGCGAGGCCGGTGGCGATCGGCAGCTGGCCGGCGACGATGCCCCAGCCGCCGTAGAAATGGCGGTCCACGTCCAGCAGGTGCATCGAGCCGCCCCGTCCGTGAGCGCAGCCGTCCTGACGTCCGAAGAGCTCGGCCATGGCCGAGTCCACCGAGACGCCGCGGGCCAGCGCGAACCCGTGGCAGCGGTACCCGGTCACCAGGTAGTCCTCCTCGTCCAGGGCCGCGACCGTGCCGATCGTGGTCGCCTCCTGCCCGGATGAAAGGTGGCAGTAGCCGCCGATCTTGGCCGCCTTGTACTGGCGTTCGGCCTCGGTCTCGAACTCCCGCGAGAGGACCATGGCGCGGTAGAGCGCCAACCGCTGTTCGGTCTCTACGGGAGGGTCTGCGGCAGCCGTCTCAGCCATGGTCACTCCGCCTCGAAGTACTCGGGGTGACGGCGGCGGATCTGGTCAAGGCTCGAAAGCACGGTCCTCAAGTGCCGGCGGAGCTCTGCCTCGGCCCGGTCGGGTTCGCCGCCGGCGATCGCCGCGACCATCGACTTGTGCTCCTTCACCATCTGGGAGAGGTAGGTGTTGTCGGGCAGGCTGAGGCGACGCACCCGGTCGAGGTGCCCGTTGGCCCGCCGGCTGAGCGCCCAGGCGATCTCATGGCCGGACTGCTGGCAGATCGCCCGGTGGAGATCCTCGTCGAGCAGATCGAAGCTGTCGGCATCATGTTCGGCCTCGGCCCGCTCCTGGGCGGCCAGGTTCACCTGCAGCTCTTCCAGCCCGGCCTCGTTGATCCGCTCGGTCGCCATGCGGATCGCGGCGCACTCGAGCGCCTCCCGCACGAAGGCGGCGTCCTCGACCGCCGAGCGGCTGATCATGGTGACGAAGGTGCCGAGCTGGGGCACGATCACCACCAGCCGGTCTTCCCGGAGCCTGGCGAGAGCGCCACGGAGCGGCGTCCGACTCACTCCGAGCAGCTCGGCGAGCTCGTTCTCGGACAGTTGCCGGCCGGGCTCGAGCTCGGCCGTGACGATCGCCTCACGGAGGATCGCGTAAACCCGTTCGCCGGTGTTCCCGCTGATCGGAGACCTCGTGAATCTGTTTACGGCCCTCTCCATGTGCACTAGTATACAAGTCCTCCTGCCCCCGTCAAGGGGCTCCGGCTCAGACTCCGCCTTTTAGCTCTGTATCTGGTCTGGATCACCGAAAGACCGGCCTCGCCGATCCTTAGGCCGCGAGCTCCAGGCCCTGGTCTCTCGCGACCGGCTCGTAGGTGACGCGACCCTCGGCGACGTTGAGGCCCGCCGCGAAGTGAGGGTCGGCCGCCAGGGCCTCCTCCACACCGAGGTCGGCCAGCTTGATCAGGTAGGGAAGCGTCGCGTTGGTCAAGGCCCGCGTCGAGGTGGCGGGAACCACACCCGGCATGTTGGCGACGCAGTAGTGGTTGATCCCATCGACCAGATAGGTCGGATCCTGGTGAGTGGTCGCGTGGGATGTCTCGAAACAGCCGCCCTGGTCGATCGAGACGTCGACCAGCACTGCGCCGGGCTTCATCAGGCTGAGCTGTTCGCGAGTGACGACGTGGGGCGCCTTGGCTCCCTTGACCAGGACCGCACCGATCACCAGGTCCATCTGCGGCAGGGCCTGCTCGATGTCCAACGAGGATGCGTAGCAGGTGGAAACCGCGTTGCCGAAGATCCCGTCCAGCTCCCGCAGGCGATCGAGGGACCGGTCGAAGATGCTGACCTCGGCCCCGAGGCCCAGTGCCACGTGCGCCGCGTTCTGACCGACGATCCCGCCGCCGATCACCATCACCCGGCCGGCCGAGACCCCGGTGACCCCACCGAGCAGGTAGCCGCGCCCGCCCATGGCGGAGCCCAGCATGAAAGCCCCGGCCTGGGCGGCCAGCTTGCCCGCGACCTCGCTCATCGGCGCGAGCAGTGGCAGCCGGCCCTGATCGTCGGTGATCGTCTCGTAGGCGATGCAGGTCGCCCCGGAGTCCATCAGCCCCCGGGTCAGCTCGGGGTCCGGCGCCAGGTGCAGGTAGGTGAAGAGAGTCTGCCCCGGGCGCAGCATCTCGACCTCGGCTGGCTGAGGCTCCTTCACCTTGACGATCACCTCCGCCTCGGCGAAGACGTCGGCCGCGCCGTCCAGGATGCGCGCCCCTTCGGCGACGTACTCCTGGTCCGCGAAGCCGGAGCCCTCCCCGGCCGCCCGTTGGAGGAGGACCTCATGGCCACGGGTGGTCAGTTCACGGGCACCGGCCGGCGTCAGGGCGACGCGGGACTCGTTGGTCTTGATCTCTGTGGGTACACCGAACTTCAAGTCAGAACTCCTGTCTTTTGGATTGCGTTGGTTGAGGTGGCCGCGGTAGCGCCGGGCCGGCGCCCATTCAGGACTTGCGCTTCAGCGCCAAGGCCGAGAGGGACTCGAGGATGCAGCGATGGGCGAGCAGCGGCGTGATGCCGGTGGGGTCGAGGGTCGGCGCCACTTCGACCAGGTCCATGCCGACCACCGGCAGCTCACCGAAGATGCGATGGAGGGCGGGGAACACTTCCCGCGGGGTCAACCCGCCCGGTTCGGTCGATCCGGTCCCGGGCGCGTAGGGGTCGTCGAAGACGTCGATGTCGAAGGTGACGAAGACGGCCGGCGGGAACTCGTCCAGCGCCGTCGCGATCACCTCGTCCATGACCGCCGCCATGCCCCGTTCATCGATCTCGTAGCGGCTGTGCCAGCGCATCCCGGCCTCGCGCGCCCACTCGAACTCGGGCGGGTCGGGGAAGTGGCCGTGGATCCCGATCTGGATGAAATGCTCGCCGCTGACGTAGCCCTCGTCGACCAGCCGCCGCATCGGCGTGCCGTGGGAAAGATCCCCTCCCCACTCGGGCGGCGCCGTGTCCGTGTGGGTGTCGAACTGGATCACCCCGAGCTCCCCCTTGCCGAAGTGCTCGGCCGCCGCCGCGACGTCGGGGAAGGCGATCGAGTGGTCACCACCGAGGATGATCGGGATCACGCCGCAACGGAGGATCTCCGTGACCCGTGCCTTGATTTCGCGATGGCTCGCCGCGAGATCGGCCGGCGGGCACTCCGCGTCGCCGTAATCGACCACGTTCAGCTCCGCGAAAGGATCGACGCCGAGCAGCATGTGCGGACGCGACGGCGGCGACCAGAGGAAGTTGTCCGCCTGACGGATCGCCCGCGGGCCGAACCTCGCCCCCGGCCGGTAGGAAACACCCTCGTCGAAGGGACCGCCGACGATCGCGACATCGGCCCCGACCAGACCCTCCCGCTCAAGCGTCAAAGGCACCTTGCAGTAGGTGCCCATCCCGGCGTAGGCCGGTTCGAAAGCCCGGTTGACCCGGGTCATTCCGGAACCTGCGGTTGCGGCGACCGGCCGCTGCGGCGAAGAGCCAGGGCCGAGAGCGATTCCAGGATGCAGCGGTGGCCCAGCATCGCCGTGATGCCGGACGGGTCGTAGGTCGGCGCGACCTCGACCAGCTCCATCCCGACCACTGGCAGCTCGGTGAAGATCCGCCGCAACGCGGGAAGGACCTCTCGCGGCGTCAGGCCGCCCGGTTCGGGTGCGCCGGTGCCCGGCGCAAAGGCCGCGTCGAAGACATCGATGTCGACCGAGACGAAGACCCGCTCGGGAAACTCGCTCTTCGCGGTGGCCATCACGTCATCCATGACCGCCGCCATGCCCCGGTCGTCGATCTCGTAGCGGGTGTGCCAGCGCATCCCGGCTTCCCGCATCCAGTCGAAATCGGCCGGGTCCGGGAAGTAGCCGTGCAGGCCGACCTGGAGGAAATGCTCACCGGCCACGAAGCCCTGATCGACCAGCTCGCGCATCCCGGTCCCGTGCGGCGCGGCGAACGGCGGCGCCACCTCGCCGGGCTCGGGGTCGGCGGCCTCGGTGCTGCCGCCGCAGGTGTCGGCGTGAGTGTCGAAATGGATCACCCCGAGCTCCCCCTTGCCGAAATGCTCGGCGACGGCGGTGATGTCCGGGTAGGCGACCGAGTGGTCTCCGCCGAGCACGATCGGGATCACGCCGGCACCGAGAATCTCGGCTACCCGCGCCTTGATCTCGCGATGGCTCGCCGCGAGATCGGCCGGCGGGCACTCCGCGTCGCCGTAATCGACCACGTTCAGCTCCGCGAAAGGATCGACGCCGAGCAGCATGTGCGGACGCGACGGCGGCGACCAGAGGAAGTTGTCCGCCTGACGGATCGCCCGCGGGCCGAACCTCGCCCCCGGCCGGTAAGAGACGCCTTCGTCGAAGGGCGCCCCGACTATGGCGACGTCCGCGCCGGCGAGATCCTCCGGGGACAGGGCCAGCGGCACCTTGCAGTAAGTGCCCATCCCGGCGTAAGCCGGCTCGAAAGGACGATTGACCTGGATCATTTCCTGCCTTTCCGGGAGCCCCGCGCCGCGGGGCTCCCCGTGGCCTGAGTTCTCCCTAGCCCTCGTCGAGGGTCGGGACGTTCTCCGGGGTCCACATCTCCAAGAACTTCTCCTTGCCGTTCTGGACCTCCATGATCCTGACCGGACGGTCCAACGTGATGTGGTACGTCTCGTCGAAGGTGGTCGGACCGATCGTGAGCGGCTTCTTGTCGAATTTCTCGAGCGCCGCGATCAGATCCGTGTCCTTGGTCGACCCGGCGTCCTTGTACGCCTCTTCGAGCGCTTCGATCACGCTGTAGCCGCCCATCGAGCCGATCGAGGTGTCGGGACGCCCGCTCATCTTGGTCAGCTGCTTGACCAGCTTGTTGACTTTCGGGTCGGGATCGTCGCCATTCAGCGAGGCCCAGGCCGAGTGGTAGAAGTCCGACAGGCCAGGCACCGAGTTGAGCCAGTACGTCCCGTCGAAGTTGGCGTCCGCCAGGATCGGCTGGTCGATGCCGGAGGCGCGAATCGAGCGGATCATCCGAACGCCGCCGGGCGGGTAGCTCGCGATGTAGATCACGTCGGGCTGCTCCGAGAGCTCGCGGATGCGGGAGATCTGCGGCGAGACCGACTGGGTGTCCTGCTGGAAAGTGTCCTCGCCGGCGATCGTGCCGCCCAGGTCCTCCCAGTGCTGCTTGAACGCTTCGGCCGACTGCTTGTCGTAGTCGATGGTCGGATCGAGCAGGATGTAGGCCGACTTGGCCTTGAGCTTCTCGGTCGCGAACTCGGCCAGGCTCGAAGCCTCGGACGGGATGCCGGTGCCCATCGAGAAGCCGTTCGGCGGGATGATGTCGGTGCGGAACTTGGTTGAACCCGCGCAGGGTGACATCGCGACGATGCCGTTCGCCTGGGCCTCGACGATGCTGGGGGTCGAGTAGTCGAAGTCGCAGGTCACCATCATGAAGTCGGCGCCCTTTTCGATTACTTCGTCGGCTGCCACGCGCGCGCCGTCGATGTCGGTGCGGGTGTCGGCCTCGACGACCTCGATCTGGCGGCCGTCCAGCCCGCCGGCCTTGTTGAGCTCGTCGATCTTGAGCTTGGCCGACTCGACCGCGGGCTCGTCATACGCCGCGAAGGCACCCGATTGGGCGGTCGCGAAACCGACCACGATCGGGCCGTCGTCTCCCCCGCCGCCGCTTTCTTCGTTGCCGCAGGCCGCCAGCGCGCCGCACGTGGCGAGCAGCGCTCCGAGGACCAGGAACTTCCATCTTGCCGCTTTCATTGCCTCTCCTTCGGTTTCATTGGTGCTGCCATCGATCTCCGACTGGTCCCGGTCACCTGGTTACTCACCAGGGGTCGGTGCCGCCGGGGTCTCGCCCGCCGCCACCGTCTCGGGGGAACTCCTCTTCCCGCTCCTCGAGATGAACGTCGAGATCTTCAGCTCCCGCCCGTTGGTCAAGCCGCTGGGCCGGAAGACGAGAACGAGGACCATCACGATCGCCAGGCCGATCTGCTGGAGGCCGGGCCCGGTGACGCTCTCCCCCTGCTGGAGCAGGTAGGTGAGGATCGCGACCAGCACCGGCCCGACCACCGCGCCGGTCAGGCTGCGGGTGCCGCCGATGACCAGCATCGCGATGGTCAGGAAGGTCAGATCGAGATAGAAGTCGTTGGGCGTGAAGACGCCCAGGTACTGGGCGTAGACGACGCCGACCACGCCGATCAGCGCCCCGCTGATGACCAGCGAGATGCGCCGCTCCCGGACGATGTTCACGCCGGTCGCGGCGGCCGAGTACTCGTCCTCCCGGGCCGCGCGGAGCCGTAGCCCCCAGCGGGATTGCTGGTAGAGGAAGACCAGGAACATCGCTCCGATCGCGGTCGCGAGCGCGACCCAGATCGTCGTGTTGGTCGGCACTCCGAGCAGAGCCTGACGACCGCGCGTGAGGCTGTCCCAGTTCGCCTCCACCTGGTAGCAGATGATCAGCACCGCGAACATGGCCAGCGAGAGCGCCAGGTTGGGCAGCCGGGCGATCGGCAGGGAGATGATCGCGGCGAAGATCGCGGCGACGCCGCCGCCGATCAGGATGGCGATCGGCAACGACACCTCGGCGCTGGCCAGGAAGCCGGGCAGGTCGGGCAGCAGCGAGCCCTTGGCGACGACCGGGATCGTGACCAGGGCTCCGGCGTACGCGCCGATGCCCATGAAGCTCATGTGGCCGAAGGTCAGCACCCCGGAGAGCCCGGCGAATGAGTAGAGGCCGACCACCAGGGCGACGTTGATCAGCATCACGATCGCCCGGTTCTCGATCGAGAGCCCGGCCATCGGCGCGATCAGGGTGACCACGATCAGCAGGGCCGCGAGCAGGAGCGGCGTTTCGAGGGCGAGCAGGCGACGCTTCAGGTAGGACATCTACACCCTCTCCTTGCTGGCCGGGATCAGGCCGGCCGGACGGATCAGCAGGACCAGCAGGACCGCGCCGTAGACGAAGGCGTCGCGGGCCGGACGCAGCTCCTCGGAGAGGATCTGGTCGAAGCCGACCGTGATCACACCGAGGATCGCGGCGCCGAGCAGCGCCCCGCGCAGGCTCCCGAGGCCGCCCATCATCGTGGCCACGAAGGCGATGATCACCGGCGTCAGGCCCATGGTGGCGAAGGACGATCCGCTCTGGACGACGAGCACGAAGGCGGCCACGCCGGCGAGCACGCCGGCGATCGCGAAGGTGGCCGAGATCACCGCGTTGGCGCGGATCCCGACCAGTCGGGCCATCGTGAAGTCCTCGGCCGCGGCCCGCATCGAGATGCCGAACCGGGTCTTGTTCATGAAGAGGACGAGGCCGCCGATGCAGATCACGGCCAGGGCCACCGTGAGGATGGTCAGCGCGTCGATGTAGATGCCGCCGATCTCGAAGGACTGGCTGAGGCCGGAGGGAGTCTCGATGCTCTTCGGCCTGGAGCCGAAGATGATCAGCGCCAGGTTCTGGAGCAAGAAGCTGACCCCGAACGAGGTGACCAGCAAGGTCTCCTGGCTGGAGTTGCGGACCGGCCGGAAAGCGACCCGCTCCATCGCCAGCGCAGCGACCACCACCAGCAGCAGAGCCATGAAGATCGCCAGCGGCAGGGTCAGCGCCGCGAAGAGGAAGAGCCCGTAGGCGGCGATCATGGTCAGCTCGCCCTGGGCGAAGTTGATCAATCCCATGATCCCGTAGATCAGGGCAACCGGCAGGGCGAGCAGCGCGTAGAGGCCGGCCAGCGCAAAGGCATCGACCACGGCCTGGATCAGGTCAGTCATTGGTTGACACCCCCGTCTCATGGTTGGACGAACTGGCGCCGAAGTAGGCCTTCTCGACCTCGGCGAAATCTTCGGCGCTGTCGGCGGTCAGCTCGATCCGCCCGCCCTGGAGGACGTAGCTGCGATCGGCCAGCTCAAGGGTCCGCAGCCCGTTCTGCTCGACCAGCAGGATCGTGATCCCTTCGCTGCGCAGCTGATCGACCAGCTCGAACACCTGATCGACGATCAGCGGGGCCAGGCCCAACGAGGGTTCGTCGAGCAGGAGCAGGCTGGGGCGCGCCATCAGGGCTCGGGCCAGGGCGATCTGCTGCTGTTCGCCGCCGGAGAGAGACCCGGCCCTGGTGGTCGCGTACTTGTCGAGTGCCGGGAAGCGCTTCTTCATCGCCTCGATGTCGGACTCGACCTCGTTGTCGGTGCGGGTTGATGCGCCGAGCACGAGGTTTTGTTCAACGGTCAGCCCCTGAAACACCCGACGGCCCTCGGGGACCAGTGAGATCCCCTTGCGGACCGTCGCCTCGGGCGCCTGGTTCGGCAGCCTCTCCCCTTCGTAGGAGATGCTGCCGCCGCTCGTCTTGAGCACGCCGGCGATCGCGTTCAGGGTGGTGGTCTTGCCGGCCCCGTTCGGGCCAATCAGGCCGATGCACTCGCCCTTGTTGATGGTGAAGGTGATGCCCTTCACCGCTTCGAGCCGGCCGTAGCTGACTTTCAGGTCTTTCACCTCAAGCATCGACGCCTCCGGCTGCTCCTAGATAGGCCTCGGTGACGGCCGCGTTGCCGCGGATCTCCTCCGGCGTGCCCTCGGCCAGCGACTTGCCGTGGTCGAGCACGTGGATGCGGTCGCAGAGCCTCATGATCACCTTCATGTCGTGCTCGATGATCAAGACGCCGGTGTTGTCCCGGCGCGGGATCTCGGCGATCACGCCGACCAGGCGGTCGCTCTCGCTCTCGTTCAATCCCGCGGCCGGCTCGTCGAGCAAGAGGAAATCCGGCTTCAGGGCCATCGCCCGGCCCAGCTCGACCGTCCTCGCTTCTCCGTGGGACAGCTCGCCGGCGTAGCGATCACCGATGTGATCGAGCTCGAGCGAGGAGGTGACCTCGCGGGCCCATTCCTCGGCGTGGCGCCGCAGCTTGAAGCAGCCGAGCGCGGCGACCTCGATGTTCTCGAGCACGGTGAGGTGGTTGAAGAGCCGCCCGGCCTGGAAGGTGCGGGCCACGCCTTCGGCCGCCATCACGTGCGGCGGCTTGCCGAGAACGTCCTTGCCGGCCAGGGTGCACTCACCATGGGTCGGCTTCTCGAACCCGGTCAGAGCGTTGACCAGGGTCGTCTTCCCGGCGCCGTTCGGGCCGACCAGCCCGAGGATCTCGCCGCTTCGGATCTCCAGGTCGACCCCATCCACCGCCTTGACCCCGTCGAAGTGGACGCAGATACCGGTTGCGCTGAAAGAGTCGCTGCGGACCGAACCGGCTGCTTTCGTGGTCATTGGGTCAGAGTCACCTTGTTGATTGAAATGGAGGCTCGACCGGCATCGACCTTTCTCACCTCCTCTGAGGACAATCTGTCAATCACCGTTCGATCGGCCAAGACACGGATTGGTGAAAATCTCGCTTTCCCGCTGACCACAATGTGTTGAGGCCCGGAAAACGGCTATCCAGAAGGGTTCAGGCTGCTTCGAGGCCGTCGGCGGCAGCGCAGAACATCACCGCGAGCGTCCTCGCCACCTGGCCGACCGCCGCGTCGGGGACCAGCAACTCGGGGTGGTGAAGCGGCCGGCCGGTGAAGCCGGGGTGGCCGGCCAGACCGACGAATCCCATCGCGATCGGGAAAAGCCCGCCGAAGAAGGAGAAATCATCCGCCCCGCAGGAACGCCAGGCGGGGCTGCGTTCGAGCCCGGCCCGGGCCAGCATCGGGACGGCCGCGGCGACGATTCGGGGGTCGTTGTCCAGGGCGGGCTCCCCCCGCCGGATCGTCACCTTCGCTTCGCATCCGTGGGCGGCGGCCACGTCGACGGCCACCCGTTCGACCAGGGTGGCCAAGGTCTCGCGGTCCTCCGGATCGAAGGCCCGGAGGGTCGCTCCGGCAGTGGCACTGTCGGGGATCACGTTCACGGTGGTACCGGCCTGAATCGTGCCGACCGTGATCACCCCGGGCCGGAGCGGGTCCAGCGCCCGGCCGACCTGTGAGTGCAGGGAGACGACGATCGAGGCCAGGGCCAGGATCGGGTCTCGACCCTGGTGGGGGTAGGCGCCGTGGGTCGAAGCCCCGGTCACCTCGATCTCGACCGTGTCAGCCGAGGCGTTGATCGGCCCCGGTTCGAGCGCGACCGTGCCCCAGGCGAGGCCGGGATGCACATGCGCCCCGACGGCTGCGTTGATCGGCGCTCCGCGCAGCTCACCCTCGGCCAGCATGCGGGCTCCCGACGGATCGAGTTCCTCGCTGGGCTGGAAGATCGCCAGCAGGTCGACCGGAATGCGCTCCCGGAGGCGATGCGCGGCCCTGGTCAAGGCGACGGCCGCAGCCATGTGGACATCGTGGCCGCAGGCGTGCATCGCCCCGTTCTCCGAGCGGAACCTGGCCCCGGTCCGCTCGGTGACCGGCAGGCCGTCCAGTTCAGCCCGGACGGCGACGGTGTGGCGACCGCGGCCGGATACTCGGGCCAGCAGTCCGGTGCCGGCGGCCGCCTCCGCCGGGATGGGAAGCGCCGCGGCGATCCGGGCGCTGGTCCGCTCCTCCTGGTGCCCGAGCTCGGGGTCGGCATGCAGTTCGTGGCGCAGCACGACCGCGGCCTCCAGCTCTCCTTCGAGCTCGTCGAGTAGCAGCGGCAGAAAGCTCACGGCGCCAGCCCGTAGAGGCGGCGAGCGTTCTCGCCGCCGATCGACCGGGCGATCCGCTCGGCGTCGGCCGTCGTCGCCAGCCCCTCCGCGACCCAGGTGTCGAGCAGATCGTCGAGCGCGTCGCGGAAGAGGCGGGCGCCGAGATAGTGGAGCTCGGGGATCGCGATCGCGTCCGAGGCGTAGAGGTGCTTGGCGAAGGGAGCCATCTCCATCGCCTCGGCCAGCACTCGCCGCGCCCCGCCAGCCGCGTGGTTGAGCGAGAGGCCGAGATCGAAGTAGACGTTGGGATACATCGCCGCCAGGTAGCCCGCGGTGCGGTGGTACGGGTAGCAGTGCAGCAGGGTCAGGTTGACGCCGAGCTCGTCGGTAGCCCGGATGAACGGGGTGAGCAGACCGGGGTCGGCCTCGCTGATGTCGACGTCGGTGTCGCCCAGCCCGGTGTGGATCTGGATCGGGATCTCCCGCGAGCGGGCGAGTTCCACCCCGGTCCAGATCCCGTGGGCCAGCAGGTCGGGATCATCGATCCGGGCCGATCCGCCCTCCCCCAGGACCCGTTCGACGGCGGCGTCGACGGCGGCTCGGGCGGGCGGCACGGCGCCGACCCGGAGGCTGCTCCGGTAGGCGACGATCGTCTTCAGTCCTACCGCCGACTCGGCTCGCACGGCGAGCGTCTCCCGGAACAGCTCACGGAAGCCGGCGGCATCCGAGACCCGGTCGAGCACGTGCTCCGCGACCTCCTCGATCCGCACCACCTCGTGCCCCCGAGCCTCGGCGGGCGCGGCCAGCTCGCCCGGATCCGTGAGATCCAGGCTGGTGATACCGGTGTCAACCAGCAGGTCGGAGACTCCGGCGCCCCGCAGGAAGGTTGCGTTCAGCTCGGCCGGGCCGATCGCGGAGCGGGCCTCCAGGTACTCGCTCCGCGAGGCGAGCGGCTCCAGCCCGAGCAGCGGTGAGCACCAGGCCCGGATCGCCATGCCGAGGGGAGTCGCGTCGAGGTCGTCGAAGACCGGCGAGCGTCGATCGCTCTCCGAGATCCAGCGTTCGAACTCGGGGGAGGCCAGGGCGCCACGGAGCACGCCGTGGCAGTGGTGGTCGACCAGCGGGATGTCAGTAGAAGCGCCCATAGAGCTCGCAGGTCGCGGCGGTATCGGTCTCCGCGGCCGCTTCGATTTCCTGTTGCTTGACGTTGACGAAACAGGTCTTGAGATCGTTCTCCGGCAGCACGATCCGATCCGAGCGAAGCGCGGTCAGCGCCTCCTCGAGTGAGGAAGGAAGCGTCTCTATGCCCCGGCCGGCGACGACTTCGGGATCGAGGGTCGAGGGGTCCTCGTCGATCCAGGGGATCTCGTCGAGCCCGCGGTCGATTCCGTCCAGGCCGGCCCGCAGCAGCGCGGCGAGAGTCAGGTAGGGGCTCGCGGTGCCGTCGCTGGCACGGAACTCGATGTGGGCCGAGCCGCCACCCGCCCCGCCCCGGATGAAGCGCAGCATGGTCTCTCGGTTGTCCTCACCGCAGGCGCCGAATCCGGCGCTCCAGTGCCCGGGCTGGAGACGCAGATACGAGACTGGGCTGGGCGCGCTGACCGCGCAGATCGCCGCCTGTCGGTCGATGATGCCGGCCACGAAACTCCTCGACACGGATGGGCCTTCGTCCCGCAGGCCGGCCATCACGCTGGACCCGTCGGAGTCGACCAGGGAAAGGTGCACGTGGACCCCGTTGCCGATCCCGCCTTCCTCGTGGACCGGCGTGAAGGTGGCCCGCCGGCCGTGCCAGTCCGCGACCTCGCGCACCAGCTCCCGCAGGAGCAGGGCCCGGTCGGCAGCCTGGAGCCCGGCGGCCGGACCGATCGGAACCTCGAACTGCCGGGTGCCGAACTCGGAGAAGACGAGCTCGGGTTCGAGACCGGCCGTGGAGAGCGTCCGGGAGAGCACGGTCAAGAACGGCTCCGCGGCGGCATGCGCCCGAGTGCTGAAGGCGTCGTGATGCGGGCTGGGAACGTCGGGATCGAGCTGGAACTCGTGTTCGAACGAGGCGATCACCCCGAAGCCGGTCCGTTCCTCGAGCTCGGTCAGGGCGTCCTTGAGCAGGGTTCGCGGGCAGCATTCCCAGGGGGTGCCATCGGGCCAGGTCAGGTCCGAAAGCACGAGATTCAACGGCGGTGCGCCCTCCCCCGGCCGGTCCACGGTCAGCAGGTCGGCCGGGTCGGGCCGCAGCGTGAAACCGCCGGTTGCGCCCCACGGGTTCGGTGCGATGCCGTCGAACACGTTCAGGGTCAGGTTGGCCGGGACCCAGCCCACCCCGTGCTCGACCGCGTGATCGAAACGGGACCCCGGCACCGCCTTGCCGCGGGTCATGCCGACCAGGTCTCCCTGGGCGACGATCACCAGCGAGTCGTCGTTTCCATCTGCCGGCCTTTGGCCGGGTCGGTCAGGGCTCATCTCTTCACCATCCTGCGTATTCGGCGGTCGCACTATCGGGGACAAGGCCGTTCTCGACGTCGGACATCGCCTGGTCGATCACGGAAATCGCCCGGTCGACCTCGGCTTCGCTCAGCACCAGCGGCGGGGTCAGCTCGAGCACGTTCGATTCCCGTCCGACGCAGAAGAACGCGACGCCGAGCTCGAGGCTGCGCACGATCACCTTGGCGGCCTCGGCGCCGGCCGGCTCCCGCGTCGCGCGATCGCGGACCAGATCGACGCCGATCGCGAGTCCGCGGCCCCGCACGTCACCGATCATCTCGTGTCGTTCGGCCAGTTCGGCGAAGGCGTCGACGAGCTGACCGCCTCGCCGCTCCGCGTTGCCCAGCAGGTCCAGCTCCTCGATCCGCCCGAGCACCGTCAGGCCGGCCGTCGCGCAGACCGCGTTGCCGGCGGTCGTCTGGATCGCGAAACAGGTGGCGCAGTCCATGATCTCGGCCGGAGCGACCACGGCCGAGAGCGGCAGGCCTCCTCCGAGCCCCTTGCCGAAGGTGACCACATCCGGTGCGATCCCCTCGGCTTCAAAGGCATGCAGGCTGCCGGTCCGCCCGATCCCGACCTTGACCTCGTCGCAGTAGACCAGGATCCCGTGCTTTCGGCAGCGTTCGGCCAGGGCGGGCAGGAATCCCTCGGGCGGCACGATCAGGCCGCCGTCCGACATGATCGGCTCGATCAGGATCGCGGCGACCGAGTCGGGGCCGGCCTCCTCGAGCGCCCGGTCGAAGGCGGCCAGCGAATCGGCTGCGGGATCCTCGGAGGCCGGGCGATAGGGGTCCGGGTAGGGAATCAGGATCCGGCCTTCATGGGCCGCGGCGTGGTCTTGGGACGGATGGCCGGAGACCGCCATCGAGCCCGCGGTACCGCCGTGGTACGCGCCGTCGAAGACCACGAACCGGTCGCGGCCGGTCGCCGCCTGGATCGCCCGGACCGCGGTCTCGTTGGCATCCGAGCCGGAATGCCCGATCCACGCCTTCCGCTTCTGGTCGCCCGGCACCGAAGCGATCAGCGCTTCGGCCAGCTCGATCGCCGGCTCGCCGACCGACGAGAGGATGCTCGCCCCGGCCATCGAAGCCGCGGCGTCGCCGATCGCCCGCGCCAGCACCGGATCGCTGTAGCCCAGGCTGGCGGCGCCCCAGGTCCCCGAGAGGTCGAGAATCCGCTCGCCCTTCTCGTCGATCAGGCAGCAGCCTTCGCCGCCGGTCGCGGCCAGCGGCGAGAACCGGAGCTTCTCGATGTTTCCGATCGCCTCACGGTCGCGTTTGATCAGGCCCATCCGGTACCTCCCAGGTCACGAGTTGGCATTCCTTCACCCTAAGAACGTCGCGCCACGCCGACCAGGCGCAATCTGGGGTGTTGTTCGCCGGCTCGCGCAACAGGTTGGTCACCGGCCGGACGCTCAGCTTCCGTCCCGGTCCGGCACCTGGATCTCGAGCCCGCCGGCCAGTCGCAGCACGTGCAGGCTGAGATCGAGACGGAAACGATCTTCGTAGGAGTCCAGGGAGTACCCGGTCAGCTCCTCGATCTTTCGGCACCGGTACATGAGCGAGTGCCGGTTCATGTAGAGCGCACGTGAGGCCGCGCTGGTGTTTCCGTGGTGCCGGATGAAGACATCGAGCGTGTGGAGCAGGTCGCGTCCCTTCTTCTCGTCGTAATCGATGATCGGCTGGAGGATGCCGCGCGTGACCTCGACCGCTTCGGGGTCACGGGCGAGGATCCCGAGCAGCAGCCCGGAGCCGAGGTCTTCCTCCCTGGCGACCGCGCCCGGCTGCCCGCCCAGGCTGGCGCCGATCTCGAGCACCCGCTCGGCTCGGCCGGCGCCGGCTTGAAGCTCGGAGAGCGGGTACGAGCCCGAGGTCGCTCCCCAATGGCCCCGTGCCTTGTCCGGCAGCTCCGCCAAGACCGCATCGATCTCCTTGGCCGGCTCCGGGTGGCGGTCGGCCTCCAGCAGCACCATGACCTTCCGGCCCTGGCCGGCCACGATCGCGGTGTGATCGAAGGCCGCGTCGAGCCGGCCGGCCACGTCTTCCGCCCAGGTTGACTCGATCTCGTCGCTGCCGCCGTCGAGCTGGCCGACCGCGACCCGGTAGCGGGCTTTCAAGTCGTAACCGAGCAGGGTCGCCCGTGCGGTCAGCTCCCGCCCGACTGGGATCCTGCCCTCGGCCAGGCTGAGGATGAAGTCGCCTCGGATCTCCTGCTCGGCCGCGGCGGCCGCCTTCAGCCGCATCATCTCCATCGCGACCGCGATCGAGGACTGGGTGACCGCCCGGCCTTCGAGGGCCGGAATGAACGGGATGTCGCCGTCGAGCACGGCATAGACCAGGGCGACCACCCGGCGCCCGACCCGGGCCCCGACCGACATCCCCGGGCCGACCCCCAGCTCCGGTATGCCCTCGACCCAGTTGGCGGTCTCGAGGCCCAGGGTCAGCTCGTACTCGCGGACCTGCTCGGCGGAAAGGAGCTCGAGGTTCTGATCCCACTCGGAAAGCGGCCCGGCCAGCCGCTCGTTCGCCAGTTGGCCGCAGGCGAGCAGGTGAAGGCTCGGAGAGAGGATCAGGGTGGCGCGGTTGGTCACGGTCTCCAGCGCCTCGGCGACCGCGGTCAGGCCCGCCCCCTCCATCGCGGTGCTGGTCACGCTGCGCAGCAAGAAATCGGGCTCGGCCAGGGCGGCCGCGTGCTGCTGGGCGATGATCCGGTCGGTCACCGCCATGATGATCTCGGCGAACCGGACGTTCCACGCGGTGGAGATGATCGGCAGCTCAGACTCCTCCGCCACGGCCAGTGCGGCAGCCGGCAGGTCGGTGATCGTCGCGCTGTCGGGGAAGCTGAAACAGATCGCGGCGGCACCTTCGGAGGCGATGTTCCGCACCAGCTCGACCAGCTCGTCTTCGTCGCAGCCGAGCCCGGTCGTCAGAACCAGTTCGCCGGGGCGGATGAAGCCCTCCACGGGTGGCTCGGTCACCGCCACCCAGCGGACCTCGGTCGTGTCGAGGTACTGCTCTCCCGCCAGAACCTCAGCCTCCCGAAGGATCGGGGCCGACATCAGTTCTCGCAATGACAGAGCCAAGATCTAGCCCTTGATCCTACCAGTCACTCTTGGTCCAGCCGAGACCATTCCGCCTCGTATTTTCCTTTCACGCTCCGCTCCAGACGCCGGATTCCCTCGGCGAAACGTTCACTGGTGTTGGAGGCGAAGCAGAGTCTCAGCGAGCTGCGGAAAGGTGTGGCCGCGGCGAACGCGTCACCGGGCACGTAGGCGACGCCGCTGGCCAGAGCCTCCGGGAAGAGCTCTCTCGCGTCGACGAAATCGGGCAGGGTAAGCCAGGTGAAGAAGCCTCCTCCGGGGTCGGTCCAAGCGGTTCCGGTGCCGCCGAAGGCCTGTTCCAGAGAGTTCAGCATCGAGTCTTTCCGCTCGCGGTAGATCGGGGTCAGGCGCTCGAGATGCGAGTCCATCATCCCGCGCGCCATGAACTCGGTGATCAGCACCTGGGCCGGCACGTTCGAGCAGGTGTCCATGCATTGCTTCGCGTTGATCATCCGCTCGATGATCGACGGTGCCGCCTGGATCCAGCCGACGCGGAGGCCCGGGGCGACGATCTTCGAGAAGGTGTGGACGCCGATCACCCGAGGATCCCGGTCGCTGAGTTCGACCAGGCTGGGCGGCGGGCTGCCGGTGAACGAGAGGCGTCCGTAGGGATCGTCCTCGAGAACCACTGTGCCCCACTTCTCGGCCAGGCCGAGCAACCGGATCCGCCGCTCCAGGGACATCGTCTTGCCGCTCGGATTCTGGAAAGTGGGGATCGTGTAGATCAGCTTCGGCGGTCGGCCTTCCTGCGCGACCTTCTCGACCAGGGCATCGATGATCATGCCGTTGTCGTCGACCGGCACCTCGAGCAGATCGCCTTCGTAGCTGGCGATCGTGGCCGAGCCGTTGGTGTAGGTCGGGGCCTCGGCCACGACCAGGTCACCGGGATCGACGAACAGCTTGCAGACCAGGTCCAGGCCCTGCATGCCGCCACCGGTCACCAGCATGCGCTCGCGATCGTCACCGGCGAACGGCTCGAGCTGCTCCAGCAGAGCGGCCTCGCCCTCGGTCGGCCCGTAATCGAAGGCTGCCGGGTTGCCGTCGAACAGCTCGGCCGCGAGCTGGGAGAGCTCGCTGGCGGGGATCGCTTCGGCAGCCGGGCTGCCCATCGCGAGGCGCACGACATCGTGAGTCTGGCGCTGAAGCAGGCTGGTGCTCGAGTCGATCTCGGATCCGGTCAGCCGGGCCGCCCGCGAGGCGAACGGGAGCTGGGTCTCTTCGGGCGCGACGCTCATGCGGCCGTGTACCCCCCATCGACCGGGATCGTCACCCCGGTGACGTGGGCCGCGTCATCCGAGGCGAGGTAAGCAACCGCCGCCGCGACATCCGCGGGTTCGCCCAGGCGTCCCTGGGGAATCTTCTCGTCTAACGCCTTCCGCAGCGCGACCGGATCCTCGTGCGAATCGATCCAGCGCTGGGTCAGCGGGGTCACCGTCTGGCCGGGGGCAACCGCGTTGACCCGGATTCCCTCGCGGCCCCACTCGATCGCCGCCCCGCGGGTCAGCGACTCGATCGCGCCCTTGGCCGCGCCGTAGAGGCACATGGTCGGGACGCCGATCGAAGCCAGGCGAGAGGAGACGTTGACGATCGATCCGCCACGCCCGCGCATGGCGCGACCCGCCGCCTGCATGAACTGGAGTGACCCGAAGAAGTTGACGTCGAAGAGATCCCGCACGTCCGCGATCGGTGTCTCAAGGATCAGCTCGGTGTGGTCGATCGCAGCGTTGTTGACCAAGACGTCGAGCCGCCCGAAGCGGTCGGTCGCGGCTGCGATCGCCGTCTCGGCGGTCTCCGGGTCCCTTACGTCTCCGGCCACGAACACGCTCCGCTCGGCGCCCAGGATCTCGACCAGCTCGTCCCCCGTCTTCTGCGTCCTCGCGACAAGGGTGAGGTTCGCGCCTTCCTCGGCCAGGCGGTCCGCGATCTCGCGTCCGATGCCCTCGGTTGCGCCGGTCAGAACGACCGAGCGGTCAGCCAAGCGCTTCATGAGGAGGGCCTTTCGGCTTCGGCCTTGAGCGACTCCGCGATCGTCGCGGCGATCAGATCGAACTCCGATTCCGAGGCCACGAACGGCGGCGAGATCTGGATCGTGGTCCCGGCCAGGGCGCGGATCAGCACTCCCCGTTCGCGGGCCTGGGCCACCGTGCGGTCGAGCAGACCGGGGTCCTCGGCCAGGGCCGCGGCGGAGAGTTCGATCCCGGCCAGCAGGCCGGAGGTTCTCACCTCGTCGACGAGTGGCTCGTCCTCGAGCCGGATGAACCTGGACCGGAGCTCCGTTGCGAGCGAGGCCGCCCGCCGTCGCAACTGCTCCAGTTCGATGATCTCGAGGTTGGCGAGCGCAACCGCGCAGGAAGCCGGATGCCCAGAGTATGTGTAGCCGTGGCGGAACGGGCCGCCCTGCCAGATCGTCGAGCGGACCCGATCCCCCGCGATCACGGCGCCCAGCGGCAGGTAGCCGGAGGTCACGCCCTTGGCGCAGGTAACGAGATCGGGAACGATCCCGAGCGACTCGGAGGCGAACCAGGTGCCGAGCCGGCCGAAGCCGCTCACCACCTCGTCGGCGATCAGCAGCACGTCGTGCTGCCGCAGAAGATCCTGAACCCCTTGCCAGTATCCGTCGGCCGGCGGCCGCACGCCGCCCGCGCCGATGACCGGTTCGCCGATGAAAGCCGCGACCTTGCCCCGGTTCGCCTCGAGCGCGTCCTTCAGCCCCTCGACGTCGTCCTGCCCGACGTGCACCACGTCGGGGACCAGGGTCCCCCAGCCTTCGAAGTTGGCCGGGATGCCGGCCAGGCTGGTGCCGTAGGCGTTCACGCCGTGGTAGGCGCCGGCGCGGGAGATGATCACGGTGCGCTCGGGCTCGCCCTGAAGCTGCCAGTACCGACGCACCATCTTGCCGGCGGTGTCGACCGCGTCGGATCCGCCGTTGGTGAAGAAGACTCCGTTCGGGCCCTCGGTCGGGGCGACCGCGCTGATCCGCTCAGCCAGTTCGAGCGCGGGACGGTTCGCGTAGACGTCAAAGGTCGAGTAGGCGGCGAGCCGGTTCATCTGCGCGGCGGCACGCTCGGCCAGCTCGCGGCGGCCGTAGCCGACGTTGCAGAACCAGAGTGCCGCGGTGGCGTCCAGGTAGCGCTTCCCGTCCTCGTCCCACAGCCAGCAACCGTCACCGCGCTGCATCACGACCCGGTTCGCCTCGGCCTTGGCCATGTCCGAGAAGGAATGCCAGAACGCACTCACAGCGGGTCCGCCTTCGCGCCAAGAAGGTGCCGGTTGATTGCTCCGCAAATCTCCATGCCACCATGCTGAGGATCAACCGGGGGCAGTTCCATCACCAATGTGGCTGAACCGGAACGGCCGGTTTCAACACGACGCGGTCACTCCGTCCCTTCCAGGGGCGGCATTCCGGAGCGATGGAAACGACGGCTTGAATCGCGTCCGCCGGATCAGGCGGATAGCCCAAGCAGGCCCAGGATCTCCGAATGGCTCGTGATTACGTGGCTCGCGTCGTCGTAGTCCTCGGTGTCATCCGCGACTCCCCGGTACCGGACCGAAGTCATGCCGAAGCTTCTGGATCCGGCGACGTCAGTGCGGCGGAGATCCCCCACGTGCCAGGACTCGTCCGGAGCCGCTCCGATCGAGTCGAGGGCGTGGCGGAAGATCTCCGGCGCCGGCTTGTAATGCCCGACCTCGTCCGAGAAGGCCCATCCGTCGAAGTACTCGAGCAGCCCCGCACCCTCGAGGCTGTCCCGCAGGACCGACGACGGCGCAAGCCCGACGTCGCAGACGATCGCGAGCCTGAAACCGTTCTCCTTCAAGGTCCGGAGCGTCGGCTTCAGCTCATCCGCGACGTTCAGTTCCGGACGCACGGAGCTGAGAAGCAGCGCCTCGGTCACGAGCGCTTCGTGCTCGGCCGACAGGCTGTGACCGAGCGAACCGACGAAATGCCTAGCCCCATCATCCGGCTGGAACATGGTGCCACTCATCCAGGCGTCCCGCTGCTTGCCGCTGATCGCCAGCAGACCGTCCTCGATCACGGCCGGGTCCACGTCCAGGCCGGCGCCCTGAAGCGCGAGCTCGACCTGCCGGCGCCTTACCCCACGCATCGTTCCCGGCTTCTCCCACATGAGGGTATTCCAGAAGTCGTAGGTGACCGCTCTCAAAATCGGGGCGACTGGATTTGAACCAGCGACCTTTCGACCCCCAGTCGAATGCGCTACCAAGCTGCGCCACGCCCCGTGCGTGGACGGGAACTCTACCGGGAGTGGCCGCCTCGCGGCGCCGTGAAGCGGGCGACGGGAATCGAACCCGCCCTAGGAGCTTGGAAGGCTCCTGTGCAACCAATACACCTCGCCCGCAGAGCGAATCTGGTCCCTGATTATAGAGGCCGGATCCCAACCGGAAAACCGGCCAGAATTCGGCTGGACACAGCGGGGCAACTAGGATTCGAACCTAGACGAATGGTTTTGGAGACCATCATGCTGCCGTTAACATCATTGCCCCGTAACAACGAAGTTTAGCCGCTAAACCGGACGGCATGACCTCTGCCCGCTGGCCCTGAACCGCCCGTTCCATCCGATCCTGATGCGAACATATGTTCGTGTCCTACAACTGCTCGAAAGAGTCTCGCGAGATGGTTCGCAGCCTCCTTGGTGCGGGTCTTTCTGACTATGAGATCGCCCGAAGATCCGGAGTCTCGCGCGGCACCGTCCAACGGTGGCGTACGGGGGGAGTACCGGCGGACCCTGTGCCCGAAATCCCATCCGCGATCTACCCAGCGACCTGGACCTCACATGAACGCGAGGCATACTCTTACTTGCTTGGCCAGTATCTCGGCGATGGGCACATCAGTTCGAGCGGACGCTCGCACACCCTGACCGTCACCTGCGACGGGAAGTACCCGGGGATTATCGCCTCGGTTGTCGAGGCTATCGCCGCGTTTTCCCCGCGTCCCCCATCAACCCGGCCCGTCAAGAAAAGCGGGGCGATTCGCGTGGCTGCGACCTGGAAAGCCTGGCCGCTTTTCTTTCCTCAGCATGGGCCGGGGAGCAAGTTGGACCGGGAGATCGAGCTGGCTGAGTGGCAGGAGGAGATCGTCGACGAGCATCCGCAGGCGTTTCTGCGGGGGTTGATCCACTCGGACGGGTCGCGGTGCATGAACACCTTCCAGATGATGCTGAAAGACGGGCCGAAGCAGTACTCGTACCCGCGCTACTTCTTCACCAACTACTCCGCCGACATCCAGGCGATCTTCTGCCGGGCCTGCGATCGGCTCGGGGTCAGGTGGAGCCGGTCGAACTGGCGGAACATCTCGATCTCCCACCGGACCAGCGTCGCTCTGCTGGACGAGTTCATCGGGCCGAAGGCCTGAACTTGCCGTGCATGTTCGCTAACTGATGCAGCCGCGAAGGGGCATCGTGGACGGATGAGGCGATAATCATCCCCTCTCCCAGCCATAATGGTGGTACCAGTCAACTGACCGATGGCCAACCCGACCGCGAACATCACACCCCCCACCCCCGAGAGCGTGCTCGTCGGCGGCGTCGGGCTCGGCGCGGTTCCCAAGCAGCAGCGGGGAATCGAAGTTCGGGACCGTCTCTACCAGGCAGCGATCAAGGAGATCGACGCGAAGGGGATCGAGGAGTCCCGGGTCGAGAACGTGGTCGCCGAAGCCGGGACCAGCTGGGGCACCTTCTTCCGCTACTTCCCGCGCAAGGAAGACATCTTCCTGCACGAATCCGCACGGCAGTTCCGCGAGTACCTGCGACCGGCCTTCGATGAGGCGGTGGCCGACGAGTCGACCCCGATCAGGGAAAGCGCCCGAGGCGTGATCCTGGCGATCATGGAACCCCGGGTCAGCCCCCGCTTCCACGCCGAGATGCTGGCCGAGACGATGAGCCACCCCGCGCGCTTCGCGGCGATCCTCGGCGAGGGCGAGCTTCCTTTGGCGGTCCTGGTCGCCGGCCTGATCGCCGAAGGGCAGAAGCGCGGCGAGCTGAAGGCCGACGCGCCGATCCCGGTCTGCGCCGCCGTGCTGCTGGCCGGGGTGATGTTCGCCGCTTCGACCGTGCTGAGCGACGTCAGCGACGGAAACCGGCCCGGCTCGGACATCGCCAAGGTCGCCAACCAGGCGTACGACCTCGCCTGGGACGGCGTGGGAACCTGACCCGACCGCGACCGAGGTGAGAAGATTCCTCCCGGCCTTCCGTGAAGGCCGGTCAAGCGGACGTGGCGGAACTGGTAGACGCGTCAGGTTTAGGTCCTGGTGCCCGCAAGGGTGTGGAGGTTCGAGTCCTCTCGTCCGCATTCAGAGCGCGCACCGGGCTGCGGGCATCCGGGATTGAATCTATGATCGGCTCATGGCGGTAGGAGAGGCAAGACCCGGCTACGAGCTGTGGCGCCCGAATCGGGCGAAGACCGAGTCGCAGACGACGCGTTTCATCGCGGTCGTGCTGCTCATCGCCTCCGCCATCCTCATGTTGATCGTGACCCTCGGCGGCTGGAAGGTCCTGGTCGGTGGCACCACCTACGGGATCATCGCGCTGGTCATGGTCGCGGTCTACGTCCTGCTGGCGGTCATGGTCTGGCGTTGGAGCCGCGGCGCGCTTTCCCTGACCATGGCGCTCTCGGTTCTGTTCGGGATCCTCTGCGCGGTCGGCGCCGATTCCTGGTTCGCCCGCGACAAGAGCGGGTTCACCGAGCCCGCGCTTTCCTCCGATCTGGTCGGCCTGCTCGTCGTGCTCCTGATCCCGATCCAGATCGCGCTGCTCATCGTCTGTGCGATCGCTTTCAACCAGGAGTGGCACGTCGAGGAAGAACGGCCGATCGGCTCCAGCGAGGACGACGGACAGATCGAGTCCGGTTCCCTGGCTGGCGCCTCCTGAGCCGCGGTGGGCGCAGCCGGGCAGCGCACACGACGGACGGACTTCTAGACTTGGATTTCCCTGCGGCGGTGGCGGAACTGGTATACGCGACGGACTCAAAATCCGTTGCCCGCAAGGGCGTGTGGGTTCGATTCCCACCCGCCGCATAGGGAGGACACTTTGGAAGGCGCAGACGAGAAAACCCGGACGGAGGAAGCCGACGCCAAGCCGGACGGAAGCCGCGATGCGCTCGCGGGCGGCCCAACCGGAGTGGCCGGCAGCGACCTCGAGCGCCGGGCCGCCGCCCGGCTCGTCGAAGAGCTGGAGAGCAAGGGCCGCGCGGCGCGGCTGGTGGAGGTACGAATCCCGGCCGCCGAGACCTTCACGATCACCGTGCACGCGCTGCTGGTCGTCGCGGCCAGCCTGATCGGCCTGGAGTCCGCGGCGATCGGCGCATCGATCTGCCTGATCGCGACCTTCTCCTTCTACGCCGAACGCGGCCTCGGGCTGCGCCTGATCGGGCGACTGATCCCCGGCCGCCGGACCAGCAACGTGCTCTCCCCTCCCCCCGGCCCCGCCTGGGAAGAGGTTGACTTGGTCTTCGCGGCCGGCTATGACGTGCCTGACTCCTATCCGGTCGGGAGGTGGCTCTCCCAGCGGTTCTCCGGTCGCCTGACCACGGACCGGCTGCTCCTCTTCGGCGGCATGATCGGCACCTTCGCCGCCCTGATGCTGAGAGTGGCCGGCATCGAGGACACCGCCCTGAGCATCTTCCAGACCCTGACCACCGCGATCGCCCTGATCGTCATCGCCGCCCAGGTCGACCTGCACCTCGCCGGCACCCCGGTCGCGACCCAGGAGGACCTCGCCCCGGCGCGCGACGTGATGGGTGCGGCCACGCGGGCCGACGAGGAAACCGAGGGAGAGTCCGGAATCGCGATCTGCCTGTTCGGTGCTGAGCAGGCCTCGGCGGCGGGCGCCGGCGCTTTCTTCGCCGACGGGCGCCTCAAGCTGAAACAAGGCTGCGCGGTGATCAACCTGGTCCGGGGCGCCCGCGCCTCCACGCCGGAGGTGACCGGCAGCGAAGGCGACCTGATGCCGACCCGGATGAACCCGGAGCTTGCCGGGGAGAGCCCGCTGAAACCGAAGGTCGTCGCGCTCCGGTCCGCGACCTCGGCGACCGTCGCGCGCCGCCGCGGGCTCCGCGCGACCACGGTCGTCGGCCGCGGCGAGGCCGGCACCGACCTGCTGCTCGACGCGGCCGAAGGAGCCCTGTCCGAAAACGAGGAGAAGATGTGAACCCCGAACTACTTTGGTCACCATCCCCTGAAGCGATCGAGGATTCGCAGCTGACTGCCTGGGCGCGCTGGTTGAAGGAGCGGGGCCTCGGGCCGGGCAGCGAGGAGTACGGGGACCTGTGGGCTTGGTCGGCCGAGCAGCCGGAGGAGTTCTGGCGCTCGCTCTGGGATTACTTCGAGGTGATCCACGACGGCGAGCCGGCGGCCGTGCTTTCCACTCACGAGATGCCAGGCGCGAAATGGTTCGAGGGCACCAGGCTCAACTACGCCGAGCACGTCTTCCGGGATCGCGACCCGGACCGGGTGGCTGTGTTCGCGGCAGCCGAGCAGCGCTCCTTGGAAGAAGTCACCTGGGCCGATCTCCGACGCCGGGTCGCGGCGGCCGCGGCGGGCCTGAAGGCGCTCGGGGTCGGGCCGGGCGACCGGGTTGCCGCCTATATGCCGAACAGCCACGAGACGATCGTCGCCTTCTTGGCAACCGCGAGCCTGGGGGCCGTGTGGTCGAGCTGCTCGCCCGATTTCGGAGCGGGCGCGGTGACCGATCGGTTCGCTCAGATCGAGCCGAAGGTCCTCTTCGCGGTCGACGGCTACGCCTATGGCGGCAAGGGGTTCGACCGGCGCCAGACCGTCGCGGACCTGGCGGCCGGGATGCCCTCGATCGAGAAGGTCGTGGTGCTGCCTTACCTGGACGCCGACCCGGATCTTGCGGGGATCCCGGACCAGATCACCTGGGATGAGCTGCTGGCGACCGACCCGGGAGCGGAGCTCACGTTCACCCGCGTCCCGTTTGACTCACCCCTCTGGATCCTCTACAGCTCGGGCACGACCGGCCTGCCGAAGCCGATAGTCCAGGGTCAGGGCGGGATTCTTCTGGAGCATCTGAAGCTGATGAACCTTCACCTGGACGCGAAGCCGGGTGATCGTGTCTTCTGGTTCACGACGACCGGCTGGATGATGTGGAACTTCCTCACCTCCTGCCTTTTGACCGATGCGGCGATAGTGCTTTACGACGGCAACCCGGGCTACCCGGACATGTCCGCCCTGTGGGATCTCGCCTCGGAGGCCGAGGTCACCTGCTTCGGCACCTCCGCCTCCTACATCTCGGCCTGCATGAAGGACGGGGTCGAACCCGGCGCCGAGGGCCGCGACCTCTCCCGGTTGAAAGCGGTCGGCTCGACCGGCTCACCCCTGGCCCCGGAGGGCTTCGACTGGATCTACGACCACATCGGCACCGACACGTGGCTGTTCTCGACCTCGGGCGGAACCGACCTGTGCACCGCCTTCGTCGGCGGGGTCCCCACCCTCCCGGTCTACCGCGGCGAGCTCCAGGCACGCGCGCTCGGTGCCGCGATCGAGTCCTGGGATGAGGAAGGCCACCCCCACACCGGTGAGGTCGGCGAGCTCGTGATCACCAAACCGATGCCGTCGATGCCCCTCTTCCTCTGGGGCGACGAAGACGGATCGCGCTACCACGACAGCTATTTCGACACCTACCCCGGCATCTGGCGCCACGGCGACTGGATCGAGATCACCGACCGGGGCACGGCGATCATCTACGGCCGCTCCGACTCGACCATCAACCGCGGCGGGATCCGCATGGGCACCTCCGAGATCTACCGGGCCGTGCTTGCCGACGAGAGGATCGCGGACGCGCTCGTCGTCGACATCCCGAAGGAAGGCACCGAAGGCTGGATGCCCCTCTTCGTCGTCCTCGCCGAAGGGTCCGAGCTCACCGACGAACTGAAAAAGGATGTTGCCAAGGAGATCCGCACCCGCTGCTCCCCCCGGCATGTCCCGAACGAGATGATCGAGATCCAGGCGGTGCCCCGCACCCTCTCCGGCAAGGTCCTCGAGGTGCCGGTCAAGCGCATCCTCACCGGCACCCGGGCCGAGAAGGCCGCCAGCCGAGACTCACTGGCAAACCCGGACGCGCTCGACTTCTTCAGTGAGTACGCCCGGGGCCTGGGCGGCTAGACGTCCTCAAGAGCAAAGCCCCGGGCCGGAGCCCGGGGCCGCCCGTCATTTCCGGCAGTCGGGAGGGCAGCGGAGCGCTGCCCTCCCTTCCCCACTCAAGCCCGGCGGCAGCCCGGACCCAGCTGATCGAGACGATCGGCCTTGACCCGGACCGAGTTGCCGCGGCAGGTGATCCGGTCCCGCTCGCCATCCCGGGCGTTGACCCGAGCCCTGCCTCGAGCGACGATCCGGTCACGGCCAGAACCACCGATCAGCAAGGTCCGGCCGGCCGTGCGACTCCGGATCAGATCGCTTCCCGGCCCACCGACAGCAACGCCGCGGGCTGCGCCGACCACGATCCGATCGGCTCCACCGCCGCCGAAGGCGGTGCCGTTCTTGGCTCTTACGTTGAGGCGATCCGCGCCCGGCCCTCCGAACATGACGCCGCCCTTCTCGCCCGTAGACATCTTGTCCGAGGACTGCGTCCCGAACGAGACTCGGCCGAAGTCGGCGACGTTGCCGCCCTTGCGGCAGGTGAGCTGCATCGCGACCCGACCGCCATCCAGTCTTCCGGACTTGATGCGACTGCCTCGTTTGCCCTGCTCGACGACCGTGCTGCTGGCTCCGTACACATCCGTGTGAAGAGGGAACGAACCCTCGGGGCAACGCAGACCCAGCTTGCCCGGCATCGTCGCCTTGGCGGTCCTGACGCTGACCTTGGGGTCAGTCACGGAGCTCGCGGAGGCGACGCCAGATCCAGTGGGGCTGGCCACGGTCGAGCTGGACAGCAGAGCTGACGATCCGGAGGCCGGCGACGAGTAGGTCGCGGAGAGATCATCGACGGGATTGGTCGAGTAGCTCTTGTTCATGGTGAACTGGACGTTCTGAGACTGTCCTCCGGTCCAGCCGCAGCTCTTGGCGGCCGCCGGGCAGCCCGTGGTGTCACCCGGGTACGCGGCAGTCAGGACGACCGGGCCGGTGGGCGCGTTCGCAGTGGTCTTCCACTGGATGGTGAACTTGCCGTCGACGATCGGCCCGGCAATCGGCTGGCCATAGCTGGTGATCGGCTGGCCGTAGAGCAGCAGGCCCACGTAGCCGGTTGCGCTCGACGGTGAGACCGAGCCCTGGATGGTGAGGGTGTTGCCCCAGTACTTCGAGCCGCTCACCGAGTCGATCGTCACCTTCTCGGTCAGCTTGGTGATCGCGTTGGTGATCTTGCCGTCACCGTTGGCGCAGCCGCTGTCGCTCTTGATCTGGTCGTCGTCAACGCTGCCGGTGGTGAAGATCACGCCGGTGCCGAAATGGCGGGTACCGTCCGCCCAGTTGGTGAAGGTCGCCGAGTAGCTCGGACCGGCGGCCGCCCAGGTCCAGCTCACGTCACCGCTGCTGCGGTAGGCGCACTTCGACTTCACCTCGTACCCCAAGGCCGTGTCCGAGGACCAGCTCTTGGTGTCCCAGGCTGAGATCGACTTCTTGCTCGACCAGTTGTGGACCGCGCACTGGAAAGGCGGATCGCTCTTTGACGACTTGAGCACCGACTCGTCGGAAGGGCAGAGATCCTCCGCCTGCGCGGGGATGGCGGTCGACAGCAACCCGACAAACAAAAGCCCGGTCAGAAGGGGCAGCAACCTGGTAATTCTCATCTCATCTCACTCTCGAATCATTTCGCCGATCTCGATCGACCTTGAGACGACCATATCAAAAAGTTGACGCACGTCAACTTTTTTAGACAACGATTATCTCAACCGGCCTGACCGGAGAGTTACGGCAGTTGGTTCGCGGGACCCCTCCTTGCCGGACCCGACCAGGACAGCCATCGCCAGGCAAGCCCAGAAGCCGACCACCATCGCCGCGCCGAGCACGTCGCTGATGAAGTGCCAGCCGGCGATGACCACGCCGCCCGCCACCACGAGTGCGTAGAGCGCGCCGGCCAGCAGGGCCCAGGGGCGCCATCGTGGCGGGGTGATCAGCCACAGGCCGAAGCCGGCCGAGAGCGCCGCGGTGGTGTGACCACTCGGGTAGTGGATCTCGATCGGGTAGTTGACCCCGAGCGCGCCCTGAAGCCGCGGGTGAGACATCAGGATCTTCATCACCTGGGTGGTCAGGTTCGCGGCCAGCATCACGCCCCCGGCGGCCAGCAGGTGCCAGGGCCGGTTCCAGACGATCCCGAGCACGATCAACCCGAAACAGATCAGGATCAGCGGCGCCGGCTCGGCCAGCCTCGCGCCGAAATCAGCGATCCCTTCCAGCCCTGAGCCGGGGCTGGCCAGAAAGTGCGAGGTCACCCGGGCATCGAAGTCACTGAACCGGGTGGATCCATAGAAGAGCAGAGCCAGCAGCGCCGTCCCCGCCGCGCAGCAAAGCGCCGCAACCAGGAGGCCGAGGACCGGTTTGCGGACGGATCGTTCCATCCGCAAACCCTAGGGGACAAGCAGCCTCAGGCCGGCGTGATCGGGACGTGGCGTTCGGTGAAGGAGCGGTCGCGGCCCTCGGCGAGGGCGAAGCGCTTGACCAGCTCGGACCGCAGGTCCTCGGGCTGGATCACCGCGTCGATCACCATCTCCGAGGCGAGGTGGAGCAGGTCCACCCCTTCCGCGTACTCCTCACGCTTCTCGGCGACGAACTTCTCACGCTCGGCTTCGTCCTCGATCGCCTGGATCTGGTTGTAGAAGACCGCGTTGACGGCCGCCTGCGGACCCATCACCGCGATCGAGGCGTTCGGCAGCGCGAGGCAGCAGTCCGGCTCGAATGCGGGACCGGCCATCGCGTACAGCCCCGCCCCGTATGCCTTGCGGACGATCACCGAGATCTTCGGCACCGTCGCCTCCGACATCGCCGAGATCATCTTGGCACCGTGACGGATGATGCCCTGCTTCTCGACCGCGGTCCCGATCATGAAGCCGGGAATGTCGGCCAGGAAGAGCAGCGGCACGTTGAAGGCATTGCAGGTGGCGATGAACCGGGCCGCCTTGTCGGCCGAGTCGACGAAGAGCACGCCGCCCTTCTGCTTGGGCTGGTTGGCGACCACGCCGACGACCTTGCCGTCGATCCTGCCGTAACCGACGATCAGCTCCTTGGCCCAGCGCTTGTGGACCTCGATGAAGGAGTCCGCGTCCAGTAGCGTGTCCAGCAGCAGCTTGATGTCAAACGGAACGTTCTCGTCGAGCGGGACGATCTCTTCGATCGGCGTGTCGGAGGCCGGCGTCTTCGGCTCGGCGTCCGGCACCTGGTCGCGCCACGAGGTCGGCATGAACGAGAGGTAGCGGCGACCGGTCTCGATCGCCTCCTCGTCCGTCTTGACCAGGAAGTGGCCGCAGCCGGACTTCGAGGTGTGCATGCGGGCCCCGCCCATCTCCTCGAGCGTGACCGTCTCCCCGATCACCATCTCCGCCATGCGAGGCGAGCCGAGATACATCGAGGCGTTGCCGTCGCGCATGATCACGACGTCGCAGAAGGCCGGGATGTAGGCGCCGCCGGCGGCGCTCGGGCCGAACAGCAGGCAGATCTGCGGCACCCGGCCGCTCATCTTCACCTCGTTGTAGAAGATCCGGCCGGC
>JBIQLL010000002.1:0-295687 GCA_044464425.1 Solirubrobacterales bacterium | reverse complement strand
GGGACGGTTCGCAGGCGGTGGTGGCCGAGATCGCCTCCGAGAATGATCTGCCCTATGCCTGCATCCCGGCCGGGACGCGGAACCACTTTGCGCTTGACCTCGGGGTCGATCGGGAAGACTGCGTCGGGGCGCTCGACGCGTTCGTCGAAGCGGGGGAGCGGATGGTCGACCTGGCCGAGGTGAACGGGCGGGTCTTCGTCAACAACGTCTCGCTGGGGATCTACGCCGAGGCAGTCCAGAAGGACGAGTACCGGGAGGCGAAGATCAAGACCCTGCTCGACACCGTGCCCCAGGTGCTCGGCCCCGACGGCGAGGTGCCGGAACTGGAGTGGAAGAGCCCCTCCGGCAAGCAACATCACTCCGGCGCGGCGATCCTCGTCTCGAACAACCGGTACCGGCTCGGCAAGGCGGTCGGCTCCGGGACCCGGCCGAAGATCGACGACGGCGAGCTCGGTATCGCGGTCCTGGCCGACCCGGTCTCGGCCGGCTCGCGGCTGCGCCGTCTCCAGAAGCCGTGGCGGGACTGGTCGGCGCCCGAGTTCGAGGTCCGGGCCGACGAGGAGGTGGCAGCGGGCATCGACGGCGAAGCGGCGACCCTCACCTCACCGCTCCGATTCTCGATCCGACCCGGGGTTCTGCGGGTAAGGATCGCGCGGCAGCATCCGGGAGCCTCGCCTTCGGCGGCGATTCCCGACGGGGTATTTCGTGAGATCGTTGCGCTTGTGCGAATCGCGCTGGGCCAACCGCCGGTCGATGGTCCGGTTGCGAAACCCCACCCCGAGGGAATCGCCTAACAATGCTCGCGAAAGCAAGACAGGTTCTGAGTGAACTGAACAAGCTCGACCAGGCGGTCTACGCAGCGGTCGCGGGATCACCGACCCCGTCGCTTGACGCGGGACTTCGGCGGCTTTCCGACGCGGCCAACTACTCGCGGATCTCCGGCGGCATCTCGATCGGGCTCGCGGCGCTCGGCGGACCGACCGGCCGCAAGGCCGCCCTGCGGGGCATGGCCTCGATCGCCGTCACCTCGGCCGTGCTGAACGCGGTCGTCAAGCCGGTCGCCCGTCGCGCCCGGCCCGACCGGGACGGCGCCGCGGTCCCGGCCGCGCGGCAGGTCAGGATGCCGCGCTCGCACTCGTTCCCTTCCGGCCACTCGGCGTCGGCCTTTGCCTACGCGGTCGGGGTCGGGCACGTGCTGCCCTGGAGCATCCCGCCGCTCACCCTGCTGGCCGCCGGCGTCGCCTACAGCCGCGTCCACACCGGCGTCCACTACCCAGGAGACGTGATAATCGGCTCACTCGCCGGAACCATCCTCGGCGAGGCGACCAACACGTTGCTCGACCGCAAAGGCATCGGCACCTGACCGAGCCTGATCAGGCCTCGAGTTTGGCCTCGGCCTGGTCGGCTTTCTTTTCCTGCTGGTCGGCCTGGGCTTGTGCTTCGGCGGCCTGAGTTTCCAGTTCGGTCAAGGCTTGGCGGGCCTCTCGGGTCTGGCGGTCGGCCTTGCTCCACTTGCCTTGGAGGTCCGATTCGATCGAATCCATGTCGCAGTAGAGATCGCCGATGCAGTCGTTCCACTGGTCATAGGCGTCCGAGTACGAGTTGAACGCCTTCTCCGCCTTGATCCCGGCTGGCGAGATGCACTCGAAATCCATCCGCTTGAACGGAATCCGGTTGTAGGCGACCGAGATCTGCCCGACCTGGGTGCTGTAGTCGGCGAAGGTCAGACCGACATCCAGACGGCTGCCGGTGTTGCGGAGCACCCTGATCATGCCGCCGAGATCTCCCTGGCAGCCAGCCGCCAGAGCGGCGGCGGACTCGGCCTCCCGGGCCAGTTTCGTCGCCTGTGCCCGCTCGTCCGCGGCGGCTTTCTTCTCCTCGTCGGTCGGGCCCGATTCGCCACAGGCGGCCAGGAACAGGCCGGCCACGATCGCAACCGCCATCGATGTCTTCTTCACGTTTCCCCTTTCGTTGAGGCTGCCCGCGCAGCCCGGACTTGACGACGAAAGGGTCGGTGGGCGAGGTCAGATCTGACGGACCTCGACTGGATGTGTCACAAACCTGCGTGCCATTTCGTCTTCCGGGTAGAGCGTGAACGTGCCGCCTCTTGGCGGCTTGACGGAAGGATTTGACATGAAGGTATTGGTGGCAGGTGCGACTGGTGCGATCGGCAGGCCCCTGATCGTCAGACTGGTTGAACGAGGTCATGAGGTGACCGGCATGACCCGCAGCGAGTCACGTCGGGAGCTGATCGAGTGGCTGGGCGCGAAATCGGTGGTCGCCGACGCGCTGGACCCGGAGGCGGTGGCGCGGGCGGTCGCGGAGACCCAGCCCGAGGTGATCGTGCATGAGCTGACCGCGATCGGCGCCGGCACGGACTTCAGCAAGATCGATGAGTTCTTCGTCCTCACCAACCGGCTGCGGACCGAGGGGACCGACCATCTGCTCTCCGCCGCGCGGGCAGCCGGGGTGCGCCGGTTCGTCGCCCAGAGCTTCGCCCCGCTGATCTACGCACGGAGCGGATCGCTGATCAAGACCGAGGACGACCCGGTCGATCACGATCCGCTGCCGGCGATGCGCCAGACGAGCGAGGCGGTCCGGTACCTCGAACAGGCGGTGACCGGCGCCGACGGGCTCGAGGGAGTCGTACTCCGCTACGGCGGCTTCTACGGCGAGGGAACCTCGATCGACGTGAACCCCGACGGCGAGCAGATCGCGGCGATCCGGGCCCGCAAGTTCCCCGTGGTCGGCAGCGGCGGCGCGGTCTGGTCGTTCGTGAACGTCGAGGACGCGGCCGAGGCGACCGCGATCGCGGTCGAGAAGGGCGACCCCGGCATCTACAACATCGTTGACGACAGCCCGGCCCCGGTGAAAGACTGGCTGCCGAAGGTCGCCGAGGCGGTCGGGGCGAGACCGCCCCGGCACTTCCCCAAGTGGCTGGGCCGGATCTTCGCCGGCCAGATGGGTGTGATGATGATGACCGAGCTCCGCGGATCCTCCAACGAGAAGGCGAAACGTGAACTGGGCTGGCAGCCCGAGCATCCCTCGATCTGGGAGGCGCTGGCAGGCGACGTAGCCGAGGCGAAGGCCGAGGCCGGCTTCCAGGCCGGGCACGGGGCCGCGGCCGGAGCCTGAGCGATGCCCGTCCAGGACGACTCGCTGGAGACCCTGCGCGGCTACGCCTTCGCGGTCGCCTACCGCATGCTGGGCAGCGTGGCCGACGCCGAGGACGTGGTCCAGGAAGGGCTGCTCAAGCTGCATCAGGCCGAAGCGAGCGGCGAGCAGATCCACTCGCGGCGGGCCTACCTCTCGACCGTGGTCACCCGGCTCGCGATCGACGAGCTGCGCTCGGCCCGCGCCCGGCGCGAGGAGTACCACGGCGAGTGGCTGCCGGAACCGGTGGTCGAGGCGGCCGGCCCGGGCCTGGCCGGCGCGATCGGTGCGGAGGCCGAGCCCGGTCCGGCCGAGCAGGCCGAGCTGGTCGACTCGCTCTCGGTGGCGATGATGGTCCTGCTGGAGAGCCTCAGCCCGGAACAGCGGGCGGCCTTCCTGCTGCGGGACGTGTTCGGCTACTCCTACGGCGAGGTGGCGGAGATCGTTGACAAGTCCGAGCCCGCCACCCGGCAGCTGGCCGCCCGCGCCCGCAAGGCGGTCGAGGCGCGGCGCCCCCGCTTCGAGAGCTCACGGCAGCGTCGCGAGGAGCTAGCCGACCGTTTCTTCGCGGCCGCGTTCGGCGGCGACGTGGACGAGCTCGAGTCGCTCCTGGCCGAGGACGTCCGGCTGCACGGCGACGGCGGCGGCAAGGTGCCGGCGATCGCCCGACCCCTGCTTGGCGCATCGCCGGTCGCCAAGGCGCTCGCCAAGTGGAGTCAGATCGGCCGGAAGGTCGACGCCTGGGTGGACCGGGTCGACATCAACGGCCAGCCCGGCGCCCTGCTCCGCGACCGCGAGGGCCGGATCATCTCGGTGATGGCCCTCGAAGTCGTCGATGGCCGGGTCGAGGACGTCTACTCGATGGTCAACCCGGACAAGATCGGCCACCTCGGCGAGGTCGCCGACTTCAAGAGCCTGATCCGCGACCGTCCTCGCTAGAGAGGACGGTCGCCCTCACCGGGCTCCGCGTTCCTGGCCGCGGCCGATCAGCCTGAGGGCGATCGCCATCAGAGTGAGGCCGATCGCGGAGCCGGCCGCCCAGGCGAGCAGCATCTCCCCGCTGAAGCGCTCCAGGGCGAAGAAGTCCTGGATCGGGCCGATCAAGATCGCGAGGACGAAGCCGATCGCCATCAGCGCGCAGAGTGAGCCGACCAGCAGGCGCCGCCGGCCCGGTTCGTCCTCCAGCACCATGACGATCGCGAGGCCGGCGGTGACCACGGTCGCGCAGGTGATCGTGCGGGACTCCTCGAGCGAGACGTCGAGCAGGTGGCGGCTGATCAGCCAGGAGGCGGTGATGCCGATGCCGGTGGCGATCCCGACCGGCAGCGAGAAACGGCCGATTGCCTTGAGGTAGCCCTCCGGCCGCCAGGGGCCGGAGCTCGGGGCGAGCGCCAGGAAGAAGGCCGGGATGCCGATCGTGAGCGAGGAGGTGAGGGTGAACTGGCGCGGCAGCAGCGGGAAGACGCCGGTCGGGATCGCGACCAGCAGAAGCAGGAAGGCGGTGAAGATCGCCTTCGAGACGAAGAGCCGGGAGACCCGCTGGATGTTGCGGAGGATCTGGCGGCCCTCGTGGACCATGCCGGGAACCTCGCCGAAGCTGCCGTCGACCAGGACCAGATCGGCGACCGACCGGGCCATCTGGGTGCCGTTGCCCTGGGCGATCGCCAGACGGGACTTCTTCAGGGCGGGCACGTCATTCACCCCGTCGCCGATCATGCCGACGTACCGGCCCGACTCGCTCAGCACCCGGACCACCCGCTCCTTGCCCTCCGGCGAGATCCGGCCGATCGCCGGCGAGTCCTCGATCGCCTTCAGCAGCTCCTCGTCGGTCTCCGGCAGATCCTCGCCGTTCAGCGCGGGGCCGGTCGTGTCCCGGGCGATGCCGGTGTCACGGGCGATCGCGCCGACCGTGGCCGGGGCGTCGCCGGAAAGGATCTTCAGCGAGACGTCCTCCTGGTGGAAGAAGTCGACCGTGTCACCGGCATTCGGCCGCAGGTTCTCGGCCAGCACCACCAGCCCGAGCGGCCGGCGGTCGGCCGGCAGGACCGGTGCCTCGGCATCGGCGTCCGGCAGCGGGCCGGGGAGGGCCGCGATCGCCAGCACCCGCCGGCCCTGGGAGGCCTGCTCGGTCGCCGCCTGCTGCATGGCCGGGTTGATGCCGTCGGCGAGCAGGGCCTCGGGGGCGCCGAGCGCGAAGCGGTCGCCCCCGATCTCCAGCGCGCCCCAGCGGCGGCGGGAGGAGAACGGAACCTGGGCGGACGGCTGCTCGGACGTGGCATCGCCCAGATGCGCGGCGTGGATCGCCTCCAGCGTGCCGTTCCGGGAAGGCATCGAGGCGGCGTAGCGGCCGAAGCTCAGCGCGAGCTCCTCCTCGCCCAGACCATCGGCGGGGATCAGCTCGACCACCCGGAGAGAGGCCTCGGTCAGGGTGCCGGTCTTGTCGGTGCAGAGGATGCTGACCGAGGCCAGCGACTCGATCGCGTTCAGCTGCTGGGAGAGGATCCCGCGGCGGGCCATCTTCGCGGCGGAGACGGCGGCGGTCAGCGAGACCAGCAGGATCAGCCCCTCCGGCACGATGTTGACCACCGCCGCGGTCATCGTCTCGACCGCGTCGGCCTGGCTCACCTCCTTGACCCCGAGCGAGATGCCGAGGCCGATCGCGAGCGGCACCATCACCGCGACCAGGATGATCAGCAGCCGGTCCATCGCCCGCTCGAGCGGAGAGCGGGGGTGGCGGAAGGCGCGGGCGGTCTCGGCCAGCTTCGCGGCCCGGCAGTCCGGCCCGACCGCGGTCGCGATGAAGCGAGCTTCGCCCTCGACGACGAAAGAGCCCGACCAGACGGCGCCGCCGGCCTCGCGCCGGACCGGCTCCGACTCGCCGGTCAGGTTCGCCTCATCCAGCTGCAGGCCGTCCGAGGAGACGATCTCGCCGTCGGCGATCACCTGGTCGCCGGCGCCGACCGCGACCAGATCCCCGACCACCACGTCCTCGACCGGCACCTCGATCTTCGCCCCGTCGCGGACCACGTGGGCCTTGATCGCGATCAGCGCGGCGAGCTTGTCCAGGGCCAGCTTGGCCCGGATCTCCTGGCCGATCCCGATCGTCGCGTTGGCGACCAGAATGCCGAGGAAGAGGGCGTCCTTGGGATTCCCGAAGGCGAGGGTCAGGGCGCCGAAGACGGCGAGGATCAGGTTGAAGACCGTGAAGACGTTGGCGACGACGATCGACCGGTAGGACCGGCTCGTCTCCGGCCTCGGCAGCGGCCCACGCTCCTCCAGCCGCCGCGCGGCCTCGGCGGTGGTGAGTCCGGCCGGGGTGCGGCCGGTCGGATCCTGAGGGTCGGGCGGTGCCTGCGTGACGGTCAACTTCGCCGGGACTCTATTTGTGCGGCGTGCGGGTCGCCGGACCCAGGCGACCTTGACTCAGCTGAAGTGGGTGGCGAGCCGGCGGCGATGGGTTGCGGCCAGCTCTGAGCTGGGGCCGAGCTCGGTGAAGTAGCCGACCATCACCTTGCGGAGGAGGTCGCGGCGCTCGGGGTCTTCGGCCGCGATCTCGACCTCCTTCTGGAGCAGGTCGAGGGCGAACTCGTGATCCTCCTGGTCCCAGGCCTTGAAGGCCTCGACCGGTGCGGTGTCGGCCAGGGTGAGCCGGGCCCGCGCGTTCAGGCCGGCGACCACGAAATCGGTCGGCGCCAGCGGCTCGGTCAGCTCGCCGGCCTCGGTGTCCTCGCCGCGGGCCAGCAGCAGCCTGGCCAGGGCGGCGGTCGCCTCGGGGTTGTTGCGGTCGGCCGCGACCGCGCTGCGGAGCGCGTCCACATCACCGGACTCGATCGCTGCCTTCGCCGCCTCTTCCTCCTCGGAGGGAACGATCCGATCGAGGAAGGCGTTGATCTGGGCGGGCGGCAGCGCCCCGGTGAACTCGTCGACGATCTCGCCGCCCTTGAAGGCCTTGACCGCCGGGATCCCCTGGACCCGGAAGGCGGCCGCGAGCTGCTGGTTCGCGTCAACGTCGACCTTGGCCAGCTCGACCTTGCCGCCCCGCTCGTTCACGGCCTGCTCGATCGCCGGTCCCAGAGTGCGGCAGGGCCCGCACCACTCGGCCCAGAAATCGACCACGACCGGCACCTCTTTCGAGCGCTCGACGACCTCCTGCTGGAAGCTCAGCTCATCAACGTCTTTGACCATGAACCGAGCATAGTGAGGCCGCGACCCCGGCTGGGCGGGCAGCCGCCTAGGCCGGCAGCGCGCCGATTCGTTTCAGCTCGGCTTCGATGCCGTCGAGGAGGCGGTTCAGGCCGCGATCGAAGCGGCCGTCGTCGAAGATCTCTTCCATCATCCTCAGCCACTGCTCCTCGAAGTTCAGACCGGGCTCGAACATCTCTTCCAGGTAGGGGTATCCGCCGAGCCGGATCTTGTCCTCGACGAAGTCGGTCAGCTCCTCGAACGCTTCCGTTTCGGTGAACTCCCGCCGATCGGCGTCGACCTTGCGCTCGCGGACCGCGAAGCCGAACAGATAGTCATCAACCTGGGACATGATCTCGAACTTGAGGGCCGGGCTGATCTCGAGGCCGTCGAGGGCGCCGATGGTCTGGTCCATGTGGCGCAGCCCGTTCTCGGTGATCCGGAACTCGTCGTCTTCATCGGCCAGCCAGGGCCGCTTCATCCAGGCGGCGAGACTGAGCCGGGCGATCAGGGTCACCCGCTCGCGCCAGCCTTCGGGCATCTCGCCTTCGGGGATCACCAGCTCCCCCATCAGCTCGTCGTCCATCAAGGCGAGCAGGTCATCCTTGGTCCGCACGTAGTGGTAGAGGCTCATCGTGCCCGCACCGAGCCGTCGAGCAACCTTGCGCATCGACACCGCCTTGATGCCTTCCTCTTCGGCGATCTCCAGGGCTGCCTGGACTATCTCGTCGCGACTGAGACGTTTTCGAGTCGAACTGGTTGCCATTCGTACATTGTACTGCTATGTTGTTCGTACGATGTATGAAAACTTGAACCACACCACCACGGACGCCGGGATCAGGGCAGAGGGGCTGGGCAAGCGCTTCGGCGATTTCCAGGCGCTCGCCGACCTCGACCTGGTCGTCCCCCAGGGATCGGTGCTCGGGCTGCTCGGCCACAACGGAGCCGGCAAGACGACCACGATCCGAATCCTCACGACCCTCTCCGATCCCACTGCCGGCTCGGCCACGGTGGCCGGCCACGACGTGGTCCGCGAGGCCGCCGAGGTGCGCCGGAAGATCGGCGTGGCCGGTCAGTCGGCCACGGTCGATGGGCTGCTCAGCGGTCGCGCCAACCTCGAGATGGTCGGCCGGCTCTACGGGCTGCCGAAGAAAGAAGCCCGGACGCGGGCCGACGAGCTGCTCGAGCGGGTCGACCTCTCCGAGGTGGCCGGAAAGCTGGTCAAGGACTACTCCGGAGGCATGCGTCGCCGGCTCGACCTGGCCGCCACCCTGGTCGCCTCGCCGCCGGTGCTCTTCCTCGACGAGCCGACCACCGGTCTCGACCCGCAGAGCCGCAGCGACCTCTGGGAGATCCTGCGCGAGCAGGTGAGCCAGGGCGCAACCCTGCTGCTCACTACCCAGTACCTGGAAGAAGCCGATCGGCTGGCCGACGAGATCGTCGTGCTTGATCACGGCCGGGTCGCGGCGGCCGGATCCCCGGCCGAGCTGAAGCAGCGGATCGGGGGAGACCGGATCGAGGTCACCCTGGACTCCGCCGCTGACGCCGCTCCGGCGGCCGAGGCGCTGGCTGGATTCGCCGAGAAGGAAGTCTTCTCCGATCCGGACGAACGGATCGTGACCGCCCCGGTCCGTACCGGTACCCGGCTGGTCGAGGTCGTCCGCGCCCTCGACTCGGCCGGCATCGACGCCACCGACGTCCACCGGCGGGACGCCACGCTCGATGACGTCTTCCTCTCCCTCACCAACTCCGAAAAGAAGACCGAGGTGCCCTCATGAACGAGATCCTGATCCTCGCCCGGCGCAACCTCGAACACGTGCGCCAGATCCCCGAGAAGCTGCTCGACGTGACCCTGCAGCCGTTGATGTTCGTGCTGCTCTTCGCCTACGTGTTCGGCGGCGTGATCGCCATCCCTGACGGCAACTACAAGGAATACCTGATCGGCGGCATCCTGGTCCAGACCCTGGCTTTCGGGATCATGGGACCGGGGGTCTCGATCGCCAGCGACATGAAGGAAGGGATGGTTGACCGGTTGCGCAGCCTGCCGATCCGCCGCTCCTCCTATTTGACCGGCCACCTGCTGGCCGAGCAGGCGGCGATGACGGTCGCCATGGCTGTGCTCTGCGCTGCCGGGCTGGTCGTCGGCTGGCGCATCCACTCCTCGGTGCCGGAGGCGATCGGCGCCTTCGCCCTGCTCGAGCTGTTCGCTTTCGTGATGCTCTGGCTCGGCACGCTGGCCGGAATCACCGCCCGCTCGACCGATGCGGTCAGCGGCATCGTCTTCATGACGGTCTTTCCCTTGACCTTCCTCTCGAACGCCTTCGTGCCGACCGAGTCGCTGCCGGACGGGTTGCGCCAAGTGGCGGAGTGGAACCCGGTCAGCTGCGTGGTCGCCGCGGTCCGTGAGCTCTTCGGCAACCCGACCGCGATTCCCGACGGAGCCGCGTGGCCGCTGCAGCACCCGGTAGTTGCCTCGATCGGCTGGTGCGTGGTGCTGCTGGCGATCGCGATCCCGATGACGCTGCGGACCTTCCAGCGCCGGACCACCGACTGATCGCGGCCGACTTCTAACCGCCCTCGAGCAGAGTCTTGAGCTCCGAGACCCGCTGTCGCCACCAGGTCTTCATGTGGTCGGCGACCTCGCTGTCCGGCAGCTTCTCGTGCTCGAGGGCGAGCCGGCTCTTGTCGGGACCGAGGCTTTCGAAGCCGACGATGAGCCGGGTCATGCCGTCGCCCCAGTCGTAGCGGGCCGAGACCGGAGCCTTGGCGGTGCGCAGGTGAAGGTCGGCTTCCGGCAGCCACTGGCTGCGGATCGATTCCTTCTCGAAGGCGGCGAAGAGATCCTCAACCGGGACCTCGACCGTCTTCGAGGCGGTCACCGACCAGCCGTCGGCACGCTGGCCGGGCTCCCTCAGGCCACGGGCCCGTTCGTAGCCGACCGTGATCGATTGGGCCCACCAGCCCGGAACGCCCTGCTCGTCCGTCAACCAGCGGGCGATCTCGGTGTGGGTGCGCCTCTCGGCGCCGGCCTCATCGAGCACTTCCAGCCACTCGTCCCAGTTCTTCCCGGTTGCTTCGGCGAGCTTCTCGCCGGACAGGGTCGGCTCGAAAACGGTCATGGCTCAGAACATTTAACCACCCGACAGCCGACCGAACCCGGCCCGGCCGCCCCGGCGGGGATAGATCCTAAGATGGGTCCATGGCCGAAGACACCGTTGAAGAGATCATGATCAAAGATGAGCCGGCCGCGAGCCGCTATGAGATCAAGGTCGGCGAGGAACTAGCCGGTTTTGCCGATTACCGGCTCGAGGATGACCGGATCACGTTTCCCCACACCGAGATCGATCCGGCCTGGGGCGGCCGGGGGCTCGGCACCAAGCTGGTCGCTTTCGCGGTGACCGACGCCCGGGAGCGGAAGCTCGAGATCATTCCGATCTGCCCGTTCGTCCGGGACTGGATCGCGGAGAACCCGGATCCGGCATGAACAGCCGGCGGGAAGCTGAGGCGGCGGCGGACCGGGTTCCCGGCAGCCGGCTCTCGGCCCGCCTGTACGAGCCGGTGCTCTGGCTCGGTGAGAAGACCGGCCTCGGCCGCTGGCGGCAGAAGCTGATCGGTGGGGTTTCCGGCTCGGTGCTGGAGCTCGGGGCCGGCACCGGGCTCAACCTTTCGCATTACCCGGCCGGGCTGGAGCGGCTGGTGCTGGTCGAACCGGACGTCCACAAGGCACGGCTGCTCGCCGCCAAGCCGGCGCCGGCCGGCCTGACGCCCGAGATAGTGCGGGCGCCCGGCGAGATGCTGCCTTTCGAGGACGAGAGCTTCGACACCGTGGTCGAGACCCTGGTCCTCTGCACGGTCGCGGACCCGGAGGCGACCGCGGCCGAGATCCACCGGGTGCTGAAGCCGGACGGCCGCTTCCTTTTCATGGAGCACGTGCGCTCGGACAAACCCCGGATGGGTCGCCTGCAGGACCGTCTCGAGAAGCCGTGGAAGAAGCTCGCCGACGGTTGCCACTGCAACCGGCGCACCGTTCCGATGCTGCGGGCCAACGGCTTCGAGGTCGAGATCACCGCCGAACAGGACAGGTTCCCGATGCCGCCCGTCGCCCGGCCGATCGTGAGCGGCGTCGCCAGACCCGAGGCGACGCATTCAGCGGCCGAGTGAGCGATGCCCGAGCTGCCCGAGGTTGAGATCACCACCCGGCTGCTCGACCGGGCCACCCGAGGAGCGCGCGTGGAGTCGGCGCTGGCCCCGGGGGTCAACGTCATGAAGACCTTCAAGCCGCCGCTCGACGGGCTGGCCGGCGACCGGGTAAACGAGGTGCGCCGCCGCGGCAAGCTGCTGGTCGTTGAGTTCGACTCCGGTCTGGCGCTGCTGATCCACCTGATGTCAGCCGGGCGCCTCCAGCTCTACGAGAAGCGAGCCGGGCCGAAGGACCGGACCTCGCGGATCCTGATCCGGCTGGAGGGTGGACGCGAGCTGCGCCTGCGCGAGTTCGGCACCCACCAGCGGGCCTGGGCGAAGCTGATCGACGCGGAAGAGGTCGAAAGCGACGAGGCCGTCGCCAAGCTCGGTCCGGAAGCCTGGCCGGAGCTGGTGCCGCTCGAAGCGGTGACCACCACCGACCGGCCGCTCTACTCGCTGCTTCGTGACCAGCGGACGCTGGCCGGGATCGGCCGGACCTGGGCCGACGAGATCCTCTGGAGTGCCAAGCTCTCACCCTTCAAGCGGGCCGCCGACCTCGAAGCCGGCGAGGCCGAGGCGCTGGTGGCGGTGATCCACGACCGGCTCGACGCGGCGATCGGCTTCTACGAATCGGAGCTCGAGCTGCCCTTGCCCGACAAGCTCCCTAAACCGCTCGAGGTTCACGGCCGGGAGGGCGAGGCCTGTCCGCGCTGCGGAGCGGAGATCCACGCGGTCCATTACCGCGACTACGTGCTCTGTTACTGCCCGCAGGAGCAGACCGGCGGCCAGCCGCTCAAGGACCGGCGTCTCTCGCGTCTGCTCAAGTAGCCCGGCTCAGACCCGGTTGAAGGTGGCGGGGTGGGGGCCGGTGCGCCCGTCCTCGCCCCGCTCGAGACCGTCGATCGCGGTCAGGTCTTCCTCGCTGAGCTCGAAGCCGAAGAGGTCGAAGTTCATCGCCATCCGCTCGGGATGGGTCGACTTCGGGAAGATCACATTGCCTTTCTGGAGATGCCAGCGCAGGACGACCTGGGCCGGGGCTCGCTCGAGCCGGGCCGCGATCCCCTCGACCACCGGATCGTCCAGCACCCCGCCCTGGGCGATCGGTGACCAGGCCTCGGTGACGATGCCGTGGCCCTCGCCCCAGGCCTTGACCGAGCGGTTCTGATGGTAGGGATGGATCTCGATCTGGTTGACCGCCGGGACCGTTTCGGTGCGCTCGATCAGCTGTTGCAGGTGGTCTACCTCGAAGTTCGAGACGCCGATCGAACGGGTTCGACCTTCCCGGCGGAACTCCTCGAAGACCTTCCAGGTGGCCGCGAAGTCACCGCCGTATAGGGACGGCAGCGGCCAGTGGATCAGGAAGAGATCGAGGTACTCGGTCTTCAGGTCGGCCAGGGTCCGATCGAAGGCGCGGCGCGCGTCATCCGGCTCGTGGTGGCCGTTGTTCAGCTTGCTGGTGATGAAGACGTCACCGCGGTCGAGGCCGGAATCGCGGATGCCCTGCCCGACCTCGGCCTCGTTGCCGTACATCTGCGCCGTGTCGATGTGGCGATACCCGATCTCCAGCGCTTCTCGCACGGCCCGCGCCGTGTCGGCCGGAGGGATCTGGAAGACCCCGAAGCCCAGCTGCGGGATCCGGTGCCCGTCGTTCAGGTCAAGCAGCGGCACGTCGCTCACGGAACCACCCCTTCAATCGAAATCGGAGTCGGGATCCTCGGAGGAGTGGATCTCGTCCGCTTCGCTGTAGGTGGCGGGGTCGCGCTCATCCTCCGGGAGACCGGCGTCGTACTTGGGATTGCGGCCGGACCCTGTGTCCTCGGCCTGATCGATCAGCTCGCGCTCCGATTCCTCGAATCCCTCCGACTCGCCCTCGCCGGATTCGCGCAGCGGACGATCGGCCTCGTTCTCCCGTTCCAGCCGTTCTTCCAGGTCTCTCCATGGCGGTTTCATGTTTCCAAGATACCCCCGTGCGGTCGGGCTAACCCCGGGATTCGTCGCCAAGCGCGACGGGAACCAGGCTGATCCGGAACTGCTCCAGACGCTGACGCTGTGAATCTGCCCGCTCGACGAGGCGACTGAAGTCGATTCCCAGCTCGCCTTCTGCCATCCGTCCAGTCAACCCATCTCTGCCAGCACGACCGTGAGGTCCTTGGCCATCAGCTGCCGCAGACGATCGCGATCAGCTTCGCGGGAGCGAATGATGGCGGACGGGTGAATGGTCCCGATCGAGATTTCCGCCGGGCCGTCCGGAAGAAGCTCGCCGTGCTGGCGGGTCACTCGGAAATGGGGGCCAAACAGTTCGCGGGCCGCCGTCGCACCGAGTGCGACCACGGCCCGAGGTTCGACGACCTCGAGCTCCCGGTTCAGCCAGGGCCGGCAGGCCCGACGAAGGGGCGACCGGCACGGTCTTCCCGGTCACCCGGCTGCTCCCCAACCAGCATCAGCTCCGCCGTAGCCGGTCCTTCTCCGAACACGACGCGGCCGGCGTCTCGCCAGAGCGGGCAGCCCCGGCAGTCGGCGGCGGCGTCCGCGAGCTTCTGGATCGATCGACCGTCCTCCGGCACGAACGGAACGGCCCCGTCGGACGGGGCTTTGGAAGCTACCTGACCCATGCCCGGGCGGTACCCGAAAGGTTTCCGGTCAACCGGTCCCGAGCTGTTTCGCCTGACTCCGGACGGGCACCGAGGTCGCATGACGTTTCTTTTCCGACCGATGGGATTGATCGCCGGGCTGATCGCGGGCCTTGTCGCCCGCAAGGTTTTCGAGAAGGGTTGGAACTCGTTCAACGACGAGGAGCCGCCGTCGCCCGACGAAGAGGCGCTGAGCCTCCGGAAGCTGGCGGTGGCGCTGCTGCTCGAAGGCGCGGTCTTCAGCCTAATCCGCGGTCTGGTCGATCACGGGGCCCGAGTGGCGTTCCGCCGCTACACCGGAGCCTGGCCGGGCGAAACCAAGACCTGACCTAGAGGATCTCCAGGACTTTCTCGATCGGGCGAGCGAGCACGGCCCGGTCGCCGTTGACGACGATCGGTCGTTGCAGGAGTTCGGGCCGCGCGGCCATCGCGGCGATGATCGTGTCCTCGTCCTCGGAGGCCAGCGCCCGGGCGCCTTCCTCGCGCAGGCGCAGGGCGTCGGCGGCGCTGATGCCCGCCTTGGCCAGCAGCCCGCGGATCTCCGCTTCGGTGAGGCCGGTCACGTGGTACTCGACCGTCTCGAAATCGACGCCCTCGGCCTCGAGTAGCTTGAACAGCTTGCGGCAGGTGGTGCAGGTCGGCTTCTCGTAGACGACGATCCCCATCACTCGTCCTCGACTGTGACCTCGGTCAGAGCGTGAGTGTCAACGTCATAGACGAAGCCGCGCACGTTGTCCCGGTGCGGGATGAACTCCGAGCGGCGCACCCGCCGGATCGATTGGGCGACGTCGCCCGGGATGTCGACGAAGGACTCGATCGCGAAGGAGGGCGCGGTGCCGGTGGCGTCCTGGAGCTCGGCCCGGAAGCCGTCGTCGGTGATCGTCTGCATGCCGCACTTCGAGTGATGGATCAGCATCACCGAACGGGTGCCGAGCTTGCGCTGCGAGATCGCTAGCGAGCGGATCATGTCATCGGTGATCACGCCGCCCGCGTTGCGGAGCACATGGGCCTCGCCGTCCTTGAGGCCCAGCGCCAGGAAGACGTCGAGCCGCGAGTCCATGCAGGTGACGATGGTCAGCTGGCGGCTCGGCTTGACGTCCAGCTGCTGATCGGGAACCCGGTCCGAGTACTCCTTGTTGTTGGCGACCAGCTCGTCGATGATGTCCATCGACGACCTACTTGCTCTGGACGTCTTCGAGATCGACCACGAAGACCAGGGTGGCGTTGGCCGGGATCGTGGGCGGGCTGCCCTGCGCCCCGTAGCCGAGATCGGGCGGGATGACCAGCACGCGGCGGCCGCCGACCTTCATGCCCTCGACGCCTTCGTCCCAGCCCTTGATCACCTGACCGCCGCCGAGCGCGAACTCGAAGGGCTCGTTGCGATCCCAGGACGCGTCGAACTCCGTGCCGTTGTCATACAGGGCGCCGACGTACTGGACCTTGACCGTGTCGCCTTGCTTGGCCTCCGCGCCGTCGCCGACCACGATGTCCTTCTTGACCAGCGTGGTCGGAGGGGTGTCGCTCGACCCGGCGAGCTTCGGCCGCTCGTCGAGGTTGGTGCTCACGTTCTCCAGGACCGCCTGTGGAACTCCGCCGGACGAACCCGAGTCATCATCCGAGCCGCCCCCGCGGCCGATCAGGATGACGGCGATCAGGGCGCCGATCAGTACGAGCAGACCAATGAGTATCCCTACTTTGCGATCCATGGCGCGCATATTAGTGTCTGACCATGAAGTCACTCCTCGTCCTGCCGATCGGTCCGCGGGCCAGATGGATCACTGTCGCGGTCTGGTTCCTGGCGATGTTCGTCGTCTTCGGGACCAACGTTCCCGGCAAGTTCGCGGACGCGGAGAACAACGAATCGGTCTCCTATCTGCCCGGCGACGCCGAGGCCACCCGCGCCCTGGAAGCGCAGAAGAAGCTGGTCGGATCAGAGCAGGCGCCGATCGTGATCGTGTACCGGCGGGACGGCGGCCTCACCGCGACTGACCTGGCCCGGGTCCGGAAGAATCTGGCCGAGCTGAACGACGAGGTCGAGGGGGTCAGCCAGCCGTTCGCGATCGCCCAGCGCTCACGCGACGGCACCGCGGTGATCGTCACCTCCTCGGTCACCTCGACCGGTGAGGCCGAGGACATCCGCGAGCCCGTCGAGGCCACCCGGGACATCGTCAGCGGTAGCTTCGACGGCCTCGAGGTGGCCGTGACCGGCCCGGCAGGCTACGCCTCCGACTCGATCAAGGTCTTCGAGTCGATCAACGGCAGCCTCTTCGCGGCCGCCTTCGGCCTGGTCTTCATCCTGCTGATCCTGATCTACCGCTCGCCCTTCCTGCTCTGGTTGCCGTTGATCGCGGTCGGGTTCGCCGAGATCGGGGCGCGGGCGGTCGGCTACGGGGTGACCGAGCTCGGGGTGACCGTGAACGGACAGTCGTCCTCGATCCTCTCGGTGCTCGTGCTCGGCGCGGGAACCGATTACGCGCTGCTCCTGATCTCCCGATATCGCGAGGAACTGAGACATCGTGAGAGCCGGACCGAATCGATGCGGACCGCCCTGCGCGGAGCCGGGCCGGCGATCGTGGCCTCCGGCCTCACCGTGATCGCGGCCCTGCTCTGCCTCTCGCTGGCCGAGCTCAACTCGACCGCCTCGATGGGCCCGATCGGGGCGATCGGGATCTTCATGGCGATGCTCTCGATGCTGACCCTGCTGCCGGCGATGCTGGTGATCGCGCCCCGCTTCGTCTTCTGGCCGAAGGTGCCCCGGGTCGGGACCGGCGGGGCCGACGCCGAGCACGGGCCCTGGCGGCGGCTCGGCGACCGGATCGCGAAGCGCCCCCGGCCAGTCTGGGTCACCGCGGTCCTGGTACTGCTGGTCCTCTGCGCCGGGCTGTTCAGCTACGACGACGGCCTGACCTCGGCCAACGGGTTCGTCCATGAGGTCGAAGCGGTTCGTGGCGAGAAGGCGATCGCGGAGTCCTTCCCGGGCGGCTCGAACGTGCCGACCGAGATCGTGGTCGGTGATCCGGCCAAGGCCGCCGCGGTGAGCAAGGCGGTCGGTCAGGTTCACGGGGTGGCCAGCGTCAGGCCGGCCTTCCGCAACGAGAACGGCGTGGTGCTGAACGCGGTCCTGGTCGATGAGCCCTACTCGAAGACCGCCTTCAAGCTGATCCCGGCGCTCCGCAAGGCGGCGCACCGGGCCGGCGGCGCCACGACCCTGGTCGGCGGCGGCACCGCGGTCGAACACGACATACGCGAAGCCAACCGGCATGACGTGAAGCTGATCGTGCCGATCGTCCTGCTGGTCGTCTTCCTGATCCTGATCGCGCTGCTGCGGGCGCTGGCGGCTCCGGTGATGCTGATCGCGACCGTGGTCCTCAGCTTCTTCGCGGCGCTCGGGGTGGGCTTCGTGGTCTCCGACCAGATCTTCGGCTTCCCCGGGGTCGACCCGTCCCTGCCGCTCTACGTCTTCGTGTTCCTGGTCGCGCTGGGGATCGACTACAACATCTTCCTGATGGCCCGGGTGCGTGAGGAAACCGCCGCCCACGGCACCAGGGAGGGCATGCTGCGCGGGCTGGCGGTGACCGGCGGGGTGATCACCTCGGCCGGCATCGTGCTCGCCGGCACCTTCTCCGTGCTGGCGGTGCTGCCACTGGTCTTCCTCTCCGAGATGGGCTTCACGGTCGCCTTCGGCGTGCTGCTGGACACCTTCCTGGTCCGCTCGATCCTGGTCCCGGCCCTGACTCTGGACATCGGCCCCCGGGTCTGGTGGCCCTCGGCGCTGGCTCGCGAAGGTCAGGCCGGCGGGCCGGGAGAGGCTGAGCGCTAGGCTGGATCTCAACCGGGATCCCCGGGGATCACCGGCAAATCAACACGTCGAGGAGGACCAATGGCAGCACGAGCAACAGCCGAGTGGAAGGGCGACCTGAAGGACGGCAGCGGCACCTTCACCGCCGGCGATTCGATCAGCGGCGAGTATTCCGCCAAGTCGCGATTCGAGGACGGCCCGGGCGCCAACCCGGAACAGCTGATCGCCGGGGCGCACGCCTCCTGTTACTCGATGGCCCTTTCGAACGTTCTGTCTGAGGGCGGCAACGTGCCGGAATCGGTGAAGACCGACGCCAAGGTAACCATCCGGCTGCTCGACGAAGGTCCGACCATCACTCAGATCGACCTGGTCACGGTCGCCCGGGTGCCCGGTCTCGATGAGGCGACCTTCCAGGAGGCCGCCGCGGCCGCCAAGGCCGGCTGCCCGGTGTCGAAGGCGTTGGCGAGCGTCCCGGAGATCACCCTCGATGCGAAGCTAGAGGCCTAGCGGCGCCACGTAGAGGCCATCGGGGTCGTACTCGTGGCGGATCGCCGCGAGGGCCTCGATCGCCTCTTCGGGATAGCAGTCCGCGCAGCGGGAGCCGGGACCCGCGAAGTTGTAGGTCTGCCGGCCTGACTGCCATGGGCCGAACGCCTCGAAGACCCGGGCGAGGTCCGTTTCCGTGCGGGCCTTGACCTCCGGGCCGGTGGCCAGCCCGACCCCGAAGCCGATGAACTCGCCCTCGGCCCGGTCGGCGACCCCGCCGTCTACGTCGGGTCGCTGGAGGGCCCCGCCGAGCTGGCGAAGCTCGGTCACGATCAAGCTGTTGCCGGAGCCGCCCCCGGCCGCCTCGATCAGCGCTTCGACCAGCTCGTCGCCGACCTCCTCGAGCACGGTCGCGTTGACGATCGCCGGGACCGGCTCCTCCGGGTCGCCGTGGAGCGAAGCGACCGCGGGGGCCGGCATCGGGCCCCAGTTGCCGAAGACCGGCTCGCCGATCGACTCGATCAGTGCCGCCAGCGCCTCACCATCGGCCATATCGCCGGCGATGCCGTCAATCGCGACCAGGCTCTTGCCCCGGATCGGCTCGGGCACGGTCTCGAGCGGCGGCAGATTCATGAAGCGGAAGCTGGTCGTGACCGATTCCGGGGCGCTGCGGGTCCAGTCGAGCCAGGCCGACAGCACCGTCTCGGCGAGCTCGATCGGCCAGAAGGTGATGCCGCCGAAAACCTCGCGGACCGGCAGCAGGTCGAACTCGATCGCGGTCACGGTGGCGAAGAGCCCACCGCCGCCGCGCAGGGCCCAGAAGAGGTCCGGTTCGTTTTCCCGGTCGACCCGGGCGGGCTCTCCGTCCGCGGTCACCACCTCGATCGCCCGCACCTTGTTGCAGGCCAGGCCGTGCTGCCGGCTGTAGAAGCTGAGGCCGCCCCCGAGCAGATAGCCGATCACGCCGACCGTGGGGGAGGAGCCATGCATCGTGGCCAGGCCGTGGGCGCCCGCCGCCTCGATCACCGGCCCCCAGGCGGTTCCGGCTCCGACCCGGGCGAAGCCGGCGTCGGCGTCGATCACCGGGTCGGCCTCGATCCGCGGCTTCAGGAGCAGGGTGTCCTCCAGCGAAGGCAGCCCCACGGCGGCGTGGCCGGTGGCCTGGTTGGCGACCTTGAGGCCCTCTCCCCGGGCGTACGCGATCGCCTCCTGGACCTCCGCGACCGTGTCCGCGCGGCAGATCGCGGCCGGCTTCTGATCACTCAGATCGAAGGCCAGCCTGGCCCGGTCATAGTTGGCGTCGGATGGCTTGATGATCCTCGCGGAGTAGCTCACCCTCTCAACCTAAACGACGCGCCGACCTCCGCTCATATCACGACCCGATCAGACGACGTTCCGACGGTCGGTCGGGGTAATTTGCGTCTCCTTGACCTCGTCGATGCCACAGCCCGAACCCGCTCACGGTCCGGGTCGGGCGCTACCGCCTTGGCCGAAGGACCGTCAGCTTCGCGGGTGGCAGAAAGAGGCTCTGGCCGAGCTTGCAGCCCACCCGGGAAGCAGCTTCCTGGCTTCGGCGACGCCGGCCGCGGGCAAGACCACCTTCGGGCTGAGGGTGGCCTGGGAGATGCTTGCCAGCGGCCGGGTCAGCCGCGTGGTCGTGCTCGCCCCGACCACCCACATCTCCCGTCAGTGGGCGGCCGACGCGGCCCGGTACGGGATCGACCTCGAGCCGAACCGACCCAACGCGGACGGACCCGAGACCAGTGACTTCCACGGAGTCACGGTCACCTACCAGACCGTGGCCGCCGGTCCGGGCGTCCACGCCGATGCGGCCCGCCGCCCGACCCTGGTGATCGCCGACGAGCCCCATCACATGGGTGATCAGGCGAGCTGGGGAGTGACCGCCCGCCGGGCCTTCGACAACGCCACGTTCCGGCTGCTGCTCTCCGGCACCCCGTTTCGCTCCGACAACGACGCGATCCCGTGGGTGAGTTACGACGAGGACGGGATCAGCAGCGCCGACTTCACCTACGGCTACCCGCAGGCTCTGCTCGACCGGGTCTGCCGCCCGATCACCTTCCTGCCGTACGACGGCGAGATGGAGTGGTCGAGCGACGGCAAGGTCTGGAGCGCCGACTTCGACCTGGTGCTGCCCGCCGCCGAGGCCGCCCGGAGGCTTCGCACCGCCCTGGCCGCTGACGGTGACTGGATGGGCGAGGTGCTGCGCGACGCCGACGCCCGGCTGACCGAGGTGAGAGCCGCCGGCCACGAGGACGCCGGCGGCCTGGTGGTCGCCTCCGACCAGGACCACGCCCGGGCGATCGCGAAACGGCTCGGCTTCATCACCGGGGAGGAACCGGAAATCGTGATGAGCGACGAGCCCGGTGCCAGCGCCAGGATCGCCGCCTTCGCCGAGTCCGACCAGCGCTGGCTGGTCTCGGTCCTGATGGTCTCGGAGGGGGTCGACATCCCGCGCCTCAGGGTCGGCGTGTACGCGACCGCGGCCCGGACCGAGCTCTTCTTCCGCCAGGTGGTCGGTCGCTTCATCCGGACCACGCCCTCGCCCCGGCGCCAGATGAGCTACCTGCTGCTGCCGGCCGATAGCCGACTCAAGCAGCTCGCCTTCGAGATCGAGCGCGAGCGCCGCCACGCGATCGAGGCCGGGCCGGAACTGGCCGAGGAACTGGAGGAGCTGGATCACGAACTGCCCGAGCGGTCGGAGCCGGGCGAGGCCTTCCAGGCGCTCAGCTCGACCGCGGCCGAGCTCGATGACGCGATCCTCGCCCAGACCACGATGCAGCTCTTCGCCACCGATGACTTCGACCAAGGGCCGCAGGCGGAGAAGAGCCTGGCCGCCGCCCCGGTCAAGAAGCAGCCGCTGAAGAGCCTCGGGTCACGTTCGGATTCAGCCTTCGCGATCCGCGAACGGCTGCGAGAGGAACGCAAGGAGCTGGTCGCCGATGTCTCGCGCAAGACCGGCGAGAGCTATCAGCAGATCAACGCGCGAATCAACCGAGAGCTGGGAGTCGCCTCGGTCAGCAAGGCAACCCGGGAGGAGCTGGAGCGCGGCAACGAGCTGCTGGAGCGCGACCTTCGCATCTAGCGGCGCTGATCGGGGGGCCGCGACAATTCTCTAGTTACAGACCATCTCTCGGTTAAGTTTTGAGACCTGATCTGTAGGTTGCGCATGCCGGATCCGGATAGATTCTGGGTGCTGGCCGATATTACGTCGAATAGGGAGAGGAAGTTCAAACGTATGTATGCCGCTCAGAGCCTGCCAGGGCCGCTTGGGGTATCGGCTGCGGCACCGATGCCGGAGGGATCGCGAACCGCCTTGCTGGTGTTGGACATGCAGAACGATTTTGTCGAGCAGGGAGCGCCGCGGGAGGTATCCGGGGCGACCGAGATCATCCCGGCCGTGGCTTCGGCCGCGGAACGGATGAGGCTCCAGGGAGACCTGATCGTCTGGGCCTTTCGCGCCCACTCGGCCGACGGCTCGAACGTCGAGGCGGCTCGCAAGCCGCTCTTCATGAAACGGCCCTACGTGGTTGCGGGAACCCGCGGCGCGGAGCTCGTCGCCGGGCTGGAACCGGCGCCCGAGGACCTGAGAGTGGTCACGCCGTCCTACTCCGCCTTCTTCCGCACCGACCTGGACCTGAAACTCCGCGAGGCCGGTGTCTCGAAGATCGTCGGCTGCGGGGTAGACCTCTCCCGTGCGGTCCGCACGACTCTGGTCGAGGCGGTTTCGCTCGGTTACGAGTGCTCGGTCCTGGCTCCGGCCGTGGCCTGCCGCAACGACGAGGCCCTGAACTCGAACCTGGCCGACCTGGTCGATCTCGACATCACCGTCGAGGAGTAGCCCGGCCCACCGGATCCGGGCCGGGTCAGCGGCCCTCGTAGGTGGCCTTGCCCGGGCCGTTCTCGAGGAAGGACTCGACCGCGTTCCTCAGGTCCTCGGTCTCGAAGAGCGCCGCGGCGTCACGACGGGTCACCCGGTCGGCGCCCGCCATTCCCTCGTCCCGCCAGGCGCGCACGATCCGCTTGGTCATCGCGTGGGCGAGCGTGGGGCCGCCGGCCAGGCGCCGGGTCAGCTCCCGGGCGTAGCCGTCTAGCTCGGCGTCCGGCTTGACCTCGTTGACCACGTTCCAGCGTTCCAGCGTGGCCGCGTCGAAGAGATCACCGGTCATCACCAGCTGGCGCGCCCGGCCGGAACCGGCTCGCTCGGCCAGCCGCTGCGGTCCGCCCATCGACGGGGTCAGACCGACCACGATCTCGACCAATCCGAACCGAGCCGACTCGGAGGCGATGATCAGATCACAGGCCAGCGAGAGCTCGAAGGCCGCGGTCAGGGTCAGGCCGTGGGCCGCGAAGACGACCGGAAAGGGAAACGACTCGACCCGGTCGACCACGGCGAGCAGCGACTCCCAGAGCCGGGTGCCTTCGGCGGCGGAGAGTCCCTTGAACTCCTCGACGTTGACCCCGCCCGAGACGACCTTGCCCTCGGCTCGGATCAGCAGGCCCCGGGGCGGATCGTCGTGGAGATCCTCGAAGGCGGCGACCAGCTCGGCGGTCAGGGCCTGGTCGAAGAGGTTCAGCGGCGGCGAGTCGAGCGTGATGACGGCCATCGGGCCGTCCCGCTCGGTTCTGATCAGTGGCATGCTCAGACTTTGGCGTATCGCTCGAGGATCTGCTGCAGGCCACTCACGAAGAGGGCCTCGTCTCGTTCCGGATCGATCTCGGAAAGGTCGAGGATGGCGTCGATCGCGGCCCGGGTCTCCTCCTGCGAGGTGTCCGCCACCCCGGCCGTTCGCCGGAGCTCCTCGAGCTCCTCGTGGCTCGGATGCTCCGAGCCCAGCTCCTGGGTGGCGGTGAGCCGGCTGGCCGCGAAGAGCGCGTTGCCGAAGCAGTAGTTGGCGAAGTAATGGAAGGCATCACCGGCCTCCTCGCCCGATACGCCGAGCCGCTCGAAGGCGTTGGCGAAGAGCGCGATGCCGCCCGCCGAGAGCTCGTCGGTCCGGGGGATGCCGGTCATGTACGGGGTGATCTTGAAGTGCTTGAGGAAGTTCCGCCGGGTGAGCAGGCCGACCGTGGTCAGCACCTCGAGCGGGTCTGCCTCCATCGGATCCCCGACCTCCTTGGTCGTCTCGATCAGGACTTCCATCCAGACCATCTCGACCGCGGACTGCACGATCTCGGCCCGGGACGAGAAGTGGTGGTAGATGGCCGAAGGGGTGACCTTCAACTCGCTCGCCAGCTGACGGATGCTCGGATCGCCGCCCTCGTCGAACTGCCGAAGCGCCTCGGCGGCGATCTCGTCCCGTTCCAGGTGAGTGGTGCGCCCTGCTGCCAATCGGGTCAATGTCTGGCCTTCTTCCTGTTCTGCTGCCTGTGCTTCATCCCCGGTTCTTTACCCCTTCCGCGGAGATTCCATTCACCAAACTGAACAGTAGTCGGAATTTTTCTTGCCCGGGTTACGCGCATAGTATGGGCCGCAGATGTCTCCGTCCGGTCCAGGTCCCATCGAACGGGAACGTGAACTCAGCCTGCTCACGGCCCAGCTGGACGATGCCTGCGAGGGCCGGGGATCGCTGGTCGTGGTCGAGGGCCCGGCCGGGATCGGCAAGACCACGCTGATCCGGTTGGCCATCGCTGCGGCGAGGGAGCGGGGCATGACCGTGATCTCGGGCCGGGGCGGCATGCTCGAGCAGGACGTCGAGTTCGGTGTGGTCCGCCAGATGGTCGAGCGACCGGTGATCGAGGCGGGCGAAGAGGAGCGCGGGCTGCTTCTCGCCGGCCCCGCCGCGCCGGCCGGGGCGGTGCTGGGCCTTTCCGAGCTGCCGGAAGATCCCGGCCCCGGCCGCGACGCCTCCGAGAACGTGCTCCACGGCTTCTACTGGCTGACCGTGAACCTGGCCGAGCGAGGGCCCATCCTCGCCGTCTTCGATGACGCCCACTGGGGCGACACCGCTTCGCTTTCCACTGCGGCCTATCTCGCACACCGGGTGGAAGGGCACCCGATCGCCATGCTGGCCGGGGTCAGGGATGACGAACCCCTCTCCAAGTCGCGCTACCTGGCCCCCGTGCTCGACGAGGCCGGCGCGACCTACATCCGGCCGCGGCCCCTGAGTGAGACCGGGGTGGCCGAGGTCCTCTCCCGAGCCTTCAACGGGGCCGAGATTCCGCCCGAACTCGCGCGGGCCGCCCTGACGGCGACGACCGGAAACCCGTTTTTCGCGACCGAGCTCGCCCGCGAGCTGGCGGCCTCCCACGACGGCCCGCAAACCCTTTCCCCCGACCACGTCCTGGCCGCCGATCCGGCCACGGTCAAGCGGACCCTGCTGATGCGCTTGGGTGCGCTGGGCGAGCCGGCCCGGCAACTCGCGCAGGCGCTCGCCATCCTCGGCGGCGAGGGTGAGCTTCGCCACGCGATGGCGATCGCGGACCTGGAGCCCGGGTCGGCCGAGCGGGCGGTCGACACGCTGGTCGGGGCGGGGCTGGTCGAAGGAGTCCGGCCGGTCCGGCTCGCCCACCCGCTGGTCCAGGCCGCGATCACCGATGACATCCCCGCCTCATCCCGGGCCGCCGCCCACCGGCGGGCGCTGGCGATCCTCGCCGCCGAAGGAGCCCCGGACGACTCCCTGATCGTCCACGCGCTGAACGGGGAGCCGGACGGCGCGGAACAGACCGTCGCGCTGCTGAGGAGGACGGCGGAGCGGGCCCGGCTCGGCGGCCGGCCCGCGGCCGCGGTCGGCCACCTGCGGCGGGCCCTGGCTGAGCCCCCCGCGCCGGAGGCCAGGGCGGAGGTGGTGGCCGAACTGGGCCGGGCCGAGGTCCGGGCGGGCGAGTTCGAGCCCGGCCTGCGGCACCTCGAGGAATCGCTGGCCGGTCTGGCTGACCTCGACCGCCGGATCGACGTGAACCGCGACCGCGCCTTCGCCGCCTTCGCCTCCGGAGGGATGGACGGTGCCCGGGACGTGGTCACGGACGCTCTGGGCGAGCTGCGCGGCAGTGACGCCGACGGAGCGCTGCAGCTGGAAGCTGACCTTGCCACCTTCGCCTGGCTGACCGGCGGCGACTCCGGCATCGACCTGAAGCGCCACCTGGGAGTGGAGGGGAAGACCCGGGCGGAGCGCACGATCCTCGGCCTGCTCGCCCAGGAGGAACACGCGACCGGCGCCCACCCGGAGCAGGTCATCGAGCTGGCTAACCGGGCGCTCGGCAACGGCCGCATGATCGCCGAGGACACGTCCGAATCGCTGGCCTGGTACATGGTCACCTACTCGCTGCTCACCTGCGAGGCCTTCGGCGACGCCCGGGCGACGATCGACCAGGCGCTGGACGACAGCCGCCGGCGCGGCTCCGCCTTCGGCCGGGCCGGGGCGCTCGGCTGCCGCTCGGTCCTCGCGATCAACGAGGGCCGCCCGGGTGACGGCGAGGTCGACGCGCGGGCCGCGGCCGCGGGCGGGATCCCGCCGATCATGGTGCCGGTCAACGCCTCCTTCCGGGTTCGGGCGCTGACCGAGCAGGGCCGGTTGGAGGAGGCGCAGGAAGAGCTCGTCGCGGGCGGGATCGAACACGGCCCCGGCGGGCCGACCGTGCTCCGGTGGGTGCCCTGGGGGCGGGCGATCCTGCACGAGGCCCAGGGCGACCTGGCCGGAGTTCGGGCGGATGTCGCGCCGCTGGAGGAGGACGACCGTTCCGGGCGCTCGATGAAGGCGCTCTCCTGGCGGGCGCTGCTGGCTCGGACGATCGCCCGCGGCGGCTACAGCGAGGAGGCTGACCGGCTGGCTACCGAGCACCTTGAGTGGGCCGAGTGGTGGGATCGGCCGGGGGCGCTGGGGATCGCCCAGCGTGCCTTTGCCCTGGCCGGTCCGGCGGGCGAGCGTACCGACCGGATGCGGGCTGCCGCGGAGACCCTGGCCGGCTCGGCGCTGCGGACCGAAGAGGCCAAGGCTCGGACCGAGCTGGGCATCAGCCTGCTCCGCGGCGGGCTGAAGAAGGACGGCCGGGCTGAACTGGAGGCCGGGCTGGAGTTGGCTACCGCCTGCGGCGCCCGGCAGACCGCTGCCGCCGCGGCCGAGGAGCTGGCGATCGCCGGGGCGCCGCCGCGGCGCCTGGCCTTCGACGAGCTGACCGCCTCCGAGCGTCGGGTCGCCGAGTACGCGGCCGAAGGCAGGACCAACCGGGAGATCGCCGAGGAGCTCTTCGTCACCCCGAAAACGGTCGAGAATCATCTGACCCGGGTGTACGCGAAGCTTGGGGTCGGCTCCCGCCGCGAGCTTTCCTCGGCTCTGTAGCGCCGTTTTACCCGGGGGGATCCTCGGCAGCGAATCCCCCAGGGGCAAAGACAGGGGGTCCCACCCCCATGAGGAATCGCGCCCGGGCCTCCAGGCTGCCCACATGTCCCCCGTCCACCTGATCGAACTCCGGTGCGAGATCGACCCGCGACACGAGTCGATCCACGGCCAGATGAGTGACCGGCAGGGCAACTCGCTGTCGTTCAGCGGGTGGAGCGAGTTCGCCGGTGCGTTGATGCGGCTGGCCGGGGGTGACCCTGAACCATCGAATCCGACAGATAGGAGCAGTGAGAAGCGATGAGGCAACTGAAAGCGATGAAACGACCCCGGCTCACGACGATTCTGGCCGCCCTGGCCCTGATGATCGCGCTCGGCGGGACCGCCACCGCGGCCGGGCTGATCAACGGCAAGAAGATCGCGAACAAGACGGTCGCCGGCAAGAAGCTGAAGAACAAGACGATCACCCCGAACAAGCTCGCCCCGAAGACCATCAAGAAGCTGAAGGGCAAGCAGGGACCCCAGGGTCCGCAGGGCCCGAAGGGTGAAAAGGGCGAGAAGGGCAGCCCGGGCGCGGACGGCGTGGTCAGCCCGGTCTACAGCGAGTTCAACAGCGTCAACATCCCTGACGGGAGCGAGCTGGCCCTGGGCACCGTCAACGTTCCCGCCGGCAAGTACATGATCAACGCGGTGGTCAACGCCTTCGCCGTCAACCTCGGTCGTATGGAGTGCTTCATCACGACCGCGGGCGGGGGCAGCAGCGAGACCTCGAGCTGGAACTCGACCGGGGTGAACGTGCGGAACGCCCTGCCGCTGACCTACGTGACCACGACGGACGCGGTCACGGCGATCACTCTCGGCTGCGGCATGGAGGACACGAACGGCTCGGCCGGCGGCTCGGTCACCGTGGTTCCTGTCCAGTAGCGAGCACGATCGCGCTGGACCGCCGGCCGCGGGGTCGGCGACGATCTGGGGGAGAGAAGGGCCGGGTCCTGCGGGATCCGGCCCTTACTCTGCGCGGCGCCGGCTCAGCGGGCGCGCAGGGAGATCTCGAGCGCGAGACGGCGGTCGGGCCGGTCGAGATCGTCGCCGAACAGCTCTCGCAGCCGAGCGATGCGGTAGCGCGCGGTCTGGGGGTGGATGTTGAGCCGGCGGGCCATCTCCGCCGCGTTGCCGGAAAGCTCCACGTAGGCGAGCGCGGTCTCGGCCATCCTGGCATGGGCCTTCGGGGTCAGATCACCGATCGGCGCCATGGTCTGCTCCTTGAGGCGGGAGATCAGATCCCGGCTGCGGTAAAGGGCAAGGTCGACCAGGTGATCCTCGGCCCGGACCAGGCCCTCGGCCGGGAGCGCGCCGGCCGACGCCGCCTCGAAGGCGCTGCGGGCAAGGTGCCAGGACTCGGCCAGCCGGTTCGGGCTGACGCTCGGCCCGAGCGTGCTGGTCCGGCCGCCGAGCAGCGTGCTGATCTTGTGGAACCGTCCCGGACCGCCGGGGTCGGGCACGGCGAGGCAGCCGAGGCCGTCGACCGTGGCCGAGATCACGCCGATGGGGAGGACTCGGGTGACCTCGGCCAGGTCGCGTTCGTGGCAGGCGAGCGCCGCCAGGCTTTTGGGGATCGGCCAGGCCGCGAACCGGGCGGCCTGCTCGAGCTCAGCGGAATCGGCCGTGGGTTCGCGGAGCATCGCGGTGACCAGTTCACGCTCCCGCCGCAGCCGAGCGCCGGTCTGCTTGAACTGAGCCGCGGCGAAGCCCTCGGTCGAGTCGGCCGAAAGCTCATCGATGTAGACGAAGATCGACTCGGCCAGCAGGCTGAGGGTCTTGCCGTCCAGCCCGGCGTCGAGACTGGCCGCGGCGATCCGGCGCCAGGCGATGCGGGCCCCGATCCGGTAGGCCGACTGCAGCGAGTCGAGTGAGCGGCCGTCGCGGAACTCGCCCCGACCGAGGATCACGTAGACCTTGCGGCTGGCCCGCCGGTCCGCGTCGGGGTCGCGGATCAGGCCGACGAACTGATCGAGCGCCTCGTCGACGCCGCGATAGACGGCGCGGCCGAACGAGCCGTCAAGCGGCCGCGTGTACTCCGGGATCTCGCTGCTGACCGAAGCCAGGATCTCGTCGGCGATGCCGGAGAGTTCCGGTTCGATCACGTCGGCGACCTCGGGTTTCAGGTCGCGCCAGGGCTCTTGACGGGCAGTTCTTATAAGAAAACTTATAACAACTATTCCAGACAGCTTTTGTTCAGGCTAAGAAATGCTCGCTATGTGACCATAGGCTTCACTTCATGACGCAGCACGAAATGCCGACCCTGGACAAGATCGTCAATCTGTTCGCGGTCGTGATCCCGTTCCTCGCGACGATCGCCGCGATCATCCTGTTCTGGAACCAGATCGTCACTCCGGCCGACCTGATCATCATGGTCTGCATGTACCTGGTCACCGCGCTCGGCATCACGGTCGGCTTCCATCGCCTCCTGACCCATCGCTCCTTCCAGACCTTCAAGCCGGTCGAGTATCTCTTCGCCATCCTCGGCTCGATGGCGGTGCAGGGCCCGGTCACCACCTGGGTGGCCGATCACCGCAAGCACCACGCCCACACCGACCAGGAGGGGGACCCCCACAGCCCGCACGTCGGCCACGACGGCGGGGTGAAGGGCGTTTTCCAGGGTCTCTTTCACGCCCATGTCGGCTGGACCTTCACCGAACACGGCAAGGCCGATCAGAAGAAGTACGCCCGCGACCTCTATGAGGACCGCGGCATGAAGTTCATCAGCGACTGGTTCGTGCTCTGGGTGGTTCTCGGGCTCCTGATTCCGGCTCTGGCCGGCTACCTGGTCACCGGCACCCTGGCCGGCGCGGCCGGTGGTTTCCTCTGGGGCGGCTTGGTCCGCGTCTTCTTCGTCCACCACATCACCTGGTCGATCAACTCGGTCTGCCACTTCCTCGGCACGCGCCGGTTCGAGGTGGAGGACGAGTCGACCAACGTGTTCTGGCTCGCCCTGCCCTCACTCGGCGAGGCCTGGCACCACAACCACCACGCCTTCCCCCGCTCGGCCAACCACGGCCTGAAGAAGTGGGAGCTCGATCCCTCAGCCTGGGTGATCGGCGCGATGGAAAAGGTCGGCCTCGCCCGCAAGGTAGTCCGAATCACCCCCGAACGCCAAGCCCAGAAACTGGCGCCTCACAAGTAAAAAGGGTCGCGCGGGCTACCGCCCTCGCTCGACAAACAACCCGCCCCACCCACAGAAGAAAAGAATGGATGGGCGGGGCTCTACCGGAGGTACTTCAGGCGTGGTGGCCGGTGTCGCGAGATCCGAGTTAGGAGCGCTATATGGCCATAACTTGGATCTCGCCGTCCATCCCACCCCAACCGGAGCCGGTTCATCCATTCTTTGTTTCTGTGAACCGGCGGGTTCGCCTGGGAGGCGGAGCGAAGCTCGCCGACTTATTTATGCAACGTCCTGCTCGGCGAGGCGTTTCCACTCTGGCTTGTCTTCGCGCCACCCTTCTTCGGTTCGCTTGAACTTCCAGTAACCGGTGGCTGAGAGGTCGGCCAGGTCGAAGCCGCGTTCGTTGGCGAGGTGGCGGCGGACCTCGCGGACCATGCCGGCCTCGCCGTGGACGAAGGCTTGGCCGCGGCCCTCGGGCAGCCGGAGGGAGCTGATCGCGCCGAGGATCCGTGACTCGGCCGTGTGGTCGGCGCCGTCCCGGTGCAGCCAGGTCAGGCGGAGGTCACCGGGAGTGGTGAGCTCCTGCCGCTCACTTTCGTCCTCGACCTCGATCGTGACGAAGGTCGGCACGCCCTCGGGGATCCGCTCGAGGGCAACCGAGATCGCCGGGATCACCGCCTCGTCGCCGGCCAGCAGATGCCACTCGGCGTCCGGGTCCGGTGCGTAGGCGCCGCCGGGGCCGACCAGCTGGATCCGGTCGCCGGGCTGTGCCTCTTCGGCCCAGACGCCGGCGATCCCGGAGCCATGGGTGACGAAGTCGATCGTGATCGTGCCGGCCGCCGGGTCGGCCGCTCGGACCGTGTAGGTCCGTTGCCGGTGCCACTCCTCGCGCGGCCGGGTCTCGCGGATCGCGGCCGGGTCGAACGGCGCCGAGTAGGAGGCTCCTTCCGGCGGGAGCTGGAGCTTCACGTAGTGATCGGTGAACTCCCCGACCGGGAAGCCGCGCAGCCCCTCGGACTCGAGGGTGACACGGACCATGTGAGGGGTGAGCGGCGCGGTCGACTTGACCCGGGCCAGGATCGGGATGCGGGAACTCAAAATTCCTTTCGGTGCGCGGGATCGGGGGGAAGCGAACACCAATGCTAGAGGCCCGGCTAGCCCGGCCGGGCGACCTTGAGGACAGCTTTCATGCCCAGCTTCGCGTGTCGCGGCAGACTGCACCAGAGTCGGTAGCGCCCCGGTCGGAGCGGAACTTCGACGGTCGTCTGCTGGCGGGGCCGTGTGTTCGCGATCCGGGCGAACGCTGGGCCTCCGCGGCCGGGCCCGATCCTCAGGTTGTGGACATCCTCGCCCTGGTTGTCGAACTGGAGGATCAGATTTCCCGCCTTCACGTAGGGGCGGGTGAAGGTCAGCTTGAACTCCTTGGCCACGATCCCGATCCGGGGCGGCCCCGGTGCCGCGTACGGATCGCAGGCCCACCAGACTTTCCTCCGCTTCACCCGGACGACCTGCCCGTTCCGCTTCACCTTCACCCAGACGGTCTTCGAGTGACGGATCTTGACGCAGGTCGCATGGCGTCGGGGAGTCGCCTGGCCGGAGGTCGGCGCTGCCACCGGGGCGAGCAGCAGCGCGGCAGTGAGGCCGGCCAGGAACAGTCCTCTCATCGGACTACCCGGGGACGTTTGAAGTGGCTCGCCCCGGGGATGATCTGCTCCGGGTCCTGGCCGAACCACTGCTCGAGCAGGCCGCAGTACAGGCCGCGGAAGTCACTGGTGTGCCGCAGGTTGCCGAGCCGGTCCAGCCGCTTGAGTCCGGGGAACTCGCCGGCCATCTTTCCGGATGCCTTGCTGCCGATCACGAGCCCGATCCCGGCCGCGCCGTGGTCGGTCCCGCCCGAGCCGTTCTCGGCCGCGCGACGGCCGAACTCACTCCAGACCTGGACCAGCACCCGGTCGGCGATCCCCCGAAGTTCGAGGTCGCGCTGGAAGGCGAAGAGCGCCTCCGAGGTGGCTTTGATGTTGCCCCTCAGAGTCGGGGCCTGGCTGGCGTGGGTGTCGTAGCCGCCGGCCCCGGTCACCGTCGCGACCCGGATCGGCAGGCCGAGATCCAGATACTCGGCGAGCAGCCGCAGCCGGACGGCCATCGGGTTCCCCGGGTAGCCGCGGTCGCCCTCGGGCTGGAGGGCCGGCAACTCGCGGCGGAGCTGCGCCGTCTGCGCGGTGGCGTCGCGAAGCTGCCTGAGGCCGGCGCTAGAGGCGGGCAGTGCCCCCATCCGCTCGAAACTCGAGAAGAGCTCCGCCTCGACCGGCTCGGCGGCCGGCGAGCTGAGTTCATAGCCGCCGACCGAGCTCAGCGCGGCGACCGGGTTGTGAGCCGTGGCCAGTGTGGGGGAGAGCGCCCGGCCGAGCGAGAGGCCCTGCATCGGGTTGTCCGCGGAGCCGGCGAGATCCAGGTAACGACCCAGCCAGCCGGTTTCCGCGCCGACCTTGACCTCGCCGATCTCGTAGAAGTGACGGGAGGTGAAATGTGACTGGTCAGGCCCGCTGTACCCCATCGCGGGGAAGACGGTGACCTTGCCTTCGCGATGGAGCCGGGCAAGGCTGGCGGCGGCGGGATGCCAGCGCAGCCTCCGGTCTTCGGTGAAGGGAATCGTCTCCGAGGCCTTCAGCGCGAGGTGGGGCCGCAGCTTCCGGTAGCGACGGTCGCCGGTCGGGGCGAGCAGGCTCATCACGTCGAGGCCACCGTCGAGGAAGACCGAAACGAGGACCCGGTTCGGCGCGGCGGCCGCGGCGATTCCCTCGTCGAGAGCCGGGATCGCGAGCTTTGTGCCGTAGACCGCGAGCGCGAGTCCGACACCCTTCAGCAGGAGCGAGCGCCGGGTCAGGCCGGTCCCGGCCGGCTCGGGCATGCCGTCCTCGATCTGGGGCAGGCCGCGGCCGGCCTCGGAGGCGGCCGCATGGAGCATTTGCGAGCGGGTGAACTCGCCACAGCAGGAGGCACGGCGAATCTGGCTCACATCATCACCATCCCCGAGCTGACTCCGACCAGCTGCTGGAGGCCGGCCTGTCTCAACCGCCGATAGGCGGCTTGCTCGCCGGGCTGGTCGGCCAGCGCCGCGGTGCGATCCGCGAAATCGAGCAGCTCGGAAATCTCGCCCGCGTCCGGTGTGGCGCCGCCCCAGGCGCTGATCGCCTTGCCGACCGCGACCGGCGCCGTCTCAGTCGCCGGGTAGGGATGCGGCAGGGCGCGGACCGCCGGCTCGATGACCTCGTTCGTCATCTCCCAGCGGGCCTGCATCCGCGCGGTGTCCAGCCAGCGGCTGTCGTCCCAGCCGGCGACGTCAGGCGGACTGAAAAGCAGCTGCCCGGCCCTCTCGCAGAGGCGGATCCAGGCGGTCGTGTCGATCCCGCGGCCGCGGGCTCTCAGCATCGACGCGAGGTACACGGCGGGCGGTTTGACCATCGGGTCGTCCTCGTAGAAATCAGGGCTGAGCAGGATCGCCTCGAGGACGGGACGGATCTTCCAGCGGGACTTCCGGTAGATCGCTTCGAGCTGCCGTCGCGTGCTCGCGGACGGTGGGTGGGAGACGAAGTAGCCCCAGAGCTTGGTCACGAAGAACGAGGGGTGCATGCGGTTTTCGACACAGAGCCGGGGGCCGTCCCGCCAGCCCCATCGCCCGGCCCGGCCGAAGATCACCTTGTGGCCGAAGTCATGGAGCCGCGGCTCGAAATGGAAGTCGTAGGGCCCGAGCCGCGGCGAGCGGCGGTTGGTCCAGCCGGTCAGCGTGCGCGCCATCTCGCGGACGTCGTGCTCCGTGTACCCGCGCCGGGCGCCGAGTGAGAAGAGCTCCATCATCTCGCGGGCGTAGTTTTCGTTCGGCCGGCCCCGCCGGTTCTTCTGACCGTCGAGGGAGATCAGCATGGCCGGGTCCACCGTCACCCGCCTGAACAAGTTGAGAAAAGAGCCGAGGCAGTTGCGCCGCAACAGGTTCGACTGGTCGAGCATCGGCCGCTGCAGCGAGACCTTGGGCCCGAGTGTCGCGAACCAGTCGTGGAAGACAAGCGTCATCCGCTCGATCAGCTGCTGGTCGGAGCGGACCATGCGGTCCAGCCACCAGAGGTGGTCGTGACCCGCCGCGTCAACCGGGGCGATCGCCAGGCCGTTCTGATCGACCGGCGGCGGGCCGGTCAGTTTGGCCTTCCCCGCCGGCCGGGTGAGCGAGCGCACGGCGCCACGCAGACCCAGCCCGGCCAGTTCCCCTGCCTGGCCCGGACGCGGGCCGAAGCCGGCCCGGCAGATCAGCCGGCGCGCCTCGCGCTCCCCGAAACTCCCTGAATAGACAGCTGGCAGCTTGGTCTCCTCCCGTGACTGGACTGGTGGCCTGCCTCCACGGGGTGAAAACCCGGCCCGGCGATCAAGTTGCGGCAGTCCCTTGGGGGACTGCGGTCGAGGAGCTGGAGGTCAGGCCCGGCGCTGGCCGGTGAAGGCCTTGGAGACCAGCTCGGTCACCCGGGCGCGGTCCTCCTTGGCGACGAACTTGGAGCTCTTGGTCGGGACGACCAGGTCGAGGAACTCCTTGCGTTCGGCCGGGGTGAGGTTGTTGTAGAGGCGCTGCGTGTGGTGGGTCAGCCAGCGAGCTCGCATCCAGACCGCGGGCCAGTCGACCCGGCGGCCGTACTCCCAGGCGCGGCCGACCAGGCCGATCGCGATCCCGGCCTTCTTCGCTTTCGAGCTCTGCTTCGCCATGGGTCGGTCAGCTGACCGCGTTGATCGTGAAGATCCGCTCGCCCTTCGGGGTGGAGATCTTCACCTCCTCGCCGACCCGCCGATCTCGCAGCGCCTGCCCGACCGGGGATTCGGCGCTGAGCCGGCCCTCGGCCAGGTTCGCCTCGGTCGAGCCGACCAGCGTCCAGCTGAGGGTGCGGCCGGAGTCGTCGGTGATCTCGGCGGTGCGCCCGAAGGTGAACGTGTCACCGGACTTCTCGACGTCGACCACGACCGCGTTCTTCTCGCGCTCGCGCAGGCGCTGGATCTTCGTCTCCAGGTGTGCCTGATCCTCCTTGGCGATGTGGTACTCCGCGTTCTCCTTGAGATCACCGAGCTCACGGGCGGCCTTGAGCCGGGTGGCGATCTTCTCCCGGGCCGGGCCCTCGAGCTCTTCGAGTTCGGCCTTGAGCTCGGCCATGCCCGCTGCGGTGATCGATTCGCCGCTCAGATCTGAATCACTCATGACTTCAGACTAAATGGTTGTCAGCCGCGGCCTCCCGCCATAGGGTGGAACGGTGACTCGTTCGACCTACCTCGCTATGGGAGCGATGGCGCTGGGCGTGTTCGTGATCGCCAACGACATCACCGCGATGAACGTCGCGCTGCCGGCGATCGAACAGGACTTCGACACCAGCGTCACCACGGTTCAGTGGGTCGTGAACGCCTACGCGCTGGTCTTCGGCGTGCTGATCGTGACCGGCGGACGGCTGGCTGACCTGTTCGGCCGCCGCGAGGCGTTCTTCGTCGGGGCCGCGGTCTTCCTGGTCGCCTCGCTGGCGGCCGCGGTCGCGCAGACCGAGGCCTGGCTGATCGCCGCCCGCGCGGTGATGGGGATCGGCGGGGCGCTGATGTGGCCGGCGGTGCTCGGCATGACCTTCGCGCTCCTGCCGGAGGACAAGGCCGGCCTGGCCGGCGGGCTGATCCTCGGTGTGGCCGGGATCGGCAACGCCCTCGGGCCGCTGATCGGCGGCGCCCTGACGGAGTACGCCAGCTGGCGCTGGATCCTCTTCCTCAACGTGCCGATCGCCCTGATCGCGATCGCCGCGGTCTGGTTCCTGATCCATCAGGCGCGGCCGGAGACCGAGGACCGACGGATCGATTACGCCGGCATCGCCACCGTCTCGCTCGGCCTGGTTATCCTCATGGTCGCGCTCGACCAGGTGGTCGATCTCGGCTGGGGCGATCCCCGCATCGTGATCTCGGTCTTCGTCGCGGTCATCCTGATCGCTGCCTTCGGGGTCGTCGAGCGGCGGGCCGGCGCCCACGCGCTGGTGCCGCGTGACGTGATGAAGAACACGGCCTTCAGCGCCGCCTGCCTCGCGATCCTGTTCGTCTCCGCAACCTTCTTCTCGGCCCTTTTCTACGTGCCGCAGTATCTGCAGAAGGCAGGCGGCTTCTCGGCCTTCGAGTCCGGCTTCGGGTTGCTTCCCTTCATGGCGGTGTTCGCACTTACTTCCTTCGTCGCCGGGCCGCTCTACAACCGGATCGGCGGCCGGCTCATCGTTACGGCCGGCGCCGCGTGCATCGCGCTCGGCCCGCTCCTGATCTCCTTCGGGGTGAAAGCGAGCGGGGCGATCGGCGGCATCATCCCCGGCTTGGTGATCCTCGGCATCGGGGTCGGGCTCTTCTACTCCTCGGCGACCACGATCGGGGTCACCGCGGTCGACGAGTCCCGCTCCAGCCTGGCCGGCGGGATCATCTACATGTTCCAGGTCGCCGGTGGTTCGGTCGGACTCGCGCTGACCACCACCCTGTTCGCCTCGGCCGACAGCCTGATCAGCGGCCTCCACGTCGCCTTCCGGTTCAACGCTAGCGCGGCGGCGATCGGCTTCCTGATCGTTCTCTTCGTGGTCGGCCCGCGGGTCCAGCCGGTCGTTGCCGAGGGGGCCGAGGCGAGCGAAGCCGCGACCTGAGGCCACCCGGCGCGGCCGGGGTGCTCAGTCGCGCGGCTTGACCCAACTGGCGGGGAATGCTCCGGCCGGGATCAGTTCCGGGACCTCGCCGAAGTGGCGCTCGGCCACCCGTTCGGCGGCGCTGCCGGCGAGCACGGGCCGCAGGTCGGAAACGGCGCCGATCACCCAGATCGTGGCGCCGATCTGCAGGTCGGCCGCGGTCGGGCTCTCGCCATCCAGCACCCCGGCGGCGGCCAGTTCCTCGATCCGGTCGATCATGCCCGGCAGGCGCTGAAGATCCTCGGCCAGCCGGACGCAGCTGATCTCGTTGTACTTCCAGGTGCCGCGTACGAACTTCATCGCGAAGTCGGTTCCGGCCGGGTCGAGCTCATCGACCCCGTTGATCCGGCCGAGCAGCTCGGGCCGGAAGTAGAGGCCGCCCCAGGGCAGGCGGCGCCCGAAGTCCTGCAGGTCGCCGTCGGCCCAGAGCTCCGCCTCACGGACCTGATCGGCGATCGGCTCGGGATAGAGCGGGTTTTCCGGAACCAGCTCCTCGAGGCGGGGAAGGATGTTGGTCGAGCCATGGATCCGCTCCTCGCCGATCGAGAGTCCTGGCACCGTGGTCGCCCCCTCGCCGTAGATCTCGGTCACCTGCTGGTTGTGCTTGCCGAACTCGAGGTTCACCCACTCGTACTCGATGCCCTTGTAGTCGAGTGCGGCAGCCACCGTCTTGCAGGGATGCGACGGCGGCAGGGCGTGCAGGGTGACCTTCTCGCTGATCGGCATGCGACGGAGAATAAAGTCCGCGGCATGAACCTGAGCACCGAACCGGAGGCGATCGCCCTTCCCCGCGGCCTCGCCCCGGAGAACGGCGTCGCCGCGACGGGACCGTTTGAGTTGACCGGGCAGGCCCGTGGTCCCTGGCAGGAGGACGCCGCCCACGGCGGCGCTCCCGCCGGTCTGCTGGCCCGCGCGGCGGAGTCGCTCGGCGCCGCGGACGGGCTGCGGCTCGCCTCGCTTTCGCTGGCCTTCAACGGGCCGGTCAGCCTGGGCGAGGTCGAGGTCAAGGCCGAGCTGGTCAAGCCCGGCCGCCGGCAGCGGGTGGCCGCGGTGGCGATCGAGGCCGGCGGGCGAACCCTGATCGAGGGCCGGGCCGTGCTGATCCGGCGGGGCGAGGTGGAGTTGCCGCCCGAGGCTTTGGCCGAACCGGCCCGGCTGGACGGACCGGATGGCATGCGGCCGATCGACCGTCGGCAGTGGGCCGACGGGGAGCTCGACGCGTTCCACCGGACCGCCAACTCGGTGGTCGCGGTGCACGGCGGTCCGGACCGGCTCGGCATCGAGGGAGCCGTCTGGATCCGGCTCGATGTCCCGTTGGTCGCCGGCGAGCAGCCGAGCGGTGCCCAACGGGCGGTCGCCGCGGCCGATTTCGGCAACGGGGTCGCCCATCCGGTCGGCTGGGGCGAGTACCTGTTCATCAACTGCGATCTGAACGTCTCGCTGCTGCGGGAGCCGAGCGGCGAATGGATCGGGCTTGAGTCGCGGACCGAGGTGGACCCGAACGGATCCGGTCTGACCACCACTCGCCTGCATGATCTGAACGGACAGTTCGGTATCGCCAGCCAGACCCTGTTCGTCGACGCGGCCTAGAGCCACTCGGTCGGGAGGGCTCGGGCTTGGGTGGACAGGAACTGTGAACCGAACTTATCCGGCGGGACAGGTTCCGGGCTCGCGGCAGGGAATAGATTGAGTACATGGCCGCCCTGCCGGAGAAGCCCGATGCGATCCTGCTGGACGTCGAAGGTGTGCTCTACATCCAGGGTGACGCGATCGAAGGCGCGCCCGAGGCGGTCTCCCGCCTGCGTGAGATGGCCGGTGGGATCAGGTTGGTCACCAACACCAGCTCGATCTCCCGCAAGGAGGTGATCCAGCGGGTCCGCAACGGCGGCTTCGATGTCGCCGACGAGGAGGTTTTGACCCCGGCGGCGATGGCGGTCCGCTACTGCCGGGAGAAAGGGTTCGCCAAGGTCAACCTGATGGTCGCGCGGTCGCTGCGGGAGGATCTCGAGGAGATCGACGTGGTCGGCACGGACCAGAAGGCCGACGCGATCGTGCTCGGCGACCTCGGCCCGATGTTCTCCTCCGAGACCCTCAGCCACGCCTTTCGCCAGATGATGGACGGAGCCGAGCTGATCGCCCTGCAGCACAACCGGTACTGGAAACGCGAGGACGGACTGGTCCTTGACGTCGGTGCCTTTTCCGCAGCGCTCGAGTACGCGGCCGACACCGAGGCGGTGGTGGTCGGCAAGCCCTCCCGCGATTTCTTCCGCATGGCCCTGGCCGACATCGGCGCCGAGCCCGGCAACACGATCATGGTCGGCGATGACATCGAAGGCGACATCGGCGGCGGCCTGGGCGCCGGCATCGCCTCGGTCCTGGTCCGCACCGGCAAGTACAAGGCTGACCGCGTCTCGGAATCCGGCATCGAGCCGACGGCGACGATTGATTCGATTGCAGACTTGCCGGATCTTCTTGCGGGGTAGCAGGGACCCACGTCTCATACGTAAGTCGGGCGGGGTCCGACCCGCCCTCCCAGGGACATAAGGAGTCGGCACCGCCTTCGGCGGGCCTCCCAGTGAAACCCGCCGGCCCATAGAAGCATCGAATGGTTGGGCCGGCTCCGCTCGGTGGAAACACCAGCCTGACCGGTTCTGGGTGACGTTAGGGGTCCATACGACCACCAAGGTCACCCAGAAACCCCGGCCAGCCGTCCTGAAGAACCTCCGGTAGAGCCCCGCCCAACCATTCTTTGCTTCGAATGGGTGGGGCGGGTTGTTTGTTGAGCGAGGGCGGTAGCCCGCGCGACCCTTTTATTTATGAGACGCCCGTTCCCTGCTACCCGTACCAGGCACCACCGTCACAGCACCAACGAAGCGAACAGCTTCTCCAGCTCCGCGGCTGGATCCCTGGTCAGACCCGTGTGGGCCTCCGAGCTCTGGATGATGGTCGAGGAGGGGGCGGTGAGCCAGCCGAAACGCTCGGAGGGTTCGAGCGTGGCCAGGCTGCCGGCGTCCGGGTCGCCCTCGATCACCCGTCGGATCGCCGCCAGCCGGCGCTCGACCGGTTCCGGATCGAGATCCGGGGCGATCGCCGCGAGGCGGTCTCGGTCGAGGTTGGTCTTCAGCTCGAGGAAGTCGAGCTGCCGGCAGAACAGGACGAGGCCGACGTTGAGGCGTTCGCCCCGTTCGATGCAGGGCACTACCCGGAGCACGGCGTAGCTGAAGGGCCGGGCCTCACTCATCGCCGGCCTCCAGCTCTTCGATGAAGTGCGCCTGCCCCTCGAGGCGGCGCTCGAGAAAGAGTCGGAAGTCCTCGCGCCGGGCGGCCGGGTCCTCGCCCAGCCACTGGTCCGGGACGGCGGCCAGGGCCGGGTCGATCGCCGCTGCGACCGCGGGGCTGAGCCGGTCGCCGGCGGCGGCCAGCGGGCCTGCCGCGGGCAGCAGCACGTGATCGCGGAGCACCGGGGTGGGAGCGGTCGCGGTCTCGGCCAGCGGGGCTGCCCCGTGCTGGCGATAGAAGGCGGCGCCGTGGTCGATCAGCCAGGTCCGGCCGTGCCAGGTCAGCAGGTTCGGGTTGCGGGGAGTGCGGTCGATGTTGGTGACCAGCGCGTCGAAGAAGACGATCTCGGCGGCCAGGTCCGGATCGAACTCCTCCTCTGGCGCGAGGGTGAAGGGCAGAGCGCCCGGCAGGAAGTCCATGCCCAGATTGAGACCTGGGGAGGCTTCGATCAGCTCCTGGATCTCGGGGTCGGGCTCGGCGTGACCGAGCTCCGGGGCGACGTCGATCAGCACCAGCTCCGGGACCGGGAGGCCGATCTCGCCGGCGATCAGGCCGGCCACCACCTCGGCGACCAGGGCGCCCGGGCCCTGGCCGGCGCCCCGGAACTTGACGACCCAGGTGCCGTCATCGTCGCCTTCGACCAACCCCGGCAGCGAACCGCCTTCGCGCAGCGCGGTGACGTAGCGGATCGCTTCGACCCGCCGCAGCCGGCTGGTGGTTTCCTCGGTCACGGTGCCTGGCACCTCTGTAGCTTCGCATCCGGATAGTCTTCACCCGTTCTTCCCGCCTAAGAAAGGGTTTAGATGTCCACGCTTTCCAACACGGTGGAGGCTCCCCGTGTCCCCGTCCTCGCTGACCTGATTGCCAACAGTCGGGTCAAGAACGCAGCGCTGGTGATCGGCGGCGCGTTCTTCATGGCGATCTGCGCCCAGATCTCGTTCGAGGTGCCGCCCTACACGGTGCCGTTCACCGCCCAGACCCTCGGAGTGCTCCTGATCGGTTCTTCGCTCGGCCTGCGCCGTGGCGTCGCGTCGATGATCCTCTACGTGTTGATGGGGCTCTTCCTCCCGGTTTTCTCGGACGGCAACAATGGCCTGCATTACTTGATCCACGGCGGCACCGGTGGCTACATTCTCGGTTTCGTCGTTGCCACGGGCGTCGTCGGCTGGCTTGCCGAGCGGGGCACCGACCGGAAGTTCTTGACCGCATTCGTCTCGTTCGTGGTCGCCCAGGCGATCGTGTTCGGATTCGGCGTCGTCGGGCTGAAGCTCGTTTTCGATAACTCCTGGTCAGCGACGATCCATGACGGGTACACGATCTTCATCATCTGGGGTCTGGCCAAGGCCGCGATCGGCGCCGTGCTGATGCCGGCCGCCTGGAAGCTGGCGGAGAAGACCCGCTAGGGACCTTCACGGTCTGACGTTCGTCAGATTTCAGCGGGGACGGACCGTGCGGGTGTAGCCTGTGCGCGTTCGTTCCCGTTTTCTTTTTGAAAGGAACTGAGTTGGTACTAGCTGACTACGGGCTGGGTGAGGCGCTTCTCACCACGCTCGCGATTTTCTTCTTCGTGATCTGGGTCTGGATCGTGATCACGATCCTGATGGATCTGTTCCGCGATCACCAACTCTCGGGCTGGTGGAAGGCCGTCTGGTGCCTCTTCCTGATCTTCATCCCGGTCTTGACATCGCTGATCTATCTGATCGCCCGCGGCTCAGGCATGCGCGAACGGGCGATCAAGGAGCAGGCCGACGCGAAGAAACAATTTGACGAATACGTCCGCGAGACCGCCAGCACCACGCCGGTCGACGAGCTGCACAAGCTCGACCAGCTTCGGCAGAGCGGTGGCCTCACTCAGGACGAGTACGAGAAGATGAAGGGCGAACTGCTCAAGTAGCCGCCGCCAGAAGTCTTCAAAGGGCCGGGAAAGTCGTTCTTATTGAACGATAATTTCCCGGCCCTTTCAGTTTTGGGATCGCCACCCGCGATATGCGTAGGGTGGGGGAGTGCGCCTTCACCTTCGACTGATTGCGGTGGTCGTTGTCGCCGCCGGCCTGATCGGCGTGGTGTTGTCGCTGACCATCCTCAACACGGACGAGGACTCCAACACGCCCGCGCGCGGGGCGACTCCCGAGGTTGCCGGCACGACCGGTGAGACGGGTGCGACCGCAACCGGCACGACCCTCGATTACGCTCCGGCGATCCCGCTGCCGATCGAAGGGCCGCTGCTCGGGATGAACCTCACCGCCTACACCAAGGACGGCTACGCGAAAGAGCCGGCCCGGGAGGCGGTCCGGACCCTTGCCGACCTCGGGGCCACCGCGATCACTCTCGTTCCGACCTGGTACATGAGGACGCCGACGGCCAACCTGATCGCCCCCGATGAGGCCAAGACCCCGTCCGACGAGAGCCTGGCCAAAGTGATCGAGTGGATCCGCCAGGCCGGGATGCAGGTCGTGATGAAGCCCCACGTGGACGTGCTCGACGACTCTTACCGGGGCAACATCCAGCCGGCCAACCGCGACGCCTGGTTCCGTTCCTACGGGGATTTCATCGATCACTTCGCCACCTTCTCCGCCGACCACTCGGTCGATCTCTTCGTGGCCGGCACCGAGCTCAAGTCGGTCTCCGGCGAAACGGACCGCTGGCGGGCGATCATCCAGACGGTCCGTGACCGGTTCGTCGGCCCGGTCACCTACGCCGCCAACTGGGACGAAGTCGATCAGGTCCAGTTCTGGGACGACCTCGACGCGATCGGGGTCGACGCGTACTACCCGCTCTCCCCGGATGACGGAACCGCGCCGACCCTGAAGGGCCTCACCGAGGCCTGGCGCCGGATCGCCGAACAGCTCCGGGCCCGGTCCGAGCAGTGGCAGCGGCCGGTGATCCTGACCGAGGTCGGCTACCCGAGCCAGATCGGCGCGACCGTCCGGCCGTACGAGGTGACCGACCGGTCCGCCGACGAGAACATCCAGGCGATGGCCTACCGTGCCACCTTCGACGCGCTCTCCGGGGCCGACTGGCTCCAGGGCATCAGCTGGTGGAGCTGGCGGGCCGATCCCTCCCCGGAGGAGAACCTCGAGATCGATTACACCCCGAAAGGGAAGAAGGCACAGGGCGTGCTGGCCGAGGGACAGTGGACCTTCGAAGGGTGAGCGCACCCACCTCTGTAGAGCGATTTTCCTTCATTTGCACGGTATTTCCCACGAATCGTCCCGGGCTCTTGCCGCACGGGGAAGGCCGCTACCTTGTTTCCCCCGCTCGCCTCCTTTCCGCGGCGAGCATCTATGCAGATCAGACTCCCGCAAACACCCAGCGGCCGTGTCCGCGGCCTCAGCCTTGCCGCGGCCCTGCTTTTCGCCGCTTTCGTCATCGCCCTCGCAGCCTGGGTCCGCCCGGCCGAGGCGACGCCGAGCGCTGCCCAGACCCAGTCGAAGATCGACGCGATCAACGGCTCGGTTGACGACCTCAAGGCGCAGGTTGCCGATGACAACCGCGCGATCGACGCCCTGATCGGCAAGCTCTCCGGCCTGCGGGCCCGCGCCTCGGCGCTCGAGGAGCAGCTCGCCGCCAAGCAGGCCGAGCTCGACAAGGTGGAGGCCGACCTCAAGCGCGAGCGTGAGCACCTGGCCGAGACCCGCGCCCGTCTGCGCCGGGCGCTCGGGATCCTCGAGGACCAGCTCGTCTCCCTTTACGTGAGCGGCTCGCCGGACATCGAGGAGATGGTCCTCGCCTCATCCGATTTCGGTGATCTCGTCTCCAGCGCCGGTTATGCGGACGCGATCCAGGATCGCAACGAGTCGGTGATCACCCGCGTCGAAGACCTCCGTGACCAGATCAAGGCGATGGTCGAGAAGATGAAGGTCCAGGAGAAGAAGCTTCAGACGGCGCGCGACGAGATCGCCGCCGAGACGCGGGAGGCCGAAGCGGCTCGCGACGCGGTCGAGTCCCAGAAGGCCGAGTTCCAGGCCTCGAGCGCCGCCCGCCAGGCGAAGATAGACGCTCTCGAAGCCAAGGCCGGCAAGCTTGAGGACTCGCTGCCGGACCTGACCATGGATCCGGCCTCCAGCTCCGCCCCCCGGTCGGCGCCGCCGGTTTCCGGCTCGGTCGCCGTGGTCAACTCGGACGGCACCGCCTCCGCGCCTGCCGACGCACCGCAGGCGGTCAAGGACGTGATCGCGGCCGGCAACGCGATCATCGACACCCCGTACGTGTGGGGCGGCGGCCACGGATCCTTCGAGTCATCCGGCTACGACTGCTCCGGCGCGGTCAGCTACGCCCTCCACGGCGGTGGCCTGATCTCCAGCCCGCTCGACTCGACCGGCCTCACCACCTGGGGCGAACCGGGTGAAGGCAACTGGATCACCGTCTTCGGCAATTCCGGCCACGCCTTCATGTACGTCGCGGGCATCCGCCTCGACACCTCGGACACCGGCGGAACCGGCCCAAGCTGGCACAGCGACCTGCGCAGTGACACCGCGAGCTTTGTAGCCCGCCACCCATCTGGGTTGTAGGCCCGACCGCGGCCCACACGCGGTGGTGCCTGCTGTGGGGTAGCAGCGAACTGACGTCTCATAAGTAAGTCGGGCGGGTCGGACCCGCCCTCCCAGTCAAACCCGTCCGTTCAGAACATCAAATATTTGATGAACGGACTCCGCTGGGTGACCACACCAGCCTGACCACGCTTGAGGTACCTCAAGCGTGATGTCGGTGCGGTGAGGTTGAAGTTTGGTGCGCTATGTGGCGATAACTTCAACCTCACCGCAAACCCGACTCCGATCCGCCCCGACTGGAGCCGGCCCATCCATCATTTATTTCTGTGGGCCGGCGGGTTTGCCTGGGAGGCGGAGCGCAGCTCGCCGACTGATTAATGAGACGCCCGTTCCCTGTTACCCCGTTACAGGAGGCGGCTTATGTCTCCGGGCGCCGCAGGAACCTTTGGGCGATTGCGCCGGTTAGCATCGCGATGAACGAGATTCCGACCAGGAGGATGACCACCTCGGTGATCTGGCCGCCGATCGTCGTCGCCGAGAAGTTCGAGCCGACCGTGGTCATCGAGGTGAAGGCCCAGTAGATCCCGTCCCACTCGGTCAGGTGCTGGTTCTTGGCTTCAAAGGCGCGGAAGACCGACCCGCCGGCAACCGTGGCGAGCAGGGTGAGCAGCGCCGCGTACTGGAGCCCCTGATTGGAGAAGACCCGGTTCGAAAGCTGGGCGAGCTTGAGCAGGCGGAGCAGGCGCAGCAGCCGGATTGCCCGCAGGCTCTGGAGCCCGGCGGGCAGGACCGGGGGAGTCAGGAAGACGACGATCAGCTCGACCGGGTGGTGGCGCAGGTACTTCCCACGATCCGGGACCAGGATCAGCATGACCACCAGCTCGACGGTGAAGGCGATCCAGGTGCCCCAGTTGAGGATCTGAGCGATCACTTCCAGAGTGCCCCCGACGTGGGACTCGGTCAGTGCGACGCTGGGGAGGGTCAGGGCCGCCGCGATCATCAGCGGCGTGTTCATCAATTCCTGAGCCCGGATCGCCCGGTGGCCTTCAACCCCGTTGTCAGGCTGGGTACCGCCGGTCATCTCGGCCTTGACCCGCCGCCTGACGCGGTGCCTCTCCGCGTGGTCGGGGTCGCCGGGGGTGCGCGGATCACTCTGATCGGCCATCGCAGGCGTATTCGACACCGAAACCCGGGTGCCTGTGCCCGCAGACGAAATCTCGGTCCCTATTGACTTACATAAAGTAATTCGCTAAGCTAATTAGCAGAGTTAACGATCTCTTGGTCGACCTCCCGGGCGAGTCTTTCCGGTCGCAGATCCCAAGGGACTAGGAAAGCAGAAGATACGAGTGTCAGAGCCAAAAACATTCAGTCATTCTAAGAGTCAGACAGAGCGTCAGACATTGATTACACGGCGCGACGAAGCGGATGCGCTTCGTCTGGCGATCACCAGGACCGCTCGGCGCCTTCGCCAGGAAGCGGGCGGTGACCTTTCGCCGACCATGATCGCCACCCTGGCCTCGATCGAGCGCCACAAGGTGCTGACCCCCGGCGAACTGGCCCGGATCGAGGGCGTACGGCGCCCGACCATCACCCGCGCGATCAATCGCCTTGCCGAATCCGGCCTGATCGAGCGGCGTGAGGATCCCGAGGACCGGCGTTCGGCCCTGATCTCCGTGACCGAGGAGGGCCACCGCTACCTGGCCGAGCACCGCTCGCGCAAGAGCGCCTGGCTGGCCAACCTGATCGAGGAGATGCCCGAGGACGACGCGGAAACGCTGGCTCGGGCCGCCGGGATCCTTTCCCGCGCCCTTGAGAACCACAACACGGCAGAGATCCGTCTGCCGGAGGGCAGTTGACCGCGGCGCTGCGGCGGTCGTTCGACTCTCTCTCGGTCCCCAACTACCGCCGCTACTTCAAGGGACAGGTCGTTTCCCTCTCCGGGAACTGGATGCAGACCGTCGCCGAGGTCTGGCTGATCCTCAGCCTGACCGGCTCCGGCTTCGCGGTCGGCCTCGCCACGGCGCTCCAGTTCCTGCCGATCCTGGTGTTCGGCGCCTGGGGCGGCTCGCTGGCCGACCGGGTCGCCAAGCGCGACCTGCTGATGGTCACCCAGGGCCTGATGATGGTGCCGCCGCTGGTGATGCTGGGCATCACGGTCGCCGGCGTCGTCACCCCGGTCATGATCTTCGCCCTGATCCTGATCCGGGGCACGCTGCTCGCGGTCGACAACCCGGCCCGGCAGGCCTTCGTGATGGAGATGGTCGGGCCCGACCGGATCGTGAACGCGGTCAGCCTGAACAGCGTCATCGTCCACACCGCCCGAGTCGCCGGGCCGGCCCTGGCCGGCATCATGATCGCCCTGGCCGGCGTCGCGCCCTGCTTCGGCCTGAACGCGGCCACCTACCTGGTCATGATCTGGGCGCTCTACGGCATGGATCCGCGACGTCTGGCCGAGCCTCCGCGCGGCGACACCCGTGAACCCGGACGCGTCCGGGCGGCGGTCCGTCACGTCAAGGAGACGCCGGAGCTGGCGATGCCGCTGCTGTTGATGGGCATCGTCGGCACGCTCGGGCTCAACTTCCAGGTGATCCTGCCGCTGCTCGCTCGGCTTACCTTTGACGGCGGCGCCAGCTCGTACGCGGTGCTGGTCTCCTCGATGGGCATCGGGTCGGTGATCGGAGCCCTGGTCACCGGTGCCCGCGGCAAGACCGGGATGGGGATCATCGCGGCTTCTGCGCTGGCCTTCGGGGGACTGGCGATGGCCGCCGCAGTGATGCCGAGCCTGGCCGCCGAGATGCCGGTGCTGGCGCTGCTCGGCGCTTCCTCGGTCACCTTCGCGGCGGCGATCAACTCGACCATCCAGCTGGCCGCCTCGCCGGAGATGCGCGGCCGGGTGATGGCGCTCTACTCGGTGGTCTTCCTGGGATCGACGCCGATCGGCGGTCCGCTGGTCGGCTTCATCTCCGAGAGCGCCGACCCTCGCCTGGCGCTCGCGCTGGCCTCGTTCTCAGGCCTGATCGCGGCGGTCGGCGCCTGGTGGATCAGCGGCCGGAACCGGCGGCGGACCGAGCTGCAGCCGGCCTGATCAGTCGACCTCTTCGGGCTCGTCGTACCACCGCTTGCGCTCGCCGATCCGGTCGCGGAGCTTCCAGGACCGTGATTTCGGGGCCTCGTCGATCGCGGCTTCGATCCGGTCGATCGCGGCGATCACCCGGGACTTCTCGTCTTCGCTGAGCGGGGATTCGGGCAGCCCGTCGCGCAGCCGCCCGAAGTTCAGCTCCAGGGTGTGCTGCAGGCCCCAGTCCTTCTGGGTGAGCTCGGCGATCCAGCCCGCGTCGATCCCGGCGCCGCCCTCGTCGACCGGGAAGACGGAGAGGATCGCGTAGGCGTCACCGCGGTCCTTGGCGTTCAGCTCGATGATCTGGAGCTTGGTCAGCAACAGGTCGGCCGGGTCGAGCGTGTCGCCCGGCAGGTCGAAGCGCTTCTTCAGGGGCAGCCGGTGGCACATCTCGAAATCGTCGATGAAGACGTCGATCTTGCGACCCGAGTCGGGATCGGAGAAGAGCAGCCGCCGGCTCCCGTTGATCGCGTTGAACTGCGTGGCCGGCTCCCAGCCGAGTTCCTCCAGCAGCGTCTCGACTCCGGAGCAGTGCTGCTTGGTCGTGAACAGGTCGATGTCCCCGTACTCGCGGGCGAGGACCGGTGGGAACCGCTCGCCCAGCGCGATCCGGATCGCCACGCCACCGAGCAGCTTCACCTCCAGTCCCTGGGCTGACACGGCGTCGAGGATCCGCCGGGCCTCGAGTTGGATGTCGGCTTCGATTTCAGGTGTCATCGTCACTTCCCTCATCCGTTCACGAACTGATGCTTGACGTCGTCGCCGCGCAGCGCCAGAAGGCAGCCCGAAATCCTGCCCGTGTGGTAATCGCTGCCAGGATTGATGGCGAGAGTACGGCCGATCCTGGTCGCCCCGGCACTTTCGTGGACGTGGCCGTGGAGGCTCAGCAGCGGCTGGTACTCCTCGATCAGCTCGCGGACCGCGGTTGATCCGACGGGGATCTTCTTCGGTTCCGATCCGGCCATCACCACCTGTAGATCTTCGTCCAGTTCGGGCGCCGTGTCCAGTTGCGAGTCGTAGGGCGGCACGTGCAGGTTGAAGATGCAGCGTGAGATGTCGGGCGACTGGTCGGCCAGAGCGCTGACCCGTCGGTAGATCTCATCCTCGGGCAGCTCGCGCGGGGAATCGAAAGGAGTCGGGTTCGAGTAGCCGAGCGAGACCATCGTGTAGCCACTGAACTCGACCAGCTTCGAGTCGCAGTCTTCGACGCCGCTGGACTCGACGATCGCCTCGGCGACCCCGGGTGGATCGTCGTTTCCGGGCATCACGAAGCAACGGGCATCCGAGCCGGCCAGGCGTTCGCCGGCGAGATCTAGCCACTGGTCGAAGGTCTTCAGCATGACCTCGGCGAACCAGTCTTCGCGTTCGTCCTCGCTCATCCGGGCCACCCGCTCGACCTCCTCCGCGGTCATGCGGTGGGGGTACATGCCCTTGCCGCGGACCTGCCGCTCCAGCTCGGCTACCTCCTCCTCTCCGGTCACCCACTGGCGCTGGCCGAAGAGCTCGAGCTCGTAGCCGTCGTCCTTCTCGACCAGGGGGATGACCGCCTTGCCGGTCAGGTCACCCCCCATCACCAGGATCTGGGACTCGTACGAGCGCGCCGCGTTGAGGAACTTCCGCCAGAGCACCTCGGTCCCGTGGATGTCCGAGGCGTAGAAGAGCCGGACCGGCTTCTCCCGCTTGCTGCCTTTTCCGAACAGTCCCATCAGGCTCCTTTCAGCCGTTTCGCGTAGCCGCCGCGCTTCACGCGATCACTCCGGCGGAAGCTCGCGGTGGGCGAGTGAGAGGTCGATGCCCTGGCTCTTGCGGATCGCGCGGGCGATCCAGTAGACCGCGAAGGCGACCACGTAGACCAGCAGGGCCAGCTTCAGCTTGCCGGGGTTGGCGCTGAGGCTGGCTCCGGATCCCTCGTCCCAGAGGATGATCCCGATCGCGGTACCGAACCCGAGTAGGGCCAGGCAGCCGACCAGGGTGACCAGCGGCAGCCCCAGAACCTTGCGGTTGTAGGGGGAACCCTCGACCATCGCCGGCTGCCGGTAGGGGAGGACGATGCCCGAAACCGAGGTGATCAGCAGGGTCAGGGAGAGACCGAGCAGCACCGAGACCGCGCTGAACCAGTCGGTGAACGCGTAGATGGCCGTGCTGCCAATACTGAGCAGCAACATGACCCCGATCGCGACCAGCGGTGAGCGGGAGCGCGGATCGACGTAGGAGAGCTTCTCCGGCATGATCCGGTCGAAGGACCAGGCGAACATGCTGCGGGAGACCAGCAGCAGGGTCTGGGGCAGCCAGAGCAACAGCCCCAGCGCGAAGCCGAGGATGATGATCGTGCCGAAGACCGGGCTGTTGGAGGCGATCGCCATCAGCTCCGGGTAGGCCGGGGCTCCGGCGGTGAATCCGTAGGCGGCGGGATCGGCGAAGCCGAGCATGCCGTTGAAGTCGTAATCGATCAGGCCGAGGAAGGCCGGCAGGAGCAGCAGCAGCGCGGCGACCACGAGCAGAACCGCGCCCGGCATCGATTTCAGGTGGGTGCCCCGGGTGACCCGGATCTCGCCGGCGAAGTAGTTGCTCGAGTAGATGAAGCCGAAGATGAACCAGAAGATCGAGACCGATTTGACGGTGGCCTCGAAATCGAACCCGGACGAGGCGTAGCCGGCATCGGTCGCCGATGACTTCAGCGCGCCGACCGCGTCGTTCACGCCGAGGTTGGCGGCGTAATCGTTGAAGGCCGAGAGAAAGCCGGCGTCGCTCTGGAACAGGCCGACCAGCATTGGCAGCAGGAAGGCGCCGGCCACGTAGATCATGAACCCGATCGCCTGGACCTTGAAGAAGAGGCGGGTGCCGCCGCGGATGAAGAGCGCCGCGGAGATCAGCAGGGCCACGGTCCCGGTTATGAACAAGCCCCAATCGGTGGAGAACCAGTCACCGAAGCTGAGCCAGCCGTGGGAGCCGGTGAAGCCGGACATCATCCGCCCCCAGGCGCCCATGCCGTAGGCCGCGAAGTAGGTCGTGTAGACCCCGATCACGATCGCCAGCCAGAAGCAGTAGCTGAAGTTCCCAGCGAAACCGACGCTGGGGTGGAGGGCACGACTGTTGAAGACGTAGTCGCCACCCGTGCGAGGCATGATCTGGGTCAGCATCGCGTAGAGGAACGACCCCGGCAGCCCGAGGCCGGCGGCGATCAGGATCCCCAGGTAGGGGTTGGCGCCCGGATAGAAGGCGAAAAACAGCCAGTAGAACGCGAAGGTGAGCGCGACGCTCGACCAGAGCAGGTTGTAGAAAAGGGCGTCGCGGGTCTTCGCCTCACGGACCAGACCGGTTGCCTTGCGCGTGAAGAGGGCGGGGGACCCGCCGCTTTCGGTACTCATGCTTCTCCTCCGTTGTCGTTGACGATTACGTCGAGGTCGCTTCTGAGTAGTTCGAGATATGAGGTGTCCGGGGTCGGCTTTGAAGGCTCGACCTCGCAGTCGAGGATGCCTTCCTCGCGGCCGAGTTCGGCCAGGACCGTCCCGTCCGGGGCGATCACGCAGGACTCCCCGGTGAACGTGTGGCCGGACTGTGCGCCGACCCGGTTGGCATAGAGGTGCGGGAGACGGTTGTCGAGCGCCCTGGCCCGGGCTGCGAGCCGGTGATCGCCGGCGTAGGGCTCCATGTTCGAGGCGATGGTGACCAGGATCTCGCTCCCGGCGAGTGCCATTAGCCGTGACGGCTCCGGGAACTCGACGTCGAAACAGATCTGCGGACCGAGGAGACGGCCGGCCATCCGGACCACGGTCATCGAGTCACCGGTGGTGAAGGCAGAGCGCTCGCCGGGGCCGAAGAGGTTGGCCTTCCTGTAGACCGCCGCCGTCCTTCCATCGCGGTCGAAGCAGGCGGCCGAGTTGGTGAAGCCGCCGTCACCACTGTCCTCGGTGAAGCCGATGATCGCCGCGGTGCCGGCCTCCGCGCAGGCGGCCGCGATCGAGCGCAGGCCCTCGCCGTCGACCGTGGTCGCGATCGCCCCCGGATCGGCGGTGTTGTAGCCGCCCAGAAAGAGCTCGGGGAAGACGGCCAGGTCCGAGCCTCGCCGAGACCCGACCACGGAGCAGGCGGTTTCGCAATCTCGCTCCAAGTCTGCTGCGGGGCTGAGCTGGGCGAGCGAGACCTTCATCGTGAAAGTGTCGCTCCGGCGTGGAAGGCCATCGCTTCGAGGGCGATCCGGCCGCCGATCAGCGCGGTGGAAGGAGTCGGGTCGAGGCTGGGGGCCACCTCGACCACATCGACCCCGAGCAGGCCTCCGGCCGAGACCCCGCGCACGAGTTCGATCGCTTCGCGGCTGGTCAGACCGCCCGGGCTCGGGCAGCAGGTTCCGGGGGCGTGAGCGGCGTCGAGCGAGTCGATGTCGAAGGAGAGGTAGATGCCGCTCCCGGCTCCCGCGACCTCACGGGCGCGCTCGGCTGCCCAGGCGGTGCCCCGCTCCCAGATCTCCTCCAGCCAGATCACGGTGATGCCGTGCTCCTCGCAGTACTTCAGCTCGGTCTTCGGGTTCATCCAGCCCGAGATGCCGACCAGCGCGATCTTCTCCGGGTCGAAGCCCGCGTCGACCGCCCGGGTGATCGGGCAGCAGTGGTTCAGCAGCTCGCCGCCGACGTCGGGAGCCGTGTCGAGGTGCATGTCGATCAGGACCAGGCCGGGATCTTCGTGGACATCGGTGATCGCCCGGGCGGCCGGGATCGTGATCGAGTGATCGCCGCCCAGGGTGACCGGCAGCGCCCCCGACTCGATGATCTGGCCGAGATCCGCCTGGGCCCGGGCGAAGGTCTTCTCGGCGTTGGCCAGCACGATGTCCGTATCTCCGCAGTCGACCGGGTTCAGCGCCTCGAGCAGGTCGAAGCCCAGGGTCGCGTTGAAGGTCAGGAACTGGCAGGAGACATCCCTGATTCCGCGCGGGCCGTAGTTGGCGCCGGTGCGGCTGATGTTGGTCGCGTCGAACGGGATCCCGTAGATGGCGGCCTTCGCACCGTGATCACGTAGGGCTCCGGACTCGGCCGGCACATGCGGCAGTCGGAGAAACGAATTGCTAAGTCCGGCGTGGAGCAGGCTGCTCCACATGGTCGGATCGTCCTGACCGATCGTCTTCGCGTCGGTTCCGCTCATAACTCCTCCTTCTCGACATTGCGCAAAGAAAAACGTTTTTGCGCCCTCGTCGGCTGTTCTAACAAAAACGTTTTTGCGTGTCAAGCGATTGGTTCTATGATTCTCCTGTGAGCGAAGCCTCGTTCGGAAAAATCGGGATCAGGGACGTGGCCGCCGCGGCGGGCGTTTCGCCGACCACGGTTTCCCACGCCCTGAGCGGAAAAGGCCGTCTCCCGGATGTGACCCGGCGACGGATCGCGGCGATCGCCGAGGAGCTTGGCTACCGGCCGAACGCCAACGCCAGAAACCTGGTCTCCGGCAAGTCCGGCCTGCTCGGCATCGTCGTCTCCTCCAGCAAGGAGACCCCCTTTGGTCTGGCGGACTTCGATTACTTCATCCAGCTGCTCAGCGCGGCGACCGGCGCCGCGGTCGAGCGGGGCCGGGCGCTGGTGGTCGAGGGGCTGCGGATCGGCGCCGATGCGTTCGGACAGGTTGATGTCGACGGGGCGATCGTGGTGGATCCGGTCAGCGACGATCCGTTGCTGGACACGCTCGACGCGGCGGGTGTGCCGGTGGTCACCACGGGCCGCCGCGACGGGCCGCCGCGCAACGGCCGCGCCGATTGCTGGGTGGACAACGACCACGTCAAGGCGACCGAATCGATCCTGGCCCACCTGGCCGAACGGGGAGCGAGGCGGATCGGGCTCATCTCGACCTCGCCGGTGACCTCATACACCCGGGATGCGATCCACGGCTACGAGCAGTGGTGCGAGGAGAGCGGGCAGGAACCGATGACCAGGGTTGTCGAGGGGCCGATCAACGAGGGCGCGGGATTCAAGGCCGCCGAGCAGCTGCTCGAATCAGATCAGCCGCCGGACGCGATCTACGCGACCCTCGACCAGCTGGCGCTCGGGGTGCTGTTGGCCTCCCGGGCAAAGGGGCTGAGCGTGCCCGAGGACCTGATGATCGCGGGCTGCACCGACTCCCACGCGAGCGCCTGGGCCGACCCCCCGCTGACCGCGGTGACCCTGAACCCCGAGGCGATCGGCCAGGCGGCGGTGTTCTCCCTGATCGACCTGATCGACGGCGGCGGCAACGGTGCCGTCCCGGACCCGGTGATCATCCCGACCGGAATCCTCGATCGCCAATCGACCGCGCGGGCGGTCTGAAGATTCGGCCGAGAACGGAGTTGTCAGACCTATTTGCTGACAACTCCGCTCTCGGCCGGAATGCTGGCTACTCCTCGATGTAGCCGCCGGCCACGAGGTACTCGTGGGCGACGTCGGCGGGCTCCTGCTTGTCGAGATCGACCCGGGCGTCGAGCTCCTGCATGACCTTCTCGGTCAGGCCGCTCTGGACCAGCTCGATCGTCTTGGCGAAGTCCGGGCCGGCGTCCTTGGTCGTCTGCTTCTTGGTCAGGAAGATGACGTTGCCGGCCGGCAAGACGCCCTTGTCATCCTCGAGGATCGTGTACTTGTCGTTGGCGCCGAGCTGGGCGTCGGTGGTGAACACGATCGAGAGGTCGGCCTGGCCCTTGTCCAGCACCTGGTAGCGCAGGCCGATGTCCACGGGCGTGAACGACTTGAAGTCCAGCCCATAATTCTGCTGCAGGCCGAGCAGGCAGTCGATCCGCTGGCGGCACTCCGGCGAGCCGTAGAGCTTCAGGTCCTGGCTCTTGCCCTCGAGATCCGAGATCTTCGAGACACCGAGCTCCTCCGCCTTCGAGGTCAGCATGCCGACCGCGTTGGCGCTGGCGAACGGGGTGGGGGGAAGCGCCTCGATCCCGTCCTTGGCGAGATCCTTCTTCGCCATCTGGTAGGCACCGTCGACGTCACCCGGGACGTCCTCCGGGGCGGTGTTGTAGAACGAGGTCAGAGCGGTTGAGATGTACTCGGGGTAGCCGGAGATCTCGCCCTTCTTGAGGGCCGCCAGGGCGATCGTCTCGGAGCCGAGGTTGAGATCGGTCTTCACCTTGTAGCCGGCTGCCTCCAGGGCCTGGGCGTAGATCTCACCGAGCACGATCTGCTCGGTGAAGTTCTTCGATCCGATGGTCAGGGTCGGGGTATCGCCGTTGGCCGCGTTCGAGGTGATCGCCTCACCGGAGGCGGTGGATTCGGCCGGCGACTCGTCGCTCGAATCGTCATCCGATCCGCAGGCGACCAGGCCGAGGGCCAGGGCTAGCAGCGCGACCATCAGCAGGTAACGCAGTTTCTTTGCGGGCATCTGTCGTCTCTCTCCTTGGACTGGGTGGGTTGGGACTTTCTCTCAGACAGACCGTATCCAGCCGGTCGGCGCTCAACCAGAAATCCTCGCGGCCGCCGCTCCAGCCGACCTCAGGACCGCTTCAGTTTCAAACCCTTGGAAGTCATCGCCCACTGGAGGGCGGCCAGGGTTCCCTCCAGGGCGAGGGCCATCAGCGCGACCAGGATCGCGCCCGCGAGCACACCGGCGTCGCCGTAGACGTTGCGGGCGATTATGAAGTCGCCGAGGGTCAGGATGCCGGCCAGCGGAGCGATCGTGGCGGTGGCGATGATGTTGATCGCCGCGGTCCGCACCCCGCCCATGATGGTCGGCACCGCCAGCGGCAGCTCCACCTTCCTGACGATCGCCGCCTCGGTCATGCCCATGCCGCGCGCGGCCTCGACCGAGGCCCGATCGACCTGGCTGATCCCGACGTACGTGTTGGTCAGGATGGGGGGGATGCCGAGGATCGCGAGGGCGACCACGAGGTTGACCAGGCCGACCCCGATCGCCGCCGCCATCAGCGCGATCAGGGCCAGCTCCGGGATCGCCCGGCCCGCGTTGCCGGCGGAGACCGCCAGAAACTCGCCGGTCTGACGGTGGCCGAGCCAGAGGCCGACCGGCATCGCCAGCAGGATCGCCACCGCGAGCGCGAGCACCGTCACCTCGAGCTGCTTTGCGGCGAGATCGAGAACCTGGTCGGTGCCGCCGACCGTGACCCCGCCGGTCTCGGCTTCGCGGCCGGAGAAGACGAACTCGAAGGCCTGGCCGAAGAGGCCGAAGGCAGCCAGCGGCAGGGCGAGCATCAGGCCAGCACCCGCTTCCGCTTCCAGGGGGCGAGCAGTTTGCCGATCAGCAGCAGGACCCCGTCGAAGAGGATCGCCATGATCACGGCGATCGAGCCGGCCACGATGATCCCGGTCTTGAAGGTGATGTTCGAGCCGGTGACGATCTCGGTGCCCAGCCCGCCCCCGTTCGCGAACACGGCCAGGGTGGCGAGCGCGACGGTGCTGACCGTGGCGATCCGCAGGCCGGCGATGACCTCGGGCAAGGCCAGTGGCAGCTCGACCTGCCAGAGGATCTGGGAGCGGGTCATCCCGATGCCCCGGGCCGCTTCGGTCACGTCGGCCGGGACGTTGGCCAGGCCCGTGGTGATGTTGCGGAAGATGATCTGCAGGTTGAAGGCGGTCAGCGCGATGATCGCGGTCAGCGCCCCGCGCCCGGTGATCGGCAGCAGCAGGAAGAAGAAGGAGATCGAGGGGATCGTGTAGAGCACGCCGGTGCCGGCCAGGAATGGCGTCCTCAGCCAGCGGTGGCGGTGAGCCAGCACCGCGAGGGCGAAGGCGATCAGGAAGCCGGCCGCGACCGCGCTGCCGACCAGGACCAGGTGCTGGAGAGTGGGGTCGACGTAACGGTCGTAGTTGTCGGCCACCCAGCCCGGGCAGAAGAGCTTGTTGTCCTGGATACAGCCGCCTCCGGAGCGGTCGGTGAAGAAGCTCTGGTCGACCGTGGCCAGGCGTGCGACGCCCTGTGAGGCGGCCTCAATCATGAGGGCGCTCGGCGGCGGTGAGCTCCGATTCGGCGGCCTCGTCCGAGGCGAGGAAGTCGGAGACGATCTCAACCGACAGCACCCCGGTCAGGCGTCCGCGAGGGTCGATCACCGGTGCGTAGAGCGAGCCGCTCTGGAGCAGGTTCGCGAGGCCGTCCCGCAGCACCGAGTCGGCGTCGATCAGCGGGTCGGCGATCGAGTCGGGGGTCGCCGGCACCCGCTCGCCGGCCAGGTCCCGCTCGGAGAGCCAGCCGAGCGGCCGGTTCTCGCTGTCGACCAGCAGCGCGTGCGGCACCTCGGCCGCGGCGACCGCGGTCCGGACCGGCTCGGCCGGGTCACCGGCCTGAGCCAGGGGTGCGGTCCAGAGATCGACGTCCCGCACCCGCATCAGAGCGAGCCGCTTCAGGGCGCGGTCGGCGCCGACGAAGTCCTCCACGAAGTCGTCGGCCGGCTCCATCAGCAGCTCGGTCGGGGTCGCGTACTGGGCGAGGTGGCCGCCCTTCTTGAGCACCGCCACCCGGTCGCCCATCTTGATCGCCTCGTCGACGTCATGGGTGACGAAGAGGACGGTCTTGCGAAGCTCTGCCTGCAGGCGCAGGAACTCGTTCTGGAGCCGTGAACGGTTGATCGGGTCGATCGCCCCGAACGGCTCGTCCATCAGCATCACCGGCGGGTCGACCGCCAGGGCCCGGGCCACTCCGACCCGTTGCTGCTGGCCACCGGAGAGCTGGCTCGGGTAGCGATCGCCGTACTCGGGATCCAGGCCGATCAGGTCGAGCAGTTCGGCCGAACGGGCCTGAACCCGCTCCTTCTCCCAACCAACTAGTTGTGGGACGGTGCCGATGTTCTGGGCGATGGTCCGGTGGGGGAAGAGCCCGATCTGCTGGATCACGTAGCCGATCTCGCGGCGCAGCCGAGCCGGGTCACCGTCCCGGACCGAACGCCCGCCGATCAGGATGTCGCCGGAGGTCATCTCGACCGTGCGGTTGACCATGCGCAGCGCCGTGGTCTTGCCGCAGCCGGATGGGCCGACCAGCACGCAGATCTCCCCGGCGGGAACCTCGAAGCCGAGATCCTCGACCGCGACGGTGTCGGCCCCGGGGTAGCGCTTGGTCACGGATTCGAACCTGACGGGCGAAGCGGAAACGCTTTCGGCGGTCACGCCACGATCCTACGCGGGTCGCCTGCGGCAAAACGGCTTGCACCGGTCCGACCCGGGCGGCGTTCTGTGTGCATGTCCTTACACTGCCCCGAAGTGCACTTCTCGAATCCCCTCTTTTTCGGGCCTTCTCCGGTCCGCCGAACCAAGGCCCGTGCCGCATTGCTGCTGGCTTTCGGCGCTCTCGTGCTGGCCCTGACCGTGTTCGCCGCTTCCCGGTCCGCGCAGGCTTCGACCGAGGACGAACTCAACCAGACCCAGGCGAAGATCGCCAAGCAGAACGAGGCGAAGGGCGTTCTGACCGACGAGATCTCGGGCCTCAGCCAGAAGATCGACGATTACGAGGCGCAGGTCTCGGCCCTTCGCGCGCAAGAACGCGACGCCGAGATCCGGCTTGCCGCCAAGCAGGCCGAGCTCGATACCGCCCAGGCCGAGGTCGACCGCGCCTACAAGCAGCTGAAGATTCTCGCCGCCCGTCTCAAGCGATCGCTCGGCGTGCTGAAGGAGCGTCTGGTCGCGATCTACAAGGCGGGTGACTCCGGCATCTCCGACCTGATCCTGACCACCAAGAGCTACGGCGACCTGATCGAGAGCTCGAGCTACATCGAGCAGATCCAGAACCGCAACGAATCGATCGTCACCCGGGTCCGGGATCTGCGCGACCAGCAGGAGCAGGTCGTGATCCGCCTGAAGAAGGCCAAGGACCGGATCGAGTCGGCCCGCGACCAGATCGCCGCCGAGGAGCAGAACCTCGCCACGGCCCGCAAGGCGGTCCAGGACCAGCAGGGCGAACTGAAGCAGGCCCGCGCCGCCCGCCAGGCGAAGGTGAACAGCATCAACAGCAAGGTCGACCACCTCGAGGACATCGAGGCCGACCTCCAGCAGAAGATCGCCGAGCAGGTCGCCGCCGCCTCCGGGGTCAGCGTGCTGCCCGCGGGCCCGATGACCTCGCCTTCGGCGGCTGGCCTGATCTGGCCGGTCAGCGGCACAATCACCTCCGGCTTCGGCGGTCGCAGCTCACCGGGCGGGATCGGCTCGACCTACCACGAGGGCGTCGACATCGCCGTGCCCGAGGGCACTCCGATCCGGGCGGCCAAGGGCGGCACCGTGATCATGGCCTCCTACAACGGCGGTTACGGCAACTACACCTGCATCGACCACGGCAGCGGGCTCTCCACCTGTTACGGACACCAGTCCGGCTTCGCGGTCTCGGCCGGCCAATCGGTCGACCAGGGCCAGGTGATCGGCTACTCCGGCAACACCGGCAACTCAACCGGCCCCCACCTCCATTTCGAGGTCCGGATCAACGGCGTAGCCCAGGACCCGCTGGGTTACCTGTAGCGGCGGCGGGTTTGACTGGGAGGGCGGGTTGGACCCCGCCCGACTTTATTTATGAGACGCCCGTTCCCTGCTATCCCGTAGCAGGCACGATCACGCGAACAGCCGGTGGGCCCTCTCAGTGGCGCGGGCCACGATCTCCTCGTGCCCTTCGACCACTCGGTCGCGCATCAGGACCTGGCCATCCACGACCGTGTTTTTGACCGCCCGGCCGGTGGCCGCGTAGACGAGGTTGGAGGTCAGGTCACCGACCGCGAGCTCGGGGGCGGTGGGGTCGAGCACGATGAAGTCGGCTGGGGCTCCGACCGTGAGCGGGTCGGCCGCGGGCAGGGAAGGCCGGCCGAGGCGGCGGATCAGGTCCGAGCGGTTGCCGGTCGCGATTGCCCACGCTTCGGCGACCGGGATCGCGGCGGCGTCGGCGGCGGCGTGGCGCTGGATCAGGCCGAAGACCTTCAGGTCGGAGAGCAGGTCGAGCGAGTTGTTCGAGCCGGATCCATCCGTGCCGAGCGCGATCGGCAGGCCGGCCCGGGCCGCCTCCGGGTACGGGAAGACGCCGGCCACCGCCAGCTTCAGATTGGCGACCGGGTTGGTGGTCACGGTCGCGCCGCGGTCGGCGATCAGCTCGAGCTCCTCCCGGTTCAGCCAGGCGCCATGGGCGAGCGCGGTCCGCGGGCCGAGCATGCCGAGATCATCCAGATAGAAGGCCGGGCGCCGGCCGTGCGCCTCGAGGCACTCGCTCACTTCCCCCTCGGTTTCGGAAAGGTGGATGTGGATCGGCAGGTCACGGTCGGCGGCCAGGCCGACCGCGTACTCGAGGCTGGCGGTGCCCGCCGTGTAGATCGAGTGGGGCGCGATCGCCGCGGCGATCCGATCCTCGAAGCCGCCCAGCTCGTCGAGGTAGGCCTCCAGTTCCCGGTTGCGCGTCTCGAAGTCACGATCGGGTGGGTCGAACAGCGGCGGACCGATCACCGCCCGCAGGCCCGCATCCTCGACCGCGCGGGCGGTCGCGGCCGGATGCCAGTACATGTCCCAGAAGCCGCTCGTGCCGGAGCGGATCATCTCCAGGCAGGCGAGCCGGGCGCCCCAGTAGACGTCCTCCTCATCGAGCTTCGCCTCGACCGGCCAGATCGCCTCCTCGAGCCAGCGCATCAAAGGCAGGTCATCGCCGTGGCCGCGGAAGAGGGTCATCGCGGCGTGCGTGTGGCCGTTGACCAAGGGCGGGGTGAGGATCCCCCCGCCTGCGTCTAGCGCCGCCTCGGCCTCCCCGGCCGCTCCCGGCCCGATCGCGGTGATCAGCCCGTCCTCGATCATCAGCTCGACCGGGTCGCCGTCGAGCATCGCGTTGGTGACGGCCAGCCGGCGGCTCACGAGGCGATGGCCTCCGGACCGGGGCGGCGATGACGGCTCTGGCGCAGGAACTCGATCGAGCCGAAGAACGGGGCGATGCAGCCGAGCAGGGTGATCGCCAGGGCGAGGCGCAGGTTGATCACCCGGTAATGGACGGCGAGGATCGAGGTGATTGACATCCCGATCCACAGCAGGCCGTGGGAGAGGCCGAGGATGAAGGTGTAGGGCTGTGGCCCGTCGAGCAGGAAGGCGCAGACCAGCAGGCCGGCGTAGACCAGGGAATGCATGAGGCTGATCACTTCCATCCTGCGGAAGGTGACCAGCCTCTTGAAACGGTCCCCGAACCCTTGGTTTGAGAGAGGATCAGGGGGTGCGGCTGGCGACCGGTCCGATCCGGCCGCCGTTCTTCTTGTCGGAGCTGCGGGTGCCACTCGAGCGCAAGCCTTTCACGCCGAAGCGGCTCCGTGCCATTTCGGCAACGGCCAGGGTTGCCGCGGTCAATGAGACCGCCTGGACGTTGTCTGCCCCGCCGAGAAGAGATCCGGAGAGCACCACCGCGGCCGCCGCCTTGGGGGTCTTGTCCGAAGAAGCAACGCTCACCACTCTCTTTTCGATCCGTTCCATGGGACCAAGATAGGAGCGGCCGGGAGCCGGGAAGTTGAAATCCTGTGAAAGGTGGATCGGCCACCTCCGGGCGCCGGCCGGTCCGCCTCAGACGATCAGCTGCTCGAGGCGGTCGAGCTGGTCGTTGATCGCGCGGATTAGCTCCGGCGGCGGGCTGGAGCCGGAAACCGCCTCGAGGTCGCCGCGCCAGAGACCGAGCCGGCGTTCCGCCTCCAGCTCGTCCGGGTCACCGCCGGCCTCGATCCGCTCGATCATCGCCTCGATCCCGGCCAGTCGATCCGCGAGGTAGACCAGCAGCGAGGTCCGGTCGGCGCCGGCCACCCGGCGCCGGTGGTCGGCGCGGCGCTCGGCCCGTTCGCCGATCGCCGGGTCCTGGCCCAGGGTCAGGACCAGATCCCGCATCTCCGGGCCGAACTCGACCTCCAATTGCTCCGCCGTGACCTCCGACTTTTCGACCGTGTCATGCAGGTAGGCGGCCGCTTCGGCCAGGTCGTCACCCCCGTAGCGGACCGCGATCCGCGCGACCCGGGCCGGGTGGTCGATGAAATCGCCTTCGCCGTGGCGACCGGGCTGACCGCGGTGGGCCCGTTCGGCGAAGGAGAAGGCGGCACCCGGCAGATGAAGGGGCGCCGCGCCGGCGAGCCGGTCGGGATGATCGCGCGAGACGAAAGCCCGTGACCCGGTGCGGATCTCCGGCTGATCGAGCAGGCTGTTGAAGAGCTCCGCTTCGATCGCCAGGCCTTCCTCGAGCGGCCGGCCGAACCCGCGCAGCGCCGCTTCGAGGTCGGTCCGCAGGGCGGGCTGGGGGAGCGCCGAGATCTGTGCCGCGAGATCCAGGGCCCGCTCGCGGCAGCGTCCGCTTTCGGTGACCTCGCCCACCAGCCCGATCCGTTCCGCTTCGACCGCGCCGATGACCCGGCCGGTGATGATCAGCTCCAGGGCCCGGGAGAGTCCGATCATCCGCGGCAGGCGCTGGGTGCCGCCGTCGCCGAGGCCGACGTTCCAGCGGCGGCAGGTGACCCCGAAAGAAGCGTGCTGGTCGGCGATCCGGATGTGGGCGAGGCAGGCCCACTCGAGCCCGCCCGCGTAGGCCGCCCCGTTGACCGCGGCGATCACCGGCTTGGCGATTCCGGTCCAGCGGGTCGGGCCGATGTTGCCCTCGGCCGGGATCGGCCTGGCGTCGAGGTCCGAAGCGTCGTAGAGCGGTTCGACCCCCGAGTCGGGCTCGAACATCGCGACCACTGACTTGAGATCGGCCCCGGCGCAGAACGCCTCGGTGCCGGCCCCGGTGATCACCAGCACGTTCGCTTCGTCGTCGTCGCGGAACCGGCCGATCAGCTCGAACAGGGCGCGTGACTCGACCGGCCCGATCGCGTTGCGGGCCGCGGGCCGGTTGATGGTGATCAGGCGAACCCCAGGTGACGGCTGCTCGTAGAGAACCGTCTCGGCAGCCGGGTCCGCCACCGCTCGTCCCTACTCGCCGCCCGTGGGCGGGATGATGAGCCCGGACCCGTCGGTGGTGCCGGTCGAAGGCAGGGTCGTGTCGTCCGGCAGCGTGGTTCCGAGGTCAGGCGGGGTCACGCCCGTCTCCGGCAGGGTCGTGCCGGTATCCGGCGCGGTCGAGCTGTCGGAGGGGATGCCGGCTGCCGCTTCCAGGTTCTCGACCCGGGTCTGCAGGGCGTCGATCCGGTCGCTGTCGGCGTTCTTGGTCAGCGAGATGTAGAGCGCGGCGGCCCCTACCCCGACCGCCAGGCAGGTGAGGACCAGGGCGATGATCGAACGCTTCTTGAGCGAGCGGTCGAGCTGGTCGAGCCAGCCGCGCTGGCCGTCGAGCCGGGTCGCCAAGTCAACCGGTTGGCGCTGCTGAGCAGCCGGCATCCGGCCGTGCGAGCCGGTGGTCCGGGGCGGCACGCCGCGCGGCGGGACCTGCTGGCGGGCGGTGCCAGCAGGGGCCTGCGGGTGGCCGGGCTGCGAACGTGGCTGCTGCGGCTGCGCCGGCCCTGCCTGGCCGGGTCGAGCCTGGGCCGGCGGTCGCTGGCCCGGGTTGGGCCGCGGTTGCCCCGACGGCGGCTGAGGCCGGCCACCCGAGGAGCCGCTCGGCGGCTGTGGACGGCCGGACTGTCCGGGTGAGCCGGCCCGTCCGGCGCCGTATCCGGCGCCCGGTGGCGTTCGCGGGCTTCCTTGCGGGGCGTTGATGGGCACCTCAGGGGTGCCCCCTTGGCGGGGCGTTTCGCTCATCCCACGGCAATCTACCCGTCTCGCCCCGTCGCAGTTCAATACTCTGTCCGGTGGCATTTATCCGTCATGCACCGGGCCGGCGCCCTCACGCCTCAGCCCACCAAACCAAGGAGAACGACTTCGCATGCCTGAAGCAGTGATCGTGGACACAGTCCGCACCCCGATCGGGCGCGCCTTCAAGGGCTCGCTTTCGCAGGTTCGCCCCGATGAGACGGGCGCCTTCGTGATCGACCAGCTCCTCGAGCGCAACCCCGGCGTCGACCCCAAGGAGATCGAAGAGGTCTTCTGCGGCGTCGGCATGCCGCAGGGAAAGCAGGCCTACAACCTGGCCCGCATCCTCGTCCTGCTGTCCGACAAGCTGACCCAGGCCACCACCGGCGTCACCGTCTCGCGCTACTGCGCCTCGAGCCTCGACGCGATCCGCCACGCCTCGAACGCCGTCAAGAACGGCGAGGGCGACATCTACATCGCCGCCGGCGTCGAGTTCGTCAGCCAGTTCAACGCCCGCACCGAGATCGCCGGTTCGATCGCCGCCGGTGAGGACGACCAGAACGAGAACCTGATCGGCAATAACGGTCAGCCGAACGCCTACATCGACATGGGCCTCACCGCCGTCAACGTCGCCAACAAGTACGGCGTCAGCCGCGAGACCATGGACGACTACGCCCTGCGTTCGCAGCATCTCGCCGTGGCCTCCCAGGAGGACGGCTTCTTCGATCGCGAGATCGTGCCGGTCACCCTGCCCGACGGCACCGTGGTCAGCAAGGACGACGGCCCCCGCAAGGACGGCGGCGACATGCGCGAGAAGCTCGCCAGCCTGCCCGAGGCCTTCGGTGGCGGCGGCGTGACCGCCGGCAACTCCTGCCCGCTGAACGACGGCGCGGCCGCGGTGCTCATCATGAGCGACACCAAGGCGAAGGAGCTCGGCCTGACCCCGCGCGCGAAGATCATCTCCTCGGCCACCGCCGGCAACGAGCCCGAGTACATGGGCGTCGCCCCGATCTGGGCGCTCAAGAAGCTGCTCGAGCGGACCGGCATGGCGATCGGCGACATCGACACGGTCGAGCTAAACGAGGCTTTCGCCGCTCAGGTGATCCCGATCTCCGAAGAGGTCGGCATCCCGATGGACAAGCTCAACACCCACGGCGGCGCGATCGCGCTCGGTCACCCCTTCGGCATGACCGGCGCCCGCATCATGGGCACCCTGCTCAACGTCATGGAGACCGATGACCACCAGTTCGGCATCGAGACCATGTGCGTCGCCGGCGGCCAGGGCGAAGCGATGCTCGTGGAGCGCCTGAAGTAAGAAGCGACGTCTGGTGACTGAGATCCGGAAAGTTGGCCGTTGTTGCCAACTTTCCGGATCTCGGCGCTTTAAGGACTAGAACTCGAGGAAGTCCTCGAGGAAGCTGCGGGGGCCCTTCTTCTTTTTCGGCTTGCCGTAGCTGCGATCGTCACGGCGGTCATGGTGCCGATCCTGCTCCGGGCGGCGCGGCTCCTCCCGGCTCGGCGGCTGAGCCTGCGAGTAGAACGAGCTCTCGGCCTCGACCAGGCGCTCGAGCTCACCGCGGTCGAGGAAGAGGCCGCCGCAACCGGTGCACTGATCGACCACCACCTGATTGCGTTCGTACGAGCGCATCTCGGACCCGCACTTGGGGCATTCCAGGGCGTCAGTCATGGCTCGAACCTAGCAGCCGGGCGAGCTCGCTTCGCGGCCAGCAAAAAAGCCGGCCCCGGAAGGCTCTTCCGGGGCCGGCTTTCGGTCGGGCTGGCCGGGCTGAACGCCCGGGGTGGCTACTCGGCCTGGTAGACCGTCTCGCCACCGACCATCGTGGAGAGGATGTCCACGTTCTCAATCTGTCGGGCCGGAATCTTGAGCAGGTTCCGGCTGAGCACGATCAGGTCGGCGAACTTGCCCGGCTCGAGCGAGCCGGTCTGCTTCTCCTGGTGCATGCCGTAGGCACCGTTGAGCGTCATCGCCCGGATCGCCGGCTTGATCGGCACCGGTGGCACCTTGCCGAGCGGCCCCTGGTACTTCTCACCGGGGTTGTTCCCTTCCCGGGTGGTCAGCACCTTGAGCTGGTACATCGAGTCGATCGCGTTGACCGGCCAGTCGCTGCCGAGCGCGATCTTGGCACCATGGCGCTGCAGGATGCCCTCGGGCTCCATCCGGTTCCAGCGTTCGGGGCCGAGATAGTCCTTCGCCGCATCGATCGAGTCGAAGTCGGGGCTGGACCACCAGAAGCCCATCGCCGGGATCACGTCCAGCTTCCGGAACCGGTCGTAATCGGATGGGATGACCATCTCAGCGTGGGCGATCAGGAGGCGAACATCGGTCTTCTTGACCAGCTTCCTGGCCTGCTTGACCCTGGCCTTGGCCTTTCGGATCTGCGGCTTGGGGGCCGAGCGGCGGCGGAGCTTCCGCAGCTGCTTGGTCGCCTTCGCCAGCTTGGCCTTCGCCTTGTTCACGTTCAGGTGCTTGCGCACGTACGCGTACGCGTCGAGCGTCTCGTGCACGGCGCGATCCCCGATCGCGTGGATCTCCGGTTCGATGCCGGCCTTGGCCAGAGCCAGGGACAGCTTCTTGAGGACCGGCAGCGGGGTGTACGGGTCCGGTCCGCTGCTCGGGCCGGGCACCCAGTTCGGGCTCTCGTCGGTGCCGGCGTTGATCAGATACGGCTCCAGCAGGCTGGCGGTCTGGGCGGGCCACTGCAGCACGCCGTCCTGGGAGACCTCACCGACGTTGCGAACCGTGATGTTCGGCTGCGGTCGGAAGGGGCGTTCGAACCGCCGCTTCAGGGCGAGCACGTCCCGCACCGCCTCGGCCGGCTTGCTGCGCTGGTCCAGCGGGATGTTGGGAGCGAGGCTGGCTCGGGCCGTCAACTGCCCGGCCTGCCGCAGGGTCTGGTACGCCGTCATGGTCATCTCGTCGGTGCCCTGCTCCATGAAGGAGGTCACTCCCTCGGCCCGCATCGCCTCGACGGCGGCCCGGGCCTGATCGGTGATGTCGGCCTGGGTCGGCGGCGGAATCAAGGACCACACGAGCCTGCCGGCGGCATCCTCGAGGATGCCGTTCGGCTCATCCGAGCCGGGCATCCGGCCGATGTGGCCGCCGTCCGGGTCGGGAGTGGCCGCGGTGATGCCCGCCAACTCCAGCGCGCGGCTGTTGACCATCGCGGTGTGTCCGTCCGAGGAGTGGACGACGATCGGCCGGCTGGTGCTCAGCGCGTCGAGATCGGCCTTGGTCGTGACGGTGCCCTCCGGGAGCATCGCCTGGCGGTACCAGCTTTCGACCTCGAGCCAGCCGTCGGGCTCCTTGTCGCTGCTCTGATCCAGGCAGGCCTGGATCTTCTGCTGGAACTCGGGCACGGTCATCGCCTCGTAATTGAGGTCGCAGCCGATCAGCTTGCTGCCCGCCGAGACCGCGTGGTTGTGGGCGTCGACGATGCCCGGCATGACCATCTTGCCACCGAGATTGGTGACCTTGGTCCGCTTGCCGATGAATCGCTTCGCACCCTTGTTGGTGCCGGTGTAGACGATCTTTCCGTTGCGGACCGCGATCGCCTGCTTGACGCTGTTTTTCTTGTCGACCGTGTAGATGAAACCGTTGCGCAACACGGTGTCTGCTGGTTTGGGCGCGGCGTTGACCGCCGGCGCCAGGACGCCCAGGAGAAGCGCAAAGATTGCGCCCACTCCTAGGGCCCATCGGGAAACGTGACTCAAACCTCAACCCTCCTAAATCGTTCTGTCAGAACCTCGCCGACAAGAAACCCCTGCCGTAGTTCCAACCTAGCCAGCGAGGGGTGTGCCGTAACCGATCCTGGCCACCTGGCGGATTGAGATTGGACACCTGGCCGACGGTCGGGTTCAGGTGTCGTTATCCGTTTCGTAGAGCGGAACCCCGCAGGTCTGCCAGTTCGTACAACGGGACCGTGCGACGACGGCCGCCGGGACCCGGCGGCCGTCGTCGGGCGGGCCTTGGGAGTCAGGTCCGAGTCGGGTTCGACTCAGGCCGGAGCCGCTTCCGCTTCGGCCTCGTCGAGCACGGCGACCAGCTCGTTCAGCTCGGCCATCAGGGCCGTCAGGTCCGAGCGGGCGACGTCGTCGGCCAGTCGACCGTCGTCGATCTTCTCGTCCACCTTGCCGATCGCCAGCTCACGCTCGACGGTCGGGGTGCCGGTGATCGTGAACGACTTGCGGATCGACTGGTTGGCCCAGATCCCGCCGAAGGGCATCGGGCTCTGGGACACGATCGCGGCCGGCTTGCCGGCGAGCGAGGAGGCCTTGTGAGGCCTGGAAGCCCAGTCGATCGCGTTCTTCAGGTAACCGGGAGGTCCGGCGTTGAACTCGGGCGTGACGATCAGCAGGGCATCCGCTGCACTGATCCGATCGCGCAGGTCCTCGACCTCCGCCGCCGCCGATTCCGGGGCGTCGTGGGCCGGGTCGTGATCGGCGTTGTAGGCGGGGATATCGGCCAGGCCCTGATAGATCTCGAGCTCGACGCCGTCCGGGGCGAGATCACCCGCGGCGCGGGCGACCTGCTCCGAGAACGAGTTTTCCCGGAGGCTTCCGACGATGGCCAGGACCTTCATGGCTACGCCGCTGCCTTGACGGCCTCGACCGTGAGGACGAGGCGGACCTTCTCGGCAACCACGGCGGCACCACTGTCGAGCGAAGCGCCCCAGGAGATGCCGTAATCGTTGCGGTTGACTTCACCGCCCGCCTTGAGGCTGAGCACCGAGCTGCCGTCCATGCCGATCCCGGCGCCTTCGACTTCGACGGTCAGGGTCACCGGGTTGGTCGTGCCGCGCAGGGTGAGATCACCGCTCACCTCATAGGTCTCGGCGTCGACCTTGCTTACGCCGGTCGAGACGAAGGTGCCCTTCGGGTGGTTCTCGGCGTCGAAGAAGTCGGGGGAGAGGAGGTGCCCGATCAGCTGCTCCTCGGGCACGTTCACCGATGCCACGTCGATCGAACCCTCGATCGCCTCAATCCCGCTCTCGCCGACCGTGATCTGGCCCTCGAAGCCGCCGAAGCTGCCGCGGAAGGTGGAGATGCCGAGATGCTTCACCTCGAAGCCGACCTGGGTGTGGACGGTGTCCACGCCGTAGGTGCCGGTCTCGATCTTGACTGCCTGTTCTGTGGTTCCCATGATGTTCCCTTCGGTACCTTGAAGTTGACTGTTCAATGGTTGCGTAAGCAACTGTTGGCCGACACCGTAGCAAAGATTTAGTTGCGCTGTCAACTACTTGCTACAATGTGCCCTATGGCACAGGCAGCGACCGCAAACCCGAGTCCGGAGATCGAGTCGAATCCGGCCCACGAAGAGGCCTTCCAGGCCATGCGTTCCGCCTACCTGCTGATCTCCGAGCGTTTCGAGAAGGAGCTGGCCGAAGCGGATCTGCCGGACCTCGGCTTTTTCGGGGTCCTGCTCGCGCTCGACGACGCGCCGGAGCCCAGCCGCCCCCGCGATCTGCTCTGCAAGGTCAACGTGACCAAGAGCGGCCTGACCCGGCTGGTCGACCGGATCGAGAAGGCAGGCCTGCTCGAGCGGACCTACTGCCCGTCGGACCGGCGCGGCACCTTCCTCGTGATCACCGACCAAGGCCGGGAGACCCTGGCGCGGATGGAGCCGATCCGGGAGCGGGTCTTCCGGGAGAGCTTCATCGACCTGGTCAGCGAAGAGGAGGCCGAGACCGTCGGTCAGATCCTGACCCGCGTCTCGAACGGGATCTACACGACCCTCAACGCCGACGGCTCCTGCGACGAAACTTAACCGCGGTCGGGCGGGGTCCGACCCATCCTCCCAGGGACATAAGGGGTGGTGGGTGCGGTGAGGTTGAAGTTTCCGCCACATAGCGCTCGAAACTTCAACCTCACCGCGTCGACCTTTTATTTATGAGACGCCCGTTCCCTGATCCCGCTCCAGGGGCGGCAGGGCGGACTGGTCCTCGACCGGGACTTCCCAGGCTTGGACTTGGGGCAGGCGCCACATCAGGCTGGCGGCGACCAGGCCGAGGGCGGCGGCCAGCATGGCGATGAACCATTGCGAGGCGGTCAGCATCGACATGTCGAAGAAGTCCCGGAGCGGCGCGACCGCGAGGATGCCCGCGAACAGTGCGCCGAGCCCGGCGACCATGGCGAGCATGTAGCTCTGGATCGCGATGTGCTCGCGGCCCGGCCCGCGCTCCAGCAGCAGGACGAAGCAGAGCCCGAGGATGATCAGCGTCGTGGTCGCCGCGGTGCGGCCCTCCTCGAGGTTGCCGCCGAAGGCGACGTCGACCAGGAAGAAGGAGAGGATCGAGGCGAGCGCGGTCGCGACCCCGGCGGGGACCGCGAAGGCGGCCAGCGCCCGGAGCAGGCGCCCCCGGTAGAGCGGGCCGTCCGAGGGGGCGAGAGCGAGCACGAAAGACGGGATGCCGATGGTCAGGAAAGCGGCCAGGGTGAGGTGACGCGGGAGAAAGGGGAAGGTGAAGCCGGGCACCGAGACGAGCAGGATCAGCGCCGCCGCGTAGACCGACTTGGTCAGGTAGAGCCGGCCGAGCCGGTGGATGTTGCGGGCGATGCGGCGGCCTTCGGCGATCGCCTCGGGCAGACGCTCGAACTGGTCCTCGAGCAGCACCACGTCGGCCACGCTCTTGCTGACCTGGCTGCCGGAGCCCATCGCCACCGCCATCCGGGCGCTCTTCAGGGCCGGCACGTCATTTACGCCGTCGCCGATCATCGCCGTGTAGGCGCCGGACGCGGCGAGCGCCGCGACCAGCTGCCGTTTCTGGTCTGGCCGGATCCGGCAGAAGATGGTGTTGGCGGCGGCGACCTCGGTCAGGGCTTGCTCGTCGTCGGGCAGGTCCGGGCCCTCGATCACGCCGGCGTCGGCCGGAATCCCGACCGCCGCGGCGACCGCGGTGACCGTGGCCCGGGCATCGCCGGAGATCAGCTTCAGAGCTACGTCCTCGCTCCGCATCAGCTCCAGGGTCTCCTCGACCCCGGGCCGCAGGTTCTCGCGCAGCACGACCAGGGCGATCGGCTCGAGGCCGGCCGGGTGGCCGTCGGCGCCGGAACCCGGGAGCGGGGCGGTGGTGCGGCTCAGCGCGACCACCCGGCGGCCGGCGCCGGTCTCCTCGGCGAGCCGTTCGCTGAGCCGCTGGTCGAGCTGCAGTGCTCCGGCGCTCACCATCAGGTCCGGGGCACCGAGCACCAGGCTGTACGGGCTGCCGCCATCGGCGAAGCTCAGCGCGCTCCACTTCCACTCGGAGGAGAAGGCGACCTCGCCGACCACCGGTTCGGCCTCGGCGGGGAACTCCTGCGCGATGGCCTCCAGGGTCAGGTTACGGTCGCCGGCGCTGGCCGCGTAGCGGCCCAGCTCGCGGGCGGCCAGCTTCGAGTCGGTCAGGTTGGCGGGAATCACCTCGACCACGGTCAGCTCGCCGTCGGTCAGGGTGCCGGTCTTGTCGACGCAGATCGTGTCGACCGAAGCCAGCGACTCGGTTGCGCTCATCTGCTGGACCAGGGTCGAGCGGCGGGCCATCTTCACGGCGGCGACCGCGAAGGTCACGCTCATCAAGAGGACGAGGCCCTCCGGGATCAGGGTGATCAGGCCCGCGGTCGCGGTCTGCGCGGCGTCGACCAGGGGCACGCTACGGACGATCAGCGAGCCGATCAGGAGGGCCGCGAGCGGCAGCAGGATCCAGGTGCAGACCAGGATCACCTTGTTGACCTCTTCCTGCAGCGGCGAGGGGGGATGACGGAACGCCTTCGCCTCGCCGGCGATCCGGCCCGCGTAGCTCTCCTCGCGGACCGCGGTCACCTCGCAGTAGCCCGACCCGGAGATCACGAAGCCGCCGGAGAGCACCTCGTCCCCCCGGGACTTGCCGATCGGGTCCGACTCCCCGGTCAGCATCGACTCGTCCACGGTCAGCCCGCGGGAGGAGACCATGCGGCCGTCGGCCACCACCTGCTCGCCCGGCGCGAGCCGGACCAAGTCCCCCGGCACGACCTCGTCGGCCAGCAGCTCCAGCGACTCGCCGTCACGGATCACCTCGGCCCGCGGGGCGACCAGGATCGCCAGCCGGTCCAGGGTTTCCTTCGCCTTCAGCTCCTGGCGGATGCCGATCCAGGTGTTGACGATCGCGATCATCCCGAAGACCGCGTCGGCGATCAGACCGAGCGAGAGGATCAGCACGAAGAAGATCGCGATGATCAGGTTGAAGAGCGTGAATACGTTGCCGGCAACGATGCTCGAGGTCGAGCGGGAGCTGTGGGGCTGGGCCGGCCCCAGGTCGTGGAGGCGCGCGGCAGCCTCGGCCGCGGAGAGTCCCGGGCCGTGATCGTCTTGGGGCAGTACCTGGGTGGCCGCTTCGTTCACGAGGTGATTGTTACTGGTCGGGTACCCGGATCGCTCCGGAGTCCGCTCCGGCCGACCCGCCGCGGTACAGATACGGGCCGTGTTCACATCATCTAGGCTCCCCGCATGTCACTGAAGCTTGGGCTGTATCTCGGTTATTGGGGCATCGGTCCCCGCGGTAAAGACGCGATCGAGGCGGTTCAGTTCGCCGAGGGAGTGGGTTACGAATCCGTCTGGGTGGCGGAGTCCTACGGCTCCGACTGCGTCAGCGTGCTGGCCTGGCTGGCCGCGCAGACCGAGAAGATCAACCTCGGCGCGGCGATCATGCAGGTGCCGGCCCGCCCGCCGGCCGCGGCCGCGATGGCCGGGGCCACGATCGACTATCTCTCGAACGGCCGCTTCATGTTCGGCTTCGGGCCCTCGGGCCCGCAGGTCTCCGAGGGGTGGTACGGGGTTCCCTACGGGAAGCCCTGGGGTCGCACCAGGGAGTACGTCGAGGTGGTCCGCGAGATCATCGCCCGCGAGGAGAAGCTCGACCATCAGGGCGAGCACTACCAGCTGCCGCTGCCGGACGGGCAGGGCAAGTCCTTGAAGCTCAACTTCCGGCCGCTCAGGAACCACATCCCGATCTTCCTCGGGGCGATAGGGCGCCGCTCGGTCGAGATCGCGGCCGAGGTCGCCGACGGCTGGATCCCGATCTTCTTCAGCGTCGACAAGTTCGAGGAGGCCTGGGGCGAGCACATCGAGAAGGGCCTGGCCGCCGGCGGTCGGACCCGCGACCAGTTTGAGATCTCGCCCTCGGTCCAGGTGGCGATCGACGGTGACCTCGAGACCGCCCGGAACGCGGTCCGCATGGGCCTCGTCCTCTACCTCGGCGGCATGGGCTCGAAGAAGACCAACTTCTACGTCGACCTCTCGCACCGCTTCGGGTTCGGCGACGTGGCCGACGAGGTGCAGGAGCTCTTCCAGGCCGGTGACAAGGAAGGCGCCTTCAAGGCCCTGCCGGACGAGCTGGTCAACGCCGTCTCGCTGATCGGCACCGAGGCCGAGGTCGCGGAGCGTCTGGCCCGCTTCCGGGAGAACGGGATCGACCGTCTGATCGCGACTCCGGTCCACCCGGATGTGGACCAGATGAAGCACACGGTGGAGCGCCTCGCGGCCCTCACGCAGGGCTGAAGGCCCCTGTCTGGCTAATTCCCATAGGCTGAGTCGGCCTTGTCCATGAAGATCGGTGTTCCCAGAGAATCTGCTGAAGGGGAGAACCGGGTTGCCCTGGTTCCCGAGTCGGTCAAGTCGCTCCTCAAAAACGAGGGCGTCGAGATCGTCGTCGAGTCCGGAGCCGGTGATACGGCCGGCCACACGGATGCCCAATATGAGGAGGCGGGGGCGAAGCTTGGCTCTCGTGCGGATGTTCTTTCCGCTGGCCTGATCCTCCACGTGGCGCCGCTTTCGGCGGCCGAGATCGGTGAGCTCAGGAGCGGTCAGTACCTGATCAGCCATCTGGCGCCGTTGACCTCGGCGGAGACCAACAAAGCACTTGCCGCCGGTGGTGTGACCGCCCTGGCGATGGAGCTGATCCCGCGGACCACGCGGGCCCAGGCGATGGACGCGCTTTCCTCGCAGGCGACCGCGGCGGGTTATGCCGCGACCCTGATCGCGGCTCGTGAGTCGGGTCGTTTCTGGGGCATGTTGACCACGGCGGCGGGCACGATCCGCCCGGTCCGCGTGCTCGTGCTGGGTGCCGGCGTCGCCGGGCTTCAGGCGGTCGCGACCGCGAAGCGCCTCGGGGCGATCGTGACCGGTTTCGACATCCGCCGCGCGGCCTGGGAGCAGATCGCCTCGCTGGGCGGCCGTCCGCTCGAGCTCGATTTCATTCCCGACGCGGAGGACGAGGGCGGCTACGCCCGGCCTTTGACGGACGAGGAGAACCAGAAGGTCCGTGACGCGCTGGATGAGAACGCCGCGCGGCAGGACGTGATCATCACCACGGCCGCGATTCCGGGCCGTGCCGCGCCGACCCTGATCACCGCCGCCGGCGTCGCCAACATGGGCCCCGGTTCGGTGATCGTCGACCTCGCCGCTGAGACCGGTGGCAACTGCGAGCTCACCGAGCCTGGCCAGACGGTCGAGAAGGACGGGGTCAAGATCGTCGGCCCGCGGAACCTCGCTTCGGAGCTTCCGGGCCATGCCTCACAGCTTTACGCCAAGAACCTCGAGAACCTGCTCGGTCTGATGATCACCGAAGAGGGGGACCTGACCCTGAACTTCGAGGACGACATCATCGATGCCGCGACGATCACCCATGCCGGTGAGATTCGCGGAGAGAGGACCGCCCGCTGATGAACCTCGTAACCGAGATAACCATCCTCGTGCTGGCCGTCTTCGTCGGCTTCGAGGTGATCTCGAAGGTGCCGACGACCCTGCACACCCCATTGATGTCGCAGACCAACGCGATTCACGGCATCGTCCTGTTGGGCGGCCTGATCGTGGTCGGTTACGCCGATGATTTCGTCGGTGAGCTGATCGGCTTCATCGCGATCGTGTTCGGCACGATCAACATCGTCGGCGGCTTCATGGTCACCGACCGCATGCTGGAGATGTTCGGGCCGAAAAAGAAGAAGCCCGAACCGGCAGCTGAGGATTCGAGTGCCGCCGGGTCGACGGAGGCCGGCTCGTGAACGCTGTTTTCGCTGCGCTGGCGCCGGATTCGTCGCTGGTCGCGATTCTCTACATCGTCAGCTTCTCGCTGTTCATCTTCGGGATCAAGTTGGGCACCCACCCGACCTCGGCCCGGCGCGGCAACATGGTCGCCGCGGTCGGCATGGGCGTCGCGGTCGTCACGACCCTGCTGCTGAAGGGGATCGGCAACTGGGGCATCATCATCGCCGGCATCCTGATCGGCACGATCGTCGGGGCGGTCGCCTCGAAGAAGGTCAAGATGACCGAGATGCCGCAGATGGTCGCGCTCTACAACGGCCTCGGTGGCGGCGCGATCGCCCTGATCGCCTGGTCGGAGTATCGCCACTGGATCCACGAGAGCGAACCGGTCAAGGTGCTGCTCAAGAACAGCGTCGGTGACGCCGCGATCGTCTCGATCCACTCGGCCCTGAGCGTGCCTTTGGAAGTGATGATCCCGACCTTGCTGGCGATGGTGATCGGCTCGATCTCCTTCTGGGGCTCGAACGTCGCCTTCGCGAAGCTGCAGGACCTGATCCCGAGCCAGCCGCTGGCTCTGCCCGGCCAGAAGATCATCAACGCGGCGCTGCTGCTGGTCCTGATCGCCGGCGGCATCTACCTCGGGATCAACAACGAGTACATGGACCTCGACCAGCCGGTCTTCATCCTGATGCTGGTCGTCGCCGCGCTGCTCGGGCTCGGCGTGGTCATGCCGATCGGCGGCGCCGACATGCCGGTCGTGATCTCGCTCCTGAACGCCTTCACCGGCCTCTCCGCGGCTGCCGCGGGTATCGCCCTGGACAACACCGCCCTGATCGTGGCCGGCACCCTGGTCGGCTCCTCCGGCACCATCCTCACCCTGGAGATGGCGACCGCGATGAACCGCTCGGTCGCCAACATCCTCTTTGCCGGCTTCGGCTCGCCCGCGACCGGGGGCGGCGGGGGTGGCGAGGAGCGGCCCTACCGCTCGATGAACGCCCAGGACGCCGCGATCCAATTGGCCTACGCCGACTCGGTCGTGATCGTGCCCGGCTACGGCCTCGCGGTCGCGCAGGCCCAGCACGCGGTCAAGGAAATGGCCGACGAGCTCAACAAGAAGGGCGTGACGGTCAACTACGCGATCCATCCCGTGGCCGGCCGCATGCCCGGCCACATGAACGTGCTCCTGGCCGAGGCCGACGTGCCCTACGACCAGCTCCGCGAGATGGACGAGATCAACCCCGAGCTGCCGCAGACCGACGTCTGCGTCGTGATCGGCGCCAACGACGTCACCAACCCCGCCGCGAAGACCGACGAGTCCAGCCCGATCTACGGGATGCCGATCATCGAGGTCGACGAAGCCCAGCAGGTCCTAGTCCTCAAACGCTCGATGAGCGCCGGCTTCGCCGGGATCGACAACGACCTCTTCTACAACGAGAAGACCGCCATGGTCTTCGGCGACGCCAAGGGCACCGTCCAAGACATAGTCACCGAACTCGGCAACCTCTAGATGGCCCTAGCCGCGGATGGCCCTAGCCGCCGGAGGGCCCTGCGAACCAGCCGCTGAAGTCTCGACGAGGGTGCGGCCGCGGCTTTGAGCTCGTCGATCTCGGCCTGGAGCTGGGTGAGGTTGTGCCGCAGGGCGGCGAGCTCGCGGGGATCGTCGCCGGGCCGGATCAGATCCTCGGGTGAGAGCGCGACCTCCCGCTTCTCCATCAGGCACCAGGTCTGACCGCTCGAGAACTTGCGGTCGAGGATGCGGAAGGCACGACCCCAGTGCTCGTCGACCCACCAGTCCGACATCAGCACCATCGGTCCGCCCAGATCCCAGGCCTGGCTGTGCCGCAACACGTTCATGCCGATCCGGTCTCCGTCCCAGGGTTCGCCGGCGACCTCCTCCGAGTTGAGCTCGCCCATGTAGGAGGCCATCAGCAGGCCACCCGGTTTCAGCAGCCGGTGCAGCTCGAGCAGCCAGGCGGCCGAGTTGCCGGTCAGGTGGGTGAAGACGGAGATCGCCCAGATGAAGTCGAAGGTCCCGTCGTCGAAGGGGAGGGGCGGATCGACCTCGGACCGGACCGCCTCCAGGGGCGGGCAGAGATTCGCATTCATCCACTCGATGCTCTCGCGGTCGATGTCGCAGCCGACGAAGCGGGCACCGGCAGCCTCGTCGTGGAACTGTCGCAAGATGCGACCGGCGCCGCAGCCGAAGTCGAGCATGCTCCGGCCCTTCAGCGAGTAGCCGCGGGGCAGCATCCCGACGAGCTGCTCCTTGGTGTTGCGGCCCTGCATCTCATAGTGGATGTAGCCGGCCAGGTCGTCACTGGGCAGCTCGATCACGCGGTTCGCCAGTTCGAAGGGCGGGTAGGGAAGCTCGCTGCTTGCGGTCACCGCAGTAAACGTATGTGATGCGACGGTGTCAGGCCGTCCGAGTCCCTGGTGATCTAGCGTTCCCCGCGTGAACGGGAACCAGATCCTGCTGGGGGACAACCTCGAACTGATGGCCGGCCTCGCTGACGGCTCGTTCCAGCTGATCTACGCGGATCCTCCGTTCAACACCGGGCGAGCCCAGACCCGGCAGCGGGTGAGGACGGTCGCGGACGAGGGTGGGGACAGAACCGGCTTCGGGGGGCGTCGCTACCGCTCGGAACCGGTCGGCCGATCATCCTATCCCGATGCCTTCGACGACTTCACGGCCTTCCTGGCGCCGCGCCTGGAGCAGGTCCATCGCCTGCTCGATCGCACCGGCACGCTCTACCTCCACATCGATTACCGCGAAGCGCACTACGTCAAGGTGCTGCTGGACGACATCTTCGGCCGGGAGAGCTTCCTCAACGAGATCATCTGGGCCTATGACTACGGCGGCAAGTCGAAGCGCCGCTGGCCCGCCAAGCACGACACGATCCTGGTCTACGTAAAGGATCCCGAGAGCTACTTCTTCGACTCGGCCGAAGTCGACCGCGAGCCGTACATGGCGCCCGGCCTGGTGACCCCGGAGAAAGCGGCGAAGGGCAAGCTGCCGACTGACGTCTGGTGGCACACGATCGTGCCGACCAACGGCTCGGAGAAGACCGGCTACCCGACCCAGAAGCCGGAGGGGATCCTGCGTCGGATCGTCACGGCCTCGAGCCGGCCCGGTGATCTCTGCCTGGACCCTTTCTGTGGCTCGGGCACGCTCGGCGCGGTTTGCCGCGAACTGGGCCGAGGCTACGTTCTGATCGACTCGAACCCTGAGGCGATCGAGGTCACGCGCGGGCGCCTGGAGAGCGGCTGAGGCCGACCCTCAGCCCGGTTCGGCCGCTCACTCCTTGCCGTACTCCTGGCGGGTCTTGTGCCGGTGACGGCGCAGGATCGGGGCGGTGTAGCCGAGCACCGCGCCGATCGCCGCGGCCAGCAGGAGCAGCACGACCAGCGGGGCCGAGGTGTCGACGATGAAGAGGATCTTGAACTCGACGTCCTGCGAGTTCTGCAGCACGATGATCAGCAGGAGCAGGACCGCCACACCGAAGGCCCACCATTTCCACTGGATCTCCTTCTTCTGGGTGGGCAGCGGCGAGGTGGGACGGTTCCGATCGGCCATGGCCAGACTCTACCGGCGCCCAGCGGAGGGTTCGGCCGCTGCCCGCGGCAGGTTCCTCACAGAATTGTTGCGCTCCGCGAGCCACATGTGAGCTTTTTCGCGCCACGATCCGGTCATGGCGTTGAGGTTCAGATCAGCGGACGGTCAATCGACGATCGAGTGGATCGGGCTGATCTTCCTGGTCGCCGCCCTGATGGCCGGGATGATCGCGTCCGGCCTGCGGGTCCCGGGGCTCGCGCTCGCCCACACGGTCTCGACCAAGATCCTCTGTGCCGCTTCGCTCTCGGGTGGATGCGCCGGCACGGGTTCGCTCGAGGCCGCCTACGGCGACGAGCTCGCCGACCTGGTCCGGGCCGGGGCTCCGACCCTGATGTACGGCCGCGACATGCTCGGTCTGCCGGTCGATTACCGCACCTGCCGCTCGCCCTGGTGCGCGGACACCCCGGGCGACGGCGAGGTGGCCGAGTCGACTGCGGGCGAGCCGGTCACCCTCTTCACCCGGGTCGTCGAGAACGAAGCGGGAACCTACATCCAGTACTGGGCCTACTACCCGGAGAGCGCCTCGCTTCGAGGTGCCCCGATCCTGGAGGAGAAGGGCTATCACCGGAACGACTGGGAATCGGTCCAGATCCGGGTCGCACCGGACGGCGCGATCAGCGAGAGAGCCTCCTCCCACAGCGGCTACAACCACACCCGCTCGGCGACCAACTGGGGTTCCGACCTGGGCTGGGGGTTTCTCGCCGACGCCACCGAGGCGGTTGGGCTGCGGGACGAGGGTGGATGGGGTGAGCCGACCGGCCGTTACCTGATTGCCGGCGGCAGCCACGCCGGCAACGTCGACGGTGATCTCGACCCCGACGAGTACCCGTCCTGGACCCCGGCCAGCCGGGTCCGGCTGGTTCCGCTCGAACAGGTCAAAGACGGCCCGCTGGCCCGGCCGGCCCGGTTCGACCCGATCACGCCGCCCTGGGAGAAGCAGGTCTGGACCGACCCCGAAGCGGAGGGGACGGGCTGATCAGGGAGCCAGGGCCTTGATCAGATCGGCGTGATCCTCCGGGGAAGCAATTGGAGTGATGACCGGCAGGGTGATCCCGCCCTCGACGTAGGCGTCGAGCCGTTCCCGGATCTGCTCCGGGGTGCCGAGCAGGAAGGTGTCCTCGATCAGCTCCCAGGGTGCGGCCGCGGCGGCGCCCTGGCGGTCCTTGTTGCTCCAGGCCTCGATCATCGGCTCGATCTCCTCGCCGTAGCCGAGCCAGCGGAAGAAGTTCGCGTAGACCGGCACCGTGATGTAGCTGGAGAACATGAAGCGGGCCAGTCCCTCGACCTGCTCCTTCTCGCCCGGGATGCAGAAGAAGCGGCAGAGCAACTCGAAATCGTCTGAGGCTCCCGCGATCCCGGCGGTGACCTGGGACAGGCCGCCGAGCGGCAGGAAGTTGGTGAAGGCCCCGTCGGCCTTGTTCACCGCCAGCTCGAGCATCTTGCCGCGCAGCGCGGCGAGCACGATCGGGGTTTCGTGAGCGGGAGCGGTCTCCAGCTTGAAGCCGGTCTCGGTCCGCTCGCCGGCCAGGGCGACCCGCAGGAAATCGACCGTCGATTCGACCTTGGAGAGCGGCTTGCGGAAGGGGATCTGGTTCCAGCCCTCGACCATGCGGTCGGAAGACGCCCCAATGCCGAGGGCGAAGCGGCCGGACGAGGCGTCGGTCAGGGCGGCGGCCTGCTGGGCGAGCAGGGCGGGGCCGCGCTGGAAGACCCCGACGATGCCGGTGCCGAGCCGGACCTTCTCGGTCCAGGCAGCGCTGAGAGCCAGCGGGGTGAAGCCGTCCGGGCCGCCGGTCTCACCGGTCCAGAGGTCGGTGTAACCCTCGGCCTCCGCCAGCTGCACGAAGTCCTTGGTGTCGGCCAGTGAGACCCCGGGCAGGGGAAGGGTCAAGCCCCATCGATCGTTCGGCATGCGCGCAGCATATCCCGACCCTGTTGCAGCCGGGAACCGGTAGTTCACGCGCAGTCTCCGGCGGGTCGGATTTTCGGCAGACGAGCCGAAAATCCGACTCACTACGAGGAGCAAGCGCGGCGGCACGTCCGGGAGGTAGCCTGCCTGCCATGGGAGTTATCTCGCACGACGTTCGATCCGGATCAAAGCCCGACCGCAACCTGGCCCTGGAGCTGGTTCGCGTCACCGAATCGGCGGCCCTGGCCGCGGCCCGGTGGATCGGGCGGGGTGACAAGAACGCGGCCGACGGCGCCGCCGTCGACGCGATGCGGATCCTGCTCGACACCGTCCCGATGGACGGCGTCGTGGTGATCGGCGAGGGCGAGAAGGACGAGGCGCCGATGCTCTACAACGGCGAGAACATCGGCGACGGCAGTCCGCCCGTGGTCGACATCGCGGTCGATCCGCTCGAAGGAACGACCCTCACCGCCCGCGGCTTCGGCGGCGCCCTCTCGGTGATCGCCCTGGCCGAGCGTGGCACCATGTTCGATCCCGGTCCCTGCGTCTACATGGAGAAGCTCGCCTGCGCTTCCGAGTTCGCCGATCTGCTCAGCTTCGACGAGCCGATCGGCGAGGTGATCCGGAAAATCGGCGAACGCAAGGGCGGCGGTCCCGAAGAGGTCACCCTGACCATCCTCGACCGGCCCCGTCACGAGGAGACCGTGAAGGAGATCCGCGAAGCGGGGGCGACGATCCGCTTCATCACCGACGGCGACGTCCAGGCGGCTCTGCTGGCGGTCTCCGATGACACCGGCATCGACCTGCTCTGGGGCATCGGCGGCACGCCCGAAGGGGTGCTGGCCGCGGCCGCGATCAAGTGCCTCGGCGGCGAGATCATCGGCAAGCTCTGGCCTCGCAACGACGAGGAACGCCAGGCGGCGATCGACGCCGGCTACGACCTCGACCGGGTGCTGACCGCGAACGATCTGGTCTCGGGTGACGATGTCTTCTTCGCCGCGACCGGCGTGACCGACGGCGACCTGCTGGACGGCGTCCGCCGCCACCGCGGCTGGGCGACCACCGAGTCGCTGGTCATGCGCTCCCGCTCCGGCACCGTCCGCAAGGTCGGCGCCCGCCACGACCGCGCGAAGCTGAAAGAGATTACGGGCGGCCTCTACGGCTAAGAGGAACAAGGAGTCGGGCGGGGTCCGACCCGCCCTCCCAGGCTAACCCGCCGGCCCACAGAGACAAGTGATGGATGGGCCGGCTCCGCTAGTTCCGACTACGGGCGCTTCCTTCTGCGTAGGGGGATGACCTTGGTCTCCGCTTCGCTCTCGGCTTCCTCGGCCGACTCCGGCTGGGGCCACGCGTCGCCGCTGACCAGGGAGCGGTAGGGCTCGGCCATCGGGCGCTGGGCCGCCCGGGCCGCCTCGGCCTGGGCCCGGGCCAGGAGCTGGGAACGGCTGAGGATGCCGTAGGGCAGGCGACCCGTGTCATGGAACTCGTGGCGGATCGAGTTGATCACCGCCCCGGCGAGCATGGTCAGAGCGACCAGATAGAACCAGAAGAGGGCGATCAGGATGAACCCGATCGTCGAGCCGAACCGATTCAAGGCCGAGACGTTGGTCAGGTAGATCGGGAAGAGCCAGTTGGCGAGCGCGGCGACCAGGGTGGTGAAGACGGCTCCGGGCCAGACCGCCCGCCAGGGCATGTGGCCCTTGGGCACGGCCCAGTAGATCACTCCGGCGACGATGAAGTTCAGAGTCAGGGTGACCCCCATCAGGACCGCGTTGTCGAGGTTCTGGATCTCGTTCAGCCCGAACGGCAGATTGTCGGTCTGGCGGATCAGGGCGCCCTCGAGGGCGGGGAGGAGGACGCTTCCCAGCAGGAAGATCGTCACCACCAGGAGCATTCCCAGCGAGAAGCGCTTCTGCTCCCACCAGCCTCGGCACTCGACGTGGTAGATCCGGCAGAACGCCGTGTCCATCGAGCCCCAGAAGGAGGCGCCGATCCAGAGCGAACCGATCGCCGCGGCGATACCGAGGGTGGCGGAGTTGTTGCGGATCGCGGCGATGACGTCGTTCAGGGTGCCGCCCTCGGCGTTGGGGAAGAGCCGCTGGAGGTCGTTGAAGATCCCCTTCTCGACCCCGTCGATCTGCAGCACCTGGGAGAAGATGAAGAGCACCAGGAAGACGAAGGGGAAGACCGCCAGCATCAGGTTGTAGGCGACCATGCCGGAGAGGCCGGTGACGTTTTCCCGCCAGGCCCGGGTCCAGAAAGCCTGGATCCAATGCAGGTGCTTCCACTGCTCTTCCAGCGGAATTGCCGCGTTGTTCGGGTGCGTCAGGGGATTTTCGTCACAGTCGGTGCAACTCATGGGTTCAGCCCGCGTTCCTTGAGTATGAATCTTTCACGGAGCGCAGCCCCTTGACTTTACTAAGTGAAGTGGCTATTATCCGGTCACTCGTTTGACCACTTAGAGATGGCGGCGGCTTTTCCTGCTCCGCAAAACCCGAGCGAATGTGGATCGTGACGAGTGATCCAAGTGAAAGTCGTCTGTCACCCGGACCCTCGATTTCCGGGACGACGGATTGTTAATGCCGCCACAGGGAATACCAGATAGGGACAAGATGCTTGTAGCCGAACTCCAGGAACTAGAAGAAGTAAAGACCCTCGTCAACCGGGGTCAGCAGCTCGGCGTACTCACTTTCGGTGATGTTGCGACCGCCGTGGCCGAAGTCGATCTCGACGAATCCGACGTCGAAGATCTCTACGGACACATCGAGAAGCAGGGGATCGAGCTGGTTGAAGACGTCGATCCGGCCCAGAAGGCTTCGGCCGAGAACGAGCGCTCCGACGGTCGTCGCGGCCGCCGGCGCAAGAAGGAGGCGCTCGACCTCAAGCCGGACATGACCACCGATTCGCTGCAGCTCTTCCTCAAGGACATCGGCAAGGTTCGCCTGCTGACCGCCCAGGAAGAGGTCGATCTCGCCAAGCGGATCGAACGCGGCGACCTCGACGCCAAGCAGAAGATGGTCGAGTCGAACCTCCGGCTGGTCGTCTCGATCGCCAAGAACTATCGCAACCAGGGCCTGCCCTTCCTCGACCTGATCCAGGAAGGCACGCTCGGCCTGGTCCGCGCGGCCGAGAAGTTCGATTACCGCAAGGGATTCAAGTTCTCGACCTACGCGACCTGGTGGATCCGGCAGGCGATCGCCCGGGCCCTGGCCGACAAGGCCCGGACCATCCGCATCCCGGTCCACGTGGTCGAGAAGCTGAACAAGATCGGCCGTGCCGAGCGCAAGCTGGTCACCGAGCTGGGTCGTGAGCCCACCCCGGAGGAGATCGCCGAAGTGACCGGCATCGACCCCGAGGAAGTCGACTCGATCAAGCGTTCCGCCCAGTCGCCCGTCTCGCTCGAGAAGCCGGTCGGTGACGAGGAGGAATCCGAGTTCGGCCAGTTCATCGCCGACGAGAAGGCCGAATCGCCCTTCGACCGGGCCGCTGACCTGCTGACCAAGGAAGCGCTGAAGGAATCGCTGGAGAACCTCTCCTACCGCGAGCGCCGCGTGCTCGAGCTCCGTTACGGGCTCGGCGGCGAGCACCCCCGCACCCTGGACGAGGTCGGGCGCACCTTCAACGTGACCCGCGAGCGGATCCGTCAGATCGAGAATCAGTCGTTGAAGAAGCTCCAGAGCCTCAACGAGGCCCAGAAGCTCCGTGAGGCCACCTGATCCTCAGGGTCCGAATGAACCTCAAAGCGCCGGCCTCCAGGCCGGCGCTTTTTGTTGCACAACTTTTACGCTTGTAGAGCCACGTGTGAGCTTTTCTTCGGCAGGGTGGAGGCATGGCAATTCCTGTCCTCCTGGCCACCCTCCTGATCGCCTCGGCGACCGACCTGCGCAGCCGGTTGATCCCGAACTGGCTGGTCGCTCTCGCGGCCCTCGCCGGCCTGGGAGCGGCGGCGGCCGGGGGCGGGGTGGGGCCGGCTCTGCTCTCCGGCCTGCTCGCGGCCGCACCCTTCCTGGCCGCCGCCCTGATCCGGCCGGAAGGCATGGGCATGGGTGACGTCAAGCTGGCCGGGGTGATCGGGATCTACCTCGGATCGACCGTCTGGTTCGCCCTGGCCATCGGCCTCGCCTTGGCCGGGCTCACCGGGGTGATGATCTCGCTGGGCCGGCGCCTGCCTCCCTCGCAGACCATGCTCCCTCTGGCCCCGTTTCTGGCGCTGGGAACGGGATTGGTGCTGGTCCTGGGCGGCAACGCGCTTCAGTAAGTGAAGCCATGTGCCTATACTTGTTGAAGTGACAAGATCGGCCAGAGGCGCCCTCCCTCTCTCCGGGCGCCCGGCCGGCAATCGAACGGTCACTTCGAGTTATGAGCGCAATCGACAACGATCAGTGCCCCGTATGTCGCACGGCAGATGTGATCTCCGGCAAGTGGACCCTCCTGGTGATCCGCGACCTGGCCGGCGAGTGCCGTCGCTTCTGCGAGCTTGAACGCTCGCTGGAAGGAATCAGCCCGCGGACCCTCTCGCTCCGGCTCCGCACCCTCGAGGAGGCGGGTATCGTCGAACGCCAGACCTTCCCCGAAGTGCCGCCGCGAGTCACCTACGCCCTCACGGACAAGGGCAAGGATCTGGTCCCGCTGATCGAGGACATGCGCACCTACGGCATCCGCTGGCTCGACGGCGAAGCCAGCGAAACCGAATCCGTCGCCGCCTAGCTTCTGGCCGTCACTGCCTGGCGAGCTGACGCGGCTTGTGCTCCGCCTTCGCCGAGAACGACACCCAGGCGTCCTTGAGCAGGCCCTTCATCAGGACCGGACCCTCGCCGGTCCGACACAGTGAACTGCCGAAGTTGTCAATGATTCTGTACCGGCCGGTGATCCTGCCGTTCCTCACCCGGGCCCGGATGTCGGAGACGAAGCCGCCGTAGTCGGCAAACACGTCACCCAGGGTGCCGGTCACGCGCGCCAGTTTGCCGGTGCTCGGGTCAAAGGGGATGCCGCGACTGCTGCCCTGGCTGATCCGCTGGTCAGGATCGCCTTGGCAGGCGAAGTTCAGGCGGTAAGCGAAAGCAGCTTTGTGACCGAGCGTGGTGACTCGCAGGATGCCGCCCTGCCGGCGGGGCAGGTAATCGGTCGGGTCGGGCTTGGTCGGCCCGACCTTGAGTTGATCGACGCCCGGCCCGCCGAAGAGCCAGTCGCGTCCACCCTGGCCGAACAGCCGGTCCCGGCCACCACCCCCGAAGAGCCGGTCGTCGCGGAGCCCGCCGAGGATCGTGTCGTTTCCGCCGCCTCCGAAGAGTCGATCGGGTCGTTTGCCACCGGTGATCCGATCGGCTCCGGGGCCGGCATGGGCTTCGTTGTCGCCGTTGTCTCCGAGCGTGATCCGGTCCGAGCCCGGTCCCGCGAACACCTTCGCCGGACCCAGTTCGAGCCGGACCGAGTCCTCGCCCGCGCCGGAGCAGACGGTTGCCCGGTAGCCGCCGCTCACGCGGTCCTTGCCGCCCAGCGTGCTGACCACCGCCTGGTGGGCCTCGACCCGATCATCGCCCGGAGTTCCGACGTAGTCAGCCACCTTGCCGTCGCAGCGCGGCATTTCCATCTCGTCGTTGACGAGGCGGGCGAGAGTGAAGCCATAGCCGTCGCCGATCGGGCCCAGGCCGGCAACGGTCACCGTTCCTGGTTCGGAGATGATCGAGGTGCGACCCTTCAGGTTCTCCCCGGCCTTCGTTCCCGCCCAGGCCGGGGCCAGCCCGCCGCCACCGAAGGAGGGATCGATGGCGCCGTCCGGTTTCAGGCGGCCGACCGCGGCCGCGCTAGCCCATCTGTCGCCTGTCCAGGCGCCTCCGTTGCCTCCTCGGAGCCCGCCGGACAGCAGGATCCGATCGTGCTCGTCAATCGTGATGCCGGTGATACTGAATCCCGGTCGGTCCGGGTTGAACCGGGTCAGGTCGTTGACGACGACTCGTCCGCCATCGCCAAAAGCGGTATCGAGCTCGCCGCTCGGGAGGATCCTCCAGACGGCGGTCCCGTCGGTGAAGAGCAACCTGCCCTCCCCGTCAACGGTCGTGCCTCCGCGGTAATCGGGCATGCTCGGGGTGTGGTCGGTGATCCGGAGGGTCAGGTCTGTCTGATCGCCGGGATCGCCGGACGCCGAGACAGGTGTGGCGTAGAGCGAACCTCCGTAGGGAGGATCGGATCCTTCACTGCGGATCAAGACCGATGTTCCATCGGCGAACGTCGCCGAAACCAGCCCGGCCCCCGCGATCTCGAGTTCCTTCACGCCGCCCGCCCCGAAACCAGGCGTGGGGCTGCCGTCTGCCTCGAGGCTGACCATCAACGCGTCGGCGCAGACATATCCATCGGCATCGCAGCCGGCGAAGCTGCCGATCGCTCGGAGGCTGCCGTCGGCGGTCACATTCAGCGAGGAGATCGACGCGTTCGGGCTGACTCCGTTGGGCAGGTCGGAAATCCCGGAAGCCTCGAGCGTCACCTCGCCGCCCGGGCCGAAGGAAGGATCGGGAGAACCATCAGCGTCGAGGCGGGCGAAAGTCAACTTCGAACCGTGGGCGCCGGCCAGCACGATCTTGCCGTCGGCCTGGACTTCGACCTGCTCCCAGCCGAATCCCGTCGTCCGGACCTGGCCCTGGTTGCCGAACACGAGGTCGGGCGTGCCGTTGGCGAGGTACTTGAAGACGATCGAGCGGGGCGCGGATGTGGCGCTCCCGGCGACGATCAGGCCGCCGTCGGAGGATTCGGCCATGTCCGCGGAGACTTCCCGCGTCCCCGCGGCGGGCGCGGTGATGGCGACCCCGTCAACGCCGAAATCGGCGTCCAGCGCCCCCGGACGGGCCGAAGCCGTACCAAGAAGACAGAGCGAAGCCACCAGCAAGGCTGTGGCGAACCCCGACCAACGCAAAGAACCTGACAAGACCCCTCCTGACTGGACGTAGACCTACGTCTCCTTAACCGGGCGGGCGGGGAAAGTTGCTCGCGTGATGCACCAATTCCTGCAATCGCAGGATGCCTGGCTGCGGGAGGGAACTCCCGAGGCATGCACGATCCCGTTCTTGATGAGGCTCTGAAGCGGCTCGCAGCCGAGGCATCGACCCGGTTCACCTCGCTGGTGGCCACCGGCGACGAGATCCCCTTCGACGTGGCCGAGAACAACGGGGACAGCTCCCACTTCTACCGGTACGTGCCGCTGACCTCGCGCTTCATCACGGCCCACATCGACGAGCTCAAATCGCTGCCCTCATACGGCCCCGCGCGCGGGGCCGTCGCCTCGTCCGAGGTCGCCGCGCCGTACCTCGAGTCCCGCGGGCTGCCGGTCCCCTCGGAACCGAACCGCCGGGCCGAGGAGATGATCGCCGTCTTCGTCACCTCCCTCTGGGAGGGAACCACCGAGTTCTCGCTTGACATCAGCCGGGTCGAAGAGGCCCTGGCCGGGCTCGAGGTCCAGACCCGCGACATCCGCGAGGCCGACGTGCTGCTGGTCCCGCTGATCGGCTTCGAGATGACCCCGACCGAGGTCACGCTGGAAAACGGGATTCGGATCGCCCAGGCCGACTCGATCAACGCGCCGCTGGAGGCGACCTCCAGCGAAGGGACCGGCCGCACCGCCTGGCAGACTGCCTACTTCGCCCTGACCGAGCTCGAGAGCACCGAGAGCGGCCCGGCCCAGGCCGTGAACCGGCTCAAGGGCCTGATCCGCGCGCTGCGCCTGTACAAGGAAGGCTCGGTCGGCCTCGGGCCGTTCGGCTTCGCCCCGGTCGGCGATTCCTCCTGGCGCCGGATCGAGACCGCGGTCGCGCCGCCGCGCCCGGGCAGCTACTTCCTGATCGAGTCCGAAGTCGAAAGGCTGAACCAGCTGATCGCCTGCCTGGCGAAGGAGTCGCCGGCGGCCGACCGGATCGAGTTCGCCCAGCGCCGCTTCCAGTACGGGTGCGAGCGGGAGAACCCGGTCGAGGCGCTGAGCGATCACCTGCTCGCGATCCGCGCCTCGCTCGGAGGCGAGGGCGTGATCGACGCGCCGCTGGCCGCCCGGGCCGCCGCTCTGATCACCGGCAACGCGGAAGACCTGCGCTCCCGCGAGCGGGTCGAGCTGGCTCTCGATCTCGAGCAGACGATGGTGAACGGCGAGGACCTGACCTCGATCGGCGGCGAGTCCGCGACCTACATCTCCGCCTGGATCGAGGACTCGACCCGCCACATCCTGCGCGAAGCGGTGCTCGGCCATTACGGCACCAGCCTCAACGTCGCCGCCGAGGAGACCCTGCTCACCACGGGGCTCACCGCCGGCGAGGGCAGTGTCAGCGATTACGGGTCGACCGCCGAGTGGGACGTGATCGAGGAACCGGAAGAGGACCTGATCAGCGAGCCGGTCGCCGAGGAAGGCGCCGACATCCACATCTTCAAGCCGCGCGTGGTCGGCGGCACCAGCGTCGACGCCGGGGAAGAGGACCCGCTGTTCGGCGTGATCCCCGAGTTCCAGCCGGAGCCGGTCCCCGAGGCGCCGCTGCAGCCGATGCCCGAGATCGAGCGCGCGCTCGGCATCGAGCCCGCTGACGGCGACTCGATCGTCACGCCGCCGGAACCCGAGTTCACGGTTTCCACCGGCTCGAACGTCGGCGGCCTCTTCGATCAGGACCACGGCGAAGATGACACGGGCGTCACCCGCCTGGTCGAACCCGCTCCGCAGGAAGGCGAGATCTCGGTGACCGCATCGACCGAGATCGGTGCGACCCTGCGCGAGGACTGGCTCGCCCAGTCGAAGAGCGGCTCGACCATGGAGTGGCCCTCACACGAGATGGACGGCCTCGACGACCTGCGCCGCAGCCATCAGCCCGCACCCCCGCGGAACTTCTTCCCCGAGCCCGAGACCACCGAGTGGTCGGTCTCGGACCTCAAGTTCAAACATAAGTAGCCAGGTCGACCCGGCGGTCCTCGTCGGTGAACAGGAACCGGTCGATCTCGGCGAGGCCGGCGATGTCGTGGACGTCGGTGTCCAGGTAGGGGATGCGGATCACCGGCTCCCCGTTCAGGGCCTCGCGGAGGCGGTCGATGTTCTTCTGGTCGCGGACCGCTAGCACGTCGTACTCGGCGAGGTTGCGGGCGAGACGGCCGGCCAGGTCGGCGTCCTCCAGTTCGGACTCGATCCGACCGGCCAGGTCACCGACCTTCGGTTGCCGGGTGCCGAGCCGGTAACGCACCCGGTTGACCACCGCCGCGCCGAAATGCATCTCGTTCTCGACCAGCTTCGAGTGGAAGAAGACCGCCTCGTCGATCGGCTCGCCGCGGGGCCCGCAGATGATCAGGAAGCAGGTCCGATCGTCGGCCAGCAACGAGCTGACCCGGTGGGCCCTGTCCTGAAAGCCTTCGATCATCCCGCTGAAGGCGGTGAAGAACTCGGAGAGGTCAGCCAGCAGGTCGAAGCCGACGATTCGCTTCAGCACCGCCAGCACCATCCCGGTGCCGCGGCTCGCTACCCGGGCGGCCAAACCGGTCGGTCGCAGGAAGATCTGCAGCGACTTGCCCTCGATGAACTGGACCAGACGCTTCGGTGCGTCGAGAAAGTCGAGCGCATTACGGGAGGGTGGCGTGTCGAGAACGAGCAGATCGAACCGGCCCTCGGAGTGGAGCTCGAAGAGCTTCTCCATCGCCATGTACTCCTGCGATCCGGCCAGCGCGCCGGAGATCTGCTGGTAGATCCGGTTGTTCAGCACCCGGTCCCGGGCCTCGGCATCCTCGGCGTGACGGGCCACCAGCGCGTCAAAGGTCTCCTTCGCGTCCAGCATCATCGCCCAGAGCTCGCCGCCGCCCGAGGTGTCGACGCCCTGCTCCTCGAGCAGCTGCGGATCGACCATGGTCGCCTCGTTGCCAAGCTCCCTAAGGCCGAGCGAGTCGGCCAGGCGTTTGGCCGGGTCGATGGTCAGGACGCATACCCGGAGGCCCCGGGCTGCCATCCCGAGCGCGATCGCCGCCGAGGTGGTCGTCTTCCCGACCCCGCCCGAGCCGGCGCAGATCACTATCTCCCGACCTTCGATCACCGATTCGATCGAGGCCATCAGGTGATCTCCTCGGCCAGGCGGCGGGCCGCCTTGAGGTCCAGCTCGGGCTTGAAGACGTAGGGGAGGGTGCTGACCGGAGCCCTCACCATCTCCTCCAGGCGGGCCAGCTGCTCGCCCTGGGCGGTGGCCCGGGTCGCCTGCGAGGCGGCGGCCCGCGCGGCGGCGCGGACCTCCGCGTCATCGCTCTTCTTCAGGCGGCGGATCTTCTTCACGTCCGCCTTCGAGAAGGTCTTCGGGTAGAGCCCGTTCATCACCACCCGGTCGATCGCGATACCGATGTCCGCGGTCAGTTCCGACTCGAGTCGGGCCGTCTCGTTGACCGGCATCTCCTCCGGCAGCGAGACGATCACGGTCCCGGTCTGGTCGTGATCGGTGATCATCGCCTCGAGCTGGAGCGCCTGGCTGTGGATCGGCCCGACCCGGGCGATCGAGGCGAAGGTGCGCGGCGTCTGGAGGAAGCTGATCCCGTGGCCGGTGGCCGGGGCGTCGACGATCACCAGGTCGTACTTGCGGCCGTGCTTCACCTTGCGGTCGAGCTGGGCCAGCTCCCAGATCTTGCCGATCGTGACCAGCTCATTGAGGCCCGGTGTGGCGGCGGCGAGGTAGGTGAACATGCGGCTGCGGAAGAGCAGATCCCGCATCGCCTTCACCTTGAGCTGCAGCAGGACGTACTCGCGCATCGACTCGTCCGGGTCGATCGAGATCGCCCAGAGGTCATTGGCCAGTTCCACCTCGTGGAAGCCGACCTCGGACTGGGCGAAAAGGCGGGAGGCGTTCTCGGTCGCCGAGACCTCGCAGACGATGGTTCGCTTGCCCTCCATCGCAGCCCGGATGCCGAGCGCCATCGAGACCGTTGTCTTGCCGACTCCGCCCTTCCCGGTGACGAATAGCAGCCGCTTGTCGAGGAAATCGGGGATGAAGGCATTCAACCGGATCGAGGGGGTGGGGAGGAAACCGGCTTTTACATGCGAATAACGGCCCAAATGCGAATCTTGAGCCGCAAGAACCACGAACGCGAAAAGCAGGCGCCGGAACCCGAGGCCGAAGCGGTGGCCCCGGAGCCGCCTGCGCCGGTCGCCGCCGAACCCGTCGAGCCGGCTCCGGCCGAGCCTGAACCCGCTCCGGCGGCCGAAGCCGAAACGGCGCCTGGCCCGGGTGGCGAGACGCCGGCCCAGGCCGCGACGCCGGCGGAACCCGCCGCGCCGCCGGTGCCGGTCGAGGAGGAGCTGGCCCAGGTCGAAGAGGAAGCGGCCGCCGAGGAGACCGAGATCCGCCTCAAGGCAGCCGAGCTGCTCGCCCCGGACCGGCGTGATTTCCAGACCCTGCCCACCCACCAGCAGCCGGAGCAGCCGGTCGATCTGGCCGAGGTGATCAGCTTCGCCAACCAGAAGGGCGGCGTCGCCAAGACGACCTCGACCCTCAACCTCGCGGTCGCCCTCTCCGAGCTGGGGAACCGGGTGCTCTGCGTCGACCTCGACCCGCAGGGCAACCTGACCATGAGCCAGGGGATCGACCCGGACAAGTGCGAGCAGAGCATGTACAACGTGCTGGTCGACGATCTGCCGATCTCCGAGGTGATTGCCCACCGCGAGATCGACATCGCGGTCGCCTCGATCGACCTGGCCGGGGCCGAGATCGCGATGAGCACCAAGATCGGGCGGGAACGCTCGCTCGAGCGCGCGCTCAAGGAGATCCACTCCGAGTACGACTACATCTGCATCGACACGCCGCCGAGCCTCGGCCTACTGACCATCAACGCTCTGACCGCCTCGAGCAAGGTGATCGTGCCGGTCCAGTGCGAGTACCTCTCGATGCGCGGTCTGGTCCAGCTGCAGAGCACACTCAAGATGATCCAGGAGAACCTCAATCCGAACGTCCACATCGAGGGGATCCTGCCGACCATGTTCGACTCCCGCACGCTGCACGCGCGGGAGGCGGTCTCGATCCTCGAAGAGAATTTCGGGGATCTCGTCTTCAAGTCACGCATCCGCAAGGCCGTCAAGTTCGCCGAGGCGCCGGTACGAGGCGCTAGTGTCCTGAAGTACGATCCCGACAGTCGTGCGGCGTCGTACTACCGGAATTTGGCGAAGGAGGTCTTGAGTGATGGCTCGTCGTAAACGAGCGAGTATGCGTGAAGGTCCCCTGGCGGACCTGTTCCGCTCTACTTCCGACGACCCCTCACAGGAGCCCCCCGAGTTCGAGCCGCGGCGTTCGGATGATACCGGCGGGCCGCAGGGCGATCCGGTTGAACCGGAGGCCGCCGCGGCCACCCCGGCACCCGAGCCCGAGGTCCACGCCGAGCCCGACCCCGCCCCGGCGGACGAGCCCAGCGGCCCCGATCCCGATGCGGCCGGTCGCTTCGGCCGCCGCGACCCGCTGGAATCCGGCGAGGAGCCGGCACCCGCACCCTCCCGCCCGCCCCGGTCCGAGGACCCCGGGCCGCTCTCGGCGCCCGATCCGCCCGCCGACACGACCGGTGTGCCGGACGCTCAGGACAGGCTCAAGCGAATCTTCTCCGAGACCCCGCCGGACCCCCGTGATGACGGTCCGCGCTACGGCCGCCAGGAGCCGTCGTCGGCGCCCGGCGCCGGGGTCCCGCACACCCCGGTGATCCGGGTGATCGGGGTCGGTGGCGGTGGCGTCAACGCGATCAACCGGATGATCGAGGCCCAGATCCCCGGGGTCGAGTTCATGGCGGTCAACACCGATCTGCAGTCGCTCCAGCTCTGCATGGCCGATCTCACCGTCCACATCGGCGGTGACGAGACCCGCGGCCTGGGGGCGGGCGCCGACCCGTCACTCGGCTTCCGCGCTGCCTTCGACGAGCAGGACCGGATCAAGCGCCTGCTCAAGGGCTCGGACATGGTTTTCATCGCCGCCGGCGCAGGCGGCGGCACCGGTACCGGTGCCGCCCCGGTCATCGCCCGGCTGGCCCGTGACCTCGGCGCGCTGACCGTGGGCATCGTCACCAAGCCGTTCACCTTCGAGGGCAGCCGCCGCCAGAAGCAGGCCGAGCAGGGCATCGAGGCCCTGGCCGGCGAGGTCGACACCCTGATCGTTATCCCCAACGACCGCCTGCTCGAGGTGCTCGACCAGTCGACCCCGATGGTGGACGCCTTCCAGGTCGCCGACGATGTGCTGCGCCAGGGCGTCCAGGGCATCTCGGATCTGGTCACCCTGCCCTCGGTGATCAACCTCGACTTCGCCGACGTGCGCTCGATCATGTCCGACGCCGGCCGGGCCCTGCTCGGCATCGGCATGGGCAGCGGTCCCGATCGCGCCCTGATCGCGGCGGAGAAGGCGACCAGCTCGCCGCTGCTCGAGACGCCGATGGACGGCGCCCGCTCGATCCTGCTCTCGGTGACCGGCGGCCCGGATCTTTCGCTGATCGAGGTTTCCGAAGCGGCCCGCGCGGTCGGCGAGGCCGCCCATCCGGACGCGAACATCATCTTCGGCGCCAACATCGACGACGATCTCGACGATCAGGTTTGGATCACCGTGGTTGCGACCCGCTTCGACAGCAAGAGTGCCCCGCGTCGCCGGCAGGCGGATGACGCCCGGGCGAGCCGACGTGAGGGCTCGGGCCGGGACACGTCTCGCAGCGAGCGTCGCGAGTCCCTGCCGACGGTCGGCGGCGGCGACATCCCCGAATTCCTTTCCTGAGTCGTGGCGCCGCGCGGTGTCGTCGCCGCCGGGCATCCGCTTTCGGCGGAGGCAGGTGCGCGGATCCTGCGTGAAGGCGGGAACGCGGTCGACGCAGCCGTGGCGGCCTGTCTCGCCTCGTTCTCCCTCGAGAGCGCGCTGAGCGGGCTGGGTGCCGGCGGCTTCATGATCGTCGGCGGCCCCGGCATCGAGACCGTGGTGATCGACTTCTTCGTGGCCGCGCCGGGCCACGGTGGACATGAACTGACCGAAGACCTGGTCCCGGTTCCCGTCCACTTCGACGAGCTGACCACCCAGGTGTTCAACGCCGGGGCCGCCTCCTGCGGCGTCCCGGGCACCGCGCCGGGACTGGCGCTCGCGCTCCAGAGCTTCGGTTCAGTGCCGATGGCGGAGCTGGCGAACCCCGCCGCGAGGCTGGCCCGCGAGGGCGCGCCGCTCAACCGGCAGCAGGCGTACGTCCTGCGGATCCTCGAACCGATCTACACCGCCACCCCGGAGGCCAGGGCGATCTACGCGCCGGAGGGCAGGATCCTCGGCGAGGGGGACGTCTTCCGTGACCCGGACCTGGGCGATGCCCTCGAGCGCTACGGGGTGGAGGGGGCCAGCGCGTTCTACACGGGCGAGATCCCGGAACGGATCGAGGAGTACATCGTCGGCCGGGGCGGGACCCTGTCGGCGGCCGACTTCGCGGCCTACCGGCCGATCGTTCGGGCTCCGGTCGGGGCCGCGTACCGGGGCCGCGAACTGTTGACCAACCCGCCGCCCTCGGCCGGCGGCATCCTGGTCGCCTACAGTCTCGCGCTGCTGGCCCGGATCGAGGGCAGTGGCCCGGAGCAGATCGCGACGGTCATGGAGGCGGCCAACCAGGCCCGTGAAGGTGACTTCGCCGAGGCGCTGGCCGACGCCGGCTTCGCCCGCAGGTTCCTGAGCGAGGAGCATCTCCGGCAGGTCGGAGATCGGCTCGGCTCGACCACCCATCTCGCCGCGATCGATTCGGATGGGCTCTGCGCGTCGGTCACCTGCTCGAATGGGACCGGCTCGGGCATGGTGGTTCCCGGCACCGGGTTCCACCTCAACAACATGCTCGGCGAAGAGGATCTGAACCCGCGCGGGTTTCATAAATCCGCGCCCGGTGAAAGGATCAGTTCGATGATGTCACCGACCCTGATCCTCGAGTCCGGGCAGGTCCGCGCCGGTCTGGGCAGCGCCGGTTCGAACCGGATCCGCTCGGCCGTGCTGCAGACCACGCTCAACCTGCTCTCCGGGGTCGATCCGCAGGCCGCCGTGGACGCGCCCCGGATCCACCTCGAGGCCGGGGTGCTGCAGGCCGAGCCCGGGGTCGACGAGGATGCTCTCGGGAGGATCGAGGCGGGAGGCCAGGAGGTCTTCCGCTGGAGCGAGCGGAACCTGTTCTTCGGCGGGGTCCAGATCGTGACCCGAGACCCCGAGACGGGCGAGCTCGGCGGTGGCGGCGATCCCCGTCGTGGAGGAGCCGTGGCCTATGGCTGACTATCCGGATCCCGACGATTACCCGTCACCCGACCTGCGGCCGTTCACGACCACCGAGGTGACGGCCCGCAAGCTGCCCGACTTCGAAGCCGAGGGATTGCTCGACGGCCTCGAGCCGGAACAGCGCGAAGCCCGTCTCAGGCTGCTGACCGAGCTCTACGAGGAGGACGGGGTGGACCTCGAGACGCTGAAGGAGGAGACGGCCGCCAACCGGCTGGCCCTGCTGCCCGCCGATCTCGTGCTGGGCCGTTCCCGGGACAAGTACACGCCGCGCGAGATCGCCGAGCTGGCCGGGATGTCGGTCGCCGATTTCCAGAACCTGATCGCCGCGGTCGGTCTGCCCCGCCCCTCGCCCGACCAGCGCACCTTTGATGACTCCGACCTGACCGCGGCCCGTCGGCTGCGTCGCTTCCAGGAAGCCGGCATCCCGACCGAGAACCTGCTGGCCGCCACCCGTCAGGTCGGCAGCTCGGCCGCCCGGATCGCCCAGGCCCACCGGGACCTCGTGGCCTCGGACATCATCGCCCCGGGCGCCGACGAGTACGAGGCGGCGATCCAGCTCCGGCAGGCCTCCCTGCAGCTGCTGCCGCTGGCCGAGCAGGCGGTCGATTACGCGCTCCGCTCCCACTTCATCGATCAGCTCAGGAACCAGGCGATGGCGATGGCCAACCCGGGCCTGATGGGGACCGCAGAGAGCACCGAGGTCTCGGTCTGCTTCGCCGACCTGGTCGGGTTCACCCGGCTCGGGGAGCGCTCCGAGCTGGAGCAGATCGGCACCGTGGCGAAGCTGCTCGAGTCGGTCGCGATCGAGGTCACGAACCCGGAGGTGCGGCTGGTCAAGACGATCGGCGACGCGGCGATGCTGGTCTCCGAGGACGGCGCCGCGCTTTTCGACGCGGCGATCCGCTTCATCGAGGTCGGCCACGAGGCGGGCGGGGACCTGCCGGCGCTGCGGGTCGGGGTCGCGCGGGGCGAGGCGATCTCCCAGGTCGGCGACTGGTTCGGCCCGCCGGTCAACCTGGCCAGCCGGATCACCGAGACCGCGCGGCCGGACAGCGTCCTCGCCGACAAGAAAGCGGTCGACGCCGCCGGCGACGCGGACTTCACCTACTCATGGGTAGGTCAACACAAGTTCAAGGGCCTCGACCGCCCGGTAAAGCTCTACCGAGTCCGCCGCAAGTAGCCCTGGCATCCACCCGCCCAAGCTGGAGAAGCCTCGTCAATAGGTGGGGGCGCTAGGAGTGTGGCGGCCGCAGGTAAATGAAGTGCCCGCTAGGCGGGCTTCTTGGCGCTCAGTAAGAGGTTGTAGAAGAGCTCGGCGGGGAGGTACCGCCAAATGACTGCGGCCATCCGGTCTTCTCCGGATGGCCGCATGAACCGCCTCGTCCCGGACGTCCCGGGCCAGTAGTCGGGCCTCAGGTCCCGCTCAGGTCGGCCGCCCAGTGCTGGTAAGCCCAGGTGGGGATGGGAGCCAGGCCACCCAGGCCGTTGGCGAGCACGGTGAGCTGAGTGATCCAGTACAGGACCGACCAGGGCTGATCGGCGACGACTTGAGCCTGGATCTCGGCCAGGACGTTCGCGCGAGCCTTCCCGTCCATCATCTTCTTCTGCTTCGCCAGCAACTTGTCGACCTTCGCATTCTTGTACTCCGTGAAATCCGAAAGGTTCGTCGACAAGAACGGGAAGAACAGGTTCGATGACGGATCGGGTGTGTCGGACCCCCAATCCCAGCAGGCCATGCTCCATTGGTGGGGCGGTGACTCCGGGAAGAGCTGGGCGATCAGCTCGTCGCCGCTGACCCGGTCGACGGTCAGATTGAGACCCAGCTCCTTGGCCCGGCTCTGGATCTCAGTGGCCTGGGCGACCTGCTCGGTCGTGGAGGCGATGATGTTGCCGGTCGCTCCCTGCGCCTGGGTCTGCTCGATCAGCTGTTTGGCCTTGTCCATGTTCTGCGTCATGTAGTCGGGAAGGCTGTCGTAAGCATCCTGGAAGACCGGTTTCGCAAACTGCCATTGGTTGCTCATGACCGGGCTGTTCCAAAGTTTGCCCTTGCCGGCGAAGGTCGAATCGAGCAGGCCCTTCTTGTCGATCGCGAGGCTGATGGCCTGGCGGACACGGGGGTCGTCGAACGGCGCCTTGGCGCAGTTGAAGGCGGCCATGCGGACGTTCACCGATTCGCTTGAGATCACCTGGACCTGGCCTTCGAGCGGAGTCACCTGCTGCCCATTCAGCTGGAAGGTTCCCTGGATCGAGCCATCCAGCATTCCGGTCGCGAGCGCCTCGGCATCGGAGACGACCTGGAACTTCAGGTTCTCCACCTTCAGGGCCTTGCTCTTGTCCCAGTACCCGTCATATCGCTGCATGTTGACGGTCTGACCGCGTTTCCAGGACACGAACTTGAAGGGCCCGGTTCCGAGCGGAAGAGCGTCCGGAGATCCGATGGTCGCTCCGCTCTTCTTGAGCTTCTCGATGTTCTTCTTCGAGACGACCATGCCGACCGGTAGGCAGGGGATGTACTTCCACATCGCGTCGGGCTCTTTCAGCTTGACGATCACCTGGTTGTTCCCGTTCGTGGTGACCGATCGCACCGATGAGACAAAATCGACGAGCGCGGAACCGTTTGCCGGATCGACGTGACGCTGGATGCTGTAGGCCACGTCCTCCACCGTCATCGGCGAGCCATCCTGGAACGTGACCCCTTCGCGGATGTCGTAGATGTATGTGGTGGGGTCGGCCTGTTCCCAGTCCTCGGCGATCATCGGACTGATGCCGTTCTGCTCGTTGAGCTGGAGGATCGTGTCGTAACACTGGTACATCGGCTGGACCGACTGGTAGTCGTTGGGGCCGATCGGGTCCAGGCCCGCCGGGTCGGCGACTATCCCCCAGTTGACAGTGTCGACCGGTTTCCCTCCGCCGGCGACCCCCTTTTTGCCGGTGGCGGTGGAGCTGCCCCCGTCGTCGTCGCCGCCCCCACAACCGGCGAGCACCAGTGCGGCCAGTCCTCCGGCCGCCAAGACTTCCCGTCGGGTTGCCCCGGGCGAATGTCTGGCCGCCAGTCGTTCGAATGTGTCGAGCCTCATAACCAAGTCCTCTCCGTGGTTGACAACCGGAATCGAGTGGAATCTCCCATCGACACGCCTAGTGTAATGATAAAGTAGATCCGGCGTCAAGGCCCCCAGATTTTTTATGGCTTAATAAAGCCAAATCTAGGGCGAAAATCGCTCGGGTCGAATAGTCAGCACTTTATCGATATACTAATTCAAGTGACCGAGATTCAAGACTGTGGAGCGAGGGGTTCGGAGCGGAAATTGGCTTCGGAGTTGCTTTTGCGCGCTATGAAGGATCGCCCGGAACAGCTCGCGCTCGGTTACGCGGCCCCGTTCGTCGCTCGCCCGGGAGATCGGGTCGAGGTTCACGTCGCGGGCGACGACTGCCCTTACGAATCCTCGGTGGTTCGTCTCGACGCCGGTCCCGAGGACCGTCGCCGATCCGGCGTCTGGCCCGACGGCGAAGGCGTGGCGGCTGCTTCCGGGAGCACCTTCGGTTCCTGGCTCGAAGTCGGTCCCTCGTCGGAGTTCCGCGATCTGCGCTCGTTCAGCCTCTCTTTCTGGATCTATCCGACGCTGCTCACCCCGCGGCCCCAGGTCGTCATGGGGACGATGGACCCGGGCGTCTCTCGCGGCTGGCAGGTGACTCTCGAGGAGAGCGGCAGCATCGGGATCAGCTGGGACCTCGCCGAAAGCGACGAACAGGAGCGCTTCCGTGGCGCGCCGGTCACTCCACGCACTTGGAACCACGTCCTGCTCATCGTCGACGCCGCGAACGGCACGGTCAGGATCTCGGTTGACGACGCCGTCTCCGGGTCGCGGACCGATCGGGCGATCGGAGGCTGGGACGGAGACCGACTCGTCATCGGCGCGCCGCACGGACGAACGCGCCCGGTGTCGGCGGACGGCAACGGCTGTCTGAACGGGAAGCTGGCGGAACCGGCGATCCTGCGGGCTCCAGTCGGCGAGGAAGCGACGGCGGCGCTCCGGTACGGCGACTTCGACGCGGTCGCGGCGGACCTGCTCTGTCGTCTCGACCTCAGTCGAGCGATCGGGTCCACCCGGTTCGAAGAGGTCTCCTCGCACGGGCTGCCGGTTGAGGTCTTCAACCTTCCGACGGCCGGCGTGACAGGCCCGCGATGGCACGGGAGGAGCTCCAGCTTCGTCGAGGACCCCGAGGGCTACGCCGCCCTGCATTTTCACGACGACGATCTCGACGACGCCCGCTGGCCAGTGGGCCTCGGTCTGGATCTGCCGGACGAAACGCCGTCGGGCTTGTACGCGGTCTGTCTCAAGACCGCCGATCACGAGGACCAGGTGCCGTTCGTGGTCAGCGCCGCCGGTCGCGGAAAAGAACGGACCGGGGAAGGCCTCGCGGTATTGCTGCCCACCCTTACCTATCTCGCCTATGCCGACGAGCACGAGCTGCTGTCCAACCCGGACAGCTACGGCGACTTCACCGGTCTCGAGGTCGAAGACGTGGAACTGACCTGGCGCGACGGCTACGCGATCGAGGAGGGGTACCTGAGCCTCTACGACGTGCACCGCGACGGTTCGACGGTCCCGTACGCGTCGCTGCGCCGACCGCTTCTGAACATGAGGCCCGACTACGTCTGGCCACTGATCGGCGGTCCTCACGGCGTCGGGATGGATCTACGGCTGCTGCGCTGGCTCGAAGCCCGCGGCTTCGATTACGAGGTCATCGCCGACCACGATCTCGATCGCGACGGCGAGGCGACGCTCGACGGTTTCCGGGCTGTGATAACCGGTGGCCACCCCGAATACTGGACTTCGCCGATGCTGAACGGGCTCGAGGGCTATCTCGACGCCGGCGGCAGGCTCGTCTACCTCGGGGGAAACGGCCTCTACTGGGTGACCGGCATCGACCCCGAACGTCGGTATGTCGCCGAAGTCCGGCGCGGCCAGGCGGGGAGCCGTCCCTCGAGCTCCCCTCCCGGCGAGAACCGGCTCACCACGACCCGGGAGATGGGTGGCCTGTGGCGTCATCGTGGCCGAGCCTCCCAAGAGTTGCTCGGAGTAGGCACGACCGCGACCGGCGCCGGCCGGGGACGCCCCTACAAGCGCACCCGGGCCAGTCGCGATCCCCGATTCTCATGGGTTTTCGAGGGTATCCAGGACGACGAGGTGGGCGCCGCGGGAGGGATCCTCGGCGGTGTCGCCGGCTACGAGTTCGACCGGGCGGACAGCGAGCTCGGTACGCCGCCGCACGCGACGGTCATCGCCAGCGCAACCGACTTCGCGGAGCCGTACCGCCCGATGATCGAAGACTTCACCGGGACCGGACCTCAGCTTGGCGATTCGTCGAATGGCCTGGTCCGCGCCGACATGGTCATGGCCATCGACGGCGACGGGGGCGGGGTCTTTTCCACCGGCTCGGCGGCCTGGTGCGGAAGCCTGGCAGACGAGTCCGGCGACTCGACCGACGTGGGGATCCTGACGGCGAACGTGATCCGCCGCTTCCTGTCCGTCCCACGTGGCACCAACCCCCTCGAAACGGAGGCTGAAACATGATGGCGAATCGTCTGGGCATAGATACCGGAGGGACCTTCTGCGACTTCGTGCTGCTCGACGAGCAGGGCAGCATCCGGCGGGCCAAGGTTCCTTCGACGCCCTCGGACCCCTCGGTGGCGATCCGCGAAGGTCTGCGGCAACTCGGCCTCGACGAAGCGCCTGACCAGGCGACCGTTGGTACCACCATCGCGACCAACGCGGTGATCGAACGACGCGGTCCCCGGGTGATCTACGTCGGCAACGAGGACTTCACGGATGTGCCCTTCATCGGGAGGCTCGACAAGGAGCGTCTGTACGACCTCCACTGGAAGAAGCCGCGCCCGCTCCTCAGCCGAGGGGATTGCCTCGGTGTCTCGGGGCGGATCGGGCATCACGGAGATGAGATCGACGGTGTCGGTCCGGCGGCTCTCGAGAAGCTCGAGGCCGACCTGGCCGAGCTTGTCGCAAAGGATCAAGGCGACGTCGTCATCGCGATCTGCCTGCTCTTCTCGTACCTGAACCCCGAGCATGAACGAGAGGTGGCGGAGACCGTGCGCCGGCTGCTGCCCGACGCCGCCGTTTCCGTCTCGCACGAAGTCTCTCCGGTCTGGCGCGAATACGAGCGGGCCAGCACCACGATCGCGGATGCCTTCGTGAAGCCCGTGGTCGGCGAGTACGTGGAACGGGTCGGAGAAGCTCTGGGCGTCGAGAACTGGAACCTGCTCGCGTCGAACGGGGGATTCCTGCGCTCTACCGCGGCCGAATCAAGACCGGCGCAGCTACTGCTCTCGGGGCTTGCCGGTGGCGTGACCGGCGCCCGTCACTTCGCGCACGCTGCCGGCTTCGACTCCGTTTTCACCCTGGACATGGGCGGGACCAGCTGCGACATCGGCCTGATCCAGGATGGCGTCGAGCAGTACGAGCCAGAGTTCGACGTCGCCTTCGGGATCCCGGCGACCATCCCCTGCGTCTCAGTCCAGACGATCGGCGCCGGTGGCGGATCGATCGCCTGGATCGACAAGGGCGGGATGCTTCGGGTCGGGCCACGCAGCGCCGGTGCTGAACCGGGCCCCGTGGCCTACGGCCGCGGCGGCCTCGACCCGACGATCACGGACGCCAACCTCGTGCTCGGACGCCTGAGCCCGGAGTACTTCCTCGGCGGGGCCATGAAACTCGATCTCGAAGCGGCCCTGGCCGCCTACGAATCGCTGGGCGACCAGCTCGGCATGGAGGCCCGTCAGGCGGCGCTCGCAACCTTGATGATCGCTGACGAGGAGATGGCGAACGCGGTCCGCCTCGTCGCGGTCGATTACGGCCTCGACCCGCGAGAGTTCGCCCTCGTCGCCTTCGGCGGCGCCGGCCCTCTCCAGGCGAGGTCGGTCGCAGCCCGACTGGGGATAACGACGATCCTGGTTCCGCCCGCGCCGGGGCTCTGCTCCGCATTCGGGTCCTTGATCGCGCCGCCTCGCGTCGATCGAGTCCGGACCTACTACGCGAATTCCGAGACCCTGGACCCCGACGAGTTCATCGCGGCCGTAGCGCAACTGGCCGACGAGGCGGTTGCCGAACTGAGCCGGAGCGTCGACACCGAGGGCGCCGAGTTCGAGAGCTTTGCGTCGCTTCGCTATCTGGGTCAGAACTTCGAGCTGGAAGTCGAGATAGTCGGTGGCTCGGCCGGGTCCTGGGACGCATTGCTGGAGAGCTTCGCGGTCGAACACGAACGGCAGTACGGCTTCAGCCTGCCCGGGGAGCCGGTCGAGGTCGTGAACTTGCGGGCAACCGTACGCAAGCCCCAGGCGACCGACGATGCGACCAGCTTTCCGGACGAGGACGTCCCGAACGAGTCGCGGCGAGTGTGGCTCGGCCCCGGCGAGGCGAGCGACGTCAAGGTGTATCGCCGCTCGCAGCTCGCACCCGACGAGGAGCTGGAGGGGCCGCTGATCATCGAGGAGACCGACTCCACGACCATCGCCTTCGCCGGCGACCGGGTCCGGGTCGACGAGAGCGGCGTGCTGGTACTGACGATCCCAGGAGAGAGATGAACGAGAAGCTGGAGCTGGACAACGTAGGTCTGCACGTCCTCCACAACGCCTTCACGAACATCGCCGCGGAGATGGCGCTGGTGATGATGAAGACCTCGTACTCGACGATCTTCAACGAAGGCCTCGACTTCTCGACGGTGCTGCTCGACGCTCGGGGCAACCTGATTGCCGAGAAGAACTTCACCCCCTCGATGATGGGCGCCATTCCCAACACGGTCGCCTGGACTCTCGAGGAGTTCGGGCCGGAGTTCTTCTCGCCGGGGGACATCGTCGTCCACAACGACCCGTACCGGGGGCAGTGCCACCTCCCGGAGCACATGATGATGAAGCCGATCTTTCTCGGCGAGGAGCTTGTCGCCTTCTCCGGTGCCATCGGGCACGTGGCCGAGGTGGGAGGGAAAGCTCCGGGCAGCTTTGCCTCCGACGCGACCGACGTCTACCAGGAGGGCCTCAGGCTGCCGCCGGTGAAGCTCATGGAAGGCGGCGAGTACGCCGAACAAGTGTGGCGCATCGTCTTGGCGAACCACCGCACCCCGGTGAACACCTGGGGCGACTTCCACGCGATGATCGGCGCCCTGAACGTGGGCGAGCGACGTTTCAGCGCCTTGGCCGAACGCTACGGCACCGAAACGGTCGTCGACGGGGGGCAGCGGCTGATCGACTACTCGGAGAAGCGGCTCCGCGCCGAGGTCGTCGACCTGCCCGACGGCAAGTACGAAGCCGAGATGCAGGTCGAGGACGACGGCGTCGGGAGCGACCCGTTCACGGTCAGGGTCAAGGTCGTGATCAGGGGCGACGAGGTGATCGCCGATTTCACCGGATCGAGCCCCCAGGTCCGCGGACCGATGAACTGCACCTTCGTCGTCGCGCTCTCCGCCATCTACAACGCCGTGTTCTGCGTCACCGACCCCGAGGCGTTGATCCCGCGCAACTCCGGCTGCTACCGGCCGGTCCGGATCATCGCGCCGCCCGGCAGCGTCGTGAACGTGGTTCACCCCGGACCCTCGGTAGGCGGCAACACCGACCTTCAGCCGAAGCTGGTCGATCTGCTGCTCGCGGCGCTCTCCCAGGCCGTGCCTGGGCGGGTTGCCGCATCCAGCGGGGGTTCCAGCTCGAACCTGCTCTTCGGAGGTACGCACCCCGAGACCGGCCGGTACTACTCGAACTACCACTTCGACGGGATGGGCGCCGGCGGCACCAACGAGAAAGACGGCAACGACGCCGAGGTGACCCGTCACTCCAACTGCCGCAACACGCCGATCGAAGTGTTCGAGCACCGGTATCCCCTGCTCACGCTCGAGTATGGGATGGTCACGGACTCTGGCGGCGCCGGGCGTCACCGCGGCGGACTTTCGACCACGCGGACGATGCGGGTCACCGCCCCGGAGATCACCTTCAGCGCGCTCTTCGACCGCTCGCGGATCGCCCCCACCGGTCTCTTCGGGGGTGAGGATGGCTTGGGATCGCTGCTCTTGGTGAAAAGAAGAGGCGAGGATGAGTTCAGGTCCTTCGACGAGGTCTTCGGGGTCGCGTCCCCGACCAAGTTCACCAACGTCGTTCTCTGCGAGGGCGACGAGATCCGGTATCGCACACCGGGGGGCGGCGGCTTCGGCGACCCGGCCGAACGCGACCCCGAGGCGTTGCAGGCAGATGTAGCGGACGGCTACGTGAGCCGAGAAGCAGCCGGCCGGTACGGAGCGGGGCCTGGACCCCAGGAAGGAACTGCGCGATGAAGGGTCACTGGGTGGAGTTCGATCGTCACTGGCGGGACACCGACGTGGTCAACTGCCAGGTATGCGGGCGTCTGATCCCGAGCCGGGCCTGGATGTTCGACGGTGGCAGGGGAGAGCTGCGGAGCTGCTCGCCGGACTGCGAAGAGATCTACTTTTCATACGTCGAGCCTGAGCACGGGCCGAAGGAGGCCGCCAAATGAGGATCACCGAGGTTGAAGCGATCATGCTGCGGCAGCCGGATGCCCTCGATTCGGCGATCGCCGACGGCAGCCAGGACGCGCTCATCCTGCGCTTGCACACCGACGAAGGGATCACCGGGATCGGCGAGGTCGACTCGCAACCCCATGTGATCAAGGCGATCGTGGACGCACCGGCGTCGCATGCGAACGCGACCGGGCTCGGTGCCCTGCTGGTGGGCATGGATCCACTCGAGATCGACGGAGTCTGGGATCGATTGTTCGCGGGGTCGATTTACTACGGTCGACGAGGCGCCGCGGTGCATGCCTTGAGCGGGATCGAGATCGCACTTTGGGACATCGCCGGCAAGGCGGCGGGCAAACCGATTCACCAGCTTCTGGGCCAGGTCCGTCGGGACCGGGTCAAGGCCTACGCCAGCACCTTGATGCCCGACACGCCGGCCGAAGCGGCTCGAGTGGTCGACCGCCATCTCTCGGACGGGTTCGGCGCGGTCAAGCTGGGATGGGGACCCCTGGGACGGGACGCCGATTCGGACGTCGAGCTGGTCGCGGCGTCCAGGGCCGCGGGCGGTGACGACTTCGACCTGATGATCGACGTAGGCATGGGCTGGACGGAACCCGAGGACGCGATCGGGAGGGTGCGTCGGATGGAGGAACACCGGCCCTACTGGGTCGAGGAGCCGTTCTTCCCGGACGAGTACGAGAACTACGCGCGCCTGGCGGAGGCGGTCGACGTGCCGATCGCGGCGGGTGAGCAGGAAGCGATCGCAACCGACTTCCAGCGCCTGCTGGACACCGGAATAGAGGTGGTCCAGCCGGACGTGACCCGAGCCGGAGGAATGCGGGAATGCCTCAGGGTCGCGGATCTGGCTCGGGACCGGGGACGGCGATGCGTGCTCCACGCCTGGAGCACGGGCATCATCAAGGCCGCGTCGCTTCACGTCTTGGCCGTCATGCCGGAGGCCGAGTACTTCGAGGATTGCGTCCAGACAACCGAGCTGAACGAGCGACTGGTGACCACCAGGTTCGACTTGATCGACGGATGTGTCGAGGTGCCGCGCGGCCCGGGGCTGGGCATTGAGATTGACGAAGACGTATTGGAGGAGTGCCGAGTGAAGGAGGAAGGATGACCACAGGAGAAAGAAGTGCCGGACGCCTCGCGGGGAAAGCCGGTGTAGTCACCGGTGCCGCGGCGGGGTTGGGCCGGGCCGTGTTGTTGGAGGCCTGCGCCGAGGGCGCCAGCGTGGTGGTGTTCGACCGCGACGCCGAGGCCGGTGAGGCCACGGCGCATGAGGCCAGGGAAGCGGGCGGCGCTGCCGTCTTCCAGCCCGGGGACGTCAGCTCGGAAGAGGACGTCGCCGCGGCGGTTCAGCGCAGCGTCGACGAGTTCGGGAGCTGTGACATTCTCAACAACAACGCCGGTGTGGCCCTGGAGCTCTCGATCGAGGAGACCACCGTGGAGCAGATGGATCAGCTGCTCTCGGTGAACCTGAGAGGGGCGTTTCTCGCCTGCAAGCACGCCTTGCCCGCTATGAGAGAGGCCGGCGGCGGAGCGATCGTGAACACCGGGTCGATCGTCAGCGTCGTCGGCGACCCGATCCTGCCGGTCTACGGCACGACGAAGAGCGGCCTGCTGGGACTGACTCGGTCGATCGCTGTCGCCTACGCCGAGGACGGCATCCGGTGCAACGCGGTCTGTCCCGGGGACATGCTCACGCCGATGTTGGAACGGACCTTCAACAGTGCCCCGGATCCGGCGGCCAAACGAGCCGAGATGGAGAGCCACTACCCGCTGAAGCGCATCGCGGACCCTCGCGAGGCGGCGACGGCGGTCGTCTTCCTGCTTTCCGATGACGCGTCTTTCATCACCGGATCTTCGCTGGTCGTCGACGGTGGGCTGACTGCGAACTGCTATTGAGATGAAGGTCCGTGTGACAGCGCTAGGCGAGGCGATGCTGCGTCTCTCACCACCCGGTCTGGGGCGGCTCAGGACGGGCGGCAGCTTCGACGTCCACGTGGCGGGCGCCGAGGCCAACGTCGCGGTCGCGCTGGCCTCACTCGGCGTCGGGACTCGGTACGTCACCTCGCTTCCCGACAATCCGCTCGGGGAGCGTGTCTGCCGCGACCTGCGCGCGGCGGGTGTCGATCTGGAATACGTCGAGACCGTGGACAGGGGACGACTGGGCATCTTCTTCGTCGAGTTCGGGGCCGGCGCCCGCCCGTCCGAGGTTTGGTACGACCGGGCAGATTCAACCTTCAGCCAGATGGACGGCTACCGCCCCGATTGTCTGGACGGGGTACGCCTGGCCTTGACCTCGGGGATCACCCTGGCCGTCTCCCCGACCGCGAGGCATCTGGCGGAGAGGTTCGTCGCCGACGCCGCCGCGCGCGGAGTGGGCGTCTGTCTCGACGTGAACTATCGGGAACGCCTCTCCTCGCCCGAGGAGGCTCGCGAGAGCATCGAGAGCGTGCTGCCGCAGGCGGAGATCGTCGTCTGTTCCCGCCTGGACGCCAGGCGCGTCTTCGGGATCGAAGCGGACGACACCTCGGAAGTGGCCGCGGAGTTCGGGGGACGGTTCGCTCCGAAGGCGAAGCTCGTCGTGGTGACCGACGGCGAGAATGGTTGCGTCGGCATCTGCGACGACCAGGTACTGACTCAGGAGGCCATTCCGGCCGAACCGGTCGTCGATCGGATCGGGGCCGGTGACGCTTTTCTCGCCGGTCTCGTCACGGGGTTTGTGGAAGGCCGGCCGGTGGCTGACTCGCTCCGGTTGGCGGCAGCCATGGGTGCCTTGAAATGCAGCGTCGCGGGCGACCAGGCACTCTTCGACCGGGACGAGGTCGGCGCGGTCGTCGAAGGTAAAGCGGGGTTCACTCGATGAGCGCGGCGGCCATGGCGGAGTTCCTGGAGCGGGCCGGAGTGGTGGTCGTGATCCGCTGCAGCCCGCTCGAAACGGCGACCCGCGTGGCTCGCGAGCTGGCCGACGGCGAAATCTCGGCGATCGAGTTCAGCTTGACCGAACCGGACGCGCTGCAGGCGCTGTCAGTCGCGGCCGAGGAGCTTGCCGGCCGGGTCGAGGTCGGTGCTGGCACGGTGCTCACCGCCGAGCAGGTGGATCGCGCCGTGGAGGCCGGGGCCCGGTACCTGATCTCTCCGACCGTCGAGCCGGCGGTGATCGAACGGGCGGCCGAGCTCGACGTACTGCATCTTCCCGGTGCGTTCACTCCGACCGAGGTTCACCGCGCTTCGACCCTCGGGTCGCAGATGATCAAGATTTTTCCGTCCGGCCTGGGACCGGGCCATGTGAGCGACCTGCTCGGGCCATTCCCAGATCTCAAGCTTGTTCCCACCGGCGGCATCCACGCGGGCAATGCAGCTTCATTCGTCGCCGCGGGCGCAACCGCGCTCGGGGTCGGAAGCGCCCTGAGCGATCCGACCCTGGGAGAGGGAGAGATCGGATCGCGGGCGCGCGAACTCATGTATGTAGTCGATAAATCGAGGAGGTCCAAGTGACAGAGAGCATTGGCGGGTTGCTTCCGGTGATCCCGACGCCTTTCAAGGGCGGGGAGTTCGATCCCGAGAGCTTTCACCGTCTCATCGAGCACATGGACGGCGGGGTCGACGGGTACACCCTGCTCGGCAGCACGGGCGAAGCGCCCTCGCTGACGATATCCGAGCGGCGGGCCATAGCCGAGGAGGCCGTCGCGATGACCCCCGACGACATGAAGGTGATCGTCGGGGTGACCAGCACCTCGGTGTCGGACGCGGTCGAGCTGGCTCGCCACGCCGAGGAGCTCGGTGCCGCCGGGGTTCTCTGCGCCGCTCCTTTCTACTTCGAGAACACGGCGGATGGGATGCTCGACTTCATGCGCAGGATCGACGGGGCGATCGGCATCGACCTGATCCTGTACGACAACCCTGCGGCGACCAAGACGAAGCTGATGGCGGCGGACGTGGTCGAGTGGGCGGGACAGCTGGACAATCTGTCGACCGTGAAGCTGACCGATCACGACATGTCCAAGGTCGAGATCTGGCACGACGCTGGCCTTCGGGTCATCGGCGGAGACGATCCGATCCTCTTCGAGTATCTGGCCGCGGGGGTCGACGGGGCGATGCTCATCGCTCCGGCCGTCTTCCCGGCCGCCTTCCGTGAGGCCTGGGACAGGCTTGGGCGAGGCGATTGGGACGATGCCTTTGACGTGCTGGCCAACGAGGTGTTGCCGTTCACCCACGTCTTCGGGATCGGCCGTGAAGTCGCCACGACCAAGGCTCTGCTGGCTGACATCGGGATCTTCGCGTCGGGAGAGCTCAAAGCTCCCCTCGAGCCGGTCTCGATCGAGCGAGTGCAGATCCTGCGACATGCCTTTGATCTGGCCACCGCTGCGACCGAGCGGCGACTTTCGACGGCTGGGAGCGCCGCTTGACGCAGCCGGAGCATTCCAAGCCCCGCCGGGCCACGATGCGCGACGTCTCGAAGCGCGCCGGGGTATCGGTGCAGACCGTTTCCAACCTGCTCAATGGGCGCGAGCACTTGATGACCCCGGAAACCCGAGAGCGGGTCGAGCAGGCGATGGTGGTACTGGACTACCGACCCAACGCCACGGCCCGGGGGCTCAGGTCGCAGCGAACCAAGACTCTCGGTTTCCTGGTACTCGACAACGACGCCAAGTTCCTGGCCGACCCGATGACCGACATGGTGATGGCGGGGGTGGGAGACCTCGCTCGCGAGCGAGGCTACGGCGTCTTGATCCAGTCGGCGGGGTTCAAAGAGGCCGACAAGGTCCTGCTCCAGCCGCTTCACGAAAGCCGGGTCGACGGCGCCATCCTCTACCTTTCGGGCGAGCCGGACCGGCGGCACCGCCTGCTCCGGAGGGTGGTCGACATGGGCTATCCGGCGGTCGCCCTGGGCGAGTCGAGCTTCGATCTCCTGCCGTCGGTCACGGCCGCGAACGTAGAGGGGGCCCATCGCCTCGTCAATCACCTCTTGGAGAAGGGGCACCGCCGGATCGCCTTCGCTGCCGCCCGCTCTACCTGGCCTCAGGTCGAAGATCGCTACAGCGGCTATCGCGCCGCCCTGAGGGATGCCGGGATCGAGCCGGAGCGCGACTTGCAGATATTCCGCGGCCGGTGGGATGCGGCCAGTGGGGCGGAGGTCGCCGAGGCTCTGTTCGACCTGCAGGAGCCGCCGACCGCGATCGTTGCGGCCAACGACCTGCTCGCACTCGGCATCATCCATATGGCCAAGCAGCGCGGGCTGAAAGTGCCCGATGACATCGCTGTATCCGGCTTCAACAACTTCGACTTCTCGGCTTACATCAGCCCGGCTCTGACCACGGTCTCGCTTCCGGTCTACGAGATGGGCAGAGCGGCGGCCGAGCTGCTGCTGGGCCGCCTGGGCCAGCCCACCGACGCGGTCTCCGAGGAATTCGCCGTCGAGATCTTGATCCGGGATTCGACATGACCGCGTCCGAGGACAGCCGAATGGCACGAACGGCGATCGTGATCGGCGCCGGGCACAACGGCCTGGTCACGGCCAACTATCTGGCCGAAGGTGGGTTCGAGGTGACTGTGCTCGAACGTCGCGACATCGTCGGCGGCGCCTGCGTGACGGAGGAGCTGATCCCCGGCTTCCTCTGCTCCAGTTGCGCCTTCGTCGCTGGTCCCGGCTTGGAACCACGCATATGGCGCGATTTCGATCTGAGCCGTTATGGCCTTGAGCTCTACCAGGCGGATCCGCTCGCGGTCAGCATCGATCGGAGCGGCCGGAGCTTTCTCATCCACCGCGAGCTGGATCGAACTCTGGCTCAGATCCAGATGCGGTTCGGCCGCCGGGAAGCGGCGAAGTTCGTTCGGTTCGGGGCCAGGCTGGAACGGGTGGCGAGGCTCGCTCGACCGGCCCTCCTCGCCGACCCTCCGACCTTCGAGGAACTTCGTGACGAGTTCCGGCGCCGCGGGGACGGCGATCTGTTCGACGCTTTCCTGACCGGCTCGATAGCGGATCTGCTCGACGCTCATTTCGAGGCCGAGGAGCTGAAGGGGTTCTTTTTCTTCTTGTCCCTGACCTCGGTGCATGGCGGGCCGGCCAGCCCCGGCACCGCTTATGTCTACTCGCACCATTCTTGGGGGGAGTTCGATGGCCGGTTCGGCGAGTTCGGGTTTGCCCGTGGTGGCATGGGCGCGATCAGCAACGCGCTGGCGATGCGGGCTCGCGAGAAGGGGGTGCGGATCCGAACCGAGGCGCCGGTCGCGACGATCCGGGTCGAGTCAGGGCGGGCCACGGGAGTCGTGCTCGCGGACGGTGAGGAACTGGACGCCGCGGTGGTGGTGTCCAACGCCGACCCGAAGCGGACTTTCCTCGGCCTCGTCGATCGAAGCGATCTCGACTCGGCCTTCGTCGAACGGGTGGAGGGCCTCGACTACTCGGGCACGATGGGCAGGGTGCACTTCGCAGTCGATCGGCTCCCCCGGTTCAGCGACTTCAGCGGTGAGGTCCAGGCGCCGCACCGGGCCGTGACCGTCTTGGACACTGACACCGAGGCCTTCGAGCGAGCCTGCCAGGCACAGGCCCGAGGCGAGATGATCGACGACCCGCCGGTCGAGATGACGATCCAGAGCGTCCACGACGACTCGCTCACCGCACCCGGCACCCACATCATCACCACCGGCATCCAGCAGCTGCCCTTCGAGCTGGCGTCGGGCTCCTGGGATGAATCGCGCGACCGGCTCGTCGGGCAGGCCAAGGCGGCGATAGAACGCCACGCGCCCGGGTTCGAGAGTTCGATCATCGAAGCCCGGGCCCTCACGCCGCTCGACTTGGAACGCGAGTACGGGTTGACCGGCGGCAACATCTTCCATGGAGCGATGACGCCGGAGCAGCTGTTCGCCGGCCGTCCACTGCCTGGGTACGGCAGCTATCACACGCCGCTGGACGGCCTGTATCTCTGCGGTGCGGGCGCCCATCCGGGCGGCGGCGTCACCGGTGCGCCGGGCCACAACTGCGCCCGGGCCGTGCTGCTCGATCGAAACCTGCCCTTTACCGGGGCCACCGGCAGATGGGACGAGCGCGACGGTCGGTGGTACGAGAGTCTGAGCAGGCTGCTGGACCGTCCGGGCCTCGGGTACTTGGCCCTGGCGGCGGCGCGCAACCCCCGCCTGCGGAAGCTGGTCGATCGGGTGAGGTCGTCCTGATGCTGGCCCTGGCGGCGAAGCGCATCCTGCTGATGCCGGTGCTGCTGCTGGTCGCGTCGTTTGTGATCTTCTCGATGATGTACCTGGCGCCGGGCAGCCCGGAGGCGGTCCTCCTGGGCGGCAAGCAAGCGACGCCGGAAGCCTACGAGCGGGTCACCGAGGAGTATCACCTGGACGACCCGTTCTTCACCCAGTACGGCCTCTGGCTGGGCCGATTCGTGACCGGTGACTTCGGCGACTCGATCACCCTCACGGATTCGGTCGCCAACGTGGTCGGGCCGCGGATCATGCCGACCATGCAGCTGACGCTGATGGCAAGCGTCCTGATCATGTTGGTCGGCGTAGTGCTCGGGATGGTTAGTGCCCTGAAAGCCGGCGGTGCGTTGGACGTAGGCATCTCCCTGTTCGTCTTGGTTCTAGCCGCCGTTTCCCCGGCGATCATGAGCCTGATACTCATCTCAGTGGTCGCGATCGATCTCGGGTGGCTGCCGGCGCTCGGGCTCGGTGATGGCGGGTTCGATCAGATTCGACATCTGATCCTGCCGTCGATCGCGCTTGCCGCATCGGTCGTCGCACTGGTCGGCAGGACCGCCAGAATCTCGATGATTCGCACCTTGAATCAGGAATTCATCGAGACGGCGAGGAGTCGTGGACTGTCCGGCCGCTCGGTGGTCGTGAAGCATGCCTTTCGCCACGCTCTGATTCCGGTGGTGACCATCTCGGGGCTGATCGTGGGATATCTGCTCTCCGGGGCGGTAGTGGTCGAGTACGCGTTCGGGCTGAACGGCCTCGGTGGTCTCCTGGTCGATTCGGTGCAGAGCGGCGACTTCGCCGTGGTCCAGGCGATCGCGCTGATCCTCGTCTTCGCCTTTCTGGTCATCAATCTGGTCGTCGATCTGCTCTACGCCCTGATCGATCCCCGGGTCAGGCTCGCCGCGGGGAAGGCGTCGTGATCGCCTGGGCCGCCGATCGGATGTCCCGAACGGGTCGGGTCCCGTTCCGCGTACAACGTGGGGGATATCTCACCTGGAGCGCAGCCGCAGTTCTGACGCTCCTGGTCTTGGTGGCTGTCTTCGCGCCGTTGGTCGCGCCCCAGGATCCGAACAACGGCGTGCTCTCGAGTTCGCTCGCGCAGCCTTCGGGGGCTCATCTCCTCGGGGCGGACGGATCGGGTCGCGACATATTCTCGCGACTGGTCTACGGAACTCGGGCGAGCCTCGGCGGCCCGCTGGTGATCGTGCTGGTCTCGACCCTGATCGGCGGTGGGCTCGGCCTGCTGGGCGGGTTCATCGGAGGCTTCCTCGACGGCGCGCTCGGCCGTCTCTGGGACCTGATGCTCGCCTTCCCGAGCTTGCTCCTGGCGATCGTCATCGTCGCTACCTTCGGCCGGGGCCTCGTTCCGGCCGTGATCGCGATCTCGATCACGTACATCCCCTTGATGGCCCGGGTGGTCCGCGGCCTGGTCGTCTCGGAACGTCACAAGCAGTATCTGGCAGCCTGCCGGCTGCAGGGATTCGGAACCCCGAGGATCGTCTTCAACCACCTTCTGCCTAACATCTCCGGCCCGCTGATCGCCCAGCTCACGCTCAACTTCGGGTACGCGTTGCTGGACCTCGCGGCCCTCTCGTTCATCGGGCTGGGCGCCAGCCCTCCGACCTCGGACTGGGGCACCATGCTGTCCGACGGCAAGGCGACGATCCTCACCACCGCGAACCCGGTGATCTGGCCGTCGCTGGCGATCATCGTGACCGTGGTCTGCGTGAACCTGGTCGGCCAGGCGATCTCGGACCGTCTTCAGAGGAGCGTCTGATCGTCCCATGCTCCAGGTCCGGGACATGACCGTGAAGCTGCCCCGCGACGGGAATATGGCTGCGGTCGTGAATGAGGTTTCCTTCGAGGTCGGTCGCGGCGAGTTCGTGGGACTGGTCGGGGAATCGGGCTCGGGCAAGTCGATGACCGCTCGGTCGTTGATCCGACTGCTGCCGCGGGGCGCCGAACAGCGGGGCTCGCTCGAGCTGGACGGGACGGACGTACTCGCTCTTTCGCGGACCGGGCTCCGTGACCTTCGTGCTACGCGCACGGCCATGATCTTCCAGGATCCCCGGGCCCACGTGGATCCGCTCTGGCGAGTGCATGACCACATCAGCGAACCGTTGAGGCAGCAAGGGATATCGCGTCGCGAAGCCCGGCAGCGGGCGATCCAGTTGCTCACGGACGTAGGCATCGCCGACCCGGAGCGTTGTGCCGACTCGTATCCCGATCAGCTGTCCGGCGGGATGCTCCAGCGCGTGATGATCGCCGGCGCGTTGGCGGTCGAACCGGAGTTGCTGATCGCCGACGAGCCGACCACGGCGCTCGACGTGACGACTCAGGTCGAAATCATGTCGATCCTCATGGAGTTGAAGCGGGATCGTGATCTGGCGACCCTTTTCATCACTCATGACCTGGAGCTCGCATCGGTCGTCTGCGATCGAATCCTCGTCATGTACGCGGGGAAGATCGTCGAGTCCGGCGCGGCAGCCGACGTGTTCGCCCGTCAATTCCACCCCTACACGCACGGGCTGCTCCGGGCACGGCCACCGCTGTCGGGCCCTCGTTCGAAACTGGAAGCCATTCCGGGAACACCCGTTTCAGGGCTGGATGCACCGCCTGGCTGCCCATTCGCCCCTCGATGTTCGTGGGTAAAGCCTGAATGTGAGCGGGCCTCGATTGAACTGCGACCGGCCGCCCCGGGGCGCGAGTCCGCCTGCGTGCGGATCGAGGAGATTGCCGATGAGCTCGATTGAGAGTCGCAGCGCGCCGATCGTCGTGGTCAAGGATCTCAACAAACGGTTCGAGGAACGCCGGGGCATGTTCGGGCGAACGAGCACCGTGGTGGAGGCCGTCTCCGGTCTCAGCTTCTCGATCGCGGCGGGTGGTTCCGTCGCGCTGGTGGGTGAATCCGGGTCTGGCAAGACGACCACGGCGCGCATCCTGGTCGGTCTCGAGCCCCCGACTTCGGGGTCGGTCAGCGTCGACGGTCTGCAGGTGACCGGAATCCAGGGGGTGCGGATGCGGCGCAAGCTGGCCGGCCGGATCCAGATGGTTTTCCAGGATCCGTATGTTTCGCTCGATCCGCGCCAGAGCGTCCGGCGGATGCTGGACGAAGTACTGCGCGTCGGAACGGACCTGGGTCCGGAGGATCGTAAGACGAGGATCGGAGATCTGATCGAATCGGTCGGTCTGCCGGCCCGCTCGCTCACCGCGTTGCCGCGCGAATTGTCTGGCGGCCAGCGGCAGCGAGCGGCGATCGCGCGCGCCTTGGCCGTACGACCGCGGGTCCTGGTTCTGGACGAGGCGGTCTCCGCTCTCGACACGTCGGTGCAAGCGCAGATCCTGAACCTGTTGGACGAGCTGCGAGACGAGTTCTCGCTTGCCTACCTGGTGATCACCCACGATCTCGCCGTCGCCAGGCAGATCGCCGACGAGGCATTGGTGATGCGCCGTGGCGAGGTGATCGAAACGGGCCCGGTCGATGATCTCCTTCATTCCCCCAAGGAGCCTTACACACAGGCCTTGATCGATTCGATACCGCACGTAGGGATGGACCTAAGCCGGTCTGACCATCCTTGAATCTCGTGGCCGGCGGGTTCGGCTTACTTATGAGACGCCGGCTTCTTCGCCGATAGCAGCAGGTTGTAGAAGAGTTCGGCTGGGAGGTGCGGCTCCAACACGTTGTTGTCGACCTTCTGGAAGGCGATGTAGCTCTTGAAGGCGAAGTTCCGCCAGCGGAGGGGGATCGTCTCCGGGGTGGCGGTCGATTCCATCGAACGCATGCCCCAGCCCCAGACGTTGGCGACCAGCTCCTCGCCGTTCACCTTGGTGTCGACGAAACCTGACCGCGGCGGGATCGCCCGCAGGTCGGCCGGGACGAAGGCGTGGACGTCGACCTCGGGCTCGAGGCTGTGCTCGTCGTCGGCCATTCCCTCCTCCGTGTGTTCGAGCGTGTCGGCACCGACCAGGCGACGCCAGACCGGGGCTACCAGGTTGCCGGTCCGCTTCGGCACGGCCGCGAGCCGGTCGCCGTAGCGGGAGGGCTCGCCGCAGAAGACGATCCGCCCGCCCGGGCGCAGCACCCGGAAGAACTCGGAGAAGGCCTGGTCGAGGTCTGGGATGTGGTGGAGGACGGCGTGGCCGATCACCGTGTCGAAGCTCTCGTCTTCGAAGGGAAGGACCTCGGCCTCGGTGACCACGGTCTCCACCGGGAAGTCGAGCGCCTTCGCGGTCTTCGCGAGCGAGTTCAGCATTCCGGCCGAGATGTCGGTCGCGGTCAGGCTGCCGATCAGGCCCTGGCTGGCGAGGTTGAGCGAGAAGTAGCCGGTGCCGGCTCCGATCTCCAGGGTGTCACCGAGCGTCTCCGGCATCTCGCCGAGCGCCTTCTTCAGTTTCAACGCCACCTGGTGCTGACCGATATCGCCGAAATCGATCCCCCACTTGGCGTCGTAGGAGTCGGCCGCCGCGTCGTGGTAGCGGGTGTTGACGTCCTTGATGTGTTCCGGTGTTGCGGTTGGGGAAGCGGGCATGGCGGTCAAAGATAGGGAAGAATCGCTCTCCTTGACTGACACGTACATCCAGAGCAACCAGCCCGAAGGGGTGCCGGCCCTCGAACTCACCGGCGAGCGGACCCTGCCCGACGTACCGGAGGAGAACTACTGGTACCGGCGTCACCTCGTGGTCTACGAGTGGATCGCCGAGCGCGTGAAGGGCCTGAAAGTCGCCGATCTGGCCTGCGGTGAGGGCTACGGTTCGGCGGTGCTGGGCCGCTCCGCGGCCGAGGTGATCGGGGTCGACGCGAACCCGGACGCCTTCGCGCACGCCGGTGCCAAGTACACGACCGGGAACGTCAGCTTCCGGCGGGAGCTGGTCGAGAGCTTCAATGAGCCGCGCGACGCGATCGTCTTCCTGCAGACGATCGAGCACGTCCAGGACCCGGGTTCACTGGTCGCCGGATTCGCGAAGGTGGCGCCGGTCTCCTACATCTCGACCCCGAACCTGCTCACCCTGGCGCCGGAAGGCGCCGAGAAGTCGGACAACCCGTGGCACATCAAGGAGTACCGTCTAGAGGAGTACCGGGCGCTGCTCGAGCCGCACTTCTCGCGGGTCGAGATCCTCGGTCTCCACCACACCCGCAAGCTGAAGGTGCATGAGCTGGCGCTTTCGCTGGGCTGGGACCGGGTCCACAAGGGGCTGGGTCTGAGCAAGGCGTTCTACGACCGTTTCACCCCGGCGATCGCGGCCTCTGATTTCCGGCTTTCAAACAACGACCTCGAAAGCTCACTGGACTTCCTCGCCGTCTGTCATGTCTGACGGGGCCGGCGATCTGGCGATCGTCCTGCATTCCCACATGCCGTACGTCGAGGGATTCGGCACCTATCCCTTCGGCGAGGAGTGGCTGTTCGACGCGGTGGTCCACTCGCACCTGCCGGTGCTCGAGGTCGCCCGGGACCTGACCATGACCGTCACCCCGGTGCTGGCCGACCAGCTCGAAGCCGAGGGAGTGGCCGAGCGGCTCGAAACCTTCCTCCGGCGACACCGGCTGGAGGCGGCCCGGCGGGACGTCGAGACCGCCGACCCCGATCACGTGCCCGCGGCCCGGGCCGAGGTCGCCCGCTACGAGCGTTCCGCCGCCCTGCTCGAAAGGGCCGGCGGTGAACCGCTCCGCGCCTTCGCTGCGGCACGGGAGCGCGGCGTCTCCCTGATCCCTTCGAGCGCCACCCACGCGGTGCTGCCGCTGCTCGCGACCCGGGCCGGGCTCGATGCGCAGGTGGCCAGCGGCCTGGCGTCGCATCGGCGGCGGTTCGGCGAGACGGACGGTTTCTGGCTGCCGGAGTGCGCCTATCGCCCGGGGCTGGAGCACGGGCTCGCCGGTCACGGCATCGAGTGGTTCTGCGTCGACCAGAGCCGCCACGAGACCGCGGACGAGGCGTTGGCGCCGGTTCGGACCGCGGCCGGGCCACTGGCCTTCACGATCGACTGGGAGCCGATCGCCTGGCTCTGGGACATGAGCGGATACCCGTCCTGGCCCGGCTACCTGGACTTTCATCGCCTCTCGATGAACGGGGTCCGGATCTTCAGGATCGACGGCGGTCCCTATGACGCCGACGCGGCCCGCGAGCGGGCCGCCGAGCAGGCTGGCGAGTTCCTGGGCTCGGTCCGTCAGCGGCTGGAGTCCTACCGGGCGGCCCACGGCCACCGCGGGCTAATCACCTTCACGATCGATTGCGAGCTGCTCGGCCACTGGTGGGCCGAGGGCCCGCAATGGCTGGCCACGGTGCTTGACCGGGCGGAGGCGGAAGGGGTGCGCCTGGTCACCCTGGACCGGGCGGCGGTCGAGCACGCCGGGACCGCCCGCGGCACCGAGCTGCGACCTTCCACCTGGGGCGAGGACAAGGATTTCCACACCTGGGATTCACCGGCGGTGGCCGACCTCGCCTGGGCTGCGCGCAGCCTCGAGCTGCGGGTCGTCGAGGCGGTTCGCCACCTGCCGCGGGAGCGGGCCGAGCGGGCGGTGCGGGAGCTGCTGATGGTCCAGGCCAGCGACTGGGCCTTCCTCGACCAGCGGGGGCAGGCGGGCGATTACCCGTTCGAGCGGGCGACCGCTCACGCGGAGAACGCCTTCGAAGCCCTACAATCCGGTTCAGCGAACACCGGGGTACACATCGGGCCGCGGCTGCGCGGTCTCGCCCCCGATCTCGACCTGACTTCATTCCTTACGCCCTAGCTGCCACGCCAAGATCTTGTCCCGCATCCTCATCGTCACCTGGGAGTACCCGCCGCTGATCGAGGGCGGCCTGGCCCGCCACGTGCGAAAGCTGTCCGAGGCGCTGGTCGGGCTCGGGGTCGAGGTTCACGTCCTGACCCGCGGCGGTGAGCAGGCGACGGTCGAGGAGGAGATGTGCGGGGTCCAGATCCACCGGATCGTGGAGCCGGAGCGCCCGACCGACCTGGCTGAGTTCGTGACCTGGGTCGAGCGGATGAACGCCGACATGCTGGCCGCCGGGGTCGAGCTCGGTGACCGCTTCGAGTTCGACCTGGTCCACGGTCACGACTGGCTCGTGGCCGGCGCCTGCGACCACCTCGCCCGCCGCTTCGACGCCCCGCTGGTCACCACGATCCACGCGACCGAGTACGGCCGCCACCAGGGCTGGGTCGACAAGCACCCCCAGTCCCACATCCACGGGGTCGAGAAATGGATCGCCAACCGGTCCGACCGGGTGATCGCCTGCTCGCATTTCATGCGGGAGCAGATCGCTGACATCTTCACCGTCGAGGAAGGGCGGATCTCGGTGATCCCGAACGGGATCGACCCGAACGACCTGCCGGCCGAGGACCCGGAGGAGCTGGCCCGGCTGCGGATGCAGTTCGCTCGACCGGAAGAGAACCTGGTCCTGCTGATCGGCCGCCTGGTCTACGAGAAGGGGTTCCAGCTCGCGCTCGAGGCGATGCCGCAAGTGCTGGACGCGCTGCCGCACACGCGGTTCCTGGTCGCCGGCTCTGGCACCCATGAGGCCGAGCTGCACAAGCAGGCGGAGGAGCTCGGCCTGATGGACCACGGCACCTTCCTTGGCTGGATCGGGGATGACGTGCTCCACTCGCTCTACCGGATCGCCGACCTGACCGTGGTCCCTTCGATCTACGAGCCGTTCGGCCTGGTCGCCCTTGAGGCGATGGCCTCGGAGTGCCCCTGCATCGCGGCGGACACCGGCGGTCTGCGCGAGGTAGTGCCGATCGAGGGCGCCGGGCTCCGCTTCCGTGCCTCCGACCCGGAGCACCTGGCTGAAGCCGCGATCCAGGTGCTGGGTGACCCCGAGCTCAGCCGGCGGATGATCGAAGAGGGCCTGGCTCACATCCGCCTCTTCGATTGGGACGACGTCGCCCGCCAGACCCTCGACCTGTACGAGTCGCTGGCGACCGCCACCGATCCCGCTTAGAAGCGGTCGGTCGTTTGACCGAGAATGGAACAAGTTGTAAAATTGTTCCATGAGGATCTGGTGGGGTTCAGTGGTGGTGGGGTTGGCGTTGACGTTCGCGCTCACGGCGGTGTCGGAGGCGGCTTCGGTCGCCTACACCCAGGGAGGCAATCTCTGGCTCTCGTCCCTGAACGGCAAGCAGAAGCGCAGGGTCGCGGCGAAGCCGAAGGGCAAGGTCAAGTGGATCGAGACCGCCCAGTCCGACAGCGGCCGGCTGATCGCGATCAAACGTGACCCGGCGAAGATCGCGAATCTCAACTCGTACGTCGTTTGGGGGCCGACCGGCAGGCGGATCATCCAGGGCTCGCTCACCGCCGATTCGGGCTGGCTTTCGTACGTCATGCCGCTGAGCCTTGACCTGAGCTCTGACGGCAAGACCCTGGTCTACGGGTACCAGTACTACACCTACAACTACCCGGTCTCGAACCTCGAGGAGGGAACCAGCGTCAAGTCGGTGTCCGCCGCCTACCTCGAACCGGTCAACATCGTCGGAGAGTTGTGGCCGACCACCGTCGGCAACCGTATCGTCGCCCAGCAGCAGAACGTGTTCGCCGGTGTGCAGAAAGCCAACAAGGCGCCGTACGGCAATGATTTCACCGGTTGGTTCAGCACCGAGAGCCTCGGCCTTGATCTGCAGCGGACCGATGTGTCGGCCAACAAGAGGGTCGCCGCGGCCGAACTGGTCTCACCGAGCGGTGACGACCGGAACCTGAGCGTGATCCTGGTTGCGAAGATCAGCGGCCTAGGAGGCACCATCGGCAGCGGCGCCTGTCTGCTCCCGGCCAAGGGCCAGGCGGAGAACGTCAGCATCTCCCAGGACGGCAGGTCGATCGCCTGGGAGGACGACCGCGGAGTGGTGGCGGCGGGCATCCCGACCTTCGGTGGCTCGGACACCTGCAAGCTGACCCGTGGGGCCGTGGTGATTTCCCGGACCGGCACCTTCCCCTCGATCGGGCCGGCCCGGGTCTCAATCCGTAGGCGTCGTTAAACGGTTCGTTGGTAGGAGCGGAAGGCGCGGGTGGCGAAGGCGGCCATCAGGGCTCCGAAGACCAACAGCAGGCCGGCCCGGGTGAGGATCAGGTTCCAGTCCGGGTCGGAGTCGATCAGGGCCGAACGACCCGCCTCGATCGCCCAGTTGACCGGGTTGAACTTCGCCACATCGGCGATCCAGCCCGGGGCCAGCGTGAGCGGGATGAAGGCCGCCGCCAGGAAGGTCAGCGGCAGCAGCAGGAACTGCATCATCGCGATCAGGCTCTCTTCCTTGCGGATGATCAGCGCCAGCCCGTAGGAGAAGGCGCCGAACCCGAACCCGACGATGCCGGAGATCACGATCAGGACCAGCATCCCGAGCGGCCCGCCCGGGTAGCTGGCGCCCATGATCGCGCCCAGTCCCAGCACGATCAGCGACTGGATCGCGATGGTCAGGAAGTTGGCGAGCAGAGCGCCGGTGATGATCGAGGAACGGATCGCGGGGGAGACCAGGAACCGGTCGACGATGCCGCGGTTGATGTCCTCGATCATCCCCATGCCGCCCCAGCCGGCCGAGAAGAACGCGGTCATCACGATCACGCCGGGGATGATGAACTCGTGGAAGGAGACGCCCTCGGGCCAGCCCGGGGTGTCCTCCATCGTCGTGAAGAGCCCTCCGAAGAGGACTAGCCAGATGATCGGCTGGACCAGCGTCACCGCGATCCACCAGGGCTGGCGGATCAGGGCGCGGATGTGGCGCTGGGCCATGTGCCACGTGTCGGCGAACAGGTTCATGCCGCCACCTCCTCGTTCTGGGTCTTCTCGGCCTGTTCCATGGTGCGGCCGGCGTACTTCAGGTAGACGTCATCGAGCGACGGCCGGGAGACCGTCACCGAATCGGCGCTGATCCCGGCCGCGTCGAGCGCGGTCAGGATCGAAGGCACCGAGCGGGCGCCGTCCTCGGCGCGGGCATGCAGGGTCCGCTCGTTGAGGATCACTTCGCTGACTCCGCCGACGGCTCCGAGCGCGGCTTCGACCTGGGCCTGTTCCTCGCACTCGCCGAGCCCGACTTGGATCGCGTCGCCCTTCAGCTCCTTCTTGAGCCCCTCGGGGGTCCCTTCGGCGACGATCCGGCCTTGGTCAACGATCGCCAGGTTGCCGGCGAGCATGTCGGCCTCCTCCAGGTAGTGGGTGGTGAGCAGGATGGTCGTACCCTCGTCGGAGGCGAGGGTGGAGATCTCCTCCCACATCTCGGCCCGCACCTCCGGGTCGAGGCCGGTGGTCGGCTCGTCGAGGAAGAGGACCCGCGGATTGTGCACCAGGGCCATGGCGACCGTGAGCCGCCGCTCCATGCCGCCGGAGAAGCCACGCACGATGCGATCGCCGTCGCCGGCCAGCTTGAACGACTCGAGCAGAGAATCGATCCGGCTCTCCAGCTCGCGGCCCTTCATCCGGTAGAGCTGCCCCTGGAGACGGAGGTTCTCGCGGGCGGTCGCCTCCCGATCGGCGGTGCTGCTCTGGGCGACCACGCCGATCTGGCGCCGCACCTCAGCCGCCTGGCTGAGCACGTCATAACCCATGATCGAGGCCGAGCCCGAGGTGGGGCTGGAGAGGGTGGTCAGGATCTTCACCGTGGTCGACTTGCCGGCACCGTTGGGCCCGAGCAGTCCGAAGACGGTCCCGGACTCGACCGAGAACGAGATCCCGTCGAGGGCCTGGACCTCGTCCCCGTATTTCTTGCTGAGGTCTTTCACCTCAATGGCCACTTCAGCCATCAATCCTCCTTCAGCTATTCTCTTACGTAAGAAGTATCTTACAAACTAAGAGATATTGAGCAAGCCCGAGAGGGAGAGATGGCCAGGAAGACCAAGCAGCAGTTGTTTCTTGATTTGACCAAGGCGATCCGGGACAACCAGACCGCCAACCAGAAGCTTGACCACGCCGTGGTCAAATCGCTGGGCATCAATCAGACCGACGGCCGTTGCTTCGACATCCTCGACCACCACGGACCGATGTCGGCGGGGGACCTCGCGGCCGCGGCCGGGTTGACCAGCGGCGCGGTGACCCAGGTCATCGATCGCCTCGAGGAGAGAGGCTTCGTCGAGCGGAGCGACGACCCCGAGGATCGCCGCCGCGTGCTCGCCGGCATCACCGACGAGGGACGCCGGGTCGCGCATGAGCACTACGCGCCGCTCGCCCGAAGAGCCGCCGAGGAGTTCGGTCGGCTGAGCCGGGCGGACCTGGAGCTCCTGATCGACTTCCACCGTCGGTCCACGGCGCTGCAGGACGAGACCGCCGATGCGATCCTGGCCAGGGTGGACCAGGCCGGCTAGATGTACGAGGTCATGACGTTGTTGACACGTAGAGGCGCGAGCGTCGCGGGTGGATGACCGCCGGCCGCGCTGTGGGGCCGGTGGTAGTTGTAGTGCAGGTTCCAGGTCTCAATGGCTGCACGGCGCTCGTCCTCCGAGTTCCAGGACTGGGCGTAGAGAAGCTCTTCGGCGAGGATCCTGTTGTAGCGCTCGATCTTGCCGTTGTGCCGTGGCGTGTACGGCGTGATCCGCTGATGTCTCGCCTCCTGGAGTGCGGCTGCGAACGCCGCCGCCCTATAGCAGGAGCCGTTGTCAGTGACGATGCGTTCGATGTATGTGATCCCGTGGGCCGCGAACCAGGCTCGGGCGCGACCAAGGAATTCGACCGCGGTCACAGCTTGCTCGTTGGGCAGCACCTCCGTGTAGGCCAAGCGCGAGAAGCCATCGATCGCGGAGTGCAGGTAAACGTAGCCGGTTCTGGCTCCGCGGGTCTTGGTCCGGGCGACCGCTCGGGCTTGAGCGCTGTTCTTGCCGTGCACGCGCCAGCCGCCGCCGTCGGGTATTCGACCGACCTTCTTGACGTCGAGGTGGACCATGTGGCCGGGCCGCTGAGCCAGGATCTGCTGGGGCTCGCGATTCGTCTCGCCGCAGGGGTCGATGAACCTGCGCCGATTGAGCTGCAACTGGGCGAGGATCCTGCTCACGGTTCGCCGGCTCACTCCCACGCCTTGCTGCTCAAGTTCGAACACGATGCGGGCAGCTGACCACTTGTGATCTCTGCGCATCGACTCGATTCGAGCAACGACGTCGCCCCGAGTCGCGGTGGGTTGACGACGCGGGACCGACGGCCGGTCGAACAGACCGATGTCGCCGTACTCCCGGTAGCGATTGACCCACTTCGAGGCTGTTGCCCGCGAGATCCCCATCTCGGCGGCAACGTGTGCGATCGGCCGAGTTCGGCATCGCTCAACGAGCCTGCGACGTCCCTCGACGGTCAAAGGAGCATTGCGATGCGTCGCAGGCCGCAAGGTCACGCCCCAACTGTGGTGACGCCGGCGTCCAGCAAGCCGGTGAGGTGGTCGATCGCGACGTGGCAGTGAATCCTCAGGCTGTCAACGAGCGCCGCCTCGTCGGCGTAGAACCCCGGATGATGGTTCGCGAACATGCCCCGCCCGCCGGGTGAAGCTTCGAGCTTCGGGGTCGGATCGGCTGCCAGCTGGGTGTCTTGAACGCCGAAGAGCAGGTAGGTGCCGCCGAACTCCCTCACGAACACCGCGACGTCGTCGTAGCCCATCGTCGGAGGCACTTCGAACACCAGGCTGTGCGGGGTGCTGCGCCTCAGGGTCGGAAGTGCGGCATCGATCCACGTGCGTTCGTTGACCAGCGCTGGGACGTCTTGCAGGAAGCGAACGTCGACGGCGCATCCCTGTGCGGTGGCGTGCCCCTCGGCTGCCGCCGATAGGGCTGCCTTGAGGTCTGCCAGAGTCCCCTCGTCGTGGCAGCGCAGCGTCCCGTGCACCGTGACCTTGTCGCCGATCACGTTGTAGCGCCCGATGTCCTCAACGTGACCAAAGGTGACGGTTGCGGGGTACGTCGGCTCGATCGTTCGGGTCACTGAGGCAGCCGCTGTGATGAATCCAGCTGCTGCGAGGAGCGGGTCACGTGCAAGCCATGGCATCGCTGCGTGAGCCTGGGTTCCTGCGAAGGTGACTGCCACTCGCGATGAGGCCGCAAACTGGACCCCGGCCCGATAGCCGACCACTCCCCGTGGGAGCGGGGAGACGTGCATGCCGAAGACCATCGTCGGCTCGATCCCCTGAAATGCGCCGGCATCGAGCATGGCTTGAGCGCCGCCCGTCTCATTGAGTGGTGCGCCTTCTTCGGCTGGTTGGAACACCACGAGGACGTCTCCTGGCAGAGCGTCCCGGATCGTGACGAGGACCCGTGCGGCTGCGAGTACTACCGCCATGTGGCAGTCGTGTCCACAGGCGTGCGAGACGGGCACCCGCTGACCCGACTCACTGCGGGCCTCGACTCGTGACGCGTACGGCAGCTCGGTCGATTCCTCGATCGGAAGCGCGTCCATGTCCGCCCGCAGAGCGATGCGACGATCGACCCGAGGTACAGCCCCGCCCCGAATGATCGCGACGATCCCATGGCCGGCCAGTCCTGATCGGATGTCGTCGACTCCGATCTTGCGTAGCTGGTCGATCAGGTATGCCGCGGTCTGCGATTCGCGATTGGAGAGCTCGGGGTGCTCGTGGAGGTGTCGTCGCCACCGGACCAGGTCGGCCGCGGCGTCGGTGACTGCTTCGTCGATGCGGGCGTAGATGTCAGCGTCCCCGACTCGGGCAGAAGCTCCGGGGGTCGTCTTCACGCGCTCGATCCCTTGAGTAGATCGACCAGAGCGTGGCTGTGGGTCAATTGCGGATGGTGCCCGGCACCCGGCATCGAGATCAGCTCCACGTTCGGAAGTGACGCGAACTGCTCAACCGCGCTCGGGTCGAGCGGGTCGTCGCTTCCGGTGATGATGCGGACCGGGCCGCGGAATCGCGCGAGCGCTTCCTGCAGTTCGGCACGCCACTGCTGCGATCCCGCAAGGGCGAGCTGCTCGGCCACCCTTTTGGCGCTGCTTCGCTTGAGGTCACTGACGCTGGACTCGAGAGCAGCCGCGGTCGCCTCTGCGCCGGTCAGTTGGCGTGACAGCCGTACGGGGTCCGTGTGCCGCAGGTAGGTGCATACGAGCGGCCGCAGGCGTGCCGTCGCACCCGTCGGGGCTTGGAGGAAGAACGGTGCGATCAGCGTCAGGGACTCAACCTGTGCCGGGAACCGGTCGGCAGCGACAACTGCCGCAGCCGCACCGATGGAGTGGCCGATCGGGTGAGCAGGTTCCCCACCGAGCACCGCCGGCAGCCACTGTTCCCAGTCCTGAACGCCAGTCCCGCCGCTGAGGCCGAGTCCGGGCAAGTCGACGACCCGTCCCTCAATCCCCGACGCCACTTCGGCCCACGTGTCCGCGTTCACGGGCAAGCCCGGAAGAATCACACGGCTGGATCCGGGGACGCCGACCTCGAAGGTCCGCAGGCCACCGGCGTCCACGAACCGCCGGCCGTCAGCCATGGCGGCACCAAACCGATGAGCGGCCAGGTGGTCCGCCCACCGTTCGAGAGAGACCAGAACGTCGGGCATCCGGATCCCGTGTCTGTCGGCAAACTCCACGGCGGACGCGGTCGGGTAGCGATCGGTGGACAGGAAGGTGAGTGTCTCTGGATCTGCCTTGGTGATCCGGGACGGGAGCCGCTTGATGACACCGATCGGCATCCGTATGCGCGGGACCTTCGCGCCGAGATGCCGGCCGACGTGCGTGAGCAGGTCGGTCAGCGGCGGGGTGTCGTCATCGAGAACCCAGTAGGCCTTGCCTGCTGCCGCCGGATCGACCGCCGCTGCCGCCATGAACGTAGCCAGGTAGTCGACCGTGACGACCGGGAGGAACGTCGATCCGTTTCCCGGCAGCGCGGCCGCCGTACCGTCCCAGATCTGCTCGATGGTGGTAGCCAGGCCGATGTGCTGGTCGGACTCCCCAGTCGCGCTGTCGCCGATCACGCTCGACGGGTTGACGATGGTCCAGGGGACTCCGCGCTCCTGTGCCCGAGCCTGGAAGACAGCGTCGGATTCCACCTTTGACGCCTCATACGCGCCGAGCTCCTTGTATGCCGCCGTGCGGTGGTCGTCGGACCACGGAATCGCTGACGGGTCTTGCCCGCCGACGCGGTAGCCCGAGACGTGCACGACTCGCTGCAGGTTAGGGAGGTCGGCGGCGAAGTCGATGACTTTCTCGACGATGCCGACGTTCGCGGCGCGTGCCTCCTGTGCCGTCATCCCAAATCGGTAGGACCCGGCACAGTTGTGGATCTCGGTCACGTCCGTGAAGGCCGACGGGCCCCCGGCGACGATCTCAGCGGCATCGAAATCGACGATCGTCGTACTGATGCTCCGTGTCAGGCCATGCTCCCTGAGCCATTGCTCCACCCGAGCTCCGGACTCGGCGGTCCGCACCGCCGCCGTGACGTCCGCGCCAGCCGTGGCAAGGGTCAGGACGAGGTGCCGGCCGACCAGTCCCGAAGCCCCGAAGACCAAGGCGTGACGAGAGTCCTGGTGCAGTGTCATCGCGTCCCCCCAACGGTCTGGCAGCGCTGGTTGATGAGCTCCGCCACGACGTCGCCGGCGGCAGTCAGAGGCTGAGTGCTCTGCATCGCTCGAGAAACGATGACCGCACCCTCGATCGTCGATACGACAACGGTCGCCAGAGACCGTGCTTCGTCCGCGGCAATGCCGCTGGCCTCCAGGAATGCTGCTGTCGGGGTGATCCAGGAGTCGAAGGCAGTGGCGCACGCCTGGCGAAGTCGCTCGCTGTCCGCGCTCATCTCCAGAGTGACGACCGAGACCGGGCACCCAAGCCGGAAGTTGCTCTCGCTGACGATGGTCGTCAGTGCCTCGATCGCCGCGCGAGCCGCCTCAGCCGGGCCGCCCGCGGCAACCGCGGCCTCTGCAATCAGCGTCTCGAACTGCTTCGCCGCAAGCTCGACCGCAGCTACGCCCAGGCCCTCCTTCCCATCAGGGAAGTGGAAGTAGATCGACCCCTTCGGTGCGGCGGCATGTTCAATCACGGCGTTTAGGCCCGTGCCGCTGTAGCCGCTGGTCTGGATGAGCTCAAGCATGGACTCTGCGAGCCGAGCCTTTGTCAGGTCCCCTTTGGATGCCATGGGAAGCATAATAGACCGGTCTACATATTGTGCAACCGAGGCCCGCTCCTCGCGCGCACGCGAAGGGCTGACCTGGGTGGCCGCGCGCCGGTTCGGCTGCTCTGGCTGACGATGATCAACCTCAACGAGGCTGCGGTCATGCCCAGGCCGAGTAACCAGATCAGCAGAGGCCATGGCGGCGGCAGTTCGCCGGCATTGATCAACACGAACGCGGCGCCAAAGCCCGCGCCGATGATCGCCCCGAGTCGCTCCCCAGTCACGCCGGCCGCCCCCTCGATCGTGCCGCTGGCAGCGTATCCGGCTCGTCGTTCAGTTTGAACTGGTGGCGCGTCGCTTGCTCGGGGCCGCGCCGTCTACAACGTCATGGCCAACAACAGCTAGATGTAGTTCCTTCTAGTCCGGGAGCGGCATGACGCCGGGGCCGCCGATCTCGGGTTCGACCGGCTCCGGCCAGCTGAGGTCCTTGGGCGCCTCGCGCATGCGGAGGATGCGGGCGGGGACGCCACCCACCACCGCGTTGGCCGGCACGTCCCTGGTCACCACCGAGTTGGTCCCGATCACCGAGTTGTCGCCGACCCGGACACCCCTGAGGATCGCCGCCCCGTAGCCGATCCAGACGTTGGAGCCGACGATCACGTCCTCCATGTAGATGCCCTGGTCCCGGATCGGCCGTTCGATGTCAACCACACCGTGGTCGAAGTCGATGAACATGGAGCGGTCGGCGATCACGCACTCGGCACCGATCCGCACCCTGCGGTAGGCGGAGATGGTGCACTCCTGGCCGAACACCGTCTTGGGCCCGATCTCTACCTCGCCCTCGTGGCAGCGAATCTTGGTCCCGTCTCCGATCCAGACCCAGCGCCCGAACTTCATCCGGGCCTTCGGGCCGGTCTGCAGCTGCAGGCTACGGCCGAAGAAGACCGGCCCGTCGGTCACCCACCGTCGACCCGAGCGAGTCAGCAGCCGCCGCCACAGGTAGCGCCAAAAGAGCCGTGCGTACTTCGGCGTCAGCATGCCCTTGCGGGCGAACGATGAAAGAGAGCCGGTCAAACCGGCCGTGAGTCTAATTAGACTGGCCGAGAAGATGAACGACGCTGCCACTTCCCTCAGTCCACTCGCCGAACGACTCCTCGCCGGCGACAAGCGGGCTCTGGCCCGCGCGATCACCCTGATCGAATCCGACGATCCGGCCGGTTGGGATCTGGTCCGCGAGGTCTACCCGAAGACAGGCAAGGCTCGGATCATCGGGTTCACCGGGCCCCCCGGGGTCGGCAAGAGCACCCTGATCGGTGCGCTTACCAAGGAGCTGAGGAAGGAGGATCGGCAGGTCGCGGTACTTTCGATCGATCCTTCGAGCCCGTTCACCCAGGGCGCTCTGCTCGGTGACCGGATCCGCCTGACCGAGCACTTCCTCGACAAGGGCGTGTTCATCCGTTCGATGGCTTCTCGGGGAGCGCTCGGCGGCCTCTCGGAGGCCGCCCTGCAGGCGGCGCTGGTGATGGACGCCTCCGGCAAGGATGACGTGCTGGTCGAAACGGTCGGGGTCGGCCAGGGCGAGATCGACATCGTCGATCACGCCGACACGATCGTGCTCGCCCTGATGCCGGGCTCCGGCGACTCGATCCAGGCGCTCAAGGCAGGCGTGATGGAGATCCCCGACATCATCGTCGTCAACAAGTCCGATCATCCGATGACCGACACGATGATCCGCGAGGTCCGGGGCGCCCTTTCGCTGGCTCACACGCCGGGCGGCTGGCGGGTTCCGATCCTCCGCACCGAGGCGGCTCGCGGCGAGGGTATCGAGGAGCTGGCGGCCAAGGTGGCGGAGCACCGTACTTTCATCGAGTCCGAGGGAACCCTGGCCGAACGCCGCGCCCGCAATCTGCGCTCCGAGGTCCTCGGGCTTGCCACGGCCAGGCTGAGAAGGCGGCTCGAAGCGGCGATCGAGGATGATCCGCATGTGGCGGAGTTGCTGAACCGCGTGGTCAGTCGGGAACTCGACCCGGCCTCGGCCGCGGCCGAACTGCTGGAAGGAGAGATCGATGAGTGAAGAGCAGAGCGCCGACGCGGCTCCTCAGCCCGGCCTTGAAGACGTCAAGGCTTGGGAGGGGTATCGGGTCGATGACGTGACTGGCCAGGGCGTGGCCCGGGTCGAGGGACTTTTCGTCGACGGTGATTCGGGCCAGCCCGCCTGGGTCCTCGTCAAGCTGGGGCGGTTCGGCAAGATCGTGCCGATCTCGATCCGCGAATGCGCCGCCGCGGCGGGACGGGTCTGGACCCCGCATGACCGCGAGGTGATCCGCAACGCGCCGGCCGTGGATCCCGCCCTGCCGCTCAACCGCGAGCAGGAGCAGCAGGTTCTCGAGTACTACGGCATCCCGGAGACCGTGGGCCGCGGCGCCGAGCTCAAGGACCGCCCGGCCGGCTCGACCACCGCTAATCCCCTGCACAAATAGTCGGCATCGCCTGCGGCGAGCCTCCCAGTGAAACCCGCCGACCCACAGAGAGACATGATGGATGGGTCAGCTCAGGCTGATGACAGGCAAACGCGGGTCGTCTTCTATACCGCGACGAGCTTCAACGGCTTCATCGCGACCGAGGACAACTCGCTGGACTGGCTCTTCGCGGTCGGCTCGCCCGACGCGGTCGATTTCCAGGGTTTCCTCGACGGGATCGACGTGCTGGTCAGCGGATCGACCACCTACGAGTGGGTCTACGAGTTCGAGAATCTGGCTGAGAATCCCGAAAAGTGGACGGAGTCCTACGGCGATCGGCCCACCTTCGTCTTCACCAGCCGTGGACTGCCGGCGCCGGCCGGTGCCGACGTCCGCTTCGTCGAGGGTGAGGTCAGCGAGCATCTCGAATCGATCCGCGCCGCCGCCGGTGACGGCGACGTCTGGGTGATCGGCGGCGGCGATCTGGCCGGTCAGTTCCTCGACGCGGGCGCCCTTGATGAGATCCAGATCACGATCACGCCGGTCGCTCTGTCGAGCGGCGCGCCGCTCTTTCCCCGGGACATCCGCTCGGACCGGCTTGAACTGAAGTCGGTCGAGAAGTTCGGCCAGTTCGCCCACCTGATCTTCTCGATCGCTTAGCGAGCGAAGTTGGAAAAGTTGGCAATAATTGCCAACTTTTCCAACTTCGGCGCTGGCGTCAGCAGCCGAGGGCACGGGCGATGACCATCTGTTGGACCTCGTCGGTGCCTTCGCCGATGGTGAGGATCTTCGCGTCACGGTAGAAGCGGCAGACCGGGTACTCCTCGATGAAGCCGTAGCCGCCGTGGATCTGGACCGCTTCCTCGGTCGCCCGGACGGCGAGGCGTCCGGTGATCAGCTTGGCCTGGGCGGCCGTGAGGGTGAAGTTCTCGCCGCGGTCCTTCATGATCGCCGCCTTGTAGGTGAGCAGGCGCGCGGCTTCCAGCTGGGCGGAGATATCAGCGATCTTGGCCTGGATCGACTGGAACTTCGAGATCGACTGGCCGAAGGCCTGACGCTCGTTGGCGTACTTGATCGCCTCGTCGAGCGCGCCCTGGGCGACGCCGACCGACATCGCGGCGACCCCGATGCGGCCGCCGTCGAGGATCTGCAGGAACTGCTTGAACCCCTGGCCACGCGACCCGAGCAGATTTGACTCCGGCACCCGGCAGTCCTCGAAGGTGAGGGGGTGGGTGTCGGAGGCGTTCCAGCCCATCTTGCGGTAGGGCGGATCGACGGTGTAGCCGGGCGTCCCGTTGGGGACGATGATGTTCGAGATCTCCGGGCGGCCCTTCTCGTCGGTGCCGGTGACCGCGGTGATCGTCACGCAGGCGGAGATGTCGGTGCCCGAGTTGGTGATGAACTGCTTGGCGCCGCCTACCACCCACTCGTCGCCGTCCAGCTCGGCCCTGGTCTTGGTGTTGCCGGCGTCGGAGCCGGCCTCGGGCTCGGTCAGGCCGAAAGCGGCGAGCTTCTTGCCGGAGGTCAGCTCCGGCAGCCACTCGGCCTTCTGCTCGTCCGTGCCCCAGTTGTAGATCGGCGTGGTGCCGAGCGAGGTGTGGGCGGCCATCGTGATCGCGACCGAGGAATCGATCCGGGCGAGCTCTTCGACCGCGAGGGCGTAGGAAAGGATGTCGCCGCCGCTGCCGCCGAACTCTTCGGGGAAGGGGATCCCCATCAGGCCGAGATCGCCCAGCTTGGCGACGATCTCGTAGGGGAAGGCCTTGGTGCGATCAAGCTCTTCCGCGACGGGGGCGACTTCGCTCACGGCGAAATCGCGGACTGTCTCCCTCAGCAGACGCTGCTCGTCAGTCAGATCAAAGTTCATGGCCGCGATCCTATGGATCCTCGCCTAGCAGAGGTCACTCGGTCGAACGTAAAAACCCTGCCTTGTGTGAGATATCTCATGTCAGTCGTTTCATAAGACTCACTTGTGTAGGGTGGGTTGCACGAACGCGGTTTCCATTCAGGGAGCCGAAACGACCCCGAAAGGGGAGCTACATGAAGCGCAATCACACACAGAGAAGCCCATTCGCCATGAAGCCGCTGAAGATCGAGCTCAGCGAAGCCGAGATCCTGGCTGATCTCCGCCACGGCGTGGACGGTCAGACCCGGCGATTGCGTGACAACCGGCGGGAGACGGCCTCCCGGTGATCCCGGAAGAGACGGTTGAACGGCCGGTCGCGATCGAGACGGCGCGCTCGGTCGCGGCCGAGCTGGCCGAGGCGGCGCCCGAAACCAGCCGGTCGCTCACTCTCGCCTGGCAGGATCCGATCGCGACCGCGGCGGAGGGCCTGAAGCTCAGCGGTCTCGAGTACATGCGCGCCCTGGCGGAGAAGAAGATTCCGCCGCCGCCGATCGCGGTCCTCATGAACATGACCCCGACCAGCGTCGAAGAAGGAAAAGTCTCCTTCTCCGCGATCCCGGGCGAGGAGCACTACAACCCGATCGGGATCGTGCACGGCGGCTTCATGGCCACGCTGCTCGACTCCGTTGCCGGCTGCGCGGTGCACACGACGCTCGCGCAGGGCGAGGCATACACGACCCTGACCCTGGAGGTGAAGAACCTGCGTCCGCTGACCCGGGACACCGGCCTCGTCCGAGCCGAGGGCGAAGTCGAGTACCGCGGCCGGCGTCAGGCGACCGCCGAAGCCAAGATCTACGCCGAGGAAACCGGCAAGCTCCTCGCGACAGCCACCTCAACCTGTTTGATCATGAGCTGAGGTCGCGCGCCAGCGCGACCAGGAGGTGGGCGCCGAACCCGGTCGGACCCTTGCCCCAGTACTCGCGGCCGGTGTCCCAGGCGGTCCCGGCGATGTCGATGTGGGCCCAGGGCTTGCCTTCGGTGAACTCCTCGAGGAAGGAGCCGGCGTAGATGGTGCCCGCCTTGCGCTGGGCCGAGGCATTGACCAGGTCGGTGATCTCGCCCTTGGTCAGATCCTTGTACTCGTCGTGGAGCGGCAGGCGCCAGACCTGCTCGCCCGAGCGGCTCCCTGCTTCGGTCACCGCGGTGGCCAGATCGTCGTCGTTGGCGATCAGGGCCGCGTAGGTCGAGCCGAGACCGATCAGCACGGCGCCGGTCAGGGTGGCGAGGTCGATCATCCGGTCCGCGCCTTCACGGGCGCAGTGGACCAGGGCGTCGGCGAGGATGAGGCGCCCCTCGGCATCGGTGTTGGTCACTTCGACCGTCTTGCCGTTCAGCTGGGTGATGATGTCCCCGGGCTTCAGCGCCGTCCCGGACGGCATGTTCTCGGTCGAGGGGAGCACCGCGACGATGTCGAGCGAGAGGTCGAGCTCGGCGATCGCGGCGACCGCCTCGAGGACCGCGGCGCCGCCGGACATGTCCATCTTCATCTCGTGCATGCCGGCCGAGGGCTTGATCGAGATTCCGCCGGTGTCGAAGGTGACCGACTTGCCGATCAGCCCGAGCTTCTCGCCGCTGCCCTTGCCGGTGTACTTCAGGGTGATCAAGCGGGGCTCGACGTCTTCGCCGCCCTTCGAGACCGCCTCGAGCCCGCCCATGCCGGCCGCAGCAATCTGCGCCCGGTCCATCACGTCGACCGTCACCTTCTCGTGGGCGTCGGCGATCTCGCGGGCCCGGCCGGCCAGATACTCAGGTGTGGCCTCGTTGGCCGGCAGGCTCTGCAGGTACCGGGCCCGGTTGCCGGCGTTCGTGACCACCTCGCCGACCCTGACCATGTCGGCCACGTCCTGGTCGGTGTTGATCTCGACCGCCTTCAGGCTGGGAGGTGCCTCCTCGCCGTCGCTGCCGGACTTGTAGCGATCGAACTCGAAGGCGACCAGGCCGGCGCCCTCGACCAGGGCGGCGGCGATCCGGCCCGGCTCGACGCCATCGGGTGACTCGGGCAGCATCCAGGCCAGCGCCTCGCCCTTGACCTGCTTCAGCGCCTTGCCGGACACCGCACCCGCTACCCGGGCCTTCTCCGGGGTGAAGTCCTCCTGCTTGCCGAGCCCGATGACGGCCACCCGCTCCGGCTTGCCCGGATAGACGATGACCTGGGACTTGAAGTCGGACGAAGCGTCGCCGGCGCCGGCGGTGTTGCGAAGCGGCTCGGAGAGTTCGTCTCCCTCGAAGAGGCCGACCGCCACGAGGTCGGCATCGAGATCGGACAGGGCGACATCGGTGGTGTAGGCCTTCATGGAACGGAGTCTAGAGGCCCGATCTGGCGTCCAGAAGCCGACTGCCCGGGGCCTGATCCCGGTATCGTCTGAGGTCCGTTTCGTCCGCAGTTTCCCGATTTCCCCTCGAGACCTGAAAGGCACCATGGCCCGCACCGTCATCCTGAGCACTGCCCGTACCCCCTTCGGCAAGATGGGCGGGGGACTGTCCACCGTGAACGCGGCTGAACTCGGCGGCGTTGCGATCGCCGGCGCTCTCGAGCGGGCCGGCGTCGCCGCGGATCAGGTCCAGCAGGTCAGTTTCGGCCAGGTGATCCAGGCTGGGCAGGGCCAGATCCCGTCGCGCCAGGCTCAGATCAACGGCGGCATCCCGAAGGAAGTACCTTCGGAGACCGTCAACAAGGTCTGCGCCTCCGGCATGCGCGCCGCCGGGCTGATCGACCAGGCGATTCGCGCCGGTGACATCGAGGTCGGCGTCGCCGGCGGGATGGAATCGATGTCGCTCGCTCCCTACCTGCTGCCTGGCGCCCGGACCGGTTTTCGCATGGGTGATGTCAAGTCGGTCGACTCGATGACCCACGACGGGTTGACCAACCCCTTCACGCACCTGCAGATGATCAACGAGGCCAGTGGCGTCTCGAACGAGCTGGGTATCGAACGTGAGGAGATGGACCGGTTCTCGGCCCGCTCGCACAAGCTCGCCGACGAAGCCCAGAAGGCCGGCATCCTCGGTGAGGAGATCGTCCCGGTGACGGTCAAGGGACGCAAGGGCGACACCGTGGTTGATGCCGACGAGGCGATTCGCCCCGATGCGACCGCTGAGAGCCTCGGCAAGCTGCGCGCGATCGGCGGCGAAGACGCCACCCACACCGCCGGCAACGCCCCGGGCGTAAACGACGGCGCCGGTGCCCTGGTGCTCGCCTCCGAGGAATGGGCTCAAGCCAACGGCAAGGAGATCATGGGCACGATCGTCGGCTACGGCCAGATCGGCGACGAGTACGCCTGCCTCGCCAAGACGCCGGCCCTGGCCGCCAAGGCCGCCCTGGAGAAGCTCGGCAAGAGCCCGGCCGAGGTCGATCTCTGGGAGGTCAACGAAGCTTTCGCCTCGGTCTCCCTCAACACGATCAAGATGCTCGGCATCGACGAGGACAAGGTCAACGTGAACGGCGGCGCGGTCGCCCTCGGTCACCCGATCGGCGCCTCCGGCGCCCGGGTCATCGGCGCGCTGGTCCGCGAGCTCAAGCGTCGCGGCGGCGGCCTCGGCTGCGCCGCGATCTGCTCCGGCGGCGGTCAGGGCGACGCGATCCTCGTCGAGGTCTGAGCCCACCGCCGGTAGGCTCGTCCTATCGGTGCTGAGATAGAGCGAAAGTTTCTGGTTGATCGGGTTCCCGACGGAGCTTCTGGCTCCGGTCGGGTCCCGATCGAGCAGGGCTATCTCGCTTTGGACGCCGAGTCGGAGGTCCGGCTCCGGCGGGCCGGCGACGCGTTCACGCTGACGGTCAAAAACGGCCACGGGCAGCGCCGGCGGGAAACCGAGGCAGAGCTTGACGAGGAGGCCTTCGACCGCCTCTGGCCGGCGACCGAGGGACGTCGGGTCGAAAAGGACCGTGAGAAGATCGGCCTCGGAGGCGGGCTGGTCGCCGAGCTGGACCGGTACACCGGGTCGCTGGAGGGGATCTCCGTGGTCGAGGTCGAGTTCGAAAGCGACGCGGCCGCCGACGCGTTCACTCCTCCGGGGTGGTTCGGTCGCGAGCTGACCGGTGACCCGGCCTGGGCAAACCAGTCGCTGGCCCGCCACGGTCGTCCCGAGAAGGCGCTCGAGTTCCGGCTCAGGGCGGGGGAGGACGCGGCCGCGGGAGTCTGCCGCGTGATCACGGCCCGGGCGGCGCAGGCCGCGGCCGCAGTGCGCCGGGCTGGCGAGGCGACGAATCCGGCCGGTGACGTTCACGAGGCCCGCAAGAGCCTGAAGAAGGCCCGTTCGGCGCTGCGGCTGCTCAGAGGAGTGATCGGTGACGAGGAGCGCCGGGAAGCGAACGCGTCCTGCCGCGACGCCGCCGCCCGGCTTTCGGGTCCCCGTGACGCGGAGGTCAAGCTCGAAACCCTGGAGTCGGTGGTCGGCGACGATCTGGGCCCGGCGGGCGCGGTCGGGTGGCGGTCGGCGCTGGAGCGAGAGGCGGCGATCCACCGGGGCGACCTCACCCCGGCCGGGCTGGCCGAGGCGGGCGGAGCGATCGAAGCCGTGGCCAGGCGGTTTCGCGGGTGTGAGCTCCCCGAAGCCGGCGAGGCGATCGCCGGCAACGCCGCCCGGGCCTACCGACGGGGCCGGCGGGCGATGAAGCGCGCCGGGAAGAGCGGCAGGCCGGCCGAGTTTCACCAGTGGCGGAAGCGAGCGAAGGACCTGCGCTATCAGCTGGAAATTCTCGAAACCCGCCTGCCGGATCGCCTTGCCCGGACCCGCCGGCAGGCGGAGGAGCTCGCGGACCAGCTCGGTGACCTCCATGACCTCGATGTTCTCGCCGATGACCTCGCGACCCGTGAACTGTGGAGCCTCGACCGCGAGCGCCTCGGGCGGCTGGTGAGCGAGGCCCGCGACCGGCGGATCGAGAGCTGCCTGGCGCTGGGGAAGAAGACCTACGCCCTGAAGCCTTCCAACTTTTATACATATTTACTGTGTAAATAAGCTAGACTCATCTCGCAAAGCGAACAGAGGCGGTGTGTGATGAGCGTTACCTGCGTTGAACTCGGCAGCGGCGAGCGGCACCGGGCCCCGGTTTCCGGCGGGCCGATCGCGGAAATCCTGCTCGGCAAGGAGCCCGGCCGCCAGATGGGCGTGGTCGAGGTGACCGTCCCGGCCTGCGGCCTGATGCCACTCCACGAGCACGGCACCTCCGAGACCCTTCTGATCCCTCTCCACGGCGCGGTCAGGTTGATCAGCGGCGGCGACGACGGGGAGCTCACCATGCTCGAACCGGGCACGCTGGTGGTCATCCCGGTGGGCGAGAAGGTCCGCCTCGAAAACCCGGAGGGAGAGGCCGGCAAGCTTCTAGTGGTCTTCAGCCCGGTGGAGTTCACCGAGCGAATTGCCGCCTGGCCCAGGGAGATGGTGCCAGTAGCGGCCTGACCCGGGCGGCCGGTCCGACTCCATTCCGGCGGGCCGGCCGTTCGGGTCTCATCTCGGGCCCGCCCAGGCTCAGGGGGTGACCGCGTCGCCGCCGGTTTCGCGGATGCGGTCGAGCAGGAGGACCAGCTCCTCGTGCGATTCGGCCGAAAGCGCTGACATGCCGAAGCGGTCCTCGTTGAGGAGCCGGGTCGCCTGGCCGGCGATGTTGCGGCCGGCCACGGTGAGGCGGGCGAGGGTGGTCCGGCGGTCCGAAGGGTGGGGGACCCGCTCGACGTATCCGTCCCGCTCGAGGCGGTCGATCAGGCTGGTGACGCTGGTCGGGTGGACCTGGAGGCGCTCGCCGATCTTGCCCAGCGGCAGGGAGCCATCCTGGGTGAAGTAGAGCAGCATCAGAACCTCGTAACGGGCGAAGGTGAGATCGAAGGGGGAGAGCAGCTCGTTCAGATGGCCCATCAGGATCTGCTGGGCTCGCATCAGGGTGGTGACCGCGGCCATCGCCGGCGCGGGCTCTTCACCCCAGTGCTTCTCCCACTGGCGACGAGCCTCGCGCAGGAGGTCGATCCGGGTCTCTGTGGACTGCGCTGAAGCCATCCGCACAAGGATTACACAGAATTGCTCGGATGCCCTACTATCCGGTTACCTAACTTATGGAACCCACATCTACTCCAGCTGCCGGTTCTGCCAAGTCCGAAGCCGCCCGCAGGGCGGAGGAGGCGGCCGAAAAAGAGTTCACGACCATGTCCGGCAAGCCGATCAAGGCTCGTTACGGTCCCGAGGATCTGAGCGGGGACTCCGACGTCAAGATCGGCGAGCCCGGCCAGTACCCGTTCACCCGTGGCCCTTACGAATCGATGTACCGCGGTCGCAACTGGACCATGCGCCAGTTCGCCGGCTTCGGCACGGTCGAGGAGACCAACGAGCGCTTCCATTACCTGCTCGACCACGGCCAGACCGGCCTCTCGACGGCCTTCGACATGCCCACGCTGATGGGCTACGACTCCGATCACGCCCGTTCGCTCGGCGAGGTCGGCCGCGAGGGCGTCGCGGTCGACACGATCGACGACATGGAGATCCTCTTCCAGGGCATCCCGCTGGGCGAGGTCTCGACCTCGATGACGATCAACGCGCCGGCCGCGATCCTGCTGGCGTTCTACGTGCTGGTCGGCGAGCAGCAGGGCGTCGCCTCGGAGAAGCTCTCCGGCACGATTCAGACCGACATCCTCAAGGAGTACATCGCCCAGAAGGAGTGGTGCTTCCCGGTCGAGCCGGCGATGCGCCTGGTCACCGACATGGTCGAGTACTGCACCGACCACATGCCGCGCTGGCACCCGATCTCGATCTCCGGCTACCACATCCGCGAGGCCGGGGCGACCGCCGCCCAGGAGCTCGCCTTCACGCTGAAAGACGGTTTCACCTACGTCGAGCGCGCGATCGAGCGGGGCATCGACGTCGACGCCTTCGCGCCCCGGCTCTCCTTCTTCTTCAACGCCCACATCGACTTCTTCGAGGAGATCGCGAAGTACCGCGCCGCCCGCCGGATCTGGGCCCGGGAGCTGAAGGAGACCTACGGGGCGAAGAAACCCGAGTCGATGCGGCTCCGTTTCCACACCCAGACTGCCGGCGTATCACTGACCGCCCAGCAGCCGCTCAACAACATCGTCCGGACCGCGATCGAGGCCCTGGCCGGGGTGCTAGGCGGCACCCAGTCGCTGCACACCAACTCCTTCGACGAAGCGCTCGCGCTGCCGACCGAGGAAGCGGTCCGGGTAGCGCTCCGCACGCAGCAGATCATCGCCGAGGAGACCGGGGTCACCAACACCCCCGACCCGCTCGGCGGGTCCTACTTCGTCGAGTCGCTGACCGACGAGATGGAGGCCGACGCCTACGAGTACTTCCGCAAGATCGACGAGCTCGGCGGCATGGTCGAGGCGGTCCGCCAGAACTTCCCGCAGCGCGAGATCGGCGAGGCGGCCTTCGAGTTCCAGCGTCGGGTCGACGACGGCGATTTCACGATCGTCGGGGTGAACCAGTACGTGACCGAGGAGGAGGACGTGCCGCTGCTTCACATCGACCCCGCGCTCGAGACCAAGCAGGTCGAGCGGCTGGCCGCGACCAAGGCGAAGCGTGACTCGGCCGAGGTCGAGTCCGCGCTGACGGCCTTGAAGGAGGCTGCCGCCGGTGAGGCCAACCTGATGTACCCGATCCTCGACGCCGCCCGGGTCCACACGACCGAGGGCGAGATGATCGAGGCGATGCAGGAAGTTTTCGGAACCTACACGGAGACCCCGGTCTTCTAGCCCCTGAAAGAGCCCACACAATGACCGCAGCAGTCGCAGAACCGAAAACCGAACGCAAGATCCGCGTGGTCGTGGCCAAGCCCGGCCTCGACGGCCACGACCGGGGTGCCAAGATCATCGCCCGCGCGCTTCGCGACTCGGGGATGGAGGTCATCTACACCGGCCTCCACCAGACCCCGGAGCAGATCGTCGAGACGGTGATCCAGGAAGACGCCGACGCGATCGGCGTCTCGATCCTCTCCGGCGCCCACATGACCCTGGTTCCGAAGATCCTCGAGTTGCTCGAGGCCGAGGGCATCGATGACGTCCTGATCACGGTCGGGGGAACGATCCCGAACAAGGACATCGACGACCTCAAGAAGCTCGGTGTCTCGGGTGTCTTCACCCCCGGCTCCCCGACCGACGACATCGTCGAGTTCATCCGCACCGGCGTCAGCGACCGCGAGCTGTAAATAGGCTTCGCCCATGTCGGCGATCGAGACTTTTACGCTTGAGGACGTAGGGCCCAAGGGCGGGCTGGACCAGGCGGAGATGGTGGCCGGGCGGATCGTCGACTTCATCGGAAAGGCGGAACGGTCGCTGGTCCTGGCGCTTTATGACATCAGGCTCCCCGACCCGGTCGGGACGACGGTGGCCGATGCCTTCCGAGCGGCGGCCGAGCGCGGGGTGAAGGTGCGTCTCGCCTACAACGATGTGCCGTCCGACCCCGACGCCGGCAACTTCCTGCCCGCCGTCCACCCGCCGCCCGAGACCAACCCCGAGATCCTGAGCCGCCTGCCGATCGAGACCAAGGGGATCTCCGGGATCCCCGACCTGATGCACCACAAGTACATGGTGCGGGACGAGAAGGCGGTCTGGACCGGCTCGGCCAACTGGTCGGTCTTCTCCTGGACGAGGCAGGAGAACGTGCTGGCGACGATCGATCACGGCGAGGTGGCCCGCGAGTACCTGGAGAACTTCGAGGAGCTCTGGCGAACCGAGAAGGTGGAGCGCTCCGGCAACGGTGACCCGAACCCGATCCGGGTCGGCGAGGCGACGGTCCGGGTCTGGTTCACCCCCGGCCACGGCGAGGCGCTGGCCCAGCGGATCTCCTCGAAGCTAGGTGCGGCCCGCCGACGGGTCCGGATCGCCTCACCGGTGCTCACCTCGGGGCCGATCCTCAGCACGCTGGCCGAGCTCGCCGGGCGACCGGGACTGGACATCGCCGGGGTGGTCGACGAGCCGCAGACCGACCGCGTCTACGAGCAGTGGGCGAGCACCGGCTCGAAGTGGAAGATCCCACTGCTCACCCGGGTGATCGAGACCCTGCCTTTCAGCGGCAAGCGTTCGGTGCCCTGGGGCACCGGAGCGACTCGTGACTTCATGCATGCCAAGGTCACGGTCGCCGACGACACGGTCTTTCTCGGTTCCTTCAACCTTTCACGCTCCGGCGAGCAGAACGCCGAGAACATGATCGAGATCGAGGATCCGGAGATCGCCGGGGCGATGGCGACCTTCATCGACGAGACCCGCAGCCGCTATCCGCGCAGCTCGGTCCCCGGGAGCCGCTGAACTTCGGCGTATCTCCAACACATTGGACCAGTTGCGGCTAACATGTTGGACCAGTTGACCTGGGGCCTCGGGGCCGGAAAGCTGAACGGTGGAGGGTGATCTTGAAACTGGTTCGTGGAATCTTCGTCGCGTCACTGCTGGTCCTGGGATTGGCCGCATGGGCTCCGGGAGCCGCCAGCGCGGCCGAGTGCCATCTCCTGCCCGGCGGCACGCTCGGTGACGCGGAGCCGCCCCCGGTTCCGAACCGGGCCGGTTCCCCGACCGACGAGGGACCGGGCGCGAAGGGCAAGAACCCGACCGTGGGCGGTCTGCCGACCCGGGTGGACCTTCACTCCAAGACGATGGCCCAGAACCGCAACTACTACTTCGCGGTAAGGGGCGGCAAGCTGTACGTGAAGCCGAACTACGAGCGGACCGGCAAGACCGGCAGCTGGGAGCACGTGAAGACCCCCGACTGCCTCGACGGCGACATTCAGGAGATCGACGTCGACGACGACGAGCTGGTCGCGATCAACTCGGACCGGCAGATCTTCGGCATGGACAAGGCGCTCGAGATCCCCTCGGAGTTCAACTGGAGCTCGCGATGGGGCTTCCCGTTCTGGGCCGGCGACGGCTACACCGTCCCCGACGATGCGGTGGCCTGGGCCTGGACCGTGATCTCACCGCGTGAATCGGGGTACTGGGTCGATCCGGCCGGCCACCGCTTCCCGGTCGGTGAAGGCAAGTGCTCCCACGTGCTCAGCCTGCGTGGGGATCACACGCGCATCACGATGAACGACCCGTGGCTGCCCCAGGACCGCAGCTACGAGGTCGGCGGACCCCGCCGCGGGACCTTCAAGATGAGCAATCTCGCCGCTTCCGGCTCGGTCCTCTTCGTGATCGGCAAACACGGCGACATGTACACGAGGCTCTGGGACTTCGACATCGCCGGCCTCGACAACGTCTTCTTCCCCTACTCATATGAGGATCAGCGCGGACGCGCCAGCAAGACCGGGCCGATCCAGATGCCGGGCGCCCACTGGGTCCAGCAGCCGAAGATCAACGGCAAGATCACTGACCGGATCAGCATCACCACAGTCGGCCGCGGCACCGAGCATCGCATCCTGCGAGTCGAGGGCAGGAACGGCAGGGGCGTGCCCGGCTTCTGGCAGAAAGATCTCTACGTCCTCAACCAGGGGTCCTCCGGCTGGAAGTTCATCGCCACGCCGAAGGCCAAGGTCACCGGCAAGCCACTCGACAACCCCCGGTACGACAGCAGCCAGAAGGGTGCAGCCAGGCCCGAGGACAGCCGCTACGTTCTCGACGGCGGCGGCCTCTCGGTCGAGATCCCCGATTTCAACCTTCATCTCGGCCGGTCGGTCCTGCGCCTGAACCTTGCCGACGGCGAGGCGCTGGACCTGAACCTCTTCCTCGACGATGTCGTCCGGGCGAGTCCGCGCGCGAGCGGCCTCGATGACAACCCGCGCCGGCTCATGGGCACGATCGAGGTGACCGCGGCGAATCGCAAGCTGGCGGCCAAAAGCGACGAGGCCCGGGCGTTCATCGAGAGCGTGCTCGGCAACAAGGACTTCACCAAGACCTGGATCGTCGCCACCACCTCGTCGCTCCAGATGGAGGACCTCGGACTGACCTTCAGCGCGTCCAGCGGCGAGAGCTCGGCTCCGGTGAAGGATCCGGCGTTCAAATCACTGGCGCTCAAGCGCAAAGGCAAGGGCCTCAGGTTCTCCTTCGAGACCATGACTGAGAGCCCGGCCAGCATCGTGGTCAAGAAGATCCGGAACCGGCACGGCAAGAAAGCGAATAAGGTCGCCGCCCGCCTGACCCGGACCGGCACCTTCACCTGGAAGCCACGCCGGCTCTCCCGCGGCAAGTACAAGGTCACCGTGAGTTCGATGGGGCTGGGCGGCCGGCTTGACAGCCGCACCTTCAAGGTCAAGCGGACCGGCAGGGGCTTCAAGGTCAGCTGATGATCGGCTTGTCCGTACTGGCCGCGGTCCCGGACTTCGTCCGGGAGGCCCAGTCCATGCTCCGCGATCCCTCGAACTTCTCCTGGGCCATGGTCACCCTGTTCGGGCTGGTGATCTACGTCTACGCGGTCGAGGTCGGCCGCCGCCGCTGGGACATCGTCTTGGCCGGCCTCGCCTTCCTGATGATGGACGCCTTCAATGAGCTGGTCAACTCGGCGATCTTCCACGCCACCGACCGAGCGCCGCTCTGGACGGTGACCGGCGACACCAGCTACTTGATCTTGATCGGCCTCTCGATCGAGATCGTGCTGCTCTTCGCGATCAGCGGCGTGGCTTTCGTCAAACAGCTGCCCGAGGATCCGAAGCAGAAGATCCTCGGCCTGCCCAACCGGTTCGCGCTGGCGGCGCTGTTCTCGATCTTCTGCGTGCTGGTCGAGATCGTCCTGGTCGGCCTCGGGATCTTCCACTGGGAGTACTGGTGGTGGAACGAGCCTTTCATCCCGCTGATCGTGATCTTCGGCTACGGCACCTTCTTCGGAGTTGCCGCCTGGGTCTACGACATGGGCAAGAACACCCGCAGGCAGCTCCGCGTAGTCGGAACGATGGCCACCATAAACCTGGCCTTGGGCCTGACCTTGGGTCTCGCCGGGTGGCTCTGATTGATTCGTCAGTCAACCTGCCCGGAATCTCGGTAAGATTGCGCGTCGCATACTGCATCTCCGGCTCTCCACCTCAAAAACCGGCAGAGCCCTCTCGCAAGATCCCCTAAGGAGGCTTCAGTTGAAGATCTGCGTCCTGGTCAAAGATGTGCCAGACGCCGCGGTACAAAAGCGCATTGATCCCGGCACCATGCGGCTCGATCGTAGCGGCGAGAACACTCTCAACCCCTTTGACACCCACGCCATCGAGGCTGCCATGCAGCTCAAGGAAGGCGGCGAGCTCCAGGTCGACGAAATCGTCGCAGTGACCATGGGCACCGACACCGCCGCCCGCGCTCTGCAGAAGGCCGTCGCCCTCGGCGCTGACCGTTCGGTTCACCTGTCCGACGAGAGCCTGGCCGGCTCCGACGTCTGCGCCACCGGCCTCGCGCTGGCCAAGGTGCTCGAGTCCGAGAGCCCGGACCTGGTCCTGCTCGGCCAGCAGTCCGATGACGGCGAGTGCTACACGATCGGCGCCGTCGTGGCCGACCACCTCAAGATGCCGTCGCTGACCCAGGTCATCGACATGAAGGTCGACGGCGACAAGATCCGCTGCGAGCGTCAGGCCGAGTACGGCTACGACACCGTGGCGCTGACCCTGCCGGCCGTGATCTCGGTTGGTGACGCGATCAACGAGCCGCGTTACCCCAGCCTCAAGGCCATCATGGGCGCCAAGAAGAAGCCGCTGGACAGCAAGTCCGCCGGTGACGTCGGCATCGACGCCGGCCAGGTCGGCGAAGCTGGTTCGCAGACCACGGTCATCGCCCTGAACGATCCGCCCCAGAAGGAAGCGGGCGAGATCATCGAAGACGAAGACACCGCGGAGACCGTCGAGAAGATTGTCGCGTGGCTCGAGGAAAGGAAGCTGATCTAAATGGCCGGCATTCTCGTTTACGCCCTGCATGACGACGAGGGCAACTTCAACAAGAACTCGCTCGGCGCCCTCTCCGAGGCCGCCAAGCTGGCCGGTGAGCTCGGTACCGAAGCCGCCGCCATCGTGGTCGGCGACGTCTCCGACGACGGCGCTGCCGGCCTCGGCAAGTACGGCGTGACCAAGGTCTACCGAGCGAAGAACGTCCCGGAGGGCCTCGCCCAGCCGATCGTCGACGCGATGGCCAAGGTCATCCAGGACAACGGCTACACCTACGCCCTGTTCGGCGGCGGCCTGCTCGGCTTCGAGATCGGCGCCGGCCTGACCGCGCGTCTCGGCGCCGGCGTGACCATGGAAGTGACCAAGGTCAAGGTCGACGGCGGCAAGCTCGTCTCCGAGCGTCCGATCCTGCAGGACTCGAAGATCGCCGACGTCGGCTACGTCTCCGAGCCCGGCATCATCATCGGCCGCCTCAACGCGTTCGACGTGGTCGAGGGCTCCGGTACCGCCGAGGTCGTCGACGTCGACGTCGAGCTCTCCGAGTTCTCGACCAAGGCCGAGATGATCACCCGCGGCGAGCAGCGTGGCGCCGACGTGGACATCGAAGCTGCGGACATCCTGGTCGGTGGCGGTCGTGGCCTCGGCTCGGCCGACGGCTTCAAGGACTGCGAGGAACTCGCCGGTGCCTTCGACAACGGTGCGGTCGCCGCGACCCGCGCGGTCGTCGACGCTGGCTGGTACCCCTACGCCGCCCAGATCGGCCAGACCGGCAAGACGGTCGCGCCGAAGCTGTACCTGGCGGTTGGCGTCTCCGGCGCCATCCAGCACAAGGTCGGCATGCAGAACTCCGAGAACATCGTCGCGATCAACAAGGACGCGAACGCTCCGATCTTCGAGTTCTCCGACCTCGGCATCGTCGGTGATCTGAACAAGATCATGCCCAAGCTCACCGAGGCCATCAAGGCCAAGAAGGGCTAGCAGCAGTTCCGGCCCCGGCCGGGGGAGCGGCTCCGCTCCCCCGGCCGTGCGGGCCACCACGTTTCACCCGAATCAAGAACTTTTCGTCCCACCCAGAGCCGTCCCGAAAGGACCAAGAGCATGCCGCCCGTAGCGCCATCCGAGTATCCGCCCCCCTTTGATTCCGAAAGCGTCATCACCGCGCCAACCGATCCCGAGGATGAGCGCATTGAAGTCGGCGTAGCCATCGTCGGCGGTGGCCCGGCCGGTCTCGCCGCCGCCGTCAAGACCCTCCAGCTGCTCGAGGGCAAGCCCGAGCTGATGGAGAAGCTCGGCGAGGTCCCGGTCGCCGTGGTCGAGAAGGGCAAGGTCTGCGGCGCCCACGCCATGTCCGGCGCCAACATGCGTCCCTCCGCTATGGAGGAGCTCTTCCCCGACATGCCGCGCGAAGAGTGGCCGGTCTACCGCGAGGTGACCAAGGACGCGGTCTACCTGCTGACCGAGAAGCTCGCGCTTCCGCTCAAGCCGATGCCGCCGAACTTCAAGAACCACGGCAACTACGTCACCTCCGTCTCCAAGCTCTCCCGCTTCCTGGCCGAGAAGGCCGAGGAGATGGGCGCCTACATCCTGACCGAGACCACGGCCGACAAGCTACTGGTCGAGGATCAGATCGTCAAGGGCATCCGCTCCGGTGACCGCGGCCGCGGCCGCCAGGGCCAGGAGCTCGGCAACTTCGAGCCGGGCATGGACCTGATCGCCAAGGGCACCGTCCTGGCCGAGGGCGTGGTCGGACACCTCACCTACGCGGCGCTCGATCACTTCGACATAGGCGGTCTCGACCCGCAGCGCTTCGAGCTCGGCGTCAAGGAGATCTGGGAGGTCGAGGAGCCGCTCGACACGGTCATCCACACCATGGGCTGGCCGCTCCGCAAGGCCGCCAAGTACAAGGAGTTCGGCGGTTCCTTCATCTACCCGATGGAGGACAACAAGGTCTGCATCGGCTTCGTCGCCGGCCTCGACTACACCGACGCCACCTTCTCGGTCCACGACGCCCTGCAGCAGTTCAAGCTGCACCCCTTCGTGAAGAAGATCCTCAAGGGCGGCAAGCGGGTCGGCTGGGGCGCCAAGACCATCCCGCAGGGCGGTTACTGGTCGATGCCGAAGCGCCTCTCGGTCCCGGGCATGGTCATCGCCGGCGACAACGCCGGCATGGTCAACGTGGCCGAGCTCAAGGGCGTCCACTACGCGATGCACGCCGGCATGTACGCCGCCGAAGCGATCGTCGACGCGCTCGAGAAGGACCAGGTCGACTTCTCCGCCTACGACGAGAAGGTCCACAACTCGATCATCGAGAAGGATCTCTACAAGACCCGTAACGCCAGCCAGCCGTTCACCCGCGGCTTCTTCTTCGGCGGCGCGATGGCCTCGACCATGACCCTGACCCAGGGCCACTTCCCGGGCGGCCACTGGAAGAACCACGACGACGCCACCTACAAGATGGAGATCGGCAAGGCGGGGGAGAAGTACCCGGAGCCGGATGGCGAGTACACCTTCGACAAGCTGTCCTCGGTCTTCCTCTCGGGCAACGCGACCCGCGACGACGCGCCGAACCACGTCCGGATCCAGAACGAGGTTCCGCGCGAGGTCGCCCAGACCTGGGTCTCGATGTGCCCGGCCCAGGTTTACGAGATCCCCGAGGACCAGCTCGAGTCGGACGCCCCGATCGTCGACGTCCATGTCACCGCTTCAAACTGCGTCCAGTGCGGCGCGATCACGGCCAAGGGTGGCCGCCTGACACTGCCGGAAGGCGGCGACGGCCCGCTCTACACCGAGACCTGATCCGACCCGGCCGGAGGAGGGACCGGTCGGCGCAGGATCAAGCGCCAGCAGTACGAATCACCACAGCAGGCGGCGCCGGAGAGATCCGGCGCCGTTTCTGTTGCGGCCTGCGTCGAGCCGTCGAATCGGTTTGGACAGGGCACCCCGGGGTAAGTGTGAGGAAACACTCACAATTCTCCCGGGAGGGATGATGAAGAACACAGGCAGGAAGGCAGAGGCAGGCACGCAGCGACGGCGGAGGCTGCCCTCGCCGGCGTTGCTCCTTGCGCTCGTAGCGCTGTTCGTGGCGCTCGGTGGCACGGCGACCGCGCTCAAGGGCAAGTGGTCGGTCAAACGCGATGACATCGCGCCGAAGGCGGTCGGGACCAAGCAGATGGCCAACCGGTCGGTGACCGCACACAAGATCCACAAGAACGCGGTCCGCAAGACGCAGCTCAGCGACAAGGCGGTGGGGCCCTGGAAGCTCCGTCTGGGCGCAACGGCAGTGACCTTGGGCGAGTCTTCCACCACGTCGAAGGTGCCGGTTGACCTCGGCGGGCCGAACGCCAAGGTTCAGGTTCCGGCGGGCGGCATGGTCGCGATCCAGGCGCAGGCCGCGATGCGCGCAACGGCCAAGAACCGCGCCCGGGTCTACCTGTATGAAACGACCTCGGTGCCGAAGCCGGTGATGATCATGCAGTCGAGCGCCAACAAGAACGGTTTCCAGACGAGGATCTCGACACCGGGCCCGGGTGCCGCCGACGGCGTGACGAATCACGTCAGGGCCGGCTGGATCGTGCTGCCCTCGTCCCCGGGGACCCGGACCTTCCAGTTGCGCTACGCGACAACCGGCGGGACCGCGATCTTCGCGGGACGCGTCCTCAGGGTGGCTGTTATCCGATAGCGGTTCTCAGGCTGCTTCGCGGAACTCCAGGTCGATGATCTCGGCTCCGTAGATGCGGGAATCGAACGGCGATTCCTCGGCATCGAACACGGAGCTGGACATCGATCGGGGCTTCCGCGGCGGGATGGTCCACTCGTCGCAGCCCTTGAAGGCGTCGGCGAAGCGCTGCGCCTTGGTGCTGCGGGGGCGAGCTTGGTCGAATACCTCTCTGGCCATACGGACGATCCTCCTCCGGAAGGGGTTATGGAAAGCTAGTTCGTCCCATCGGACGGAAAACCTGCCAAAAACCCCGCAAATTCCGGAAAACCGGAATTTCCGGGTTTCCGCTTAACTGCAAGTCGGGCGGGGTCCAACCCGCCCTCCCAGTAAAACCCGTCCGTTCAGGACATCAAATATTTGATGAACGGACTCCGGTTGGTAGCAACGCCAGCCTAAGCAGTTCTGGGTGACCTCAGGGGTCCATACGACCACCAAGGTCACCCAAAAACCGTCGCTGCGCTCCTCGGATCCACCCGCTTAAGGTCGTTTAGGACGGCTGCCTTTGGGTGTGGTGCGTGGGTGTCCGAAAAAAGATGGATAGTGAGCGCAGCGATATCTTTTTTTGGACACCCACGCACCACACCCTCACAGCGAGCGTCGGCTTGACCGGTTCTCTAGAATGGGTTTTATGAAGGCAGATATCCATCCCGAGTACACGCTCGCGAACGTTCACTGTTCGTGCGGCAACCAGTTCTACACGCGGTCGACCAAGTCGGACCTGCATGTTGAGCTCTGCTCTGCCTGCCATCCCTTCTACACCGGCAAGCAGAAGCTGGTTGACACCGGCGGACGGGTCGAGCGCTTCCAGCGGCGTGCCGCCAAGCGCGCCAAGGCCAACGCGAGCTAAACCAGGTTCCGTTCGGGCCGTCTTGCGGTCCGCGAAGCCCAGATGAAGTCGAACGGCGCCAAACCGGAACGGTCTGGTGCCGGTTCGCCTGCTCCGCTGGAGGCGAAGCGCGACGCCCCGGTCGGGGGCCAGGCGGTGCTCGAAGGGGTGATGATGCGCGGGGTCACCACCTGGGCGGTGGCGGTCCGCAAACCGGACGGGGAGATCGAGACCACGGTCGAGAAGATCCGGCCCTGGGCCCGCCGGCACGCCGTGCTGCGCTGGCCGGTCATCCGCGGCATCGTCGCCCTGGGTGAATCCCTGAAGATCGGGTTCCGGGCGCTGGGGATGTCTGCCAACGCCCAGCTCGAAGAAGGGGAGGAGGAGCAGGAACTCGGCGGCATGGCCTGGGGGATGACGATCTTCGTCTCGCTGGCCTTCGCGGTACTGCTCTTCTTCGTGATCCCGGTCGGGCTGACCAGCCTGATCAAGGACTGGCTGGATTCCTCGTTTCTCTTCTGGCTGGTCGAAGGGCTCGTCCGCACCGCGATCTTCATCGGCTACATCGTCGCGATCTCCCGGCTGGAGGATCTGCGGCGGGTCTTCGAGTACCACGGGGCCGAGCACAAGACGATCTCCTGCTACGAGGCCGAGGACGAACTGGTCCCGTCCCGGGCGACCCTCTACTCCCGGCTCCATCCCCGCTGCGGCACCAGCTTCCTGCTGATCGTCATGGTCGTGGCGATCTTCGTCTTCGCCCCGCTTGGCCTGCCTGCCTGGTACTGGCTGGTGATCTCCCGGATCGTCGGGGTGCCGCTGATCGCCGGGATCGCCTACGAGCTGATCAAGTGGGCCGGGCGCAACCGTGAGAAGGGCTGGGTCCGCGCCGTGATGTGGCCGGGCCTGATGCTCCAGAACCTGACCACCCGCGAGCCCAACGAGTCTCAGCTGGAAGTGGCGATCGCCTCCCTGAACGCGGTCCTCGAAGTGGAGAAGCCAGAGGACAACGCAAACCTGGAGCCCATCGAGATCGTCGCGTAGGCAGCCGCCCAGCGGAGCCAACCCATCCATCAATGTTTTCTGTGGGTTGGCGGGTTTCCGTGGTCGTCCGGCGAAGACCGGACGACGTGCAGGTGTTGACGGATGGGTCGGCTCCGCTTGAGGTGCTGCTTGCCGTCACAATGTCGTTTGTGATCGAGAAGCTGGCGGAACAGATTGAGGCTCGGTTTTCCGAGCTCGAGCAGCAGATGAGCGACCCCGAGGTGATTGGGGACCGGGATCGCTACGCCGAAGTCGGCCGCGAGTACCGCCAGATGGAGCCGGCCAACGCGCTGGTCACCGAGTACCGGACCCTGAGCGACGATCTCGAAGGCGCCCGCGAACTGCTCGAGGAGGACGAGGACGAGGAGCTGGAGAAGGTGGTCCGCGAAGCCCCGGCGCGACTCGAGGAGCTCGAGGAGGAAATCCGCCTGGCCATGGTCGAGCCGGACCCCAACGATGACAAGAACGTGATCGTCGAGATCCGGGCCGGTACCGGGGGCGACGAGGCGGCGCTCTTCGCCGGCGATCTCTACAAGATGCTGACCCGTTACGCGGCCGAGCGGGGCTACTCGACCGCGGTGCTCTCCCAGTCGGCGGCCGAGCATGGTGGCTTCAAGGATGTGACCTTCGAGGTCCGCGGGTCCGGCGCCTACTCGATCTACAAGTACGAGGGCGGCACCCACCGGGTCCAGCGGGTTCCGGAAACCGAGTCGCAGGGGCGCATCCACACCTCGACCGCGACCGTGGCGGTGCTGCCGGAGGCCGAGGAGGTCGAGGTCGAGATCGACCAGAACGACCTTCAGGTCGACGTCTACCGTTCCTCCGGGCCGGGCGGACAGTCGGTCAACACCACTGACTCGGCGGTGCGGATCACCCACCAGCCGACCGGGATCGTGGTCTCGATGCAGGATGAGAAGTCACAGCTCCAGAACCGCGAGAAGGCGATGCGTGTGCTGCGGGCGAGGCTGTACGAACGGCAGCTGGCCGAGCAGCAGGCCCAGGTCGCCGCGGAGCGCAAGGCCCAGGTCGGGACCGGCGAGCGCTCGGAGAAGATCCGCACCTACAACTTCCCTCAGGGTCGGGTCACTGACCACCGGATCAAGCTGACCGCGCATGATCTCGACGGCGTCCTGAACGGCAATCTGAATCAGTTCACCGACGCGCTCGCGGCCGAGGAAAAGCGCCAGCGCCTCGAAGCCCAGGCGGTCTGAGCGTGGCCGCCCCCGGGGCGCGCGCGTCCGAGGCGCTCGCGGCGGCGATCGATTCCTTCGCCGCGGCCGGGGTCGAGACCCCGCGGCTGGACGCCGAGGTCCTGCTCTCCGAACTGGCCGGGATCGACCGGGCCGCTCTGATCGCCGATCGCGATCTGATCTTGGCGCCGGCCGTGGCACGCTCGTTCGCCGAGGCGGTGCGGCGGCGGATCAGGCGTGAGCCGGTCGCCTACATCCTCGGCCGCAAGGGCTTCCGCCACGTCGAGCTGGCGGTCGATCGCCGGGTCTTGATCCCGCGCCCCGAGACCGAGATGCTGGTCGAGCTGGCGCTCGAGGCCCGACCGGCGGCGGTGCTTGAGGTCGGCACCGGCTCCGGCGCGATCGCGCTGGCGGTCGCCGACGAGATCCCGGACTGCCGGGTGACCGCCACCGACGTGTCCGACGGGGCGCTCGAGGTCGCGGTCGGCAACGCCGGCCGGCTGGATCTCTCCGGACGGGTCAGCTTCGTCCTCGGCTCACTGCCCGAAGGCCCGGCCGATTTCGACCTGATCCTTGCCAACCTTCCCTACGTGCCGGACTCGGACGGTCTGCCGCCCGAGGTCGGCCAGTGGGAGCCGGAGGGAGCGCTGTTCGGCGGCCCGGATGGCACCGATGTGATCGCCGAGGTCCTGACCGGCATGAACCGGGCGGGGATCGGCTCGCCGGTGATCGGGCTCGAGATCGGCGAGGGGCAGGGGGAGAGGGTCGCGGCGCTGGTGCGGCGAGCCGGATGGTCCGAGACGGAGGTTCGAACCGATCTGGCCGGAATCGACCGGGTCGTGGTCGGCCGCCGTCCTTAGCTCCCATCCCTCCTCCCTGGGCGGTCGGTGCCGCCGGCCTGACATGATCGGAGGATGAAGGTAGTCGCCACAAGCGTCAACGCGGGAGATGCCGCTCGACAGGCCCTGGAGAGCTGCATCAGCAAGGGCGGTGTGGCGCTGTTCCCGGCCGACGGCCTCTACGGCCTGGCCTGCGATCCGCTGAACGCGAAGGCGATCCGCCGCATCCACGAGATCAAGGGCCGCGATGACGGCAAGCCCTCGGCGGTCATGTACCTCTCGCCGCTGGCGATGCGCGAACTGATCCGCGACCTCGGCCAGCGGGTCAGCGAGGCCGCCGCGAAGCTGCTGCCGGGACCGGTCACGCTGGTCGTCCCCAACCCACGGCACCGGTACCCGCTGGCCTGCCGTGAAGATCCCTCCCGCCTCGGGATCCGGGTGATCGACGGGCCGCTGGCCGGAGTCCGCTTCCCTCTTTTTCAGACCAGCGCGAACCTGAGCGGCGAGCCGTCTCCCTCGGTCTTCGAGGGAGTCGTGCCCGAGGTCCGCGAGAAGGTCGACCTGGCGATCGACGGCGGTCGCCTGACCGGGCTGCCCTCGACCGTGGTCGACCTGACCGATTACGACGAGCACGGCAACTGGGAGATCCTCCGCGAAGGCGGCATGAGCCGGGGCGACCTGATCGCCGCGCTCGGCCGTTGAGAGGTCAGCGAGATCGCGAAAGTGGTCCGTATGTGACCACTTTTTCGATCTCGTGAATCCGGAGGTCAGCAGCCGCGGCGCTGGGGGCCGCGCCAGGGGAGGCGGATGATCCGGCGGGCGTAGTTGTTCTGCTTGTCCAGCTCGAACAGCACGTTGCCCGGGTCGAGGTGGAGCACATAGGCGAAGCACCCGCGCAGGCCGGTCACATCGATCCACTGCTGGTCGTAGGTGGAGGGATAGATGTCCGACCATCCGACCGAGGTTCCGAGGGTCACGGTGCGGACCTTGGGGTTCTGGTTGCAGGCCGGGTAAACCTCTTCCGCGGGCGAGCGTGGCGAGGGGTTGGTCCGCTCCAGGTCACGGAAGCAGTAGAACTGCTTCGGCCCGGTCCGGACCAGCTTCGTGCGCCTGCCGTCCTGGTCCACCCGCCAGAGCTCGAAGCGCAGCGGGTTCCGGAACTTCCAGTAGGCGCCGCCCCACCGGTAGCCGACGTTGAAGTAACGCAGGCGCGCCTGGGTCGGGAAGAGCGCGTATCCGCCGGCCCGCCGCCTGATTGCCTGCATCACGTTCATCGAGTAGGCACGGTCGCGGTGGCCGCGGACCTCCATCGGCCCCTGGCCGCGGCTGCGAATGTCATTGGTCGCGCGCAGCAAGGCCCGCCCCTTGATCAGTTTGCGATCGAGGTACATCTCCGAGGGCTTGCCGATCCGCAGGTCCGGGCAGAGCAGGCGCTTCGCGGTTTTCGGGGTGCGACAGGGGTCGGCGACTCCGTTCGGGCGGGCCGGGGTGAAGACGTCCGCGGTTGACGATCCGGGTCCGTCGACGGTCGCGAGGGCGGTGGCCAGCACGGCACCGGCGACGATGGCGAGGGTCGATCTGAGCACAGGGCGATGGTAGTCGAGGGTCCCGGCCGCCCGCATGCGGTTAGATTCGGCGCATGAAAATCGCGATGGGGTCGGATCACGCAGGGTTCGAGCTGAAGGAAGCAGTCAAGTCACAACTGGAGTCGGCCGGACACGAGGTCGAGGATGTCGGCACGCACTCGGCCGAGTCGACCGATTACCCGCCTTTCGCGGCCCGAGCCGCCGAACTGGTCGCGGGCGGCCAGGCCGAGAAGGGCGTGATCGTCTGCGGCTCCGGAGTCGGCGTCTCGATCGTGGCGAACAAGGTCGACGGGATCCGGGCGGTCAATGCCCACGACCCCGCCGAAGCCGAGATGAGCCGCCGCCACAATGACGCCAACGTGGTCACGCTCTCCGGCGCGCGACTCAGCCCCGACGACGCACGGCCGATCGTCGAGACCTTCCTCGAGACCGAGTTCGACGGCGGCCGGCACGCGCGCCGGGTGGGGGAGATCACCGCGGTCGAGCAGGGCGAGATCTAGATCCAAGTCCGGCGAGCGGGACGCCGGCTCGTGTCGGGGCCGGTTCCGTTGCTACCCTCGTTTCTCGCCGTCCACGAAAGGTTTTGTCGTAGATCATGAGCACCGTTTCCGAAGAGCTGCTTGATGCTGGCCTGACCGAGGTCGACCCCGCCGTAGCGGAGGCGATCAACGGTGAGCTGAACCGTCAGCGGGGCACGCTCGAGATGATCGCCTCCGAGAACTTCGTTCCGCGGGCGGTGCTCGAGGCCGCCGGTTCGGTGCTGACCAACAAGTACGCGGAGGGCTACCCCGGCCGTCGGTATTACGGCGGCTGCGAGCAGGTCGACATCGTCGAGCAGCTGGCGATCGACCGGGCGATGGAGCTTTTCGGGGCCGGCCACGCCAACGTCCAGCCTCACTCCGGCGCCCAGGCCAACAACGCGGCCTACATGGCGCTGCTCGAGCCGGGCGACACGATCATGGGGCTCGCGCTCGATCACGGTGGCCACCTCAGCCACGGGATGAAGCTGAACGTCTCGGGCAAGCTCTACAACGTGGTCCCGTACCACGTGTCCAAGGACGATCTGCTCGTGGACATGGACGAGGTCGCGCGTCTGGCCGAGGAGAACCGGCCGAACCTGATCGTCGCCGGCTGGTCCGCCTACCCCCGGCAGCTCGATTTCGCCGCCTTCCGCGAGATCGCCGACTCGGTCGACGCGAAGCTGATGGTCGACATGGCTCATTTCGCGGGGCTGGTCGCGGCCGGCGAGCATCCCAACCCGGTCCCGCATGCCGACGTGGTCACCACCACCATCCACAAGACCCTGGGCGGCCCTCGCAGCGGCATGATCCTCAGCACCGAGGAACTGAAGGCCGACATCAACCGGGCTGTCTTCCCGGGCCAGCAGGGTGGCCCGCTGATGCATGTGATCGCGGCCAAGGCCGTGGCCTTGGGCATCGCCTCGACCGACGTCTTCGCCGAGCGCCAGCGCCGGACCGTCGAGAACGCGAAGGCTCTCGCCGCCGGCCTGATCGAGGGCGGGATCGACGTGCTGACCGACGGCACCGACGTGCACCTGGTCCTGGTCGACCTGACCTCGACCGGGCTCGACGGCCAGACCGGCGAGGACCGGCTCGACCAGGTCGGGATCACGGTCAACCGCAACGCGATCCCGTTCGATGAACGGCCCCCGATGAACCCGTCCGGCCTCCGGATCGGCACCCCGGCCCTGACCACCCGCGGCTTCACGCCGGAGGACATGGCCGAGATCGCGCAGATCATCAGCGCCGCGCTCGGCCCGGACTTCGAGACCGAGCGTGACGGGCTTGCGGCCCGCAGTCAGGCGCTGATGGACAAGTACCCCCTTTACCCGGGCCTGGGCTGATCGTCCCAGGCCTCTCCCGGAGGGAAACGTGAGGGTCTGGTTCGACTGCACGGCCGCCGCCCACCCGGTGGTGTTGCGGCCGATCATCGAGCGCTTCCGGCAGCGCGGTGACGAGGTTTTGGTGACCGCCCGCGAGAACGGCGAGACGGTCGGCAACCTCGAGCGGCTGGGGATCGACCATCTCGTGATCGGCGAGCACGGCGGTGCCGGCAAGCTCGGCAAGGCCTGGGCGCTTGCCGGCCGCTCGAGCCGGCTCGCCCGGCCGGTCTGGAAGTTTCGCCCCGACCTGGCCGTGGCCCACGGCTCGGTTGACCTCGCCGTGCTCTCCCGGTCCTTCTTCATCCCCTCGGCCCAGATGCAGGATTACGAGTACGCGGGCCTGCAGCGCAAGATCGCCTGGCGGGCCGCCCGCCGGGTTCTGGTGCCGGACTCGATCCCGATCGAACGGCTGGTCAAGGCGGGCGCCAAGGAGGAGAAGCTGGTCCGCTTCCCGGGGCTCAAGGAGGATTACTACCTGGCCGATTTCAAACCCGACCCGGCCGTGCCGGAAGCGCTGGGCATCGAGCTCGAGCGGATCCTGGTGATCGTGCGGCCACCGCCGGAGACGGCCGCCTACCACGCTGACAACCCACTCTACGAACGGGTGATCGAACGGCTGGCGGCGGCCGAGAACGTGACCGCGGTGATCATCCCGCGGACCGCGGAGCAGGGTGGGCGCGCCCGGGCGCTGAACTCGCCGAACCTGATCGTGCCCGAGGCCGCGGTTGATGCCCAGAGCCTGATCGCCTTCGCCGACCTGGTGGTCAGCGCCGGCGGGACCATGAATCGGGAGGCGGTCGCGCTGGGCACCCCGGTCTACACGACCTTCGCCGGCAAGATGGGCGGGGTGGACGAGGCCCTGATCGCCGACGGTCACCTCAAGCTGCTGAAAGACGAGGACCAGCTGGACCTGGCCAAGAGAACCGACCCGACCGGCCCCAGAAACCCCCGAGACCCGAACCTTCTGGTCAACGGAATGCTCGAAGCCCTGGCTTAACTGCAAGTCGGGCGGGGTCCGACCCGCATACATAAGGAGTCGGCACCGCCTACGGCGGGCCTCCCAGTAAAACCCGCCAGTTCACAGAGAAAAATGATGGATGAACTGGCTCTGCCCGAAGTACCTCTGACGTGACTAGGTTGATATTGCCTCGAGTGGAGCCGGCCCATCCATTCGTTGTTTCTGTGGGCCGGCGGGTTTGACTTGGAGGGCGGGTCGGACCCCGCCCGACTTACTTATGTCTTCAACCATGTGCCAATCTTTGGCACATGGTTGAAGGGATCGATGCCGTCTGGGCCTTCCTCACGGCGGCTCTGGTGACCCTGATTCTGGTCAGGCCGGCCGAGATGTTGGCCCGGCGGGTCGGGGCGATCGACGAACCCGGTCCGCGCAGCCAGCACACGGTCGCGACGCCCCGGATGTCCGGCCTCGCGATCCTGGTCGGGATCCAGGTGGCCGGCTGGATCTGGCTGCCGCCCGGCGAGGAGACGACCTGCATCATGCTCGGCGCGGTCGCGGTGGCCCTGGTCGGCGCGCTCGACGACGTGTTCGACCTGCCGGCCGGGGTCAAGCTGCTGGGCCAGCTCGCGGCGGCGACGATCCCGGTGATCGGTGGGGTTTACCCGGACAACCTCACGGTTCCCTTCTTCGGCGGGTTCGAGCTGGGCTGGGTGGCCTATCCGCTGACCGTGCTCGGGATCGCCTTGGTCATGAACATCATCAACCTGATCGACGGGATCGACGGTCTCGCGGCCGGCTTCTGCGCGATCGCCTGCGCCGCGATGGCGATCATCGCGGTCTCGCTGCAGCGCTACGAGGCGGGCGCCCTGGCGGCGCTGACCGCCGGGGGCGCGCTCGGCTTCCTGCGCTACGGCTTCCCGCCGGCGTCCAGCTTCATGGGGGACACGGGCTCCAACCTGCTCGGGTACATGATCGCGGTGGGCTCGGTGCAGGGAGCGCTGAAGACCAACGCGGTGATCGCCTTGGTCTTCCCCCTGGTGATCCTCGCCGTGCCGCTCTTCGACACCGCCTTCGTGGTCGCCAAGCGGATCAAGTACCGCCAGCCGATCTTCCAGGCGGACCGCTGGCACTTCCACCACCGCATGGCCAACATCGGCTTCTCCCAGCGCCGCACCCTGCTCTACCTCTACAGCTGGTCGCTGGTCCTGGCCCTGCTCGCCCTGGCGCTCCGCTTCGTCCCGTACAGCGACGATCGCGGCAATTTCGACCCGCTCTGGACGGCGATCATGGTGGCCGTGCTTCTGGCCGCGGTGGCGGTCACCGTCTACCTCGCCTTCGTGCTCGAGATCATCAAGCGTCCGCGGTGGCGAGAGGAGCAAAACGGAGAGGGTTGACGACCCCCGCGGACCGGCGCGTGGCCGATGTGGGGTTTTCGGCTTGTACAAACGGATAGTGGCACCTGTCACATTGCCCATACCGCACCGCGCCGACCGGCCTTTCTGGGATATAGTCGCGGTCCCTTGACGACGTACGCCGCAAAGACCTCCCTCGAGGGTGAAATGGGTACCCGCAGCAACCCCGCCATCGCTTATCTGGACCTTCTGATTCTGGTCCTCGCGCTGCCTGTATTCGTCTTTGCCGGCTTCGACCTCGCCGGGTACGCGGTGGCGGCCGTGGTCTGGCTCGCCCAGCGCGGGATCCAGATCTGGGCCGAGCACCAGGTGAAGGTGCAGCTCTCCGCCGGTGAGCGCACCCGCGCCATGGGCTGGGTCGCCGGCACCTCGCTGGCCCGTCCCTGGCTGATGTCGGCCGTCGTCCTCGTCACCTGCATCATCGACCGTGAAGCAGGTCTTTACGCGGCGGCGCTGCTGGTCGTACTTTTCACTGTGAACCTCGCCGCTCGCGGGCTGGCCTTCCTGCTCGGCAAGACTGACAAGCCGGAGGAAGCCGCCTGATGAGCGAAGTTGCCACCCACGAGCAGATGCCCGACACAAAGACGGGCTTCAGCACGAAGGCCAAGGTTTTCTTCGGTCTCGGAATCTGGTTGGCAGTCGCGATCGCCTTCGGCCTGATCTTCGGCTCGGACGGCAAGAACGAGACCTTCAAGCCCCAGGAAGAGTTCAAGCTCGACCCCTGGATCAACATCAACCTCGGCGGGATCGACCTCTCGATCAACCGGGCGGTGCTCTACCTGTTCCTGGCCTCGATCCTGACCATCACCGTCATGGTCTGGATCGCCCGCAAGATGCAGCAGAAGCCGAACCGGGTCCAGACCGCGATCGAGGTCGCCTACGACGTCACCCGGACGGACATCACCCGCAACAACATCGATGACGAGCGCCTGGCCAAGAAGTGGTTTCCCTTCCTCGCCGCGCTCTTCTTCTTCATCTTCTTCTCGAACATGCTCGGCTACATCCCGCTGCCGACCAACACCCACGAGACGATCGACATCTTCGGGATCGGGATTCCGTCCTTCGCGCTCTACGCGGCGACCGCCAATATCGCGATCCCGCTGGTCCTGACCCTGGTGGTCTGGATCGCCTACCACGTCGAGGGCGTGCGGGCCAAGGGCTTCGTCAAGTACCTCGCCAGCTGGCTGCCGTCCGGCCTCGAGGACATGAACCCCTTCGGCAAGGCGGCGATCTTCCTGATCGAGGTGGTCTCCCACTTCGTCCGTCTGATCTCGCTGTCGGTCCGACTTTTCGCCAACATCCTGGCCGGCCACCTGCTGCTGCTCTTCATGGGAGGCGGCCTTGCCGTGCTGCTCGGCATCGCCGCGCTCGGCGTGCTGACCTACCCGATGGCCTTCGCCTTCTACGTCTTCGAGGTGGGCATCGTCGCCACCCTGCAGGCCTTCATCTTTTCCATCCTGACCGCTATCTACATCGGCGGAGCAACCGCCGAAAGCCACTAAAAAGGAGTCCCCGTAATGGATCCCAGTTCCATCGTGCCCCTCGCCGAAGTCACCGGCGATGTCACTGACGCCGGCAAGGCGATCGCCCTCGGCGTCGGCGCCGGTCTCGGTTCGATTGGCGCCGGCATCGGCATCGGCTTCATCTTCGGCAAGGAGATCGAGTCGGTTGCCCGTCAGCCCGAACTCGCCTCCGAGCTCCAGTCGATCCGCTGGCTCGGCTTCGCTCTGACCGAGGCCGTCGCCTTCTACACCTTCATCTTCGCGCTGATCGCGTTCTTCCTGTAGGCCGCCGTGGAGCCTGTTCTCTCACATATCGTGGCCGCGCTGCCTCTGGCAGCCGAAGCGGCTGAGGAAGAGGGCGGTAGCTTCCTGGTGACGCCGGGCCTGGGTCTGATGATCTGGACCCTGGTGCTCTTCGGCTTCACCTTCTGGGTGCTGAAGAAGTTCGCCTTCCCGCTGATCGGCGAGGCACTCGACAAGCGCGCGGCGACGATCCGCGAAAGTATCGAGGCTGCCGAGAAGCAGAAGGAAGAGTCGGACAAGCTGCTGGCCGATTACCGCCAGCGCCTGACCGAGGCCCGCGAACAGGCCGACGAGATCGTCACCAAGGCCCGCAAGGCCGCCGAGAACACCAAGGCCGAGGCGACCGCCGACGGTCAGGCCAAGCGCGAGGAACTGGTCGACGCTGCCCGCAAGGACATCGAGGCCGAGAAGTCCCGCGCCCTGGACGACATCCGCAAGGAAGTCGCCAACCTGACCATCCTGGCCACCGAACAGGTCACCCGCAAGTCGCTCGACGACCAGGCCCACAAGGAGCTGGTCGAGGACGCGCTGCGCGAGGTCGATTTCTCGACTCTGGCCGGCGAGGAACGGAACAACTGATGGAAGAACTGGCTCGGGTATATGCCGAGTCCCTCTTTGGCGTAGCCAAGGAGAAGGGCGAGCTGGACGAGGTGCAGGCGCAGCTTGCACAGTTCGCCGATGCCCTGGAGGGGAACCGCGAGCTGGCGGTCTTCTTCTTCAGCCCTTCCTTCTCCTCACAGGAGAAGGTCGACGGCCTCGACAAGGCGGTCGAGGGGGCCAACCCCGAGGTTCACAACTTCCTCGAACTGCTCATCGAGAAGCACCGGATGCCGGCCATCTTCCGCATCCGGCGCAATTTCGACGAGCTCTGGAAGCAGGAGAACGATCGGATCGAGGTGACCGTGACCAGTGCGGTCGAGCTCGATCCGGCGGTCGCCCAGGAAGTCGCCAGCGCGGTCGAGAAGCAGACCGGCAAGCAGGTGGACCTGACCAGCCGCGTCGACGAGAAGATCATCGGCGGGCTCGTACTTCAGGTCGGGAACATGGTTCTCGACAGCAGCATTCGCAACAACTTGGAGAAACTCCGCCAGAGCGTGGCTCAGGCGGCCTAAGGAGGACTTAGACCGAGATGCAGATCAAGCCAGACGAGATTGCCAGCATTCTGCGGCAGCGCATCGAGGGCATCGACCCGGGCAGCGCAGATCTGACCGAGGTCGGCACCGTGCTCTCGGTCGCTGACGGCATCGCCCGTATTCACGGGCTCGACAACTGCATGGCCCTGGAGATGCTCGACCTGCCCCACGGGGTGACCGGGCTCGCCCTCAACCTCGAGGCCGACAACGTCGGCGCCGTGCTCTTCGGCGAGTGGGACAAGATCGTCGAGGGCGACACCGTGAAGCGCACGGGCCGCCTGCTCGAGATCCCGGTCGGCGAGGAGTTCCTCGGCCGCATGGTCGACCCGCTCGGCCGTCCGCTTGACGGCAAGGGCGACATCAAGTCGACCCAGACCCGCCCGGCCGAGTTCAAGGCCCCCGGCGTGATCTCCCGCCAGCCCGTCCGCGAGCCGCTCCAGACGGGGATCAAGTCGATCGACGGCATGATCCCGGTCGGCCGTGGCCAGCGCGAGCTGATCATCGGCGACCGTCAGACCGGCAAGACGTCCGTCACCATCGACTCGATCATCAACAACAAGGACTCGGGAGTCATCTCGGTCTACGTCGCGATCGGTCAGCGGATGTCGACGATCGTCCAGGTGCGCGAGGTCCTCGAGGCCGCCGGCGCCATGGAGAACACGATCATCGTCGCCGCTCCGGCTGACGAGGCGGCCCCGATCAAGTTCATCGCTCCCTACGCCGGTACGGCGATGGCCGAGTACTTCCTCTACAAGGGTGGCCACGCTCTCTGCATCTACGACGACCTCACCAAGCACGCGTACGCGTACCGTCAGATGTCGCTGCTGCTCCGTCGTCCTCCGGGACGTGAGGCCTACCCGGGCGACGTCTTCTACCTGCACTCGCGGCTGCTCGAGCGGGCGGTCAAGCTGAGCGACGCCGAGGGCGGCGGATCGCTGACCTCGCTGCCGATCATCGAAACCCAGGCGAACGACGTGTCGGCCTACATCCCGACCAACGTCATCTCGATCACCGACGGGCAGATCTTCCTCGAGTCCGATCTCTTCAACTCGGGCGTGCGTCCCGCCATCAACGTCGGCATCTCGGTGTCGCGAGTCGGCGGCGACGCCCAGACCAAGGCCATGAAGAAGGTCGCCGGCAAGATGAAGGGCGAGCTCTCGCAGTACCGCGACCTCGCTGCCTTCGCTCAGTTCGGCTCCGAGCTCGACGCCGAGACCCAGCGCACGCTGGCCCGCGGCGAGCGGCTGGTCGAGTTGCTCAAGCAGAACGAACGCGACGCCCTCTCGGTCGCCGACCAGGTCGCCTCGATCTACTCGGGCACCGGTGGCTTCCTCGACCGGATCAAGGTCGAGCGCGTCCAGGGCTTCCTGGTTGACCTGCTCGCTCGCCTCCACTCGGACAACAAGGCGCTGTTCGACCGGATCAACGAGACCGGCCAGCTGCCCGAAGAGGACGAGAAGGAGCTTTCCGACGCGATCGCCAGCTTCGTGGATGACTTCGGCCCCGACTTCGACGAGAACGGCGAGCCGATCGCCGAAGGCGAGTCCGACCGGGTCGACAGTGCCCACGCGGCCGAGCCCGACTCGGACGGCGAGGAAGTCGTGGAGAACGAGGAGGCGACCACTGCCGCCTAGGCAGTAGACGACCTGATCTGCCGTAAGGCAAGGGACCCGAATGGCCAACCGCAAAGAAGTCACAAACCAGATCACCAGCGTCAAGAACATCCGCCAGATCACGCGCGCGATGGAAATGGTGGCTGCCGCCCGGCTGCGTCGGGCGGAGACGCGGATCGAGCACCTGCGGCCCTACGCGCAGGCGATGCGGCGCATGACCCAGCGCGCCGCCGCCGAAGCCGGGGCCATCACCCAGGTGCCGATCCTCGAGCAGCGGGAGGACGTCAAGCGCGTCGCCCTGCTGCTGGTCACCGGTGACCGTGGTCTGGCCGGCGCCTTCAACGCCAACATCCTCCGGGACGGCCTCAACCGCCGTGACGAGCTGAAGGCGGAAGGCATCGAGACCGTCTTCTACGCGGTCGGTCGCCGCGGCGACGGCGCTCTGACCTTCCGCAAGGCCGAGCCGCAGAAGTCCTGGACCGGTTTCACCGACCGTCCGGCCTTCTCGGACGCCCGCGAGATCGGCGAGACCCTGGCTTCGGCCTACGTCGACGGTGACGTGGACCGGGTCGAGGTCATCTACAACCGTTACGTCTCGCCCCTGACTCAGAACGTTCACCGTTTGATCCTGCTTCCGGTCCAGGAAGCCGAGGTCATCGGTGAGGGCTCCGACGACGAGAGCGGGCAGGAGACCACCGGGGAACTGGCGGAGGCCCACAGCCGCGCCTCCTGGGAGTACGAGCCGGAGGCCGAGCAGCTGCTCGCCACGGTGATCCCCGATTACGTGAACACTTCGCTTTACCGCAACCTCCTCGAGTCGGCTGCCTCCGAGCTCGGGGCCCGGATGACGGCCATGCGCAGCGCGGCCGAGAACGCGGAAACCATGATTGATGACCTGACCCTGGAGATGAACCGGGTCCGTCAGGCCGAGATCACACAGGAAATTCTGGAAGTCGTAGGCGGCGCGGAGGCGCTCGGCTAAGCGACGTCACCGACTGAAACTGGAACTGGAGATATGTCAGAAAGCAACGGCAAAAACACCGGACGAATCGAGGAAATTCAGGGCGTCGTGGTCGACGTGGTATTCCCCGACAAACTGCCCGAGATCTACTCGGCGGTCGAGATCCAGGTCGAGGAAAGCGACACCCGCGAAGGCGCGAGCCTGATCTGCGAAGTCCAGCAGCACCTCGGCGACGACCGGGTCCGCACCGTGGCCATGGACGCGACCGACGGCCTGCGCCGCGGCGACCTCGTGGTCGACACCGGCGGACCGATCACCGTGCCGGTGGGTGACGTCACCCTGGGCCGCATCTTCAACCTGCTCGGTGAGCCGATCGACGGCGGCGACGCGCTGCCGGCCGATGTCGAGCGCTGGCCGATCCACCGTCCTTCCCCGGACCCGACCGACCTGACCCCAAACCAGGAGATCCTCGAGACCGGGATCAAGGTCGTCGACCTGCTCGCCCCGTACGTGAAGGGCGGCAAGATCGGCCTGTTCGGCGGCGCCGGCGTCGGCAAGACCGTTCTGATCCAGGAGCTGATCCACAACATCGCCCAGGAGCACGGCGGCCTCTCCGCCTTCTGCGGCGTCGGCGAGCGGACCCGTGAGGGCACCGACCTCTACATCGAGATGACCGAGTCCGGCGTCATCGACAAGACGATGATGGTCTTCGGCCAGATGAACGAGCCTCCCGGAGCCCGTCTCCGCGTCGCGCTCTCCGGCCTGACCATGGCCGAGTACTACCGTGAGGCCGGCGGCCAGGACGTGCTGCTCTTCATCGACAACATCTTCCGGTTCACCCAGGCCGGCTCGGAGGTTTCGGCCCTGCTCGGCCGCATGCCGTCCGCCGTCGGTTACCAGCCCACGCTGGAAACCGAGATGGGCCAGCTCCAGGAGCGGATCACCTCGACCGCGCGTGGCTCGGTCACCTCGGTCCAGGCGATCTACGTCCCGGCCGACGACTACACCGACCCGGCCCCGGCCTCGGTCTTCGCCCACCTCAACGCGACGACCGCGCTTTCGCGGGCGATCTCGGAGAAGGGCATCTACCCGGCCGTCGACCCGCTGGACTCCTCGTCCACGATCCTCAAGCCGGACATCCTCGGCGAGGATCACTACAACACCGCGACCGAGGTCCAGCAGGTCCTGCAGCGCTACAGCGAGCTGCAGCAGATCATCGCGATTCTCGGCATCGACGAACTGGCCGACGAGGACAAGGTGCTCGTGTACCGCGCCCGCAAGATCGAGCGTTTCCTCTCGCAGCCGTTCTTCGTGGCCGAGCAGTTCACCGGCTCGCCGGGCCAGTACGTGCCGGTCGCCGAGACGGTCCGCGGTTTCCGCATGATCCTCGACGGCGAGATGGACGAGTACCCGGAGAACGCGTTCTACATGAAGGGCTCGATCGACCAGGTCATCGAGCAGGGCAAGAGCTAAGGCTTCTGGGAAGTTGGCTGGCGAACATACATTCACGGTTGAGGTCCTCACCCCTGAGGGTGAGGTCTTCGGTGGCGAAGCGATCCAGCTTTCGACCCGTACCGTCACCGGCGAGATCGGCATCCTGGCCCGCCACGTGCCGGTCCTCGCCGCGCTCAAGCCGAACCTGCTGCGCCTGAAGGTCTCCGACTCGGAGACGAAGGAGTGGGCGCAGTCCCACGGCATGCTCCAGGTCTTCGCGAACCACGCCCAGCTGCTGGTTGAGGAGGCGATCGAGCCGTCGAACCTGGACACGGGGGCGCTCGAGGCGGAGAAGGCGGACGCCGAAGCCCGCATCGCGGACGATTCCACGGGCGAAGCTGCCCGTGAGGTCGCTCAGCGCGACCTCGAACGCGTCGAAGCCTTCCTCAGCATCGCCAACGCCGCTTAGCCCTCAAGCCTTAGGTCACGCCGCGGGTTCGGGCAGCCATCCCCGGGACGCGGGATGCGCTCCGCCTTCGGCTTCGCTACTCCTGAGTGTCCCGGGGATGGCTGCCCGAACCCGCGGCTACGCAAACGTGCGGCGTTGATCCGGCCCCGACCGGAGCATGGTGGCAACCCAACCCGCGAGATCTGGAAAGTGGTCATATACGAACCACTTTTTGGATCTCACTGAACAAAACCCGTCCCAATGGCAAAGTAGGATCCTCCGAGGATGAATGGGGACCCAGCAGAAGGGAGACGGCGTTGACGACCGGTCCACCTGCTGTCGTGGCCGACCTGACCATCCCCTCGGATCCGAAGGCGGCCGTGACGATCAACCTTGAACCTCATGCTGTGAAGGCGGCGCTGGTCGAGCGCGATTCTGTCAACTCGTTGGATGCCAAGGCCTGGGACGTGCCAGGCGTGTACGTGCTGATAGGACCGCTCGGTGGCAAGATCACAGAGGTCTACGTGGGCAAGGCGGGCGGAGGTAAGCAAGGCGTTCGTGGGCGGCTTCAGACGCACAAGACATCACCGCGAAAGAACGCGAACTTCCCGTGGTGGCGAGCCGTAGCATTTCTTCGCGATACAACCGACGGATTTGACAGCGCGCAGGTGGGATACTTGGAAGGTCGTGTTGCCAGCGAGCTCGGCGCGCTCCCTGGAGTCAAGGTACGGTCAGATCGCGAAGACATCGATCGATCGCAGAACGCCGGGAAGCGGGCCGCACTGGATGCTCTGGTTCCCAGCATCCTGGCCGGGTTGAAGTTGGTCGGGTTGCCTCTGAGAGAAGATCCTCCAGAAGGCCCGGCCGATGCGCAAGCCAGTAGCGGTGACAAAGTCAAGCAGAACTGGTACGGAGTGGCCGTTGCCGATCTGGTCGCTGACGGGCTGATCGAGCCGGGGGAGGTACTCACCTTCAGACGAAAGGGAGTCGACGCCATCGCGACGGTTACCGCTGAGGGCGCCCTTGTAGTTGACGGAGTCGCCTACCAGTCACCTAGCGAAGCCGGCAAGGTTGCACACGGGCTCAAGAATCGTGTCAGAGGATGGACCGACTGGAGACTGGATGGGGGAAGCGGTAGCTCGCTACACGAGATCCGTCAGACGTTTCTGGAGAAGAATCCTTCCGGATGACCTGGCTCCGTCTCTGAACAACAGTCCGACCAAGTAACGAATACCCTTCCCGGATGGACGAGCTGCTCGCCCTGGCGGAGCAATTGATCGGCTACGACACCTCCTCCGAGGACGGGGTGCATGAGGCTGCCGGGTTCGTCAAGGGTTGGCTGGACAGCCGTGGGGTGGAGACCGAGCAGGGGGTCTGTCGGGGGCTGCCGGTGATCACCGCGGCGCACGGCGAGCCGGACGATCCGACCGTGATCTTCCATGGCCACATCGATGTGGTGCCGGGCGAGCCGGGTCAGTTCGAGGCCCGTTTCGAAGGCGACCGGCTCTATGGCCGGGGCGCCTATGACATGAAGGCGGCCCTGGCGGCGATGATGCTGGCCCTGCCGACCGACGACGACCCCGTGCCGGGTATCAGGGTCGTGCTGGGCATCGTCTCCGACGAGGAATCCGAGGAGGCGGTGAACCGCGGCAGCAACTACCTGGTCCGGAGCGGGGGCACCTCGCGGGGAGGCCCGGGCGAGGGCATGGGCCTGAGCGGAGACTTCGCGATCACCGGGGAGCCGACCGACATGCACGTCGGGATCGCGGCCAAGGGGGTGCTGGCGCTGCGCCTCACCGTGGCCGGCCGAGCCGCGCACGGGTCGACCCCCTGGCTGGGCGAAAACGCCGTCCTGCGGGCCGTGGACATGTTCCGGGGGGTCGAATCACTACCCTTTGCGAGAGAAAGCTCAGAGTTCTTCGACCGCCCATCGATAAATCTCGGCCGGATTTGGGGTGGTGACGCACTCAATAAGGTTCCCGATTCTTGCGCGATAGACGTCGACATCCGCTACCTGCCACACCAGGATCCCGAACAGATTCGCGATCAGATCGCGGGGCTCGGCCCTGCCGGCATGGAGACGATCATCGAGCTGCCACCGGTCAGCGGCGGTGGCACGGACTCCCCCTGGATCGGGGCGCTTACCGCGGCGGCCTCCGACCACCACGAAGGGCCCTCGCTCTCGGTCGGCCGGGACGGCGCCTCGGACGCGGTCTCCTTCATCACCGCGGGGATCCCGGCGGTCGAGTTCGGCCCGGCCGGTGCCGGCCACCACGGCCCGGAAGAGTGGGTTTCGGTGCCTTCGCTGATCGCCTATCACTCGACTCTGCGCGACTTCCTGCTCCGGGCGGGTTCGGAGAAGTGATCCGGTGAGCGAAGAAGAACTCGAAAACGAAGATCGCGAAGCGGGCGAGCCCGACGCTTCGCGGGCAGACGCGGCCTCGGCCCCGGAGCCGGGCGAGTACGTCGAGCCGCCGACCGAGGAGCTGTTCGCCTTCGAGGCGCGGGTCGAGGACGGCGATGTGCCGGATCTCGATCCGGTCTTCAGGGCCGCTCTCCTCGAGAGCTCCGAGAGTGCGATCGGCGGTCAGCCGGTCAAGGAAACCGATCGGCCGGCTGAAGCGGAGCAGGACGGGCAGCCCCCGGTGGCGGCGACGCCGGCCGTGCCGCCGCCGGTCGATCCCGCCGCGGGCACGACGACGCCCGCTCCGGCTCAGCCGGAACCGGCCGAGGATGAGCCGCATACCGGTGAGGAGCCCCACACCGACGAGGAGCCGTACACCGACGAGGAGCCGGGCCCGGATACCCAGGAGTGGGAGGCGCCTTCGGAGACCGGGCTCACGGCCGAACAGACCGCGGTCCTGCAGGCGACTGCCCGCAGCCAGGTTCACGACGCGATCGAGTACTCCCGTCGCACCGGCAATGCCTGGGACCCGCCACGGCCGCCGTCCAGCGGCGATTTCGACCAGCCGGCCAAGCGCCCGCGGTTCTGGTGGCGTTTCCTGCTGGCCACGCTGCTGATCGTCGGTTCTTTCGCGACGGCGACCCAGGCGTCGGTGATGCACATCGTCAACGACATCGGCGACAAGATCGGTACGGGCGACCACGAGATCAAGCTGCCGAAATGGATGATCTCTGACGCCGATGGTCCCCAGACCGTCTTGATCCTCGGCTCGGACGTGCGGACGGGCGGCGGCGCTCCAGGTGACGATCCGGGCCGTTCCGATACCGCGATGCTGGTCCGACTCGACCCGGAAACCGATCAGATCGCGATGCTCTCGATCCCGCGTGACCTCCGCGTCGATATTCCCGGGGTCGGCGTGGACAAGTTCAATGCCGCCTACAGCTACGGCGGCACCAAGCTGACCGTGCAGACGATCAAGCAGCTGACCGGGCTGGAGATCAACAACGTGGTCAACGTCGGCTTCCAGGGCTTCGCCGACGTGATCGACGCGATCGGTTGCGTCTACGTGGACGTCGACCGTCACTACTTCAACGACAACTCGACGGTCTCGTACGCGGAGCAGTACGCGACGATCGACATCGAGGCCGGCTACCAGAAGCTCTGTGGCTACGACGCACTGGACTTTGCCCGCTATCGGCACACCGATTCGGACCTGGTCCGGGCGGCCCGCCAGCAGGACCTGATCGGCGAGGTACGCAACCGGCTCACGTTCAAGGAGATCTTCAACCGCCGCGACGAGCTGCTCAAGGCGTTCACCGACAACACCGATTCGACCATCAAGAGCGGCGATCAGATCTTCCAGCTGCTGGCCCTGCTCGTCGACTCCCGCGGGGCCAGCGTGACCGAGGTCTCGTTCCCGTCCACTTTCGAGACGCTGGACGGCATCTCGTATGTGACGGCCACGCCCGACCAGATTCAGAACGCGGTCAACAAGTTCCTCGGGTTCGAGGACGAGCCGGGGCCGGTCGGCACCCTCGACGAGGGCGATGGCGCCGCCAACAAGAACCGCAAGTCGGCGCAGGCCAGGCGGAAGGCACGGGCGAAGGCCAAGAGCGAGTCGACCACCGACGTTCCGAGCAAGGACGAGGACGGTCTGGTCGATTACTCCCAGAGCGGGCTCGACCAGGCGGTCCCGCTCGACGAGGAGATCACCCGCACCGACTTCCCGGTCTATTACACGAAGCGGCTGCCCGAGGGCACGATCTACGAAACCGACCAGAACCGCGTTTACCACACGCGCGACCCGGACAAGAACGTCTACGGCGCCTACCGGATGGTCATGATGCTTCGCTTGCCTGACGGCGATCACTACTTCGGCCTGCAGGGCATCCGCGGCTGGACCGACCCGCCGATCCTCGATGCCCCGCATGACGAGGTCGAGATGGACGATCGCAAGTTCCAGGTCTACCCCGAGGGCGACCGGATCCGGCTGATCTCCTGGACGGACGGCGACAACGTGTACTGGATCTCGAACTCGCTGCTCCTGACCATTGACAACGAGCAGATGCTCGGCATGGCCCGTTCCACCCGGGCTTTCACCCCCAACAAGTGAGTGAGATGAATTCAGAAGAGAAGGCGCCGATCGGCGTCGTCGGGGTCGGCTGGGTCGGCCTCGTTACCGCTGCATGCTTCGCCGAACTCGGGCACCGCGTGATCGCCCGCGATGTACTGCCGGAAAAGGTTGAGTCGCTGCGCCGCGGCGAGGTGACCATCCACGAGCCGGGGCTCGCCGAGCTGCTCAAGGCGAACCAGGATCGGCTCACCTTCACCACCGACATGGACGAGCTGCTCGACTCGGCCCGACTGCTCTTCGTCTGCGTCGACACACCGCCCACCTACTCCGGCGACGCCGACCTCTCCCGCGTGCAGTCGGTGGTCCAGGATCTGAAGGCCGACGGCGATCACGTGCTGATCATGAAGAGCACCGTGCCGGCCGGCACCGGGGCGGCGATCCGACGCGAGCTGCCCGGCCTCGCCTACGTCTCCTGCCCCGAGTTCCTCAAGGAGGGCACCGCGGTCCAGGACTTCATGCACCCGGATCGGGTCGTGGTCGGCGCGGAGCCGGAGGACGCGGCGGCGGCCGAGGAAGTCGCCGGCCTGTACCGCGGTCTGGAAGGCGAGATCGTGATGACCGACACCTCCAGCGCCGAGATGATCAAACTGGCCTCCAACGCGTACCTGGCGACCCGGATCTCCTTCATCAACGAGATCGCCAACGTCTGCGAGGAGGTCGGCGCCGACGTGAGCGAGGTCGCCCGCGGCATGGGCCTGGACGAGCGGATCGGACCGCACTTCCTCAGGCCCGGGATCGGCTTCGGTGGATCCTGCTTCCCCAAGGACGTGAACGCGCTCAAGCTCCTGGCCGGCAACTCCGGCTACCACTTCCAGTTGCTGAACTCGGTGATCGAGGTGAACGAGCTCCAGAAGCGACGCGTGGTGAGCAAGCTGGGCAAGCATCTCGGTTCCCTGGTCGGCAAGCGCATCGCCCTGCTCGGATTGGCCTTCAAGCCGGACACGGATGACATGCGCGAGGCCTCGAGCCTGGTCCTCTCGGCCCGGCTGCGGGGTGAAGGCGCTGAGGTCGTCGCGTACGACCCGGTCGCGATGGAGAACGCAAGGACTCTCCTGCCCGGTGTGGAAATGAGGGAAACAGCCCAGGAGGCACTCGCTGAATCGGATGCAGCGGTACTGGTTACCGAGTGGTCTGAGTTCAGGGATATCGACTGGGCCGAGGCGGCCGATCGGATGCGGAGCCCATTGCTTATAGACGGAAGAAACTTCCTTGACGCCGGGACGCTCCGATCTGCCGGATTCCTCTACGAAGGAGTCGGCAAGGCCGGGGGCCGGTGACGAAAGCAGGTAAGACAGATTGCAGGCATTGGTATTGGTGGGTGGCAGAGGCACGAGACTCCGGCCTCTGACCTATGCAAAGCCGAAGCCGGTCCTTACGCTGGTCGACCGGCCCTTCCTCCACTACATGACCGAGTGGCTGGGCAGCCACGGGGTCGATGAAGTAATCCTGGCCTGTGGCTTTCTGCCCGACGAACTGAAGGCCGTCCTCGGCGACGGTGAGCCGGGTGGGCCCCGCCTGAAGTACCTGGTCGAGGAGAAGACGCTCGGGACCGCGGGCGCGATCCGCTACGCCCTCGACCATCTCGAGGAGAGGTTCTTCGCCCTGAACGGGGACGTGCTTGCCGACCTGGATCTGAGCGCCCTCTGGAAACAGCACGAGGAGACCGGCGCCAAGGCCACGCTCGGTCTGTACGGCGTGTCTGACTCCAGCAGCTACGGCCTGGTCGACATGGACGAAGGGGGCCGCGTGCTCCGGTTCAGCGAGAAGGATCCTGACCGGACCGGTCCCGGCCTGATCAACGCCGGAACCTACGTGCTGGAGCGCGACGCGATCGCCACCGTCCCGGCCGGCCGCGAGGTTTCGATCGAGCGGGAGTTCTTCCCGGAGATCACCGGGCAGGGGCTCTACGGCCGGCAGCTCAACGGCTACTGGATGGACTTCGGCACCCCGGAGCGCTACTTCGAGGCGACCTGGGACATCCTCGAGGGACGCATCCACACGGAGGTTGAGACCCATGGCGACGGCGTTCACGTGGCCGCCGACGCGGAGATCGACCCCGGTGCGAGGATCGGCCCCCGGGCGGTGATCGGCCCCGGAGTGACGGTCGGCGCCGGGGCGCGGATCACGGGATCGGTCCTGCTGGAAGGCTCCGAAGTCGGCGAGGACGCGGTGGTCGAAGGCGCGATCCTCGGGCCCGGGGTAAACATTGCGGCTGGTGAATCGGTAGGGAATGAGATCCTGGGCAAGAATGAAATCGGCGAGGTAGTAAATGCTTGATGACGTGCTCGACATCCCGAATCACATTCGCGATGCCCTCTGGCGGGTCGACTCCGCGCAGCTGAAACCGCGTCCCTCGGCCGGGTTCGTGGTCTGCGGCATGGGCGGATCGGCGATCGGGGCCGAACTGGCCCGAGGCCTGCTCGGCGATCGCCTGACCGGGCCGCTGGTGGTCTCCCGTTCCTACAGCCTGCCGGAGTGGGTCACCTCCGAGTGGGCGGTGCTGGCCTCCAGTTACTCGGGTGACACCGAGGAGACGCTCGCCTCGTTCAAGGACGCGGGCGAAGCCGGAACCCACCGCTGGGTGGCGGGTACCGGAGGCGCGCTGGGCGCCGAGGCGAGAGACGCGGGGATCGGTGTGGTTGGTCTGCCCGGCTTTTTCCAGCCCCGGGTGACGGTCGGCTACATGACGGTGGTCGCCGCCTACATCGCTCACCTGGCCGGCGTCGCGCCGGACGTGCGCCGCGAACTCGAGGCGGCCGCCGACTTTCTCGACTCCCGCAAGGAGGACATGGAGCCCCTCGCGAGGGCACTCGCCTCCCAGATCGGCGACACTCCGGTTGTCGTGCACGGAGCAAGACTCACCACCGCCCCGGCCAAGCGCTGGGCCAACCAGTTCAACGAGAACGCGAAGCAGCTCGCCTTTTCGGCCGAGATCCCCGAGGCGAACCACAATCTGATGGAAGCCTGGTCGAAGGGGACCGGCGGTCTCGGCGCGATCTTTCTCACCGACTCGGGCCAGACGCCCCGCGAGCGGCGTCGCATGGAGCTGACCGCGGAGTCGATCGAGAAGACGGGCGCACCGGTCTTCTCGGTCGAGACCTCAGGGGAAACGCCGTCGGAGCGCCTGTTCTGGGCGGTCATGTTCGGTGACCTGGTTTCGGTCGAGGTGGCGTCCCTGCGGGGAGTCGACCCGCTCCCGGTCGACGAGATCCAGAACTTCAAGCGGCGCCTGGGCAAAGCCTGATGAAGGCGATGGTGCTGGCCGCGGGGCTGGGCACGAGGCTCCGGCCCGTGACCCGGTCGGTGCCGAAACCGATGGTGCCGGTGCTGAACCGCCCGGTCATGGAGCACATCGTCCGGCTGCTGGCCCGCAACGGGTTCACCGAGGTGATCGCCAACGTCCACTGGTTCCCGGAAGTCATCAAGGGTCATTTCGGTGACGGTTCCGCATTCGGGATCGAGATCAGCTACAGCTTCGAGGAGCGGCTGCTCGGCACGGCGGGCGGCGTCCGCTTCGCCTCGCACTTCTTCGACGATGATTTTCTGATCATCTCGGGTGACGCGATGACCAACCTCGACCTCGCCGCGATGCGCGAGTTCCACCGCTCGCACGGCGGCATCGCCACGCTCGCTACCCGCCGGGTCGAGGACACCTCCGAGTTCGGGGTTGTGATCACCGACGACTCCGGCCGGATCCAGGGCTTCCAGGAGAAACCCGATCCGGCCGAGGCGCTCTCCGATCTGGCCAACTGCGGCATCTACATGTTCAAGCGTGAGATCTTCGATCACTTCCCGGCACCCGGCACGAGCAAGCTGGCCGGGCCCGATCACCCGGAAGGGTTCGCGGACTGGGCCTATGACGTCTTCCCCAGCCTGCTCGAGGCCGGCATCGACTTCTACGCCCACGAGACCGATGCCTACTGGAATGACATCGGCACGATCGGCGAGCTGGTCCAGAGCAACTTCGACGGGTTGGCCGGAGAGTTCGATCTCGGCCTGCCGGAGGCGCAGGCGCAACCTGGGGTCTGGGTCGAAGGCGAGGTCGAGGGTCTTGAGACCGCCGAGGTGGACGGTCCGGTCCTGATCGGCGACGGCGCCCGGATCGGCGAAGGGGCGCAGCTGGTCGGCCCGCTGGTGTTGGGGGCCGGCTGCTCGATCGGCGCCGGAGCCGGAGCCCGCGAAGCGGTCCTGCTCGACCGCTCCTCCCTGGAGAAGGGAGCCTTCCTGGCCGGCGGTCTGCTGGGGCCTACTCGGGACTAGCGGTGCCTGCTGCGAGGTGGGGCCTGTTGCGGGGTGGTGCCTGTTGCGGGGTAGCAGGGACCCACGTCTCATAAATAAAAGGGTCGCGCGGGGTCACATAAACAAGTCGGGCGGGGTCCGACCCGCCCTCCCAGGCTAACCCGCCGGCCCACAGAAATAAATGATGGATGGGCCGGCTCCGCTCGGTGAAAACACCAGCCTGACCGGTTCTGGGTGACGTTAGGGGTCCATACGACCACCAACGTCACCCAGAAACCCCAACCACCCCCGAAGCACCCCGGGCAGAGCCCCGCCCAACCATTGTTTTTTTCTGTGGGTGGGGCGGGTTGTTTGTTGAGCGAGGGCGGTAGCCCGCGCGACCCTTTTATTTATGAGACGTTAGTTCCACCAACCCCGTAACAGGCAGGCACCCACCCGCACACGCTTGTTGCACCTATAGAGCCACGTTTGAGGTTTCTTTGGGCATCGTGAGGGGATGGACGTCGACAGCATCTGTGGCCTCTTCGTTCCCGCTCGCTGCCCGCTTTGCCGGCGGTCGCTCGATCCGGACGCCCTGGTCTGCGGCGAGTGCATGCGTGACCTCAACCGCTCGCGGGTGCTGCGGGCCGATCCGCCGGAAGGGGTGGACCGGATCGCTTCCTGCGCCGATCACGACGGCACGCCGCGGCAGCTGCTCGCCGCCTACAAGTTCCAGCGCCTGACCGGGCTGGCCGGTTTGATCGCCGGCTTCATGGCCGACGCCAGCGGCCCGGCCCCGCCGGCGGGGCTGCTCGTCCCGGTCCCGCCGGCGCGGCTGCGGACCTGGTTGCGCGGATTCGATCCGGTCGGTCGGCTGGCCGGGCTGGTCTCGGATCTGACCGGGGTGCCGGTGCCCGAGCCGGTGCTGAGACGCCGCGGCTCGGGCCGGCAGCGGGGGCGGGGGAGGGCCGGCCGTCTGGCCGACCCGCCCGACATCCGTCCGCTCCCAGAGGCCGGTCGGGTCGTCGGCGGCCGACCGGTGATCCTGCTCGATGACGTGATGACCACCGGCGCCACCCTCCAGGCGGCCGCCGGGGCCCTGCGCCAGGCCGGCGCGGACCGGGTCGATGCCCTCACCTTCACCCGCCGGCTCTGACCGCGGGTCGGGCGGGTCCGACCCGCCCTCCTGGCTAGATCCGCCCCTTCCTCAGGTTCGCGGACAGAAGGAAGGGGCCCGGTTTCGGTTCTCCCCTTGTCAACGTCTTGTTACCCGGCTACCATCGGCCAAAGGAACACAACCCCGCGAGGAGGTCCCATGCGAATCGATATTCGTGGTCGCAACGTCGAGGTGAACGACGAGTTGCGCGAGCAGGTGGCCCAGCGATTCAAGCGGCTTGGGGAGCAGGTTTCGCCGCTTGCCCGCATCGAAGTTGTTGTCTCCGAGGAGCAGAACCCCGCCATTGCCGACAAGTTCGTGGCCGAGGCGACGCTCCACTTGAAGGGGGTGACCCTCCACGCGCACGAAGCGAGTCCGGAGATGACCCACACGATCCACGAAATCGCCGAGGACATGCGCCGGCAGGTGAAGAGACACCGGGAGAAGCGAAGGAAGCGGAGGGAAACCCGAAGACTTGTCAATCGCCTCCAGGGCCGTGAGGACGGAGGCGCTCAGCCCGGAATCTGATCCGGGAATCGGTTCCGCTGCCGCGGGACGTTGAAATCAGTTTCGAAAGGGCCGGGAATCCCGGCCCTTTCCTTGCCTGTCTTTAGTCGGCCGTGACCCGCAACGGCTAACCTTGTCCCATGGCCATTCAGCTAATCGACCGTGCGCTCAGGATGGGGGAGGGGCGCAAGTTCAAGGCATACGAAAAGCGGGTCGACTCGATCAACCGGATCGAGCCCGAGATGAAGGAGCTCGAAGACCACGAGCTGCTCGAGGAAGCGAACTCGATCAGGGAGCGTGCGAAGCAGGGCGAGTCGCTCGACGATCTGCTGCCGGAGTCGTTTGCGCTGACCCGTGAAGCGGCCTGGCGGGCGCTTGGCCAGCGGCATTATGACGTTCAGCTGATCGGCGGAATGGTCGTCCATGACGGGGCGATCGCCGAGATGAAGACCGGTGAGGGCAAGACCCTGACCAGCACCCTGGCCATCGTCCTCAACGCGCTCGGCGGCAACTCGGTCCACGTGGTCACCGTCAACGATTACCTGTCCAAGCGCGACGCGCTCTGGATGAAGCCGATCTACGACCTGCTCGGCGTCTCGGTCGGCTGGATCCAGGAGGATGACGATCCGGTCGAGCGGCGCGAGAAGTACGGCTGCGACGTGACCTACGGCACCAACTCCGAGTTCGGCTTCGATTACCTGCGGGACAACATGGCCGGCTCGATCGAGCAGAAGGTCCAGCGGGCCCATGATTTCGCGATCGTGGACGAGGTCGACAACATCCTGATCGACGAGGCTCGAACCCCGCTGATCATCTCCGGCGCCCCCGAGGAGGCCGCCCAGACCTATTACACCTTCGCCCGCCTGGCCAAGCAACTCGAAGGTGTCCCCGCCGAGGTCAAGCTCAAGTCGATGGGCGAGAGCAAGGACACTTCCGGAGCCGCCTACGACTACGAGTACGACGAGAAGCACAAGACCGTCTCGCCGACCGAGCGCGGCGTCGACAACGCCGAGAAGTTCGTCGGCGTGGACAACCTCTACATGGCCGAGAACGGCAACCTGGTCAACCACCTGATCCAGGCGCTGAAGGCCGAGTCGCTTTACAAGAAGGACAAGGACTACGCCGTGGTCGACGGTGAAGTGATGATCATCGACGAGTTCACCGGCCGCATCCTCGAGGGCCGGCGCTGGTCGGAAGGGCTCCACCAGGCGGTCGAGGCGAAGGAGGGCGTGGCGATCCGCGAGGAGAACCAGACCCTCGCGACGATCACCCTGCAGAACTACTTCCGGCTTTACGACAAGCTCTCCGGGATGACCGGCACCGCCCTCACCGAGGCGGTCGAGTTCATGAAGATCTACAAGATCCCGGTGGTCGAGGTTCCGACCAACAAGCCGATCCAGCGTGACGATCAGAACGACCAGATCTTCAAGACCAAGGACGGCAAGTGGAGCGCGGTGATCCGCGAACTGGTCGCCCGTCACGAGACCGGCCAGCCGATCCTGGTCGGCACCGTCTCGGTCGAGGTGTCGGAGATGATCTCGGCGGAGTTGAAGAAGCAGGGCATCGAGCACGTGGTGCTGAACGCGAAGCCCGAGCACGCGGAGAAGGAAGGCGAGACGATCGCCCAGGCTGGCCGCAAGGGCTCGGTCACGATCGCCACCAACATGGCCGGCCGTGGCGTTGACATCAAGCTCGGCGGCGACCCGGAGGGCATGGCCCACCCGCAGGTCGCGAAGCAGGGCCTCCAGCCCGAAGATGAGGGCTACAACGAGGCGGTCGAGAAGATCGCGGCGGAACTGAAGCCGCAGTGCGACGCCGAAGCAGAAGAGGTCAAGGAGCTCGGCGGCCTCTTCATCTGCGGCACCGAACGTCACGAGTCCCGGCGGATCGACAATCAGCTGCGCGGTCGCGCCGGCCGTCAGGGCGATCCCGGCGCCTCGCGCTTCTTCCTCTCGGCTGAGGATGACGTGATCCGGCTCTTCGCCGGTGATCGCATCTACAAGATCCTCGACCGGCTCGGGCCGACCGACGAGGAGGGTCACGAGATGCCGCTCGAGGCGAAGATGCTCACCAAGACGGTCGAGAACGCCCAGAAGAAGGTCGAGGAGCAGAACTTCCTGATCCGTAAGCGGGTGCTCGAGTACGACGACGTGATGAACGAGCAGCGCCGGGTCATCTACAAGTACCGCGGCGAGATCCTCGAAGGCCGCGACATGTCCGAGATCGCCCGCGAGGAGGTCGACGGCGTGATCGGCCGCCTGGTCGACGAGTACATGGCCGGCGACATCATCGAGGAGTGGGACCTGCCCGGCCTCGATTCCCAGCTTCACCAGATCTGGCCCTGCGCGATCGACGTGGCCGGCATGGCCCCCGAGTCGACCGAGCCGGAGGCTCTGAAGCAGGACCTCATCGAGGACGCCCAGAAGGCGTACGACGAGCGCGAGGCGGAGTTCGGTGACGAGATCATGCGTTACCTCGAGCGGACCCTGCTGCTGCAGGTGATCGATTCCCGCTGGCGCGAGCACCTCTATGACATGGACTACCTGCGTGAAGGCATCCACCTGCGCGGGTTCGCCCAGATCGACCCCCTCGTCGCCTACAAGAACGAGGGCTACTCGATGTTCCAGGAGCTGATGAACGGCATCTGGGAGGAATTCAGCCGACTCATCTTCAACGTCGAGATCGAGATCGAGCCCGGCCAGGACGGTTCGTTCGCGGAACCGGCCGAAGAGCCGGACGAGGTCACCTACGACTACTCAGGCGGCACCGCCGAGGCGCAGCCTTCGGCCCTGGCCGAGGTCGCGGCCGGCGCGACCCCGGGCCCGGCGGAGGCCGGTGGCGTGCCCGGCGTGGTGCCGGGCGGCGTGCCCAACGTCGGCGGTTCATCCGACGGAGCCAACGCGGCCACCGTGGTCAAGTCGGACAAGGAGAGCATCGGTCGCAACGATCCCTGTTGGTGCGGTTCCGGCAAGAAGTTCAAGAAGTGCCATGGGGCTTGACTCCCGAGGAGAAGATTGTGAGGGAGTTCGTTTCGACCTTCAACCGGTCGGAGTTGGACTCTTTCGTGGAGTTGCTCGACCCGGAGGTCGAGATCCACGGCATGCGGGGTCTCAACAAAGGCCGTGACGAGGCTCGGGCCTGGGCGACCAAGAAGCCGGGCGGGGTCCAGCAGACCGTCCTGGTCGAGTCCTGCGAACAGGACGGCGACCGGGTCCTGCTGATGGTCAAGCGCGAGTGGCGCTGGGAAGAAGACAACGAGCTTGCCTACACCGACGAGCTGGCCTGGCTCTTCGAGCTGAGAAACGAAAAGGTCCTCAGCTGGAAGCCCTTCGAAGACACCGCAGAAGCCAAGGCCGCCTTCACGATTTAGCCTGCTAGGCGGATGGGCGCGGCGCGGTGATATCCGAAAAAAGATATCGCTGCGCTCACTATCCATCTTTTTTCGGATACCACCACGCCTGAAGTACTTCGGGTAGAGCCCCGCCCAACCATCATTTGCTTCGAGTGGGCGGGGCGGGTTGCAGTTGGAGGCTGGCGAAGCCATGCCGACCTATTTATGCGTACGGTCCAGTTCGGTGTCGGCGAAGGAGACTGGGTCTTCGATCGGTTCGAGGTGGGTGAAGACCGTCGCCTGTTCGAAGGGCTTTCTCAGTTCGCCTTCGATCTCCTCGAGCAGGTCATGGCCGCGCTTGACGCTCCAGTCGCCCGGCACCAGCACGTGCACCGAGATGAACGTGCGTCGTCCCGCGCTGCGGGTCCGGAGCGCGTGGAAGTGGATGCCGTGGCTCTCGTAGCGGTCGAGGATCGCGCTTACCTCGGCCAGGTCTGAGTCCGGCAGCGCCTTGTCCATCAGCCCGGACATCGAGTCGGAGACGAGGCCGACCCCGGTCCGCACGATGTTCGCCGCGACGGCCAGGGCGATGATCGGGTCGAGGGTCTGCCAGCCGGTCAGCCAGACCAGTCCGACCCCGATGATCACGCCGACCGAGGTCACCACGTCGGTCATCAGGTGCCTGCCGTCGGCGACCAGGACCAGGGAGGTCTCCGCTTCACCGGTGCGGATCAGCAGCCGGGCCGTGAGCAGGTTGAGCAGAGAGGCGACGGCCGAGACGGCGAGCCCGATCCCGACCTCGGTCAGCTCGGTCGGGTTGACCAGCCGCTCGATCGCCGCGTAGGCGATCGTGACCGCCGCGAGCAGGACCAGCGCTCCCTCGAATCCGGCCGAGAGATAGTCCGCCTTCTCGTGCCCGTAGGTGTGGTCCTCGTCGGCCGGCCGGGTCGCCCAGAGGATCACGACCAGAGCCACGCCGGCAGCGACCAGGTTCACCACCGACTCGGCCGCATCGGAGAGCAGGCCGACCGAACCGGTGAGCAGCCAGGCGACGAACTTGAGGCTGATGGTGAGGACCGCGACCGCGATTGAGATCGAGATGACCCGGATCAGCCGTTTGCGGCGGTGGTCGCTTGCCTGGCGGGGCGTGGCCATGGGCTCTGATCATCTCAGAGGCGCGTTGCTCAGTAGGCTCCACCCATGGCCGAGGCCGTAAACACCGAATCCGTATCCGCTCGTCTGGCGGCGATCAACGAGCATCTCGGCTTGCTCACCGATTATCTCGACCCCGAGGCGATCGAGGCCGAGGTGGCGCGTCTCGAAGAGGTGATGCAGCAGCCCGGCTTCTGGGACGACCAAGACAAGGCGGCATCCGTGTCGGCCGACCACGCTCGGGCGCAGCGCAAGCTCGAAGGTTTCCGAACCCTCCAGTCGGAGGCGGGTGACCTCGCCGAGATGGCGGAGATGGCCGAGGTCGACGAGGAGATCGCGGCCGAGCTCGAGGAGCAGCTTGGCTCCGTCGAGGCGAGACTCGAGGAGCTCGAAGAGGCAAGGCTGTTCAGTGGCGAGTACGACCACGGTGATGCGATCGTCTCGGTCCACGCCGGGGCGGGCGGCACCGACTCCCAGGACTGGGCGGAGATCCTGCTCCGCATGTATCTGCGCTGGGCCGAGGGGCGCGGCTTCTCGGTCGAGATGCGGGAAGCGTCCGAGGGCGAGGAAGCCGGACTCAAGTCGGCCACCTTCCTGCTCAAAGGAGAGAACGCGTACGGGCTGATCGCCGCTGAGCGCGGTGTTCACCGCCTGGTCCGGATCTCTCCCTTCGACTCGTCCGCCCGGCGCCACACCAGCTTCGCTCAGGTAGACGTCGCCCCGGTCGTCGACGAGGACGTGGAGATCGAGATCGACGATGCCGATATCCGGATCGACACCTACCGTGCCTCCGGCGCCGGCGGCCAGCACGTCAACAAGACCGATTCCGCGGTCCGGATCACCCACGAGCCGACCGGGGTCGTGGTGCAGTGCCAGAACGAGCGCTCGCAGACCCAGAACAAGGCGGTCGCGATGCAGATGCTCAAGTCAAAGCTGATCGAGCTCGAGGAGCGCAAGCGGGCCGAGGTCGTGAACCAGGAGCGAGGCGAGGTCAAGGACGTCGCCTGGGGCTCCCAGATCCGCTCCTACGTGCTCCAGCCGTACACGATGGTCAAGGACCATCGCACCGATTTCGAGGTCGGTGACGCCCAGCGCGTCCTCGACGGCGACATCGACGGTTTCATCAGGGAGTACCTGAATCGCACTGCTGGTTAGCCTGGTGCGGCGGTATCCGAAAAAAGATATCGCTGCGCTCACTATCCATCTTGGTTCGGATACCGCCGCACCAGACGTTAAGAACTGGGTCGTTCCAGGTCCAGGAGGCGTTGCTTCAAGGCGGTTCCGGCGGCGCCGCCGCCGTAGCCTCCGGTTGAACCGTCGGCCTTGATCACCCGATGGCAGGGGACGATCAGGGCGATCGGGTTGACCGAGAGGGCCGTTCCCGCGGCGCGTGCGGCACCGGGCTTCCCGGCGAGGGCGGCGACCTCGCCGTAACTGGCGGTCTCGCCGTATGGGATCGTCGCGGTGGCCTGCAGGACTTCCCGGTGGAAGCCACCGACCAGCTGCCAGTCCAGATCGAGGTCGAACCCACGACACTCCCCTTCGAGGAAGGCGATCACCTGGTCGGCTGCCTCGTCGACCAGCTCGCCGCCCTCGGCCGGCGTCAGCCCCGTCCGGGCGATGACTTCATCGACCAGGGCGTCGGGGTCGGAGCCGGGCAGGTTGCAGCGCACCACGCCGGCCTCGGTTGCCGCGAGCGCGACCGGGCCGAGGGATGTATCGAATGCCGTATGGCTGAACGTGCCCATCAAAGACAGCATAGGCTCCCGGCATGAGCCACCTGCCGGAGGGAACCACGGAGCTGATCGCCCGCGCACTCGAAGAGGACATCGGGACCGGTGACGTGACCGCCGACGCGACCGTGCCGGAGGGACTTGCGGCCCAGGCCCACATCGTGTTGAAGCAGCCGGGCGTGATCTTCGGCCTGGACGTGGTCGAGGAGGTGTTCCGGCAGGTCGGGATCACGGAGATCGACCGGACCGTAGTCGAAGGTCACTGGCATGACTCGGTGCCGCGGGACGTGGCGTTGATCTCCGGTCCGGCCCGGGCGATCCTCGCGGGGGAGCGAGTCGCGCTCAACTTTCTCGGACATCTCTCGGGCATCGCTTCGCTCACCGCCCGCTACGTTGACGCGGTCGGCGGGACCGGCGCCCGGATCCTCGACACCCGCAAGACCCTGCCGGGCCTCCGCGCCCTGGAGAAGCAGGCCGTCTCCTGGGGCGGAGGGATGAACCACCGCTTCGGCCTTTTCGACGCGGTCCTGATCAAGGAGAACCACATCGCGATGGCGGGCGGGGTCGCTCAGGCGGTCGAAGCGTGCCGCCGTGCCTCACCGGACCTCCAGATCGAAGTCGAGGCCGAGACCCTCGACCAGGTGGCCGAGGCGATCGAGGCCGGCGCCGACCGCATCCTGCTCGACAACATGGACACCGAGCACTTGAAGCGGGCCGTCGACCTGCGCGAGTCCGGCGGCCCCGGCACGGAGCTCGAGGCCTCGGGCGGCATGAACCTGGCCAACGTGCGCGAGGTCGCCGAGACGGGGGTGGACTTCATCTCGATCGGGGCACTCACCCATTCCGCGCCACAGCTCGATATCTCGCTGCTGCTGGACCCGCTGGCCGGCTGAGAAACAAAAACGACGACGGGGCGAAGCCAGGCTCCACCCCGTCGTCGAACCGGCGCCCGGCGGATGCGGGCCGCCGGGCTGCTTCTACTTCAGGCGAACCCGAAGCTTGTACTGCTGGCTGATGCCGTTCGAACTGACCTTGATGCTCAGCTTGAGCTTCGCCGCCTTGCGGCCCTTCAGGGCCCGGACAGCGCCGCGGCTGCCCTTCACCTTGATCTTGGCGGCCTTGCCCTTGCCGATCTTCGTCGGCGAGACGATCCGGACCTGGTACTTCCGGCCCGAGACCTTGATGCTCGCCTTCTTGGCGACCTTCAGGCCGACCGCCGCACCCCGCGCGCGGAGCTTGGCGATCATGACCTTGCCGGTGCGGAGCCGAACGGCGCTCCTCGTGGCGATGCCGACCAGCGGCCCGTTCTTGCCCTTCGGGCCGGATGGGCCGGTTGCGCCGGCGGGGCCGGTCGGGCCCTGCGGCAGGGTGCCGCCCTTGCCGCTCAGCGTGGCGAGCTGGATCTGCTCGACGGCGTTGGTCACCGGGTTGAAGATCGACGCGTAGAGCGTGCTGCTCCGGTCGCCGGTCTCGCTCGGGTTGAACCGCAGCCGCACCTGGCAGCTGCCGCCGGACTCGATCACCGGGGCGCAGCCCTTGGCGTTGGTGACGTTGAAGTCATCGTCGTCACCGCCATCGGTGTAGATCGACCGGACGTCGATGTCACCGGCGTCGAGTGCGGTCAGAGTGGTGGACAGGGCCGGGCTGCTCGTGCCGAGCGGCTGGCTGCCGTCCTCGTTCATCCCGGCGAACGTGATCTCACTCGGGTCGGACTCGAGGATCGCCGGCTCCGACATCGCGAAGGTGAGTCGCATGTCGATCGCGCCGGGTGCCGAGTCACGGTCGTTGCTCGGGTCGTTCGGGTCATAGACCGTGCCGAGCGCGCCGTTCAGCGAAGGCGCGATCAGGTTGCCGATGGCCGGGTTGGAGCAGGCGATCGAGGACCCGTCGACGCAATCGGCGGCGTCGAGCTTCTCGATCTCCAGGTTGTTGTTGATCAGGGTGCCGACCCCGTTGCTGTCGAACGCCGCGCCATCTTCGGCGTCCGGCCCGAGCCAGTCCGTCCCGTAGGCGGCGGGCGGAGCCGGAGCGGCCAGATTGCCGGTGGTCAGCGGGTTGACCGGGCCCTTCGGCGTGACCGCCCAGGTGCCCATGTTGCCCTCGGGGCCGAAGATGCCCCCGCAGAGCGCATTGGCGACGGGGTCACAGTTCAGCTTGAAGGTCAGGCCGAGTGGCGCGTTCAGCTCCATGGCGCCGGTCGCCTCGTCGTAGGTGCCGGTCCAGACGTCGGAAGCCGAGATCTGGATCTTGATCGAGACCGTTCCGACCAGGCCGTTCTCGAGCGAGGTCGGGAAGGCCGGGAACTTGACCGAGGCGGGCTGGATCGTCACGTCACCCTCGTCGGAGATCGCGGCGTCGACCGTCACCGGTCCCGGCATGGCCGCCATGTTCAGGAAGGTCGGCTGCGGATCCGTGGCCGGGTCGGGGGCGGGCGCGTTGCCGTTCCGGACCTCGAGGTAGGAGCAGCTCATCTGATCCCAGGCCGTGCACGCGTCGGCCGAGGGTTGGAGGGTCAGCCGGACCACTCGTTCCGCCGCGTTGGACGTGCCTGCCATCGCGACCAGCAAAACCGTTACTGCCAAAGCCGCCACGGCGGCCAGTTGCGTCAACCGGAAGGCGAGCGAGCTCGGCGCGCCGCCGGGTGAGTTCAAATAACGCATGTTTCCCTTTCATCCCTGTGGAGCCGGCCGTGGGTAAGCCCTGCCCGGCCAGTCTCCTGATTTTCAGCTCCTGCCGAAGCTGACCAGATTCAACGGAGCCTAGCGTGTTCGTCGAGTAACTCGTTGTTCGCGTAAGCCCGGTCCGAGGCTGAACGGATCCACCGACAGGGGCCGTTCGGGGCCGGTGGCGGATGGGCGCACCCGGTCGGAGGGGCCGGATGATCGGGGTGCGTAGAATTCGGTCATGGCGACCGAACTCCCAGTCCTCCAAGCATCGGATATGCCGGCTCCGCTGGATCCGGCTGAGATCACCGAACTCAGCGCCGAGATCCGCGAACTCGCGGCGCAGCGCAACGCGGTCATCCTCGCGCACAACTACGAGTTGCCGGAGGTCCAGGACGTAGCCGACTACATCGGCGATTCGCTCGGTCTCTCCCGTCAGGCCGAGGCCGCCGAGGCCGACGTGGTCGAGTTCTGCGGGGTTCACTTCATGGCCGAGACCGCCTCGATCCTCTCACCCGAGAAGCGCGTGCTCTTGCCCGACCTGGCCGCCGGCTGCTCGCTCGCCGATTCGATCACCGCCGACCAGCTCCGCGAATGGAAGGCGAAGTACCCCGGCGCCCTGGTCGTCATGTACGTGAACACCTCGGCCGAGGTCAAGGCGGAGACCGATTACTGCTGCACCTCGTCGAACGCGGTCAAGGTGGTCCAGCACATCTGGGCCGAGCACGGCGAGGACACCGAGATCCTGTTCGGCCCCGACATGTGGCTGGGCTCGTTCGTCGAGCGGGCGACGGGCTTGAAGGACGATCCCGATCGGGCCGCCCGCTTTCACGTCTGGGACGGTGAGTGCCACGTCCACGCCGGCATCCGCCCGGACGACATCGCCCGCACCCGGGCCGAGCATCCCCAGGCCGAGTTCCTGATCCACCCCGAGTGCGGCTGCTCGACCCAGGCCATGGAGTACGTGGAGAGCGGCGACATCGACCCCGAAGGCGTCCAGATGCTCTCGACCTCGGGCATGATCGAGTACGTCAAGGAGAACCCGGACGGCGAGTACATCGTCGCCACCGAGAACGGGATGCTCTATCCGATGCGCCAGGCGGTCCCCGGCGCGAAGCTGATCGAAGCCAACCGGATGGCCTTCTGCAAGTTCATGAAGATGATCACCCTGCCAAAGGTCCGCGACTCGCTCCGCGACATGAAGTTCGAAGTCAAGGTCGACGAGGCCCTCGCCGAGAAGGCCCGTCTCCCAATCGAAAGAATGGTCAGCATCGGGTAGGCCCGGGCGGCGCCAGGAACCACCAGGCCGGCGCTGACCTTCGTCGGCGGCCGGAAACGGCAGCTCACGTACCCACGTACTATCGCGGCCATTTCCGGCCTGTCTCCTCGGCAGCCCCGCCCTGGAGGCCCCTGGCATCCACCCGCCAAAGGTTTCGGTTGGAGCTGGTCCGTATCGCCGTTTGCGGAGCCGGTTCATCCATTCTTTGTTTCTGTGAACCGGCGGGTTTCTGTTGTCATCCGGCGAAGACCGGATGACATAGGTTGTGTTCGTGCTCGATCTGGTTGCAGCGGCGGGTGATTTTGCCTTTGGGCCGGGCAACTCGTTTCCCAACGTAGACCAGGACTATCTGCTCCAGGCGCGGCAGATGCAGGCGATGTCATTCGTCGCGCATATACCGCTGGTCTGTTTCGGGATCGCCTTTCCAAGCCTGGTGATCTTCATGGAGTGGCTGGGGCTGCGGACCGGGAAGGCCCACTTTTTGGCCCTGGCCCGCCGCTGGTCGAAGGTGATGATCACCCTGTTCGCGGCCGGGGTGGTGACCGGCACCCTGCTCAGCTTCGAGCTCGGCATGCTGTGGCCCGGGTTCATGTCGGCCTTCGGCGACGTCTTCGGGCTGGCTTTCGGGCTGGAAGGGTTCTCCTTCTTCATCGAGGCGATCTTCATCTCGATCTACGTGTACAGCTGGGACAAGATCTCGCCGCGGAAGCACATCCTGACCGGGATCCCGGTGATCGCCGCCGGGATCACCGGTTCGATGATGGTGATCGCGGTGAACGCCTGGATGAACGATCCGGGCGGCTTCGCGATCAACCGGGCCGGGGAGGTCACGGACGTGAGGCCCTTCGAGGCGCTCTTCGCGAACGGCCACCTCTGGCCGCAGCTGACCCACATGTACCTGGCGGCCTACATCGTGGTCGGCTTCCTGATCGCTGGGGTCTACGCCTTCGCCTGGCTCAAGGGCAGGCGGGGGAGCTACTTCCGCACGGCCCTGGTCGTGCCGCTGGCGGTGGCCTGCCTCGCGGCGCCGGCGCAGCTGCTGATCGGGGACTGGGCCGCCCGCACGGTGGCGGAGGACCAGCCGATCAAGCTCGCTTCCTTCGAGGGCCTCTACGAGACGACCGACGGCGCGCCGGAGACGATCCTCGGCTGGTACGAACCGGACGGCACGATCGAGTACGGGATCCAGATCCCGAAGCTGCTCTCGCTGCTCGCCTACCACGACCCGAACGCGACCGTCCAAGGCCTCGACACGGTCCCCGAAGATGACCGGCCACCGATCAACGTGGTCCGGATCGCCTTCCAGACCATGGTCGGGATCGGCACCGGGCTGGCCCTGCTCGCCGCCTGGTTCCTCTGGACCTGGTTCCGGCGGCGGGGATTGCCGGAGACGAAGTGGTTCTATCGGGCGGTGATCCTGGCCGGGCCGGCGGCGGTGCTGGCACTCGTGAGCGGCTGGGTCACCACCGAGGTTGGTCGCCAGCCCTGGGTCGTCTACGGAGTGATGCGCACCGAACAGGCGGTGACCGGGGCGGACGGCATCGTGATCGGCTTCGCGGCCCTGGCCGCGGTATACGTCGCCCTGATCATCACGGTCATCTGGACGCTGCGACGGATCGCGCGGCAGCCCTTGCCGCCGGAGATCGCCGATCTCGAGGACCGGGAGGTGCGCGATGGAGCTGGCTGATGTCCCCGCGATCCTGATCCTGGTCGGGATCGTCGCCTACGCAGTGCTGGCCGGGGCCGACTTCGGCGCGCCGATCTGGTCGCTCACGGCCCGCGGCAAGGCCTCCAGCCGGCTGGCCGAATCCGGCCACCGCTCGATGGCGCCGGTCTGGGAGGCCAATCACGTCTGGCTGATCTTCGTGCTGGTGATCTGCTGGACGGCCTACCCGGAGGCCTTCGGGGCGATCTTCTCGACCCTCTGGGTTCCCCTCATCCTGGCCTGTCTCGGGATCATCATGCGCGCGGTCGGGTACGTCGCCGGCGGGGTCAGCGCGAGCCGGGCGGTGACCGGCCTGGCCGCGGCCGCCTCACTGCTCGTGCCGTTCTGCCTCGGGGCGGTGATCGGGGCGATCGTGGACGGCCGGGTGCCGCCCGGAAACGCGCAGGGCGACATCATCAGTTCATGGCTGGCTCCGGTACCCGTCACGATCGGCCTGTTGCTGGTTGCCTCGTCCGCCTATCTCGCGGCGGTCTACCTCGCCGCCGACGCCGACCGACAGGGCGAGAGAGGCCTGGCCGAGGACTTCCGCCAGCGCGGCCTGCTGGCCGGCGCGATCGCCGGCGTCATCGCCGGAATCGGGCTGGTCGTGCTGCACGCGCACGCGCCGGAGTTCTTCGAGGCCCTGACCTCGACCGGCGGGAATGACGGCGAGGCGGGGCGGATCTGCGTGATCGTCTCCGCGCTCGCCGGGGTCGGCACTCTGTGGCTGCTCGCCACCCACCGTTACGCGGCGGCCCGCTTTGCCGCCGCGGCCGCGGTGGCTGCCGTGGTTGCCGGCTGGGGGGCCGCCCAGCAGCCCGACATACTGCCCGGCCTGAGCATCCATGAAGCGGCCGCCTCGGACGAGGTGGTCATCGCGTTGCTGATCGCGGTCGCGATCGGCCTGGCCGTACTGGCCCCCTCGCTCTACCTGCTCTACAGCCTGGTCCTCGGCGGCCGGTTCGATCCGCTGGACGTTCCTCCCGTCGATGCCGCCGCAGCCGGCGCGCCACTGGTGGCGGCCGGTCGGAGGACGGTGGCCCTGGTCTCCCTGATCGGGCTTGGCGGCGGTCTGCTGCTGTTCGTCAGCGACTCCGGGGTGACTCTCTACCTGGGGCTCGCCCTGTTCATGGCCGGCCTGGCCGGCGGGGTAGTCCTGCTGGCAAAGAGCCTGGTCCGGGAGGGATCCGAGCCGGGTTGATCAGTTGTCCGGGCCGCCCGGACGCTTGGAGATCACGTCGTCGGGGGCGTTGCCGCTCTTGTCGCCGGCGCTGTCCGGGGCCGGCTTGCCCGGGGTGATCCCTCCGCTCTGAGCGCCGGGATCCTTCTTGCCGGCGCTCTTCTTCTCATCCTGCTCAGGGAAGGCATCGGATGTGCCGGTGGCGCCGGTCGAGTTCGTCTCGGTGCTGGTCGTCTTGGTGGTCTCGGTCGCGGTGGTACCGGTTCCCGGGTCGTCATCGTCGGAGCCACAGGCGGTCAGGCCGAAGCTCAGGGCAGCGGCGGCGGCCAGCAGCGAGGTCAGGTTGAGGATGCGGTTGGTGCGCATGGGGCCTTGATACCCGATCAGGGCGAGACCCAGACGTTGAGCCGGTAGCCGGGCGGCGACAGCCAGCCGGCCAGGCGGGCGGAGCCGATGATCCGGCCGCGGCGTCCGGCCCCCCAGCGGTCGGTGCGGACTCGGCCGAGGCGGCAGCCGGCCTGCTCCAGGCGGGTTCGGGCCTGGGCCGGCGTCAGGCCGAAGACCGAGGGCACACGGCACCAGGTCGGGGCGGGACCGACGGTGCCGCCGGATCCGATCACATCCTGGCCGGTCAGGGCCAGGGAGGCATGCGCGACCCAGTTGCGGATCTGGTTGCCGGCGACGCTGGTGTCAACCGAGGGGCTGTTGCCCGTGCAGAAGCGGGTTCCGTAGCTGGTCAGGCCGACCAGGCGGTAGCCGGCGCTGGTCGCGACGACCAGCGGGCCACCGCTGTCACCAAGGCAGGTCGAAGCATGTCCCTGCGGCCCGCCGATGCAGACCATCCTCGCCGCCCGGAAGGCGACCCCGTCGAATCGGCGGCAGAGCCCGTTGCCCATGATCGCCTGGCGGGCGACCTGGAGGGCGACCGGATCTCGCTCCGTGAACGCATCGGTGATGCCCCACCCGGTGATCCAGGCGAGGCGCCCCGGTGTCCAGGCATCAGCTTCATCGGGGCCGGCCAGCTTGATCGTCTTGGCGGAGAGGGGAGAGGCGAGGGTGAGCAGGGCCACGTCCCAGTCGGAGGCACCCATCGCGGTCCGGTAGCGCCGCTTGCCGGAGGCGTCATGCGGCATGCGGAGACCGCTCACGCGCGCGACCTGACCGGTGTTCGAGTTGAGCCGGGTCCGGCCGGAGACGACTTCAATCTTGCCGATCTGCTTCCGCGTGAGGTCGACCACGCAGTGGCCCGCGGTGATCACGAGCCGCGGCGTGAGCAGAGAGCCGCCGCAGAAGGCCCGCTTGCTGGTCGGCTTGCGCGGCGCTACCCGTTTTGCGACGGTGATCGCGACCTGCCACGGCCACTGGTCGATCGTCGTGTTGCGGCCGTTTATGACCGACGCGTGGGCGCCGCCGCCAGGTGCGGACCGCGCCGCCGAAGCCGAGGTCGGAGCCGCGAGAATGATCGCCGCGAGGAGGCCGCACCCAAACAGGACGGCCCGGTTCGCCGAGTGAGCTGCCCTGGACATTGCAGGAATCGTACCGACCCTCCTTCAGGGCACCTAAAGTCCCATGAGCGGTTGCTAACGTTTCGCTAACTCCCACGTAAGAACCTCGCCGGGATGCCCCGTCGGGCGATCCCGGCCAGAGGAAGGATTACCCCGTCCCGGGGGGAATAGGGCGAACCAGATGGCATTCGGAAAGAAGAAAAAAGAGTCAGCCAGCGCCGAGCTCGAAGCGGCTCGCGCTCGCAAGCAGGCCGAGCGGCCCCGCAAGGGCGGCGCTCCGATCATCGAGATGCGGGACGTCAGCAAGGTCTACCCCGGCGGCCACCTCGCGGTGGACCGGGTCTCCCTGGCCATCAACCGTGGTGAGTTCGTCTTTCTGGTCGGCCCCACCGGTTGCGGCAAGTCAACCCTGATCAAGATGCTGATCCGCGAGCTCGAACCGACCGACGGCACGATCTCGATCGCCGGCCGTGACATCAACAAGCTTTCCGAGAAGAAGATTCCCCAGTTGCGCCGCAACATCGGCACCGTCTTCCAGGACTTCAAGCTGCTGCCCAGCCGCACCGTCTACGACAACGTGGCCTACGCGCTTCAGGTGATCGGCGCCTCCCGGGCCGAGATCCGCCAGAAGGTGCCGGAGACCCTGCGCCTGGTCGGTCTCTCGACCAAGCTTCACAACTACCCGGATGAGCTTTCCGGTGGTGAACAGCAGCGCGTCTCGGTGGCGCGGGCCTTCGTCAACCACCCGCCGCTGCTGCTGGCCGACGAGCCGAGCGGCAACCTGGACCCGGTCACCTCGGTCGGGATCATGCAGCTGCTCTACCGGATCAACAAGACCGGCACCACGGTTGTCGTGGTCACCCACGACCGCGAGATGGTCGACCGCATGCGCCGCCGCGTGGTCGAGCTCTACGAGGGCCGGGTCATTCGCGACGAGGTCGCGGGCGGATACACCGAAGAGTCGACCACCGAGTTCGGGGTTCGCATGCGGGCCGAGATGGGCGTGGGCGTTGAAGGGCAGTCGAACGGAAATGGTTCGAGCCACGGCAAGGGAGTTCACTGATGGGCAAGATCTTTTTTTTCACCGGCGAGGCGATTCGCGCGATCAAGCGCAACATGGCCCCGACCACGGCCGCGGTGGTCACCACGGTCCTCACCGCCCTTCTGCTCGGCGTGCTGATCCCCGTCTTCCAGACCGCCCAGAGCAAGGGCGAGGACGTCCGGGGCCAGCTCGAGCTGCGGACCTTCCTCTACGACGACGCGACCAAGGCCGAGACCCAGTCGCTTCAGAACAAGCTGGAAGCCCTGCCGCACGTCGAGTCGGTCACCTTCCTGACCAAGGCCGACGCCAAGCAGGAGTTCCTGAACAGCGACTTCGGCAAAGCCAATCCCGACGCGCTGAAACAGCTCGGCAACAAGAATCCCCTGCCGGCCAACTTCATCATCAAGCCGGATGACGCCGCCAACCTCGACGCGATCCGCGCCGCGATCGTATCTCCGGGCGCCAACGGGCAATCGAAGTACATCTCGCCGATCGTCTCCTCGGTCGACGACCGCCAGCAGGACGCGCGCGACATCGAGCAGGTGACCGGCGCGCTGAAGCTGATCCTCACCGTGATCACGGTGCTCCTGGTCTGCGCCTCGCTGCTGCTGATCGGCAACACGATCCGGCTCTCCATCTACACCCGCAGACGTGAGATCGAGGTCATGCGCCTGGTCGGCGCGACCCGCTGGTTCATCCGCTGGCCGTTCATGATCGAAGGGGTCGTGGTCGGCATCCTCGGCGGTGCGATTGCGATACTTGTGCTGTGGATCGGCAAAGTCACAGTCGTGGACCCGCTCTCCGACAAGTTCGCCCTGATGAACGCACAGGACTCGATGTCATTCGTGGCACTGGTCGCCTGTCTCTTCATCGCGGCGATCCTGGTCTCGGCGATCGGCTCCGGGCTGACCATGCGCCGCTTCCTCAAGGTCTGAGCCGGCCGGGCCCGCTGCGGGCCGCAACCGACACCCGCTTGACGGCAAGTTGAAGACCGCAACCGTTGCCGTCTGGGCGGTCATCGCCGGCATGCTGCTCGGCATGTGGGCGGGAGGCCATCCCGACAACCTGCCTGACTCGCTGCGAGAGATCTTCGTGGCCGACAACGTCGAGCAGCAGTCGGCTTCGGACCAGGCAGCTGACCTGATCCGCAGCAAGTACTTCCGGGTGACCGACGCCGAGGAGGTCCAGGACTCCTCGGTCGACGGCATGGTGCGCCAGCTCCGGCGGCAGTATCACGACCGCTTCTCCCACTACTTCAACCCGGAGCAGAACCAACGGCTGAGCGAGTCGCTCCAGGGCAGCTTCAGCGGGGTCGGGATGACGGTCGGCGAGAACGGCGAGCGCGGCCTCGAAGTCGGCTATGTGTTTCGCAAATCGCCGGCCGCCGGGGCGGGACTGAAGGCCGGAGACGTGATCGTCGAGGTCGATGGTGAATCGATCCGCGGCGAGGACGTCGACCTGATCGTGGCGAAGATCAAGGGGCCGGAGGGGACCAAGGTGAAGCTCGGCGTGCGCAAGCAGGGCAAGGGGCCGATCCGGGACTTCACTCTGACCCGGGCCCAGATCCGGGTCCCGATCACCGCCAACCGGGTTCGAACCGTGGACGGGAAGAAGCTGGGCTACGTCCAGCTCACGACCTTCAGCCAGGGTGCCGGAAGGGCGCTGCGGCGGGCGATCGACCGAGTGATCGAGAAGGGTGCCGAAGGCATCGTGCTCGACCTGCGCGACAACGGGGGCGGACTGCTGGAGGAAGCGATCTACACCTCGAGCGTCTTCCTCGACAAGGGTGACGTCGTGGTCGAGACCCGCTCGCGCAGCGAGGGCAACGAGACCTATCGCGCGGTCGGCGGCAATCTCGATACCCCGCCACTGGTTGTCCTGGTCAACCGCAACACCGCCTCGGCGGCCGAGATCCTCGCGGCGGCGCTGCAGACCGACCTTGACGTTCCCGTGGTCGGGACCAGGACCTTCGGCAAGGGTCTCTTCCAGCAGGTGCTGGACCTGAACAACGGCGGAGCCCTCGACCTGAGCGTCGGTGAGTTCCTGACCGCGGACGGCGTTTCCCTGGCCGGCAGGGGGATGAAGCCGGACATCTACGCCCCGTTGCCGAACGATGCGGCCCGCGACGTTCAGCTGAACCGCGCCTTCGGGGCGCTTTCGGACGAGGTCGAGGCCGGTCAGAGCGACCCGGCCGACTCCGACCCGGCGGATTGATGGCCGGCCAGCGCTCCGATCCGGTCCGGGCCCCGCGGCGGGTCGCCCTGCTGGAGCGGAAGGGCCGCTTCACCTCGGCTCGCCCGCTGTTCGAGCGCGGCCAGTCGCTCGCTCTCGACCGGAAGGCGCGGACCCGCGAGAACCAGATCGCCTGGGTCGAGTTCGGACGGGGCCGGGCCCGGCTGATCCGCGATCTCGGCCGCGCCGACAACGCCCGTGACGTCTGCGAGGCGCTGGCCCTCGACCGGCTGGGCCGGCGGGGATTCCCGCGGGTGGTCGAGGAGGCAGCCGAGACGGCCGCCGCCTCGCCGGCCGATCTGCCCCGTCAGGACCTGACCGGCCTCGCGACCTTCACCGTCGATCCGGCCACCGCCCGCGACTTCGACGACGCGGTCTCGGCTCGTCGCGAGGGAGACGGGGTGCGCCTCTGGATCCACATCGCCGACGTCTCGGCCTTCGTCCGTCCCGGTTCGATCCTCGAGAAGGAAGCCTTCCTGCGGGCCAACAGCACCTACGTGCCGACCTCGGTCGAGCCGATGCTTCCGCACAGCCTGAGCTCCGGCGTCTGCTCGCTCTCGCCCGGCGACGAGCGGCTCGCCGTGACCTCGGAGATCGTCGTCGCCGCCAGCGGGGAGGCGGTCTCGGCCCGCTTCTACCGCAGCCGGATCCGCTCCGACGCCAGGCTGGACTACGACCAGCTCGACCGGATCTTCGCCGGCCGGGAGCAGCCGCCCGAACCGGTCGCCGAACCGCTGGCGCTGGCACGGGAGATCGCCGCGGTTCTCGCCGACCACCGCCGGGGATCGGCCCTCGAGGTGCACTCGTCGGAGCCGTCCTTCGAGTTCGACCGCGAGGGTCACGTGGTCCGCGCGGCGGCCGAGCGGCAGACCGAGGCCCACCGGCTGATCGAGCAGCTGATGGTCCTGACCAACGAGCGGGTCGCCGAGCTGACCAGCTCCCGCGGCATCCCCTCGGTCTACCGGGTACACGAGATGCCTGATCCGGACCGGGTGGAGAGGATGCTCGCCCAGCTCGCTTCGCTCGACCTGCCCGGCCCGCCGGTGCCCGCCGGCATGGGTCCCACCACCGCCGGCGACCTGGCCGTGGAAGCGTCACGCTCGGTCGCCAAGGAGGCGAAGCGGCGGGGGCACGGGGCGGACGCGTACAGCTCGCTGATCCTGCGCTCGCTGAAGCCCGCTCGCTACCTGGAGAAGAACCTCGGTCATGCGGGGCTTGGCAGCGAGGCCTACTGCCACTTCACCTCGCCGATCCGGCGCTACCCGGACCTGCTGGTCCACCGGGCCCTGCTTTCCGCGGTCGGGGGCGGGGAGGAGGCGCCGAGCACGGGCGAAGCGGCGGAGGCGGCGCTCCACGCCTCCGAGCGGGAGCGGGAAGCGATGATCCTCGAGCGGGACGCCGACGATGTCTGTGCCGCCTTCCTGCTCGAACGGGAGCTGTTCGAGGGCGGTTACGACCGGCGTTTCGAGGGTGAGGTGTCGGGGGTGATCCGGGCCGGTGCCTTCGTCCGCTTCGGCGGCCGCCTCGGTGACGTCTACGAGGGTTTCGTGCCGGCCCGCCGAATTCGCGGTGAGCGGTTCGAGCTGAATCTGGAGGAAACCTCGCTGGTCGGCAGCAAGACCGGGCGCAAGGTCAGCCTGGGCGACGCCATCGCCGTTCAGGTCGACAAGGTAGATGCGCCGCAGGGTCGGGTCGACCTTTTCCCCGCAGACGGATAAGTTCCACGTCTATGTCAAAGAAGGGCAAGAAGCGTGCCCCTGCCTCCGGTGACGTCGCGACGAACCGGCGAGCCCGGCAGAAGTTCGAGGTGGTCGAGAAGTTCGAGGCCGGGATCGCCCTGCTCGGGACCGAGGTGAAGGCGTTGCGCGAGGGCAACGCCCAGATGGGCGATGCCTACGCCGTCGTCGAGGACGGGGAGGTGTGGCTGCGGAACCTGCACATCCCCCACTACGCACCGGCCACGATCAACAACCACGAGCCCGAACGGCCGCGGAAACTTCTCTTGCATCGAGCGGAGATAGAACGACTGATCGGGACGACCCAGCAGAAGGGCCTGACCCTGATCCCGACCCGTATCTATTTCAAGGGGCCAAGGGCAAAAGTCGAGCTCGGGCTGGCCCGCGGCAAGGAGGGCCGGGACCGCCGGCGCGAGATCGCCGATCGCGACGTGCGCCGGGATATCGAAAGGGAATTCAAGGGTCGGTATCGTTCCTGACCTGATGACGAAGCCAAGGAACGCTCTGCTTCTGCTGATGGTCGCGGCCGCCGTCCTGGGCCCGGGAGTCGCCTACGCCGCCGATGAGCCGGTCACCCAGACTCCGACCACCATCACCGACCCGACTTCCGCCGACCCGACGACGGAATCCACCGATCCCGCGCCGATCACCTTCGATCAGGACGCGATCGATGCGCTCACCGACCAGGCCGACCAGGCCGATGACAACAAGAGCGTTTTCGAGAAGGCCGCGGATTTCGTCACCGACAACGCGCCCTGGTTCATCATCGGGATCATCGTCCTGGCGGCGATCATCGCCGGCATCCTGATCACGCGCGGCCGGCCTCGCAAATCGGGCACGCCACGAGCCTCGAAGTCGAAGGAGGCGATGAGGAACGCGGGCGGCGCGGGTGAGCAGCCGTCCCAGGTCCCGAGCGCGGCTGAGCTGCGGCGGCGCAAGCGCGCCGCGGTCCAGCGCTCGCGTGAAGAGGAACGGATGCGCCGCAAGGCCGGGCTCGAGAGCCGCAAGGCAGCCCGTCGCGGTGAGGCACCGATCGCTCCGGTCACGGCAGCCGCCGCCGGGGCCGCCGCGATGACCGCGGCCGGTGCCGGAGCGGGCGGGCTGGACCCGGTCGAAGCCGAGAAGCAGGGCGCGCGCGACCAGGCCACCGCCGCCGGGGCGGTCGCCCGCTACGGCGCGCTGGAGAGCGGAGGCGTCGAGGAGCAGACGCTGCCGGCCCTGCCACCGGTCACCGGCCGTACGGTGCCGGCGCCCGTATCGCCGAGCCAGACGGCGCCCGCGTTCGGTGTGGTCACGCCGGACGCCGCCGGCCACCAGGACCAGGCGGATACCGTCATCGAGCCTTATGAAAGCCAGGTCTCTGAATACCCGGCTTCCTCCGAGTCAATCGAGCCCGACACGATCTATGAAGCGGCTCCGGCCATCGAGCCGGAGGCGGCTCCAGAGCCGCTGCCCGAGGCGGCGCCGGAGGCCGAGACCAGCATCATCCACGAGCCCTCGCTCGAGAACCCCGGGGCGGACGCCGCGGTCGGAAACGCGGCCGGGGCGTTCCTCGCCGGCGGTGCTGCCGGCGCGGCCGGCGGGTTCGCCGCGGCACGTGCGAACCGGCCGGAGTCACCGACTCCGGAGCCGGTCGAGCCGGAGGAGCCGGTGATCGCGCCCGAGCCGGGCATGTCAGCCGAACACGCGCTGGCCGAGTCCGAAGCCGTGACGAGCGAACCGGTCGAGGCCGAGCCCGTCGTCGCTCCCCTGGAACCGGCTTCGACCGCCGACGACCAGCTGCGGGCGAAGGTGGCGGAACTCAGGGCGACCCAGCAGCCGGCTCCGGCTGCGCCCGTCCCGCCGGAACCCGTGACCGAACCGGAGCCCGGTCCGCTCGGGCCGGAGGCCGAGCTTTCCCCGGGTCTGGCCGCGGTTGAGCGTCGGCTCAGCGAGAACAGCGAGGAGCGGGACCGGACCCTTCGTGACGCCGAGGAACGCCTGCGGCGGGTGGAACAGCGGGCCGAGGACGCCGAGCGCCGGGCCGCCTTCGCCGAGCGGCTGGCTCAGCTCAAGGTCGAGGAATCGGAGCGCGAGAAGCGGCTGAACCAGGTGGTCAGCGGGATCGACCGGGCTGAGGAGCGGGCCCGCGAGGCCGAGGCCCGGGCCGAAGCGGCCGAACGTGCTGCTGCGGCAGCGCTCGAGCAGAGCGACCTGGCGGAGATCCCCGCGCCACCGCCGGCTCCGCCCGAGCCGCCGGCCCGGCCCGACTCACCGCCCCCGCCTCCGGAGGCCGGTCCGCCGACCCCGCCCGACCCGGCGGAGCCCCCGCCGCGCAAGGGGCTGTTCGGTGGCTCGCCGTCCTCCGTCTCCGAGTCAGGGTCGGACACGATCAACCTGAACAGCGCCACGTTCGAGGAGCTGCGGGAGGCCGGGCTCTCGGTGACCCAGGCGACCCGCATCCTCGCCTACCGCGAGCGCTTCGGCGGCTACAACTCGGTCGAAGACCTGGAAAAGGTCCCCGGCTTCCCCGCGGACCTGATCGACAGCCTGCGCGGCCGCATCACTATCTAGCTGAGGTCGAAGTACCGGCCGGCCGGGCCGAGGTTGACTATCTCGGTTTCGCCGACCTTTGACTCCTTGCCCCAGGATTCGTGGATGTGGCCGCAGACGGCCAGTTCGGGCTGCTTGTCTTCGATCGCCTTGAGGATTGCCTTCGAACCGAGGCTCATTCCGTTGCCGGCCTCGTCGCAATGCCCCTTGGGTGGGGAGTGGACGACCAGCACGGCGCCTTCGGGCAGGTCGGAGAGCAGGCCTTCGGCCTCGCTCTCCTCGATGTCGTAGCTCCAGTCCCAGGGAGTCACCGGGATGCCGCCGCCGAGCCCGAAGAAGGTCTTTCCTTCGATCTCGACCGAATCACCGTGCAGGACCGTCGCGCCAGACCACTCGGCGGTCGCCTCGCGCAGCGCGTCCAGGGTCTCGTTGTTGCCGGGAACGAGCACGATCGGGGTCTCGATACCGGTCAGGGCGTCGATCGTCTCCTGAAGACCTTCGTGGATCGAGGCGAAGTCTCCGGCTCCGATCACGACGTCCGCGTCTTTCGACATCTCGGTCAGACGGGCGGCCTGGTCGAGGTCACGGTGAAGGTCGCTGAAGGCAAGGATTCTCATGGCAGCAGATTACCCACCGCTCGCGGCCGACTCCCACGCTTCGGCCAGGCGCAGCCAGATCTCGCTGCGAGTCGGGAAGGGAGCCACGATATGGCGGAGCTCGGTGATCGGCACCTTGCCGACGATCGCGATGGTGGCCGCGTGAATCCACTCGGCGACCTCGAAGCCGGTGAACGTGGCGCCGACTATCGCTCCATCCGAGCGGTCGACGACCAGCCGGCAGGTACCGTCCACGCCTTTGCCGATGAAGGACGCACCCGGTGTAGCTCCCGTGTCGACGTCGATCGCGACCGCGTCGATTCCCTCCTGCTCGGCCTGGGCCAGGGTCCGGCCGGTCGCCGCGACCTGCGGGTTGGTGAAGGTGACCCGGGGCGAGCCGAGTTGCTCCGCCCGGTTGCCCGGCTCGTGGCCGAGCAGGGTCTGGACGCCGACCCATGCCTGGTACTTGCCCATGTGCGTGAGCGCGGCGCGGCCGTTCACGTCACCGACCGCGAACAGCCACTCACTCCCCTTGACCCGGTAGCTGTCATCGGTCTCGAGCGCACCGCCACCATCGATGCCGATCGACTCGAGCCCGATCCGGTCGGTTCGCGGCCGACGCCCGGTCGCCACCAAGAGCTCGCTCGCCGTGTACTGCTCGCCGCCCGCGGTGGCGGTGATGCCTTGCTCGGAGGCATGCACCGAATCGACTTCCGTTCCGGTGATCAGGTTCACCCCGTGCTTCTCCCGGAGGGCCTTGTCGACCTGATCGCCGGCGAAAGGCTCTTCGTGGATCAGCACCCGGTCCTCGGGCTCGAAGAGGGTCACCTCTGAGCCGAGGCTCGCCCAGGCCTGGGCCAGCTCACAGCCGACCGGACCGCCACCGAGGATGATCAGCGACTCGGGCACCTCCTCGGAAGTGGTTCCCTGACGGTTGTTCCAGATCGGTACTTCGGTGAGGCCGGGGACCGGCGGGACCTGGGCCGATGAACCGGTCGCGATCGCGACAGCTCGATTGGCGACCAGCACGTCTTCGCCGATCCGGACCTCGCGCTCGCCGCAGAGCGTGCCGCTGCCGCGGAACAGCTCGATTCCACGATCCTCGAGCCAGGGCAGCTGGGAGGAATCGTCGAGATCGTGGATCACCTCGTCGCGCCGCGCGAGCACCGCTTCGGCGTCGAGACCGCCGGTCACGATCTGCTTCACCCCTTCCATGCGGCGCGCTTCGTCCAGTACCTCGCCTGGCCGCAGCAGTGCCTTCGACGGCATGCACGCGTAATAGGAGCACTCGCCCGCGACCAGGTGCTGCTCGATCAGGGCGGTCTTCAGCCCGGCGTCGGCCGCGTGCCCGGCGAAGGCTTCGCCGGCCGGTCCGGCCCCGAGTACGACGACTTCGAATTCGTGGATGCTCAAGCTGCCTCCAGTGCTCGTTTCTCGTTGTCTACCCGCCGGCCTGGCCTTTGACCCGCCTCCCCAGACACCGTACAATGGAGGGGCACCATCCAAGGGGACGACAGGCTTCGACGTAGTCGGACCGTGTGGAAGGTTGCAGGTCGAGGATGTCGATGGCCTCGTAAAAAATCGGCAAAAAACCATATACGGCGACGAACACTCGTACGCCCTCGCCGCCTAGCTGATACCTAGGTAACGAGAGTCGGCCCACCCTCGGCCCGTGGGGAGGGGTTCCGGCTTCAGAAACGGGCTAGCCCCGAAGGAGCGCCTCGGCCGGAGGGGGACATTTCAGAGGCTTGGTCATCCGTAGTGCCTGCTGGCGCGGACCCCGGATGGCGAGAACAAAGCGCCGGCTAAACCTGTAGACGCCTTTCGTCACGCGACTGCGGACGCGGGTTCAATTCCCGCCGTCTCCACTGAAAACCCACCGCAAGGTGGGTTTTCTGCTGGAGACCTTGCACCCTGATCTCCATAAGAAGTTGGCTTAGCGAACGAAAGAGAAAGGGCCCGCCTGGTTAGCGGGCCCTTTTCAGTGGTCAGTAGATCTCCGGTTACTGGTCGGCCGGGGGCATCTCTCCGATGTAGCCGAAGCCCCGGTCGGCGACCGTGCCGACCAGATCCTTCTGGGCGTCGCGACGCGCCTTCGCCGCCTGGATCTGCGTGCGGAAGGTCTGCTTCCAGGCGTTGTTCGTCTGCTGGATCTGACGCTTGGCGCTGGCCCGCGCCTGGGCGATCCTGGAGTTGTACAGATTGGTGGTGGCGGTGATCCGCGACTGATAGCGCGAGTTGACGTTGTTCACGTCAGTGGTCCGGTCGCTGACCAGACCGTTGATCTGCGTCTGCAGCTTCTTGATCTGGCGGGTCAGCTTGGTCCGCCGGGCCGGGTTGGTGGTGCGGCTGAGCTGACGCTTCAACCGGTCGCGCTCGTCCGCCCGGCTGTTGATCTGCGAGGCGTAGCTGTCGTAGACCCGCTGGACGGCGTCGTTCTGATCGCCTCGGAGTTCGGCCAGCCGGTCGGCCATCTCCTGCTTCAGGCCCTGGACCTGCCGCTTCTGGGCGACCCGGATCTGCTTGATCTGCCGCCGCTGCTTCACGTCGTCCTCGGCCGCGATGCGCATCAGCTTGCGCGAGTAGAGCTGCACGACCTTCAGGTTCGTGTTCTTGCGATGCTTCGAGAGGTTCGTCTTGAAAGTCTGGCGTTTGGCGTTCACGACCGGGGTGGCACGCTTCGTGAACAGGAACTGGACGTAGTTCTTCAGCTGCTTGAACGCCACCGTCTGCTTGATCCCCGGAATCGGTTGTTGGGCCGAGGCCGGAGCGGAGGTGAGCACTAAGGCAGCGAGTGACAGGACGAGGAGGGAGACGAGACGGGTTTTCATGGCTCGAACCTAACACGGGTCGGAAAGTTCGGCCACGATTTTGTGGCGCTGGCTTGGAGCTTCCGGGACCGCCGGATCAGGGCTTGGCGCGCGGCGAGGTCGTCTTGTCCCGCGGCGCCGTGGTTTCCTGCTCGGCCCGGATCACGTGCATGACGGCGTTGATCAGCGCGAGGTGGGTGAAAGCCTGCGGGAAGTTGCCGAGATGACGGCCCGAGCGGGGGTCGATCTCCTCGGCGTAGAGCTGCAGCGAGCTGGCGAAGCCGAGCAGGCGCTCGCAGAGCTCACGGGCGCGGGTCAGTTCGCCGATCTCGACCAGGGCGCTGACCAGCCAGAACGAGCAGATCGTGAAGCTTCCCTCCTCGCCGTTCAGCCCGTCGTCGGTCACGTCGGTCCGGTAGCGCAGGACCAGGCCGTCCTCGGTCAGCTCGTCGGCGATCGCCAGCACCGTGTTGCGGATCCGGGGATCGCTCGGCGGCAGGAACCTGACCAGAGGCAGCAGCAGGCAGGAAGCGTCGAGCGCATCGGTGTCGTAGTGCTGGGTGAAGACGCCGCGCTCATCGACCGCGTTCTCGCAGATGTCGGCGTGGATCTCGTCGGCGACCACCTGCCACTCGGCGGCCAGGTCATGTTCCTCCCGCAGCCGGGCCAGCCGGGCGCCGCGATCGACCGCGACCCAGCACATCATCTTCGAGGAGGTGAAGTGCTGCGGCTTGCCGCGCACCTCCCACATCCCGTGATCGGTGCCGCGCCAATGCTCGAGCGCCGCGGTGACCTGCCGCTTCAGGATCGGCCAGATCTCCTCCGGCATCCCGTCTCGGGACTTGGTGTGAAGGTAGAAGGAGTCGAGCACGGCGCCCCAGACGTCATGCTGCCGCTGATCGAACGCGCCGTTGCCGATCCGGACCGGGCTCGCTCCTTCGTAACCGTGCAGGTGGTCTAGCACCTGCTCGGTCAGCTGCTTCTCGCCGGCCACCCCGTACATGATCTGGAGGTCATCCTCGTCGGCGGCGACATCGGCGATGAAGTAGAAGAAATCGTTGGCCTCCCAGTCGAAGCCGAGCGTGTAAAGGCCCCACAGGGTGAAGGTCGAGTCACGGATCCAGGAGAAGCGGTAATCCCAGTTGCGTTCGCCGCCCGGCGTCTCGGGCAGCGAGGTGGTGGCGGCGGCGATCAGGGCGCCGGTCGGTGCGTAGGTGAGGCCCTTCAGGGTCAGGGCGGAGCGCTCGAGGTAGCCGCGCCAGGGGTGGTCGGGAAAGGTGCCTCGGGCCAGCCAGTTCTGCCAGTGGTGGGCGGTCCAGACCAGACGGTCGTAGGCCTCGTCGTAATCCTGCGGGGCGGGATGCTCGCTCCAGGAAAGAGCGACGAAACGTACGTCCCCCTCCTTGAGCAGGGTGCGCGCGGTGGTACGAGGACCCTCGAAGCCGAGGTTCATGTCCGTGTTGAGCCGGAGCTGAATGTCGACCCCGGGCGCGGTCGCGACACCCTCGTGGTAGGCGTCGCCCGTGTACTCCCACTGGGCGGGCGCCCGGCCGTAATCGAAGACCGGCTTGCAGTCCAGCGTGAGCTGAACTTCGCCGTGGACGCAGCGGACCATGCGCAGCAGCACGTGATCCGCGTCGTAATCGGTCGGCGCCCGGCGGTGGGTGCCGGAACGGTCGCGTTCGTGATGCCAGGGGCCGATCAGCAGTGCGTCGCGGACGATGATCCAGCCGTCGCCGGTGCCCCAGCTGGTTTCCAGCACGTTGGTGCCGGGCAGGTAACGCCGGTGGCTCGGCACGTTGATCTCGGCCGGCCCGAGGCGGAAGTTGCCGGCGCTACGGTCAAGGATCGAGCCGAAGAGGCTGGGCGAGTCGAAACGGGGCAGGCAGAACCACTCGATGTTGCCGCTGGGCGCGACCAGGGCCGAGACCTCGCCGTCGGAGAGAAAGCCGTAATCGGCGATCGGCGGGTACGCCGAAACACCATGAACCGCCTCCGGAGTCGGGATCTGGGCTTCCCACGTATGCCCGAACTGAGGCCCGGGATGGGGATGCGGATCGAAACTGCCATTGCTCATGAGCGGAAAATGCTCGCACAAAGGGGTTGTGCGGTGCCTGGGGCGGGGTAGCGGGGGACAGACGTCTCACAAATAAAAAGGTCGCGCGGAGCCGCAGGCGGCGCCGACTCCTTGTGTCCCGACTCCTTATGTTTGTTGTCGCACTATGGCAGTGGTCACAGCGACAAGTATCGGGATTCACATGGGCGGCGATCCGCTGTTCTCCGAGGTTTCCTTCAAGCTCATGCGGGGCGACCGCATGACTCTTTCCGGCCGCAACGGCGCCGGCAAGTCGACCCTGCTGCGGATCCTGGCCGGGGAAGCGCAGAACGATTCAGGGTCGGTCAGCTACCAGAAGGGCGCCCGGGTCGCGCTGCACGACCAGCGCCCGCCGCGGGATCAGGATCTCTCGCTTCAGGAGTACGTGTTTACCGGCCGCTCCGATGTGATCGCGACCGAGGAGGAGCTGGAGCGACTCGAGCGGGTGATGTCGGATGGCGACCACAGCGACGAGACGATGCGGGCCTACGCGGAGGCCCAGCAGCGACTGGAACTGGTCGGCGGGTACCGCTGGCGGGACGAGGTGCTGGTCGTGCTGCGTGGGCTCGGTTTCGGCGAGGACGAGTTCCCGAGGCCGCTCTCGAGCTTCTCCGGGGGCGAGCTGACCCGCGCCTCGCTGGCCCGGGCCCTGAGCGCGAGAGCCGACCTGCTGCTCCTGGATGAGCCGACCAACCACCTCGACATCCCGACCCTGGAGTGGCTGGAGGAGTACCTGAAAGGGCTGGACGCCAGCATCGTGCTGGTCGCCCACGACCGCTGGTTCCTCGAATCGGTCGGCACCTCGGTGCTCGAGCTCGAGGCCGGCCGGGCCCGGTTCTTCGCCGGGCCCTGGCATGCCTGGCGCAAGGAGCAGGCGGCCCGTCAGGTCGCCCTCGGCAAGCAGATCGAGAAGCAAGAGGCCGAGATCGCCCGCATGGAGCGGTTCGTCGAGCGCTTCCGCTACAAGGCGACCAAGGCCCGCCAGGCCCAGTCGCGGATCAAGCAGATCGAGCGGGTGAAGAAGAACGCGGTGACCGAAGATCCGCAGGACCGGCGTGTGCTGGCCTTCGAGTTCGCTCAGCCCGAGCGGGCCAGCCGGGTGGTGCTGAAGCTGGTCAACGGTCGGATCGAGGTTCCGGGGAGAACCCTTCTGGACGCCGCCAACCTGGTCTTGGAGCGAGATGAGCACGTGGTGCTGGTCGGGCCGAACGGGGCCGGCAAGACGACCCTGATGGCGACCTTGGCCGGTGAGCGAAAGCCGGCGGCGGGATCGGTGCGGCTCGGCCACAACGCCAAGGTCGGCTATCTCTCACAGCACGCCGAGACCGCGACCGGCGACGGCACGGTTCTGGACGCCGCCGCCCGTGAGACCGGCCTTTCCGGACAGAAGGTCCGGGACCTGCTCGGCGCCTTTCTCTTCTCGGGCGAGGACGTAGGCAAGCAGCTCAGCGACATTTCGGGCGGTGAGCAGAGGCGCCTCTCACTCGCGATCCTGGTGGCCTCGGGCGCGAACCTGCTGTTGCTGGACGAGCCGACGAACCACCTGGACATCGAGAGTCGCGAGGCGCTCGAAGACGCGCTGCTCGGGTTTCCCGGAGCCGTGATCCTGATCTCGCACGACCGGGCCCTGCTCGAGGCGGTCGGCGGGCGGACCCTGGTCTGCGAGAACGGTGAGCTGACCAACCACATGACCGGCTGGGCCGAGTACCAGAAGCGGCGCGATGAGAAAGAAGAGTCCGCCCGTGAACGGACCGCGGCGCAGGTTTCCCCGGCGGGCAAGTCGGCGAACGCGAAGCGAAAGGGCTCGCCCGGCAAGGAGGTCGCCCGGACCAAGCGGCGGGTCGAGAGCCTGGAGAAAAAAATCGAGGCGGCCGAAGCGGCGCTGGCCCGCCTGGAAGACGAGCTGGCCGATCCCGCGGCCTGGTCGACCCCGGAGAAGACCGAAAAGGCGACCCGGCGGCATGATCGGGCCAAGGAGAAGGTCGCCACCCTCTACTCCGAGTGGGAAGAGGCCGACCGTCTCGCCCGGGAGACCGCGGCGGCCGCCTCCGCCTGACCCGGGGGCGGCGTGCCGTTGAAGCCCGGCACCCAGCTGGGTTCCGGGCCCTCGATTCCGGGTATCCCGAGTGTTAGTTTCGGGTTGAGGACTTGCCTGAGGAGATGCCTTTGCCGAACCCAGACCAGCGGCTGGACCGGAACATTCCAGACCCCGAGGAACGACGGATCTTCCGGCAGCGAATGGTCGCGGCCGCGAGTCGGGCCGCGCTCGAACGCGGCACTGACCCGGACGCGATCTGGGCCGAGGCGGCCGGCCCGGGCAGCTACCGGTGGCTCTGGACGCGGGGGATCGCCTTCGCGCCCGCCGTTCTGGGAACCATTGCGCTGCTGATCTGCCTGGGAGGGATCCTCGGCTGGCTGCTCGACGTCCCGTGGCTGACCGGCCAGCTTCCGAGCGGGCCTTCATTTCCGTTGTTCTCCGCGATCATGGTCGGAGGACTCGCGGCCGCGTTGCTGCTCAGGCAGTCCGGGGCGTCGGCTCGTCTGTCGCGGATCGGGGCCGGGCTCTCGACCGCGATCTTTGTCGTGGCCACCTTGGCGGCGATCAGCGAGGCGATCGGATTCCAACCGATCTCCTGGGGAGGAGGCGCCCTCAGGGACCCGGCCGTCGCGGCGATGATCAACATGGCACTGATCGGCCTCGGCCTGGCCACGCTGGACCGTGATCCGCCACGCTACCGCTGGCACAACTGGCTGATTCCGTTGATCGGTGTGGTGATGATCGCCTCGGTAGTCACCAAGGGCTACCAGACCTTCCTGATGAACGGGGAATCCGCCGAGTTCAGCTACTCGGGCTCGGTGGCGGTCGCCTTCATCTACATCGGGTTCGTCTTCGTCCGCACCGATCGCGACCTCGCCTCCTTCCTCGCGGCGCCCGGACCAGGGCCCTCGATGGCTCGGTTGCTGGTGCCGACCGCGGTCCTGATTCCCGCGGCGATGGTGATCGCCGATCTGATCGCGGAGCGGCTCAGCCCGGCCGAGGGCGCCTTCCTCAGGGGGCTCGACAAGCTGCTCATGCTGGTCCTCCTGCTCTGGATGATCACCTATGCCTCGCGGCGCCTGCAGCGCTTCTACGAGAGCTGGAAGCAGGCCAGCTCCGAGCTCGCTTCCCAGGCGGGAGTGCTGACCAAGATGTCCGAGGGCGTGGTGGTGATGCGGATCGCCGATTCCCGGATCGTGCTGACCAATCCGCAGTTCGACGCGATGCACGGCTATGAACCCGGGGAACTGCTCGGGCGCCACATCGACTGCATCGCGCCGGACGACCTCTCCGAAGACGAGATCGCGATGCGGTCACGGGTGATGCGCGAGCTCGTGGACAAGGGCGAGACCAGCTATGAGAACCGGGCGATCCGCAAGGACGGGAGCGACATCTGGAGCCGGGTCAACGGGGTGGTGTCGACCGACCCCGCCCACGGTCCAGTGCTGATCCTGGTCAAGTACGACGTGACCGAGGAGCAGCTTGCCAAGCATGCCGGCCGTGACGCCGAGATGCGCTTCCGGCAGGTCTTCGAACAGAGTCCGATCGGCCTCTGCCTGGTCACTGCCGACGGGCTGCTCGAGAAGGTGAACCAGAGCTTCGAACTGATCACCGGGTACTCGGCCGCCGAGCTCTCGGAGATGGCCTTTGCCGAGATCACCCATCCCGCCGACCTCGAGCAGGACCTGGCCCTGGCCGGCGAGCTCTTCGCCGGCGAGCGCGACGGCTACACGATGGAGAAGCGCTACGTGCGCAAGAACGGCGAGGTGGTCTGGGTCTACCTGACCGTGACCATGCTGCGGGACCCGGAGGGTCGCCCGTACCGGGCGCTCTCCATGGTCGAGGACATAACCGAGCGCCAGCGCCTCAGCGAGCAGCTCAAGTATCTGGCCGACCACGACCCGTTGACCGGCCTCTACAACCGGCGACGGTTCGAGAAGGAGCTGGCTTCGGCGATCTCCTCCGGCGCCGGGGCGGGAATCGCGATCCTGGTCATCGACCTGGACAACTTCAAGTTCGTCAACGACAGCTTCGGACACACGGTCGGCGATCGCCTGATCGTGCGGACCAGCGAGCTGCTGAAGAGCCGGCTGCGGGCGGACGACACGCTTGCCCGGCAGGGCGGTGACGAGTTCGTGGTCGTGCTGCGCGACATCGCACCGGAAGATGCCCTGGCGACCGCGGAGGAGCTGGTTCGCCTGGTCGCCCGCGACGTGCGGATCGACGGGGCCGAGCACTCCTCCCGGGTGACCGCGAGCATCGGTGTCGCCGCTGCCTCGGAGGGCGAGCCGGTGCCCGAGGAGACCTTGATGATGCAGGCCGACATCGCGATGTACGAGGCGAAGGACGCCGGGCGAAACGGGGCCCGGCTGTTCCGGCCCGGCGAGGACTCCCGCGTCACCCTCGGCATCGACTGGGCCGGGCGGCTGCGCAGCGCCCTGGAGAACGACGAGCTGTTGATCTACACCCAGCCGATCGTGCGACTGGCGGATCCCGGTCCGCCTCACTTCGAGCTTTTCGTGCGGATGCGGGAGCGGGGCGGCGGGATCATCCTCCCGGGTGCCTTCCTGCCCACCGCCGAACGCCACGACCTGGTCCAGGGGCTCGACACCTGGGTGATCAAGAAGGCGATCTCGACCCTGGCCGGCCTCGACCCCGATTCCAGTCCACGGTTGCAGATCAACCTCTCGGGGCGCACGGTCAGCAACCCGGGTCTCCCGGGCTTCGTCCAGCAGGAACTCGAGCGGACCGGGGTGAACCCGGCCAACCTGATCTTCGAGGTGACCGAGACCAGCGCGATCGGGAACATGACCCGGGCTCAGGAGTTCTCGAACCGCATGAACGAGCTCGGGTGCGGCTTCGCGCTCGACGACTTCGGGACCGGCTTCGCCTCCTTCTACTACCTCAAGCACATCGCCTTCGATTACGTGAAGATCGATGGCGAGTTCGTCCAGAACCTGGCTTCGGATCCGGTCAACCGGCTGCTGGTCCGCGCGCTGGTTGAGGTCTCACGCGGCATGGGCAAGCAGACCGTGGCCGAGCAGGTCGAGGACGCGCGAACGCTCGACCTGCTGCGCGAGTACGGGGTCGACTTCGTCCAGGGCCACTACCTGGGACGGCCGCGCCCACTCGAGCGTTCCGACCTGACCGGCCGGATCGATCCGCTCGGCACCGCGATCCAAGGCTGAGCGCCGGATTCAGAAGCCGGAGCGGCTCAGGAGCGGGCCTTGCGCCAGGCGACCAGCTTGCGGCCGAAGGCGGGGGTGGCGCTGGAGGCGAGATGTTCCGCTTCCGCCCGCGCCTCGTCCGGATCGAGCCCGAGTACCTCGCTGGTCAGGTCGGTCGCCGCGGTTCGGCGCGAGGTGAGGACCAGGGCGGCGCTCATACCGGCCGGAGTCAGTCCGAGGTCGCCTTCGTTGATCAGGCCCATCTCCCGGATCCGCCGCACCATCTGCAGCGCGGAGGGCTGTGAGACCTCCAGTTCACGAGCGAGCCGGGCCTGGGTTGGAGGCTTGCCTTCCTGACCGAGATCGAAAAGCGCCATCAGGTATCTGGCCACTCCCTCGCTCATCTCGACGCAGGGATGGCTGTCGGGCATGTCGCCCGTTTTCTCGCTTGTCGGTCTGGTGGTCAATCCAAGCCCGATTCTACCCCGGTCACAGGTCGTCGGGACTACGGAACGGCACACATCGTCTAGGCTTCGCCCGTCAGCCGCCCAACCCGTGGAGGAATACTCGTGAGCCGTAACCGTCTTGTCCTGTTGTTGATCGCCGTTTTCGCTCTCGCCCTGGTCGTGGGCTGCGGCTCCAGCGACGATTCGTCAGACGATGGTTCCACCTCGGGGGACGGGGCCACCACCGCCTCCAGCTGCACCCCCGATGACCTCAATACCTTCAAGGACGGGGTGCTCACGATCGGCACCGATTCGCCCGCCTACCCGCCCTACTTCGAGGACGACGACCCGAGCAACGGCAAGGGCTTCGAAAGCGCGCTCGGCTACGCGATCGCCGGCCAGCTCGGCTTCAACGACTCCCAGGTCGAGTGGACCACGGTGCCGTTCGATGCTTCCTACCGCCCGGGTCCGAAGGATTTCGATTTCGACCTGAACCAGATTTCGATCACCCCGGCCCGCGAGAAGGCGGTTTCCTTCTCGGTCCCGTACTACACGGCGAACCAGGCGGTGCTGGTCAAGAAGGGCAGCGATCTCGCCAAGATCACCAGCCTCGACGAGCTGAAGGACGCCACGATCGGCGTGCAGGTCGGCACCACCAGCCTCGACGCGGTCGAGCAGCAGATCGAGCCCGACACCGACCCGAAGATCTTCAACAACTCGAACGATGTCGTGACCGCGTTCAAGCAGGATCAGGTCGACGCGATCGTGGTCGATCTGCCGACCGCGATCTACCTGCGTGACGCCGAGCTCTCGGACACGGTCGTGGCCGGCCAGTTCGAGCAGGAGGGCGGCGATCAGTGGGGCGCCCTGATGGCCAAGGATTCGGACCTCAAGAGCTGCGTCGACAAGGCGATCGACTCGCTGAAGCAGGACGGCACTCTCAAGGAGATCACCGACCAGTGGATGAGCGAGTCGGCCAAGGCCCCGATGCTGAGTTAGGTCTGACGGGGAACTGGTCACGGAAGCTCGAGCAGAAAGCGGTTCCGGCGATCGCCGGGCCGCCCGCGAGAAGGCCCGGAAGGCCAAGGCGCGGCGCGGTCAGGCGATCGCCGCGGTTTCGTCGGTAATCGTCCTCGGCGGTCTTGCCGCGATCGTCCTGACCAGCAGCGGCTGGCCGGACGTCCGCGAGACCTTCTTCTCCGCCGAGGCGTTCAAGACCTCGTTCCCGGACATCCTCGACGGGTTCTGGCTTGACGTGAAGCTCTTCCTCGGGGTCGAGGTCATCGTGCTGATCCTCGGCCTGCTGGTCGCGGTGGTGCGGACGAGCAAGGCTCCCGCCCTGTTCCCGATCCGGATCCTGGCCGCAGTCTACTGCGACTTCTTCCGCGGGGTGCCGGTGATCCTGCTGGTCTACCTGGTTGGTTTCGGCGTGCCGGCGCTGGGTCTCGGCGGCGTTCCCACCGACCCGATCATCCTGGCCGGGATCGCGCTCTCGCTGGCCTATAGCTCCTATGTGGCCGAGGTCTACCGGGCGGGGATAGCCTCGATCCACCCGAGCCAGACCGATGCCGGTCTGGCGACCGGCCTGACCCGGATCCAGACCCTGCGCTTCGTGGTCGTGCCGCAGGCGATCCGCCGGGTCAGGCCGCCGCTGCTCAACGACTTCATCTCGCTGCAGAAGGACGTTGCCCTGGTCTCGATACTCGGGATCAGCGAGGCCTTCCGGATCGCCCAGGTCGAGGCGGCTTCGACCTTCAACTACACGCCCCTGCTGGCGGCCGCGCTGCTCTATCTGGCGGTGACCTTCCCGATGGCCCGCATCCTGGACCACATCACCGCCCGGGAGCAGATCAACCCGTGAGCGGCAACGCCGTCATCGAGATCCGAGGCGTCACCAAGGCCTTCGGCGAACGCCAGGTGCTGGGCGGGATCGACCTCACTCTGCGCGAGCATGAGGCGATCGCGCTGATCGGCGCCTCCGGGTCGGGCAAGTCGACCCTGCTGCGCTGCATCGACCTGCTGGTCGAGATCGATGACGGTGACATCTTCCTCGACGGCGAGGTGATCACCGATCCCGCGGTCGACCCGGTCCAGGTGCGCCGTCGGCTCGGCTTCGTCTTTCAGGCCTTCAATCTGTTCCCGCACATGAGCGTGATCGAGAACGTCACGCTCGGCGCCGTGCGGGCTCAGGGGGAGGGCCGCAAGGAGGCTCGCGAAAGGGGCCGGGCGCTGCTCGATCGTTTCGGGTTGTCCGGCCGGGAGAACGACCGGCCGGACCAGCTCTCCGGCGGCCAGCAGCAGCGGGTCGCGCTCTGCCGCGCCCTGACCGGCCAGCCGCGGGCGCTGCTCCTGGACGAGGTCACCAGCGCCCTGGATCCCGAACTGGTCGGTGACGTGCTCGACGCGGTCCGCGACCTCAAGAAGGAGGGGATGACGATGATCCTCGCCACCCACGAGATGAGCTTCGCCCGCGAAGTCGCCGACGAGGTCGCCTTCCTCCACGAGGGCCGGATCATCGAGCAGGGCAGCCCGGAAAAGATCCTCGCCGACCCGGACCGCCCGGAAACCCAGAAGTTCCTCCGCCGCCTCCTAGCCGCCGGCCGGATCTGAATTCATCAATAGGTCGGCGAGCTTCGCTCCGCCTCCAACTTAAACCCGCCCCTTCCTCTCACATTCACGGATAGTGGGAAGGGGCTCCGGCTTTTGGCCGTTCGAGGGTAGCCAGGCCGGTGTTGCCACCAGCCGGAGCCGGCCCAACCATTCTTGAATCTTGTGGGCCGGCGGGTTTAGCTGGGAGGGCGGGTCGGACCCCGCCCGACTTACTTATCTCTGGACGTTCTTCCGCTTGATCTTCTTGGACTTCTTGACGGCCCGCTTGATGCAGCGCTTGCGGTTCTTGACCGCCCGGTGCCTGGCCGCTCCCCGCTTGCCTCTTGTCTTGAACTTCTTGCGGCAGATCCGCTTCTGCTTCTTCAGGTTGAACTTCTTGAACGGCTTGACCTTGAAGCGGCTGAGGGCCGACCAGTTGCCGTCGGCGTCTCGCTGACGGACCGCGATGTAGAGGCGCTTCTTCGGGCCCAGCTTCACGCGGACCTTCTGCTTGCCGTTCGGCTTGGCGATCTTCGGGGACTTGACCCGGCTGCCGAGCCGAGACAGGCTGATCTTCTTCTTCGAGCGGTAAACCTGGACCTTGGCCACCTTGGCGCCGCTCACGCCGTCGTCACCCGAGGCATGCCAGGTGATCAGGGCCGACTTCTTCGAGCGCTTGACCACGAACTTGACCCCGGCCGGCGGACGGGTGTCATTGCCGTAGCGGCCGGAGTTGTGCTCGTCGTGGCGGTAATGCCACCACTGGTCGTTCATCGAGGGCTTGCCGCCGACCTTCCAGAGGAAGAGCTGGCCCTCACGCGTGCCGTAGGCCAGGAACTGCTGGCCGTTCAGCTTCGGATCGCCGATCGCGCCGCCGAACGAGGTCCACTGCCCGGTCCACTTCGGGAAGCCCGGGGCTTCCTTGCCGTCCGGGCCTCGCGCGTGGATCCAGTAGGAGTCGTTGGCGGTGATCATCGAGCGGTTGCCGTCCGCCGTCAGGTTGCCGATCACGGGGGAGGAGTAGAACGGGAACCCGTCCTGATCGGTCGGGAAGTTGTCGATCGTGGTGCCGGTGGTCGGATCCCAGGCCTGGTCGAAGACGTGGGCGAGGGCGGCCTGGCCGGCCACGCCGAAGGCGTTGGTCAGCGAGATGCCGCCGGCCATCGGCTGCATGAACTCGGGCCTGCCATCCCCGTTCAGGTCGCCGATCGCCGACTGGCTGGTCAGTCCGACCGTGATCGGATCGGCCTGGTAGTAGGGCGGATAGCCCTTGCAGGCCTCCGACGGGCAGCCGGGGAGCATGCTCTTGTAGAGGCTGCCATCGCCGTTGAAGATGACCGGGCCACCGGCCACCGGGGTGATCGCCACCCGGAGCTTGCCGGAGCCGTCGAAGTCACCGATCGAGGCGGCGTTCGCGCCTTCCTGGACGAAGTCGATCGACTGCGAGTAGCAGCCGGCGACCGAGCCCATGGTGACCGGCCAGCCCGGCAGGTAGGCGCCGCCCGGGTGGTTGGTGCCGTCGGACTGGATCGCGTAAGCGAAGGCCTTGTTGGCGCCATCGTCGCACTCGAAGCTGGGCAGGAACACCTGATCGGTGCCGGTGCCGAGCACGTCGCCGACCGCCGGGGTCATCATCAGCTTCGCGTCGCGGATGTAGTCGCCGGCCGGGATCGCCGACTTGATCGAGTCCGGCAGCTTGACCTCGACCGGCCAGCCCGGGACCCGGGTGCCGTTCGAGCGCCAGGCGTAGACGTGACCGTCGTAGCTGGACATCAGGATGTTCAGCTTGCCGTTGCCCTCCAGGTTGCCGAGGGCCGGGGCGGACCAGTTGCCGCGAATCGGCAGGCGACAGCGCCGACAGCCGGAATCCGGAGTCGGGACCGGCAGGGTGTTGTACTTGTCGTCGCCGTGGACGGGGAAGCCCTTCCGGAGCTTGCCGTTGGCGCTCCAGGCGTAGACCCAGCCGCTGGTCGTCGTCGCGATGATCGATTGGGCCCCGTTGCCGTCGAGGTCACCGACCGCGATGCCGCTGATCGGGTCTCGCGCGTCACGCAGCGCCTCGACCTTGCCGTACGCCTGGCTGTCGAAGTTCTGCGGGTTCCGGCTGTCGATCTGACGCAGCTGCCGGGTCTGCACGGGGAAGCCGGCCGCCTGCGAGCCATCCGGCTTGATCGCGTTGACGGTGCCGTCCATGGTCCCGAAGACCAGGTCGAGCTGACGCTTGCCGGTGAGATCGACGAAAGTCGGTGCGGCGCTCATCTCGGTGCCGATCGACTTCGGGTAGCCCTTGACCAGATCCTGGTCGGCCCGGGTTCCGATCGAGCGACGATCCTCGCCCTTGAGGCCGTTGTCGTCGCGGGCCCGGAGGCGGAGGGTCAGGGTGTACTGCTCGGGGCCGTCGGGCGGCATCACGTTGGCGGCCGGGGCGGCCTTGGCGTAAGCAGCCGGGACGTCCTTCAGGTTGAGCGTGCCGAGCACGCCGGACTTGGCGGCCTTGCCGGTCGAGAGGGTCTTGAAGTCGTCGTCGCCGGGATTGGCGCCGACCGCCCACTCGAGGGTCCAGGCGAGGCCCTGGCTGCCCCAGGCGGAAGGAGCGACCTTGCCCTTGATCTGGAGCTTGCCGCCCTTGGTCGGGTCGACGTACTTGTACCAGGAGGGCGAGCCGATGTCCGCGGTCGGCGGCACCCGGCCGTCCATCAGCAGCTTGGTCGCCTTGCCGATGTTGGGGCGGCCGTAGCCGTACTGGGTCGACCACGCGGTGTGGGTCGCGTCGGTCTTCGAGTCGGGGTTGCCCGGCCACTGATTGGGCACCGCGGCGTGATCGCGCTGAGGCAGGATCTCGCTGGCCGTGTTGATCAGGACCTGCTTCACCTCGTTCGGGGTCAGGCGCCGCGGGATCTTGTTCGCATCGACCGCGTTCAGCGCGGCGGACTGCACCATGCCGAGGAACGCGGCCTGGAACGGGGTTGCCCCGGAGGTGGTGGTCTCGCCCCCGGAGAAGATCGAGTGCGTGCCGTAGCTGGTCACGTTCGAGCGGGCCCGGAACGACTTCACGTCCTTGCCCTCGATGTCCTGTGCGAGACCGTTGCCCGGGAAGACGTCATCGAACAGGTGACCGTCGGTGTGGTCCATGGAATCGAAGTCGTTCGAGTCCATCGACATCAGGATCCCCTTCTCCTCGACCGCGTACTTGACCGCGGCCCGGAGGGCGCTGGAGTAGGCGTAGGAGACGACGACCGTTGACATCGCGTCGACCCCGAGGTCGGCCGCGTAGGTGATCGCGGGAGCGAGGCCGTCGGCCTTGCCGACCGACTCGGCTCCGGACTTGACCGGCACGACCCGGCAGTCACGGCAGTTGCCGACCCCGGCGAAGTTGTTGTCCGCCTCGCCGCCCATCTCGCCGATCAGGCCGGAGGCGTGGCCGTAGGCCCGGTCCTCGGTCTGCGGGTCATTCGTGTTCTGGTAGGCGTTCCAGCCGGAGACGTCGTTCGGGTAGCCGTTGCCGTCGTTGTCGACCCGGGTGCCAGCGGCGCAGTCATCGATCCGGCCGCTGCTGATCTTGCAGTGGCCGAAGACCGCGATCAGGTCATCGGGGGAGAGGTACGGGGTGAGCGGGCCGTTGATGTTCACCGAGTGGATGTACTCGTGCTGCCCGCTCGCGGCGCAGCCTCGGGTCGTGCCTTCCTCGTAGGTGGTGAACTGCGGCGTGGCCGGCGGACAGGCCGGGTTGACGCGTGGGTCCTTCGCGTAATCGCGGATGTCGAACTGGCCGTTGCCGTCGAAGTCGTAGCGACCGAGATCGTGGCCGTCCCAGCCCTGCGGGTAGGGAAGCTCGCCGGCGTTCAGGTAGATCGCGTCGAGCCCGTCCTTGATCCCGTTCGAGCTGTAGTTGACACCGCCCTCGACATAGGCGATCAGGATGTCGTCACGGCCGACGTTGCCCTGGGCCCAGGCGCCGGTCATGTTGATGCCGGAGGAGCCCTCGGGGTCGGTCGCGTTGCGGGCCCAGCAGGGGAGGCCGCCGTCGGGGCGGGGCTGGTCGAAGGTGGCGCCGCCGGGGGCGAGGCAGAGCCCGTCCATCGGCCCGTAGAGGTTCCACTGCTCGCTGTCGGTGCAGCCCGAGACCGGGTCCTGCGTCTCGCAGCGGGCGAAATTGGGGTCGTTCGGCCAGTCCGCCTTCTGAAGCTTCGGGCCGGCCGGCAGGTTCGGTGCGGGCTCGGCCGAGGCCGACGCGGTTCCGACCAGCAGGGCTGCCGCGACGCATGCGAGCACGGCGAAGATGCGATTCAAGTACAAGACACTTCCTCCCATAGAACTGTTCATCCCTGTCCTCCTCGCCTCCCGAGGCTGACCCTAAGGGGAATTTACCGGCTTTTCGGCCGGTCTTGGTTGTTCGGCGGCATCCGGCCCGGGCGGTGTCTCCTCCATGGGATCAATAACCGCCTCCAGATGGGGTTGATTCGGTCCCGCCGGGTTGATGTAGAAGACCCGGGTGCGGGCCAGACGGTCGTGGAACCCGCGCCGGTCGAGCCGGAGCAGGACGCCGATGAAGCCGAGACAGAGCGGGATCACGGCCAGCCAGAAGCCGACTAGGCGTTTCCCTGCCCGCCGCGGCCCGATCGCCCGTTCGCCGTCATGCTCGATCTGGATGTCGAGGAAACGCATGCCGGGGGTCTGCCCGGAGAGCGACCAGAAGACGAACAGGTAGAGCGAACCGAGCGCCAGCCAGACCGCGCCACCGACCGCGTAGGTCGCCCCGCTCAGGTTCCCCAGGTCGATCCCGACGGCGGAGGCGATCAACCCGAGCAGGGCGGTGGAAGTGATCATCACGACGTTCACGATCAGCGCGTCGAGGGCGAGGGCGAGGGCCCGGGTAACGATGCCGGCGCACTCGGTCGGTGTGGTCCGGCGGGGTCGGAAGAGGATCCGCCGAGCGATCCGCTCGCAGATGTAGTCGAGTGCCCTGGTCACGCGGGCGATGCCGCGGCCGATGTCGTCGACCAGGCCCAGCCCCTGGGAGGCGATTGCCGCCCGCACCTCGGGCGCTTCGGCGATCCGTTCGATCAGGCGCTGGGTCTCGTTGCTGTCGAGGATCCGCCCCCAGAGACGGTCGACCAGCTCCGAATCGGCGATCTCGTAGAGCGCTTCTTCGACCGCCGGGCTGGTCATCGCGTTTCGGACCGCGTTCTCGATCAGCGGCCCGTTGATGATCCGGGCCATCGAGCGCTCGACCGCCTCGCTCTCGACCGCGCGCACGATCGCCTCCTCGATCGCCGTCTCCATCGCCTGGTCGAGCCCGGTCGCACCGACCACGCGCCGGGCGCCGCCGGCTCCGGCCCCGACCAGCCGCTCGGTGAGCGAGGGAGACCCCGCCTCGACCGCCTCCTCCTCACTGGGCCTGCCGTTCGAGTCCGGGTCCATGGCCTCAGCCTACCCGCGGATGTGGGTCGGAACGGAAATCCGGGGCCCGCGAAGTGGTCTCATCCAGGGTCTCCGCGTCGAGCTTCACGGGTTCGAGCTCCGCTACGCGCCGCAGCCTTCCGAGCAGCGCGCCTTCCGCCGCTTCCAGGTCAATTCCGGGGTTCGCGTCTTCGAGACTCCCGACCGATTCCCGGTTGAACTCGAGGCCGAGCTCGGCGTAGACCGGTTCCAGCACCTCGGCGACCAGCTCCGAACCGGAGACCAGGATCACGAAGCCGATGTGGGCAGCGCCCCGGATCATGCGCTGGCCGACCCCGGCCAGCTTGATTTTGCCTCCGGCGTTGACGCTGTACTCGCCGGGGCAGTACTCGGCCGGGACGGCGCCGACCCTCGCATCGACCCCGAGGTCGGCGAAGGCGTCACGGACCAGCCCGGACCACTCGGTGAAGCGCTGGTTGGTCCGCTGCGCCGGTTCCCGGTCCGGCAGGGTCAGGGTGAGGCTGAGCGCGCCCTCGCTGAAGGCGGCGGCCCGCCCGCCGGAGAGGCGCTCCATGCCCGGGAAGCCGGATCTCGCGGCCGCCTCGACCGCGGCTCCGTAGCCGGGTGAAACGGCGTCGCGACGCCCGAAGGCGACGACCCGGCCTGGGCGGCTGAGCCGGACCGTGGCGGGACGCCGACCGGCCGCGACCTGCTCCAGCAGGACCCGCGAGAGGGCCGGTCCCATCTCCGGCCGGTCGGGGAATCCCTCCCGCAGAAGCTGCCAACCTGAGCGCGGCGTCCGATCGGGTCTGGTATGAGTGTTTGCTAACAAAAGGGAGAAACCGTCCTTACTACGCGAAACTCACTGATCGTTCTGGGGCTGATCGCCGCCCTGATTATTGCCGGGAACCTGACTCTGGATGGTTCCCGCGAGGGCGAGGGCAACGGTCCGAGCGGCTCCCGGATCGCATTTGCCGCGGTTTCTTCCGAGACCCCGATCGGGATTGTCTTCCAGTTTGGCTCCCTGGTCCGCGAAGCGCGGGCCGACGCGGCCGAGCGGATCGCCGAGCAGCAGCAGGACCGGCTCGAAGCGAAGCTGGCCGCGAGGAAGGAACAGCGGAAGTTCAGCGACCTCCCCGGCACGGTGAGTCGCGCGACGCTCGAGGCGATCGCCGACTGCGAGTCGGGCGGCGATCCCGAGATCGTCGCGTCCAGCGGCCTTTACTACGGCAAATACCAGTTCAGCGCCGACACCTGGGAATCGGTCGGCGGCAAGGGGCTGCCCAGTGAGGCGACAGAGGCCGAACAGGACTACCGGGCGGCGCTGCTCTACGAGCGCTCCGGCCCCGGTCAGTGGCCGGTCTGCGGCCAGTAGCTTAGGATTTGCCCCGTCTTGATCCTTGGGGCAATCGAAATCTCGCTCCGCTCCACGCGTTTTTCGCTTTCGGAGGTTTCTGCCTGCTCGACCGACAGGATCGTCGAGCGCAGCCACGCGGTTACCGCGGCGATCGACGGTCTCGACCGGATCAGTGCCCTGATCATGGCCGAGGTGGAGTTCGCCCGCGACCGCGGCGCCGACCGCATCGAGATAGTCGCGGTGCCGGTCCTGCGGGGCTCCCGTCTGATCCGGCTCCTCGAGCGGGTCGCCGACGCGGTCGGTGCCGGTCCGATCGGGATCCCCTCGCGCCGCGACTGGGCTGCCGCCAGCTTTCTCGGGGTCACGGTCCCGGCCGGCGGATCCCTGCCGGACCCGGTTGCCGTCGCGGCGATCGGGGAGACCGCGATCAGCCTCGGGGTCGGCTCCCCGGGCGAGTTGCCGACCTGGATCGGCTCGCGCCCGGTCGGCGCCTCGACCATGACCCGCAAGGCGCGCTTCCAGGATCCACCCCGCCCGGGGCAACTCGAAGCGGCGGTCACCGGCGCCTCCCGGGGGATCGCCTCGATGTTCCCGCCGCCGAGCGACCGGGTGCTGGTCGTCTCGCCGCTGGCCGCCGTGGTCGAACGGCTCTGCGGCCCCCGGATCGGCCCGGACGAGGCCCGCAAGGGACTCGACGCGATTCTCGGCCAGACCAGCGAGGACATCGCGGCCTGGTTCGGGGCTGAGATCGCGCTGGCGCGCCATCTGCCCGGGATCATCGTCGGCCACGCGGCCCTGGCCGAAGGTCTCGGCCGCTCGGTCGAGCCGGCGATCGCGGACCCCGCGGCCAGCCGGCACTGGCTGGCCGAACGCGAACCGCATCTGGCCGACCAGGGGCAGTCGTGAGTCGTTCATCCGAACGGTCGGACGACCGGCTCGAAGTGAGTGGCCCGGACCCGGCCGAGGCGGCGCCGGCGATGCACACCCGAGAGGGCGTCAAGTCAGTCCGGATCAAGGCGCCGACCCGGGGCAACCGCCGCCTGGAGAAGTTCCTGAGCGCGGTCAACCATGACGACGAGGTGAGGACCTGGTGGTACATGGCGCAGGTTCACGCGGAGCGGCTCGGGATGTCCGATCACTCCTGGGTCCACATGCAGATCGTCCTCAACATCGCCCTGCGGCTGACCCGGCTGCTCGAGAAGGGCGGCGTGCACGGCGCGATGATCACCGACCACGGCATGAGCGAGCGGGACGTCGAGGTAGTGGTGGCCGGCGGTGCTCTGCTGCATGACGTCGGCATGTCGATCCACCGCGCCGATCACGAGGAGTACAGCCTCTTCCTCGCCCGGGAAGCCCTGCCGCGACTGCTCGACGGGATCTACGAGGAGCCGGAGAAGTCGATCGCCATGGCCGAGGTGCTGCACGCGATCATCGGCCACCGGCGGCGCGGCCAGCCTTACACCGTCGAGGCCGGGATCGTGCGGGTGGCGGACGCGCTCGACATGGCCGAGGGCCGCACCCGGCTGCCGCTCGAGGCGGGCCAGGAGGGGATCCACTCGATCTCGGCCGCGGCGATCGACCAGGTCAACATCTCGGCCGGCGAGAACCGCCCGATCCGGCTCGAGATCGAACTCAACAACTCGGCCGGGATCTTCCAGGTCGATGATCTGCTCGCGACCAAGATCCGCGACACCCCGCTGGCCGATCACATCGAGGTGGTGGCCGAGGTCCAGGGCGAGAGCGAGAAACGCCTGCTCTCCGGCTTCCGGCTTGGTTAGACCGATGGGGCCGAGGCCATGAAGACGGGCCTGGTGCTTCTCCGCGAGCAGTCCGGTCACGAGACCGGCAGCCACCCCGAGAACGCCGGTCGTTTCCCGGCTGTGATCGAACGCCTTGGCGAGGACAGTCGCCGGCACGGCTTGCCGATCCTCGAGTCTCGGCCGGCCGAGGTCGAAGATCTGCTCCGGGCCCATGTCGAGGCCCACGTCGAGAACGTACGGGTCGCGGCGGAGAACGGCCCGACCTGGCTCGACGGGGACACGGTCGCTTCCCCCGAGAGCTACGAGGTGGCCCGACGGGCCGCCGGGGCTTCCCTGGCTGCCGTTGACGCGGTGACCGGAGACGAGGCGCGGGCCGACTCACTCTTCGCGATCATCCGCCCGCCCGGTCACCACGCGACGGCCGACCGGGCGATGGGATTCTGCCTGTTCAGCAACGCGGCGATCGCCGCCCGCTACGCCCGCGAGGCGCGGGGGATCGAGCGGGTCGCGATCCTCGACTGGGACGTCCACCACGGCAACGGCACCCAGGACATCCTCTACGCCGACCCTTCCGTCCTCTTCATCTCCTTCCATCAGTGGCCGCTCTATCCCGGCAGCGGCTGGATCGATGAGGTCGGGGTCGGCGAAGGGAGGGGGTACACGGTGAACCTGCCGATGCCGCCCGGCTCGGGCGACCGGGAGCACCTGGAGGGCTTCCGCGCCGTCGCCGGCCCGATCCTCGATCAGTTCGATCCGGGCCTGCTGATCGTCTCGGCCGGCCAGGACGGTCACGTCGCCGACCAGCTCGCCAACCAGAACCTGACCGCTGCCGGCTACCACGAGCTCGCCCGGGCCGCGGCCGGGTTCGCCTCGGCCAAGGGCATCGGCCTGGTCGCCGTCCACGAGGGCGGCTACAACCCGAACACCCTGCCGCTCCTCGATCACGCCATCCTGGCCGGCCTGGGCGGCTTCACCCCGGACCTGGCCGGCGACACGCCGCCACCCGAGGTCGGGGACATCGGCTGGCAGGAAAGGCTGGCCCAGATCAGGCGCGCGCAGTCCGCCTACTGGTCCCTGTAACCGGTTTCAGGGAACGGACGTCTCGTAAGTAAGTCGGGCGGGGTGGTCGATGCGGTGAGGTTGAAGTTTGGTGCGCTATGTGGCGGTAACTTCAATCTCAGCGCAAACCTCACCCCGATCCGCCCCGACCGGAGCCGGCCCAACCATCCTTGAACCTCGTGGGCCGGCGGGTTTGACTGGGAGGCCGGGCGTAGCCCGTGCCGACTGCAGTTAAGCCGGCAGGTTCAATTCCTTAGGAATTGAACCTGTCGAGATCGTGGCGGCGCTGGTCCTTCTTTGCGTCGAGCCGGCCCTGGATCAGGGAGAGCACGGTGACGAGGATCGCGAAGAAGGCGATCACGCCGAAGCAGAAGAAGGTGATGTAGCGGTCGTCGACCCGGCCGGCGGTACCGACGCCATCGGCGGCCAGAGCGGCAGCCGGCGCGGCCAGCACGAAAAGAGCGGTCAAGGCAGCGACGAGACTGTTACGCACACGATTCACGCCCGGAAATCTATCGAATCCCCGGGATGCCGGTGGCTACGCCGCGGGATCTGCCACGGGCGGACGCTGCTACGGGTTAGCAGGGAACTTACGTCTCATAAATAAAAGGGTCACGCGGGCTACCGCCCTCGCTCGACAGACAACCCGCCCCACCCACAGAGACAAAGAATGGTTGGGCGGGGCTCTAGCTGAAGTACCTCAAGGGTGGCCAGGCTGGTGTTGCCACCAACCGGAGCCGGTTCATCCATTCTTTGTTTCGGTGAACCGGCGGGTTTGCCTGGGAGGGCGGGTCGGACCCCGCCCGACTTGTTATCAAGATGTGAAAATTGGCTTGTTTTTGCGGCTTTGCGTCCGGCTGACCCCTACACTTCTCCTTAGATGATCGAAAGGTCGAAATGAGCGTCGGCAAGACCTCCCTTCGAGTCGCGGTGATCGACACCGACTCCGGCTTCATCCGGGTCCTTTCCAACCGGATGGAATCGGCCGGCTGGCAGTACCGGGTCCTGGCCTCAGGCGTGCCGCCGGAGGAGCTGGTCGCGATGAAGATCAACGCGGTAGTGCTCGATCCCGACGTGGTCGGCGAGGGTGGCTGGGAGTATCTCGACCGGATCTGCGGCCTGATGCCGGACCTGGGTGTGATCGTCTGCACGGGCGGCGCCTCGGTCGCCCAACGGGTCCGCGGCCTCCGGGTCGGGGCCGATGACTGGGTCAACAAGCCCTGCCACCCGGAAGAGGTGATCGCCCGGATCGAAGCGGTGGTCCGCCGCCGTCGCCGGCACTCGGGAGGGCAGGAAGCCGGGCCGCTGGTGGTCGGCGAAATCGAGATCCGCCCCGACCAGTTCCAGGCCTTCGTCGCCGGCCACAGCCTCGACCTGACCCGCCGCGAGTTCGAGCTGCTCCTCCTGCTCGGCCAGAGCGAGGGCAAGGTGCTCGACCGCGAGGTGATCTACCAACGGGTCTGGGGTTACGCGATGGCCCACGGCGACCGTTCGGTCGATGTCTTCATCCGCAAGCTCCGCACCAAGCTGGAGAAGCGGTCCCCCGATTTCACCTACATCCACACCCATTTCGGCGTCGGCTACAGATTTGCCGCCGAATCGTCGAGGTCGGCCGCGGAAGCGGCCTCAGGGGTCGGCTCCGACCGAGCCACCGATGATGCGGGCGCTCCGGCGCCCGGCGTGCCGGTCTAGCGCTGCACCCGCTCTCACTCAAAAAAGGTCGCCCCTCACCAGGGCGGACCCGCCATGCAAAAACCCGGGTTCACAACTCTTTTACAGCGCGGACACTCGCAGGTAACAAACTGGGGTCGAAGCGATGGAACGCTCCTGACCCAGACCGCCAGAGACCGAGGCGGGCAATCGATCCCGGAGGCCCCAGTGACCGAAAAGATCCGCATCCAGTACCAGGAGGAGCTGGCGCACCTCGAAGCCCAGGCCCTCGGTGCCTTCGATCTGGTGGTCCGGGCCCTGGACCGCACGCTCGAGGCGATCGAGCATCAGGACATCGAGCTGGCCGAACTGGTCGCGACCGATGACGACCGGATCGACGGCCGCTACCTCGAGATCCACCAGGGCCTGATCACCCTGCTCGCCACCCAGTCACCGGTCGCGACCGATCTGCGCCTGATCTCGGCCCTGCTCCACGTGATCAAGAACGCGGAGCGCATGGGTGACCAGTGCGTGAACATCTGCAAGCTGATCCCGCTGGTCGGCCACGAGCCGCCGGCCGAGGAGAGCATGGTGCGGCGCATCCTCGAGATGGGCGCCCAGGCCCGGCAGCAGATCGTCCAGGCGCAGCGTGCCTTCGCGGACCGGGACGAGGCGGCGGCTCAGGACCTGGTCCGTCAGGACGACCTGATCGACAAGCTGAACCGGGAATGCTTCACGCTGGCGATCGAGATCGGTGACGATCATGACCGCCGCGAGTGGGCGATGACCATGCTCCTGGCCGCCCGGGCCCTGGAGCGGATCGGCGACAACGCGGTTGACGTCGGCGAGCAGGTCGCCTTCGTGGTGACCGGGCTCTTCCGCGAGTTCGAAGATGCATCCCACCCGATCTGATGGCCGGATCCTGACCGCCGGGCCGCTCGAGGTCCGGCTGGACCAGCAGACCGTGCTCGCGGACGGACGTGGAGTCGTCCTCACCGTGCGGGAGTTCCACCTGCTCGCGGTCCTCGCCGACCGCCCCGAACGGGTGGTCAGCCGGGAGGAGATCTACGACCTGGTCTGGGGCGGGCCGATGCCCGATCACGACCGCTCGGTTGACGTCTACGTGTCAAAGCTGAGGCACAAGCTCGATGCCTCGTTGCCGCACTGGAGCTTCATCCAGACCCACATCGGGTTCGGCTACTGCTTCTCGCCCCGATCCCTGACGACCGGTTGAGAAGAGCTTTTCACGACTTTCACAGGGAAGTAACACCGGCCCGGATCACCCCCTGTTGACTGGATTTCGCTACTGCGCAACTCATCTGAAGAAACCAATTGGAGGAAATCTTGAACTTGAAGAAATGGCTCATAGCGGTGCCCCTCACCCTGGCTCTGGCCCTGGGTGTCGCCGCGTGCGGAAGCGACGATTCGGACTCGGGCAGCGGTGGATCGGGCGGCGAGGCCGTCTCCGGTGAGATCGCCGGAGCCGGCGCCAGCTCCCAGGAAGCGGCCATGAACGGCTGGATCGTCGCCTTCCAGGACGACAACCCGGACGCCACCATCTCCTACGACCCGGTCGGTTCCGGCGGTGGTCGTGAGCAGTTCATCGCCGGCGGCACCGCCTTCGGCGGGACCGACAGCGCGATGGACGAAACCGAGCTCAAGGATGTCGCGGGGCGTTGCGCGCCCGGGGAGTACATCGAGATCCCGGTTTACATCTCGCCGATCGCCGCGGCCTACAACGTTGACGGGGTCGATGACCTGAACCTCTCGGCTTCGACTCTCGCCCAGATCTTCTCGGGCAAGATCACCAAGTGGAACGACCCGGCGATCAAGGCGGACAATCCGGACGCTGAGCTGCCCGACCAGAACGTCGTGGTGGTCCACCGCTCGGACGAGTCGGGCACGACCGAGAACTTCGTCGACTACCTCTCGCAGGCGGCGCCGAAGGACTGGACCTACGAGGTCGACGGCAACTGGCCGATCAAGGGCGGCGAGGCCGCCAACGGCACCTCCGGAGTGGTCAGCGCGATCAAGTCCGGCAGCGGCACGATCGGCTACGCGGACCTGAGCCAGGTCGGTGACCTGAACGTGGTCAACGTCAAGGTCGGCAACGATTACGTCGCTCCTTCGGCTGAGGCCGCGGGCAAGATCTTCGCCGAGTCCCAGCGGGTCAGCGGCGAGGGCAAGTACGTCTTCGCCTACGACCTCGACCGGAACGCTGCGGCCGAGGGCCTCTACCCGATCTCGCTGGTCTCGTACGAGATGGCCTGCACCACCTACGACTCGGCCGATCAAGCCAAGCTCGTGAAGGCCTTCTACCAGTACATCATCAGCGAGCAGGGCCAGCAGGACGCGGCTCAGACCGCCGGATCGGCCCCGATCCCGGACTCGCTGCGCAAGGAGATCACCCCCGCTGTGGAGGCGATCCAGACCAGCTGAGCCGAACCGGGCATGACGACCAGCCCCGCGGCGGAGCACAGGCCGCCGCGGGGCACGTCCCGCCCGCTGACCGCAACCACAGGCAGGAGACTTTCTTGAGCGCCGGAACCGCCCCAACCACCGAGACACCAGGCAGATCGCCCCGCAGGTTCGGCGACCGAGCCTTCAGCGGGCTGGCCGTCGCGGCCGGCGTCACGATCCTGGTCGTCCTCGCCGGAGTCGCCGCTTTCCTGATCAGCGAGGCCTGGCCGGCGATCACCGCCCCGGTATCCGATCTTCCCGACGGCGAGAGCCTGGTCCATTACATCTGGCCGCTCGTCTTCGGCACCGTCCTCTCCGCCGCGATCGCAATCGTGATCGCGGTCCCGATGGCGATCGCCGTCGCGCTCTTCACCAGCCACCTGGCCCCGAAGCCGATCGCGATGACCGTCTCCTATCTGACCGACCTGCTGGCCGCGATCCCCAGCATCATCTACGGCATCTGGGGGATCGCCGTGCTCGGCCCGGCCATGGTGCCGGTGACCGAGTGGCTGGCTGATCACTTCGGCTTCATCCCGCTCTTCGCCGGTCCCGCTTCCACGACAGGCCGGACCATGCTGGTCGCCGGAATAGTCCTCGCGCTGATGATCCTGCCGATCATCAGCGCGGTGGCCCGCGAGGTCTTCCAGCAGACCCCGAAAGGGCTGCAGGAAAGCGCGCTCGCCCTGGGCGCGACCCGCTGGGAGATGATCCGCATGGTCGTCCTGCCCTTCGGCCGCTCGGCGGTCGCGGCGGGCTCGATGCTCGGCCTCGGCCGGGCGTTGGGAGAAACCATGGCGGTGACCATCATCCTTTCCGTCTCCGGCGCGGTCACCTTCAACCTGATCAGCTCCGAGAACCCCTCGACGATCGCCGCCAACATCGCCCTGCAGTTCCCCGAATCCTCGGGACTCGACGTCAACGTCCTGATCGCGACCGGGCTGGTCCTGTTCGCGATCACCCTGGGAGTCAACATGGCCGCCCGGGCGATCATCAGCAGGAGGGAGGCCGTCAGTGGCCGGTAGAGGTTGTGGCCAAGGCGTCCCGAAGGTATGGCGCCGTAAGCCGGTGGGATGCAAGGAGAAGGGGACAAGGCGGGCTGGTGGCCCGACGTTCCCCGCCGACGAAGCAGGCCGCCGGCTTACGGCGCCAGAGCGAGGACAGAGCCTTGGCCACAACCTCTAACGCCGTTTCGATCCCGTTCGGTGAAGAGTCAGGGGTGCTGCCCCGCCGGGCGAACCTGATCGTCGGAGCCGCCTCGGCGGTCGCCGCCGCAGCGCTCAGCTTCGGACTCGGTCTCAGCCCCTTCGTCTGGCTACTGATCACCGGGGTCCTCGCCCTGGTCTCCATCACGGCCTGGTCGCTCGCCGTCGAAGGTCGACGCCGGGCCCTCGACCGGGTAATGACGGTGCTGGTCTGCGAGGCGTTCGCGCTCGCGATGGTGCCGCTGCTCTCGCTGATCTACACGGTCGTCTCCGAGGGCCTCGCGCGGTTCGACGGCGAGTTTTTGACCAGCTCGATGCGGGGGGTTCTGGCCGAGGGCGGGGGCGCCCTCCACGCCGCGGCCGGCACGTTCATCATCACCGCCGTCGCCACGCTCGCCGCGGTGCCGGTCGGGGTGCTGGCCGCGATCTACCTGGTCGAGTACGGGAAGGGTCGGCTCAAGCGGTCGATCACCTTCTTCGTCGACGTGATGATGGGCATCCCCTCGATCGTCGCCGGCCTCTTCGCCTTCGCCCTGTTCGCGCTCTTCTTCGGCCCGGGGATCCGGCTCGGAGTGATGGGATCGGTCGCCCTCGCGGTGCTGATGATCCCGATCGTGATCCGCTCGGCGGAAGAGATGCTCAGGGTGGTCCCGAACTCGCTGCGGGAGGCCTCCTACGCGCTCGGCGTGCCGAAGTGGCTGACCGTGCTCCGGGTCGTGCTGCCGACCGCGCTGGCCGGCATCGTGACCGGGGTCATGCTGGCGGTCGCCCGGGTGATCGGTGAGACCGCGCCGCTCCTGATCACAACCGGCTCGACGACCTCGGCCAACCTGGATCCCTTTGACGGGCGGATGGCAAACCTGCCGGTCTTCGTCTACCAGGAGTACAAGTTCCCCGGCGTCCCGCCCGAGGCCTACATCGAACGCGCCTGGGCCGGTGCGCTGCTCTTGATTCTGATCGTGATGGTGCTGTTCCTCGCGGCTCGGCTCATCGCCAAACGCTACGGAGTGGAGATCCGCCGATGAACGTCACAAAAGAAAAGAAGGAGAACGAGATGGTCGACGCCCAGGCCGGTCCGGCCGAAGCCACCCTGGACCCGCGCAGGCCGGCCCCGGCCTCGATGGTCGACGCCCAGGCGAAGCGGATCGACGCCGAGAACCTGAACATCTATTACGGCGATTTCCTCGCGGTCAGGGACGTGAACGTTGACATCAAGCCGAACAAGGTGACCGCCCTGATCGGCTCTTCCGGTTGCGGCAAGTCGACCTTCCTGCGTTCGCTCAACCGCATGCACGAGCTGATCGACGGTGCCCGGGTCGAGGGCAGGGTGCTGCTCGACGGGGCTGACATCTACGCGCCTTCGATGGACCCGGTCCTGGTCCGTCAGCAGATCGGCATGGTCTTCCAGCAGCCGAACCCCTTCCCGACCATGTCGATCTACGAGAACACGGCGGCCGGGCTCCGGCTGAACCGCCGCAGGATCAAGAAGCACGAGGTCGACGGCATCGTCGAGCGCTCACTGCGCGGCGCGCACCTCTGGGAAGAGGTCAAGGACCGGCTGGACAAGCCGGCCGGCGGCCTCTCGGGCGGCCAGCAGCAGCGGCTCTGCATCGCCCGGGCCACCGCGATCGAGCCGGAGGTCCTGCTGATGGACGAACCGTGCTCCGCCCTGGACCCGATCGCGACCCTGGCGATCGAGGACCTGATCAATGAGCTCAAGCGACGTTTCACGATCGTGATCGTCACCCACAACATGCAGCAGGCGGCCAGGGCCAGTGACTACACCGGCTTCTTCAACATCGAGAAGAGCGGTGACCCCGGCGAGCTGATCGAGATTGACGACACCGAGAAGATCTTCTCCAACCCCTCGCTCAAGGAGACCGAGGACTACGTGAGTGGCCGTTTCGGCTGAGCTCGAGGTCTTCCCGGCGGCGGTCCCGTCCGGTGCGGCCCCGTCCGCCTGGCCTGCCAGAATCGATCGGTGGAAGCCAATGCTTTGCGCTGCCATCGACATAGGTTCGAACACGACCCGCATCCTCGTCGCCGAGCCCGAGGAAGGGAAGCTCAAGAAGGTGATGGAGCAGCGGGCGTACACGAGGATCGGTCAGGCCCGTCTCGAGGACGGCTCGATCCCGGAGGAGAAGATCGCGGAGGTGGCGGAGGTCGTCGAGACCCAGGTCCGCCTGGCCCGCGAGCTGGGCGCCGATCGTTTTCGGGCGGTCGCGACCGCCGCTTTGCGTGAGGCCCCGAACGGCAGTGAGGCGGCAGCGGCGATCGAGGCGGCGGCCGGCATCCCGGTCCGCGTGGTCAGTGAGAACGAGGAGGGCCGGCTGGCGTTCCTCGGGGCGACCAAGGCGCTCGGCTACCAGGTTGATGGCCGGGTCGCGGTGGTCGACGTCGGCGGCGGCTCGACCGAGATCGTCATCGGCACAGTGGCCGGCGGGGTGGAGCAGGTCCGGTCCTGGCCGATCGGATCCGGCCAGCTCGCTCAGGAGCTGGTTGCCTCGGATCCGCCGTCCGCGTCCGAGATCCGACGGATCAGGGACCGCGTCGACGAGGTGTTCGCCGAGGTGAAGATCACCCAGCCCGAACAGGCCGTCGCGGTCGGCGGTTCGGCCACCTCGCTGAGGAAGATCGCCGGCGCCCGGCTCGAGTACGAAACGCTGGAACGCAGCGTCAGGGTGCTCTGCGGCGATGAAGCGGTCGAGGTCGGCAGGCGGTTCGAGCTCGATCCGGTCCGGGTGCGGATCCTCTCGACCGGGGTGTTGATCCTCGAGAAGCTCTCGGAGCTGCTCGGCCAGGAGCTGCAGATCGGCAAAGGGGGGATCCGCGAAGGCATCGTGCTCGACATGCTGAACGGCGGAATCGACGTTTCAGAACCGGCGCTGGCGCCGGGCTGAGACCCGGTCGAAAGTAGGGTTTCAAGCGATGAGTGCCAACCCCGATCCCCGGTTTCAGCTGGCGGCGTCCCAGGTGCTCGACGAACGGGCCACCCAGATCACGGCACTGGCCAAGGGCGTGCTGGACGTCACCGAGACCGATCCGGCGAATCAGCTCTGGCTGGCCTCCCGCCGGCTGCGGGCCGCGCTCGAGGTTTTCCGGTCGGCGCTCGGCCGGGCCGAGTATCGCGAAGGCCGGGCCGAGGCGCGGCGGATCTCGCGCGCGGTCGGGGCGAGGCGAGACCTCGACATAGTGATCGCCGCCTACGAGGCGATCGGGCAGGAGACCGACCCGGCCGCGGCGGCCGGCATCGACCAGGTCGTCTCCGAGCTGCGCCGGGAGCAGGCCACCGCCAACCGGGCGCTCGCCCAGGTCGTTCACGGCCGGCGGATGCAGGCCTTTCGGGTGAGGATCGAGGAGATCGCAGATTCCGCGGTCGAGGCGGATGCCGCGGACCGCGCCGACCAGTACCGGCCGGTCGAGGTGCTGCCGCACGAGGTGCTCCAGCTGGTCGCCAAGCGGCTCGCCCGGTTGCGCGATCGGGCGGGTGAGGCGCTCGAGCCCGAAGGCGTCGCCGCCCAGCACCGGATGAGGGTCGCGGCCGAACGGCTGCGCTACACGCTCGAGCTGACCGGCGATGCGCTCGGGACCCAGGCACACACCGCGCGCCGCGCCGCGCGCGGCCTGCAGGAGGTGCTGGGTGAGGTGCGCGACTGCGACCTCGCGGTGCCGTCCGCTCGCCGGGTGACCGGCGAACTGGAGGCCGAGGACGTGGCCACGGTGATCGAGCGGGCCCGGGGCAGTCGCGACCTCGATCCGATCCTGGTCCAGGCGGCCCCCAACCGGGCCGCCTACCGCGGGCTCGAGCTCGCGGTAATCCACCTGACCGCCCGCCGCCGGATGCTCTTCGACCGGTTCAAACGGCTCTGGCTCGAGCAGTCGCGCCAGGGTGTCTGGGTCGCGCTCGACACCTCCCTGAAAGTAGAGTCCTGAAGCGGTGGATACGAACTCCGATCCGTCCTGGTTCTTCAATCGCGAGCTTTCCTGGCTCGACTTCAACCAGCGGGTTCTCGAGCTGGCCGAGGATGACTCGACGCCGCTCCTGGAGCGGGTCAAGTTCTGTGCGATCTACGCCTCGAACCTGGATGAGTTCTTCATGGTCCGGGTGGCCGGGCTGTGGGATCAGGTGGACGCCGGGATCGATGCCCGCGGCCCCGACGGCCTCTCGCCCTCGGAGCAGATCCAGGCGATCCGCAGCCGCTCGCTCGAGCTCGATCGCCGCCTGACCCGGGTCTTCAACGGCAAGCTGCGGCCGGCCCTGGCCGACCACGGAGTCAAGATCGCCACCCTGGACGATCTCAACGGCACCGAGCGGGCCGAGCTCGATCGGATCTTCGATCAACAGGTGTTCCCGACCCTGACCCCGCTGGTGATCGGCCTCGGGCGCCCCTTCCCGTACATCTCGAACCTCTCGCTCAGCCTCGCGGTCCTGCTGCGGGACAACGAGACCGCGACCCGCGTGCTCGCCCGGATCAAGGTGCCGAAGGAGCTGCTCGGCCGTTTCATCGAGTTGAGCGTCGAGGAGGAGCGGCTGCTCGTCCCGCTGGAAGAGGTGATCGCGGCCAACCTGGACCAGCTCTTCCCGGGGATCGAGGTGCTCGACCACAGTTACTTCCGGGTCACCCGTGACGCCGATTTCACGGTCAGCGACGAGGCCGACGATCTGCTCGAAGCGGTCCAGGAGGAGGTCCGGCGCCGCCGGTTCGGCGAGGTGGTGCGGCTGGAGGTCGCCGAGCGCATGAACCCGGAACTGAAGGAGCTGCTGGTCGAGTTGCTCCGGCTCCAGGAGAACGAGGTCTTCGAGATCGGCGGGCTGCTCGACCTGACCGACCTCTGGGACGTGGTCAAGATGCCCGGCTACCCGGAGCTGAGGGATCAGCCTTGGACGCCGGTCACCCAGCCGCGCCTGCAGGGCGAGGACGGCGACCCGTCCGACATCTTTGCGGCGATCCGCCAGCGCGACGTCCTGGTCCACCATCCGTACGACTCGTTCACCTCCTCGGTGGAGCGTTTCATCGCCCAGGCGGTCAACGATCCCGACGTGCTCGCGATCAAGCAGACCGTGTACCGGACCAGCGACGACTCGCCGCTGGTCTCGGCCCTGATCAAGGCCTCGGAACGCGGCAAGCAGGTCGTCTGCATGCTCGAGCTGAAAGCCCGCTTCGACGAGGAGGCGAACATCGAGTGGGCGAAGCGGCTGGAGGAGGTCGGGGTCCACGTCGTGTACGGCATCCCTGGGCTGAAAACCCACATCAAGGCTCTGCTGGTGGTCCGGCGCGAGGGTCAGACGGTCCGCAACTACGTCCACATCGGGACCGGCAACTATCACTCGACCACCGCCCGGCTCTACACCGATTTCGGTCTCTTCACCGCCGACCCCGAGATCGGGGCGGACGTGGCCGAGATGTTCAACCTGCTGACCGGATACTCGCGCCCGGCCGACTACCGCCGGGTGCTGGTCTCCCCGCACTCGATGCGCTCCTCGATCCTGGCCGAGATCGACGCCACGATCGCTGCCCACAAGGCTGGCCGCGAGGCGAAGATCCTGATGAAGATGAACTCGCTGGTCGACCGGACCTGCATCGAGGCGCTCTATGACGCATCGAAGGCCGGGGTCGAGGTCGAGATCAACGTGCGCGGCATCTGCTGCCTGCGGCCGGGCGTCCCGGGGCTTTCGGAGAACATCAGGGTCGTCTCGATCGTCGGCCGCTTCCTCGAGCACTCACGGGTCTACGCCTTCCGCCGGGGTGAGGAGTGGAACGTCTTCATCGGCTCCGCCGACCTGATGCCGCGCAACCTGGACAGCCGGGTCGAGCTGGTCACCCCGGTCGACGACGAGATCGCACGCGACCAGATCCTCGACGTCCTGGAGCGCTGTTTCGCGGACAACACCAACGCCTGGGTGCTGGACAGCTCCGGCAACTGGTCGCGCCTGAACCCGGAGGGTGGCGAGCGACGTAATGCCCAGGACGAGCTGATGGAGCGTCATGAAGCGCTCGCCGCGACCGTTCTGCCCCGAGCCTCCGAGTGACCGGCCTCTGGTAATTTGGCACCGCCCTGATGCGTTTCTCGCTCCTCCCACGCGACCGCACGTTCTTCGACCTCTTCAACGAGGCCGGCCAGAACACGCTGCGCGCGGCGGAAAAGCTGAACGACATGATGGCCGGCTGGCCCGATGATCCCGGGCTTGGCCGCGAGATCCTGATCATCGAGCAGGAGGGTGACCGGATCACCCACGACATCATCAACCGGCTCAACTCGACCTTCGTCACCCCGATCGATCGCGAGGACATCTACGGGCTGGCGACCAAGCTCGACGATGTCATCGATTACATCGAGGAAGCCGCGGATTTCCTCGCGCTCTACCAGATCGAAGCGCCGATGGACCAGGCTCAGGACCTGACCCGGATCCTGGTCGATTGCTGCAAGCAGCTCTCGCTCGGGCTGGAGAACCTGCCTTCCTTCCGCGACCTCGATCAGTACTGGATCGAGATCCACCGCCTCGAGAACGATGGCGACCGGGTTTCGCGTGATGCCGTCGCCTCGCTCTTCTCGAACGGGATCGACCCGATGGTCGTGATCCGCTGGAAGGACATCTTCGCTGTCCTCGAGAAGGCGATCGACGCGACCGAGACCTCGGCGCACATCCTCGAAGGCATCGTGATCAAGAACAGCTGATCGTTCTGTGGACCTCCACCTGATCCTCGTCATCGTCATCGTCTCGGCGCTGGCCTTCGATTTCACCAACGGGTTCCACGACACCGCCAACGTGGTCGCCACCTCGATCTCGACCGGGGCGGCCTCGCCGCGCGCGGCCATCGCGTTCGCCGCCATCCTCAACTTCGTCGGCGCCTTCATCTCGATCGAGGTGGCGGCGACGATCGCCTCTGACGTGGTCGACCAGAGCGCGATCTCCGGTGCCGGTTCGCTCAACGTGGTCTTTTCCGGGCTGGTCGGGGCGATCGCCTGGAACCTGATCACCTGGTACTTCGGACTCCCGTCCTCGAGCTCGCACGCGCTGATCGGCGGCATCGTGGGTGCCGCCCTCGTCGACTCCGGCACCGGTGCGATCGAGACCGCCGGCCTGGTCGGCAAGGTGCTGATCCCGGCCCTGATCGCGCCGGTCCTCGCCTTCGTCGTCGCGGCGATGGCGATCGGCCTGAGTTACCGGGTGGTGCGTCACCTCCGGCCCGGCCCGGTCAACCGCGGCTACCGGTTCGGCCAGATCGCCACCGGCGGCCTGCTCGCCCTGGCCCACGGGACCAATGACGCTCAGAAGACGATGGGCGTCATCACGCTCGCCCTGATCGCCGACGGCTCGTTGCCGGCGGGCGCCGACCCGCCCTTCTGGGTGATCGTCGCGGCCGCCACCGCGATCGCGCTCGGCACCTACAGCGGCGGCTGGCGGATCATCAAGACCACCGGCATGCGGATCATCAAGATGGACCCGGCCCAGGGCTTCTCGGCGCAGGGGGCCGGCGCGGCGGTGATCATGGCCTCCTCCCATTTCGGCTTTCCGCTCTCCACCACCCACGTGATCAACGGCGGCGTGATGGGGTCCGGGGTGGCCAAGCGGATCTCGGCCGTGCGCTGGGGCGTGGCCGGAAACATCGTGGTCGCCTGGGTGCTCACCCTGCCGGCGGCCGCCCTGATCGGGGCGCTCACCTTCGCCCTGACCTCACTCTTCGGGAGCGGCCCGGTCGGGCCGGTCCTGATCAGCGCGGTCGCGGTCGTCTTGATCGTGATCACCTTCGTGCGGCGCTCGCGCCAGACCGAGGTGGTCGACGTCCAGGCGGAAGGCGCCTGACGTGCCGCTGGCCGAGCTGGTCAACGTCGACGACCTGCTGATGACCGTCGCGGCTGCCTTCGTCGCCTCGATGGCGGTCGCGCTGGTCGCCTCGCTCGGCATCTGGGGTGCGACGCGGTACGTCGACCTCAGCCAGGAGGGGCGCGGCGTCTCTGCCGCGCTCGCGCTCTGCGTCGGCATTTTCGGGTTGCTGGCGATGATCGCGGTGATCGTCCTCGGCATCGTCCTGATGGTCTCGAAGTAGCGCACGGTGGCGGGCACCACCGTCTAGGCTTGAGTTGTGATCCTGGCTCGGAACATCGTCATCGTCGCCCTGCTCGCCGCGGGGGTCGCTTTCCTGCCGAACGGCGGCAACGTCGCCGACGCGATCTTCACCACGATCACCATGGCCTTCCTGGCGGGCCTGGCCTGGACGGTTTACCGGCTCACCTACGAGTTCCGGACCGGGCTGCTCGGGCTGGCCGAGTCACGCCGGGTGATTCTCTACAGCTGCTTCGGCCTGGTGGTCCTGCTGATCGCCGGCAGCGCCAAGATGTTCTCGACCGGGCTCGGCACGATGGCCTGGCTGCTGCTGATGGCCGCGGCCCTGGTCGGGGTCTGGCTGGTCGTCTCGGAAGCCCGCGATTATTGAGGCCTACCGGGATGGGCCCTGAATGAACTTCCGGGTCCTCACCTGGAACCTCTACCACGGTCGCGACTTCCCACCGGCGCCGGGAGGTAGCGAACCGGGAGTGCCACCCGGAGGCTTGGGCTGGCGGGTGATGGGCCATCCGGTCACCGGCCGGAAGCACGTCCGGCTGAACCGTGATCTGTTCCGGGAGTTCGGAGCTTTCATCGCCGCCGCGAAATGGGACATAGCCTTGCTGCAGGAGGTGCCGCCACGCTGGGCGCACCGGCTGGCCGAGGCGACCGGGGCGGAGGCGCGGGTCGCGCTCACGGCCCGAAACTGGCTGCGACCGGTCATGGCCCCGGTGGCCCGCCTCCGACCGCAGCTCGCCGGCAGCTGGGAGGGTGGCTGCAACCTCACCCTGGTCCGGCGCTCGACCCCGGGCCTGGAGGGTTTCCGGCCCGGAGCCGAGATCACCGAGTTCCGCCGCTCGACCCTGGCCTGGTTCCCGGAGCGGCGCGTGATCTCGATGGCCGAGCTCGGCTGCGGGCTCTGCGTCGCCAACTTCCACGCCGGCACGGGGGAGAACGCGGCCGGTGACGTGATGCGGGCGGCCCGGCTGGCCGCGAGCCGGGCCGGGGAGCGGCCGCTGCTACTGGGTGGCGACTTCAACCTGCGGCCTCGTTCCAGCGATGTCTTCGATCGCCTGGCGGGCGAGTTTGGTCTGGCCGCGCCGACCGCGCCGGGCTCGATCGATCACCTGCTGGTCCGGGGTGCCGAGCTGCTCGAGCCCGCGGAGACCTGGCCGCCGTCGCGGCGCGATGTGCCGGACCCGGAGACGGGCCTGATGATCAGGCTCTCCGACCACGCCCCGGTCCTGGCCCGGATCAGCGTCTGAGCCCGGATCCAGGCAGAAATCGGTCCGGTGTTGCAAATTGTTGCACCTATAGAGCCACGTGTGAGCATTTTCCCGTCATCGTCGGGCCATGGAATTCAGGTGGCCGACAACCAGGGCGCAACGCGGGTCCGCATCGCTTGAGCTGATCGGTTCGCTGCCGGTCGTGCTGCTCGCGATCCTGGTCGCGGCACAGCTCGTGATCGCCGGCGCGGCGCTCTGGTCGGCCGGGGTCGCCGCCCGGGCCGGGGCCCGCGCCGTGCTCACCGGAAAGCAGCCGCGGGGCGCGGCCGAGAGGTCGCTGCCCGCCGTGCTGCGGGATGACCTGAAGGTGTCCCGGGATGAGGGAGTGCGGGTCGGGGTCAGGGTGCCGGGCCTGATCCCCGGACTGCCGGAGACCCACGTCTACGGTTCGAGCTCGCTGGGAGACGGATGACCGCCCGGCGTGCACAGGGCAACTCCGCGCCGGCGGCTCACGCTGGGTTCGCCGGCCGCTCAGGTCAGGCCACGGTCGAGGCGGTGGCTGGGATCGGCGCGCTGATGCTCACCGCCCTGCTCTGCTTCCAGCTGCTCGCCACCGGCTACACCGCGACGATCGCCGACGGCGCCGCCGCGGCCGGGGCGGTGGCCATGGTCCGTGGCGAACCGGTCGAGCCGGCCGTGCGTGAGGCATTGCCGGGCTGGGCCCGGGACCGGGTCTCGGTCTCCCGGACGGGGATGCTGGTCCGGGTCAGGCTGCGGCCGCCCGCTCTGCTCTCCGCGATCTCGGAGAAGCTCGAAGTCTCGGCCGAGGCGGCAGGGAGGCCGGGGTGAGCGTCCATTGTCTGATCGCCGCCACCGCGAATCGAGTGGATCTCGACCGGTTGGCCGCCGAGCAGGCCAGCGGCGAGCACGAGATCGGCGTCGTGGTCGAGATCGGCCGCGAACGGCCACGGCCGGCCAGCCTGCTCGCCCCAGAAGAAGCGAAGGAACTCGAATACGAGCTGGCGGCGGCCCTGCCTGAGGCGGTGGTCAAAGCGCGCGGCAGCCTGATTCACGTGGCAGTCGCCGATTCCGAGGACCTGACCGCGACGGTCACCCGGGTGCGGGACCGGGCCGGCGAGCATCCGCTCACTGTGCTGGCCCCGGCGTCCCGCTACCGGGCGCTGCTCGAGCTGGGCTGGGACCGCGTGGTGATCGGTGTCGGCGAGTCCCGCCGCGAGGGCGAGGAAGACGACCCCCTGACCGAGCTCGTGGTCGAAGAGGCAGGCGAGTTTGCCGGCGAGGTCGAGTCGATCGGGCCATCGACTCGAAAATTGCGGTTCCTGACTCGGTTGCGGTCGGGGCGGGGCCAGGCGACGCCGCTGGTCCTGGGCGGAGTGTTCGCGCTCGTCCTGGGTGCGGCCGCGATCGTCGCGATCTCCGGCGCGGTCACCGGCAAGGCGAGAGCCCAGCGCACGGCTGACCTCTCGGCGATGTCCGCCGCGCGCTCGATGAAGGACGATCTGCCGCGGCTGCTCGCCCCGCCGGAGCTGCCCAACGGCCTCCCGAACCCGGCCCACGTCTCGAAGCCGGTCTTTCTGGCTCGGGCAAGACTGGCCGCGGTGGAGGCGGCCGTCGCCAACGGCGCATCGCCACTGGCGGTCTCGGTCCGTTTCCCCGACGCCGCTTCCTATGCGCCGGTCCGGGCTCGGGTCTCGATCGCCAACTCGGTCCGACCCGGGCCTTCCGGCGGCGGGCACCGGGCGCCACCGAGCTGGGCCGAGGCACGGGTCGGCGTTCCCGTGTCCATGGGCGCGGTTCCCTCGATCGCGAGCGGCGGTGGCTACTCCGGGCCGCTGGCCGAGCGCCAGGGCCACGGCATGCGTCCCGACGTGGCGGCCGCCTTCGACGCGATGTCGGCTGCTGCGGCGGCCGCGGGGGTGACGCTGACCGTGAACTCGGCCTTCCGCTCGGACGCCGAGCAGGCGGCCCTCTTCGCCGCCCACCCCGACCCGACCTGGGTCGCACCGCCGGGCCAGTCGCTACATCGCTGCGCAACCGAGCTCGACCTCGGCGCTTCGGACGGATACAGCTGGCTGGCCGCCAACGCCGGCCGGTTCGGCTTCGTCCAGAGATATGCGTGGGAAAGTTGGCATTTCGGCTTCACCCGCGGCCCGGCGCCTTGCTCGGCGGCGGGCAACGCGCTCGGAACGGGTGGCGGTGACCGCTCGTCCGCGCTCTCGCAGGCATTCCCGTCGGTTACCCCGGACTGGGTCAAGCCGCTGATCCTGAGGGCGGCGATGAAGTGGGACGTATCCGCCGCGCTGCTGGCGGCGCAACTCTTCGCCGAGTCGAGCTTCGATCCGAAGGCGGGCAACGGGATCGCCTTCGGGATCGCCGCCTTCACGCCCGCGGCGGCGGCCGAGTACGGGCTCGATGATCCCTTCGACCCGGCGGCGGCGATCATGGCCCAGGCCCACCTGATGAGCGACCTCCTGGGGCAGTTCGGATCACCGGCCCTGGCGTTGGCCGCCTACAACGCGGGAGCCGGTGCGGTCGGCTCCTGCGAGTGTATCCCGAACTATCCGGAGACTCAGGCCTACGTCGCGAAGATCCTCGGCATGCTCGGCGGCATGGGAGCGATCAGTCCCGCAGGCATGGAAATCGAGCTGGTCAAGTGACGGTACTGTTGCGGCATGGAAACGCTTGTGATTGATGGTCCGGAGCAGGTACTGGAAATGGTCGGCAGGCAGGCCGGCCCAACCGATTGGCGCGAGGTCACTCAGGAGATGATCGACACCTTCGCCGAGCTCTCCGGTGACCACCAATGGATTCACGTTGACGTCGAGCGGGCGGCGAAGGAGAGCCCCTTCGGCACGACGATCGCCCACGGCAATCTGACCCTTTCGATGATCGACGGCTTCCGCACGCGGCTGGTCGAGGTCTCCGACGGATTCGCGCTGGCCGTGAACTACGGCTGGAACAAGGTTCGCTTCCCGGCCCCGGTGCCGGCCGGGTCGAAGATCCGCGCCTCGGCCGAGCTGATCGAGGCGACCGACAAGGGTGGCGGCTGGCTCGAGCTGGTCACCAGAATCACGGTCGAGGTCCAGACCCCGGACGGCCGGGTCGGCGAGAAGCCCTGCTGCGTGGGTGACAGCGTCACCCGCCTGCTCAGGGCCCAGTAGCCCCGGCTACTCGCCCTTGAACTCGGCGGTGCCGCCGCTGAGGAACGCCTCGATCGCGTTTTTCGAGTCCTCGGTGCCCATGCCGTTGGCGATCCCGTGGCGCTCCAGCTGAAGCTGCTCGGTGATGCTGTTGTCGAGGCTCTGGTGGACCAGATGCTTGGCCATCTTCACGTAGTAAGGCGACTTCTTGGCCAGCTTCGCCGCCTTGGCGCGGGCCCGGTCCATCAGCTCGTCATGCGGCACGACCTCACTGACCAGGCCGGCTTCGAGGGCCGCCGGGCCGGGCAGATTGGGATCGTTGAGCAGGATCTCGACCGCCTTTGAGGGACCTACCACCCGGGGCAGGAAGTAGGTCATGCCGCCATCCGGTGAAACGCCGATCCGGCCGTAGGCGCAGGCCAGGAAGGTATTCGGGTCATCCGACATGATCCGGAAGTCGCAGGCCAGGGCGAGCGAGAAGCCGGCCCCCGCAGTCGGGCCGTTGAGGGCGGCGATGACCGGGTAGGGGATCCGCTGGAGGTCGACGATGCCGGAGTGGAGCAGCTCGGCGCCGCGTCGGACCGAGGCGACGATGTCGATGTCCGGGTCGGCCTGGCCTTCCTTGAACCAGTTGAGGTCGCCGCCGGCGCAGAAGGCCCGTCCGGCGCCGGTGATGATCAGGCCGCGCAACGGCGCCTGGTCGGCCAGCCACGCGAAGGCGGTCGCCAGGTCCGCGATCAGCTCGGGACTCATCGCGTTGAAGGAATCGGGACGGTTCAGGGTCATGGTCCCGATCTCGCCGTCGATCTCGATCTCAATCGTTTTCAGGTCAGGTGGGGTCAATTCTTGAGCGGCCATGAGTGGCGCCAGCGTACCCGAACACCTGCGGGTCTTACCCTTCGCATGTGGCCGGATCCACAAGAAACGGAGATTTGCCCGAGACCGATCGCGAGGCGCGGATCGTGGCCGAACGACGGTCCCTGCCCGACACGCCCGGGGTCTATCTGTTCCGCGACCGCGACGACGAGGTGATCTACGTCGGCAAGGCGATCTCGATCCGCAAGCGCGTCGCCTCCCACTTCAGCGGCGGCAACGCCGAGATGACGCGGCTGGTCGAGCGGATCGAGTTCCTCGCGACCGAGTCGGAGTCGGAGGCGCTGATCGCCGAGCAGAGCTTCATCAAGCGCTACCGGCCACGTTTCAACATCAAGCTTCGGGACGACAAGTCCTACCCATACGTCGCGGTCAGCCTCGACGAGGATTACCCACGGGTCTACTTCACGCGGGAACGGCACCGGCCCGGCCGGGTGTACTTCGGACCGTTCTCCTCGGCCCGGCGGGTTCGTGACACCCTCGACCTGCTCGGCAAGCTCTTCCAGTACCGGACCTGCGAGGGCAGCGAGCCGGGGCGCCGTTCGGGCAGCCCCTGCCTCGACTACTTCATCAAGCGCTGCGGGGCACCCTGCGTCGACTACATAAGCCAGGAGGATTACCGGGCCAACATCGACCGGGTGATCGACTTTCTCTCCGGTCGCTATGACCAGATCGAGCGAGACCTCGAGGCCCGCATGAAGGAGGCCGCGGCGGGACAGGATTTCGAGGCCGCCGCCGTCTTCCGGGATCGCCTGGCCTCGGTGCAATCCCTCTTCGAGCGCCAGCGCATCACCGGCTCAAAGGTCGGAACCGCCGACCTGATCGGCGTCGCGACGGAGGGGACTGACGCCAACGCACAGGTCTTCCAGGTCCGGGACGGCGTGCTCGCCGAACGACAGTCGTTCTATCTCGAGAATCCGGCAGAGCGGGAGATCGACGAGGTCGCCGCGGAGTTCATCGAGCAGTACTACGGCGCCTCCCCGGCGGTGCCGAAGCGAGTCGTGCTCGGCCCCTACATGGCCGGCAAGGTCGAGGAGGTCGCGGCCTTTCTCTCCGGCCGGCGCGGCGGGCGCGGGGTGGAGGTCCGGATCGCCGAGCGCGGCGACACCCGCCGGCTGCGCGAGATGGCCGAGCGGAACGCGCAACTGGCGCTCGACCAGGACCGCCTGCAGAGCGAGCACCGCCAGCAGCGACGGGTCGAGGCTCTCAGCCAGCTCGCCGACGCGCTCGGCATGGAGGAGCTCCCGGTCCGGATCGAAGGCTTCGACATCTCGAACCTCGGCGGCGAGCACACGGTCGCCTCGATGGTCGTCTTCGAAGGTGGACGGCCGAAGAAAGCCGATTACCGCCGGTTCAAGGTTCGGGGAGAAGACGGTCACGTGGGCCCGGATGACTTCGCCTCGATGGAGGAGGTCCTCGGCCGGCGGATCGCCCAGTACCGCCAGCAGGTCGATCTCTCCCCGCATGACCGCGACCGCGACGAGAGCTTCGCCTCGCTGCCGGGCGTGATCATGATCGATGGCGGCAAGGGTCAGCTCGCGGCCGGGGTCCGGGCGCTCGAGGAGTTCATCGAGATGGGCGTCACCGTGGTCAGCCTGGCCAAGCGGGAGGAGGAGATCTTCACCCCGGGCAGCTCGCTGCCCCTCGATCTGAAGGCGGATTCCGAAGCGAACCTGCTGCTTCAGCGGGTGCGAGACGAGGCCCACCGCTTCGCGATCACCCACCACCGGGGCCGGCGGGACCGGGCGATGACCGCCTCGGTGCTGGACGGCATCCGAGGGGTCGGTCCGACCCGCAAGCGTCTGCTGATCAAGCATTTCGGGTCACCCGACCGCCTCCTGGCGGCCAGCCGCGAGGAGATCGAAGCGGTGCCCGGACTGCCCGGTAAGGTTGCCCGTGAGATTCACGAGCAACTGAACAGGATCGGGTAGCGACATTTCAGCATCGGAGCCAGGGGAAGAGGCAGCGGCCGACCCAGTGGAGATGGTGATCATCACCGGGCTCTCCGGGGCCGGGAAGTCGGAGGCGATCGCGGCCTTCGAGGACGCCGGCTATTTCTGCGTCGACAACCTGCCGCCGCAGATGATCGGCGCGTTGGGAGAGCTCTTCCGCCTCCCCGGCAGCGGGGTCGAGCGGGCCGCCGTGGTCTCCGACGCGCGGGGCGGCGAGTACTTCGAACAGCTCAACCAGGTCATCGATGACTTGATCGGGGACGGCATCACCCCGAAAGTGGTCTTCCTCGAAGCCCACGAGGAGATCCTCACCGATCGCTACAAGGAGACCCGTCGCCGGCACCCGATGGCGCCGACCGGCCGGATCATCGAGGGGATCGAGCGCGAGCGCGAGCTACTCGCCCCGCTCAAGGCCCGGGCCGACGTGGTGATCGACACCTCCGGCGAGACCGCGGCGACTCTCCGGCGTCGGATCAGCGAAGAACTGATCGACAGCGACAACAGCAACCGGCTGGCCGTGAACCTGCTGACCTTCGGCTTCAAGAACGGACCGCCGCGCGACGCTGACATCACCCTGGACGTGCGGTTCCTGCCCAACCCCCATTACGTCGACGAGCTGCGGCCCCTGACCGGGCTGGAGCCCGAGGTGCGCGAGTACGTCGAGGCGGGAACCATGGCCGGCGAGTTCTACGGCCGGCTGCTGCCCCTGCTCGAGTTCCTGATCCCGGCCTACGTGGCGGAGGGCAAGAGCCACCTCACAATCGCGATCGGCTGCACCGGCGGCCGCCACCGCTCGGTCACCGTGGCCGAAAGGATCTGGCGCGAGTTCTCGACCCGCGAGGATGTCGCGGTCCGCGTGACGCACCGCGACATCGCGTAACAGGCCGGGACGCCTACAGCCGGCCTCTGCCCATAGGATCAGGGGCCGTGGCTACGCCGGTCATATCCATCCGGGGCCTGCGCAAGTCGTATGACGAGCTCGAGGCGCTGAGAGGCATCGACCTCGATGTGTTCCCCGAGGAGATCTTCGCGGTACTCGGTCCGAACGGCGCCGGCAAGACCACGATGGTCGAGATTCTCGAGGGCTACCGCGACCGCGACAGCGGTGACGTGAGTGTGCTCGGGGTCGATCCCGGCCGCCCGACTCCGGCCTGGCGGGAACGGATCGGCATCGTGCTCCAGAGCACGACTCTGGAGCCGGCCCTGAGCGTGCGCGAGTCGCTGCAGCAGTACGCCGGCTATTACCGTGAACCGCGCGATGTGGACGAGGTGATCGGGCTGGTCGGCCTCGAGGAGCAGGCCGGGACCAGGGCCCGCAAGCTCTCCGGCGGCCAGCAGCGCCGACTCGACGTCGGGATCGCCCTGGTCGGGGATCCGGACCTGCTCTTTCTGGACGAGCCGACCACCGGCTTCGACCCCTCGGCGCGCCGCCAGGCCTGGGAGATGGTCGCCGGCCTGCGCGAGCTCGGCAAGACCGTTCTGCTCACCACCCACTACATGGAAGAGGCTCAGTTCCTGGCCGACCGGGTCGGGATCGTGGCGGCCGGCCAGGTCGTCGCGCTCGACACGCCGGAGAACCTCGGCGACCGGCGGCGCCTGCCGACCACCATCACCTTCCACGTCCCGGCGGGCACCGACCTGACCGGAATCGAGGGCGTCGGCGAGGGCTTGACCGAAAGCGGGGAGGGAGTCGACGATCGGACGATCCGGGTCAGCACCCACGAACCGGTCGCGGACCTGAACCGGATCACCGGTTGGGCGATCGACCAGGGGACGGAGCTCGACCAGCTCGAGGTACGCCGACCCAGCCTCGAGGACGTCTACCTGGAGCTGACCGACGCATGAGGCAGATCAACCTCGCCTTGCATGAGTTCCGCTTCGCCCAGAAGGTCTTCTGGCGCAATCCGGCCTCGGTCTTCTTCACAGCCCTGCTGCCGGTGCTCTTCCTGCTGATCTTCGCCACGATCTTCGGCAACGACAGGATCGAGGAGCTGGACGGCGTCAAGATCACCACCTATTACATCCCGGCGATCGTCACCTTGGCGGTGATCTCGGCGACGATGGTCAACCTGGCGATGAACGTGACCATCGCCAGGGAGGAGGGGCTCCTGAAGCGCGGGCGCGGCACGCCCCTGCCGCCCTGGGTCTTCATCGCCGGCCGGGTCGGCAACGCGATCGTCATCTCGGCGATCATGGTCGTCGTCGTCACCCTGATCGGCAAGCTGCTCTACGACGCGCCGATTCCCTGGGACCGGATCCCGGCGGTGATCGTGACCCTGGTCGTCGGCGCTTCCGCCTTCTGCTGCATGGGCTTGGCGATGACCGTGATCATTCCCTCGCGAGAGGCCGCTTCGGCGATCACCAACGCGATCACGCTGCCGCTCTACTTCCTCTCCGGCATCTTCATCCCCGAGAGCGAGATCCCCGACGGCGTCCTCTCCTTCGCCAACCATTTTCCGGTGCGGGACTTCTTCGAAGCGTTCTTCACCGCCTACAGCCCGAAGACGGTCGGCGCCGGCTTCGAGTGGGGCGAGCTGGCGGTTGTCGCGGTCTGGGGCCTGGCCGGTTTGGTCATCGCCCTGCGCTGGTTCCGCTGGACCCCGCGCAACTGACCGAACAGCCTGGATACCAGAACGCCCAAAACACCGATCCGTTGCATCTCCACTAGCCTGCAGACCGTGCTTCATCACATCGTTCTCGAAGTTTCTGACCTTCCCCGCTCCTCCTCCTTCTATGACGCCTTGCTTTCGCCGCTCGGCTGGCGACGCCATGTGAACGAGACGAACGCGATCGGCTACGGCATCTCGAAGCCGATCCTCTTCATCACCGAGCGAACCGGGGTGCGGGCCGAAGGAACCCAGGTCAGCCTGGGCGCGCCCGGAATCGCCGCGGTGAAGGCGGCCTGGGAGGGCGGCACCAGCTCGGGCGGATCCAACGTCGCCCAGCCCGGAGAGACCAGCGCCCATGGATCCGGCTCCTACTCCGCGTTCCTTCGTGACCCCGATGGTCACGACATAGAGATCACGGTCAGTCAGGACTGACCGTGCATACGTAAGTCGGCGAGCTTCGCTCCGCCTCCAAGTTCAACCCGCCGGACCACAGGAACAAGTGATGGATGGTCCGGCTCTGCCGGTGGCGGTTCGAACCAGCGACCCCACACGTGACCGCAGCCGGGCGGCGTTGGGGGACGGAGGACCGTAGAATCGGTGGTCCAATCCCAATTTCTTCCTTCAGGAGGCGGTAGCGAATGAGCGTCAAGGTGGCAATCAACGGTTTCGGTCGGATCGGGCGGAACGTTTTCCGGGCAGCGCATGATTCGGGCGCGGATCTGGACATCGTCGCGATCAACGACCTGGTCGACACCGAGACCCTCGCGCACCTGCTCAAGTACGACTCGATCCTCGGCCGCTTCGACGGTGAGGTCACCGCCGGCGAAGGCTCGATCACCGTTGACGGCAAGGAGATCAAGATCCTGGCCGAGCGTGATCCGGCCGACCTTCCCTGGGGCGACCTCGGCGTCGACGTAGTGCTCGAGTCGACCGGCTTCTTCACCAAGCGCGACGATGCCGCCAAGCACCTGGCCGCCGGCGCGAAGAAGGTGATCATCTCGGCCCCGGCGACGGATCCGGACATCACGGTGGCCCTCGGCGTCAACTTCGAGGACTACGACCCGGCCAGCCACAACATCATCTCCAACGCTTCCTGCACCACCAACTGCCTGGCTCCGTTCGCCAAGGCGATCAATGACTCGGTCGGCATCGAGCAGGGCCTGATGACCACGATCCACGCCTACACCTCGGATCAGCGTCTCCAGGACATGCCGCACAAGGATCTGCGCCGGGCCCGTGCCGCCGCCCAGAACCTGATCCCGGCCACCACTGGCGCCGCCAAGGCCGTCGGCCTGGTGCTGCCCGAGCTGGCCGGCAAGCTGAGCGGCTTTGCGGTCCGTGCCCCCGTGATCACCGGCTCGGTCGTCGACCTGACCTTCAACCCGTCGAAGCCGACCAGCGCCGAGGAAGTCAACGCTGCGGTCAAGGCTGCCGCCGAGGGCCCGCTCAAGGGCATCCTCGCTTACACCGAGGACCCGATCGTCTCCAGCGACATCGTCGGTGATCCGCACTCCTCGATCTTCGATGCCTCGCTGACCCAGGTGATCGGCGACGGCAGCCTGGTCAAGGCGGTCTCCTGGTACGACAACGAGTGGGGCTACTCGAACCGCTGCGTCGAGCTGCTGGGCAAGGTCCTCTAGGACTGCTCAGCACGAGGAGCTGAACATGGCTTTCGGCAAGGCGTCGGTCACGGACGCCGATGTCGACGGCGAGCGCGTCCTGGTCCGGGTTGACTTCAACGTCCCGCTGGACGGTGACGAGGTCACCGATGACACCCGGATCAGGGCGGCGCTGCCGACCATCGAGTACCTGACCGAAGCGGGGGCGAAGGTCATCCTCTGCTCCCATCTCGGCCGTCCCAAGGGGCAGGTCGTGCCGGAGCTCTCGCTGGCCCCGGCCGCGAAACGCCTGTCCGAGCTGACCGGGACCCCGGTCGAGCTCGCCACCGACGTCGGCGGCGAGGACTCGAAGGCGAAGGCCAAAGGGTTGGAACCGGGCGGGATCCTGCTGCTCGAGAACACCCGCTACGAAGCGGGGGAGACCGCGAACGACCCGGCCCTGGCCGAGCGCCTGGCCTCGCTGGCCGACCTCTACGTGAACGACGCCTTCGGGGCCGCCCACCGGGCGCACGCGAGCACCGCCGGCGTCGCCGCCGACCTTCCGGCTTACGCCGGGCTGCTGCTGCAGAAGGAGGTCGAGAACCTGACCTCGGTCGCCACTGATCCGGCCCGGCCGCTGGTCGTGGTGCTGGGCGGGGCCAAGGTCTCCGACAAGGTCGGGGTGATCGACCGGTTCCTCGAGATCGCCGACCAGATCCTGATCGGCGGCGCGATGTGCTTCCCCTTCTACAAGGCCCAGGGTCACTCGATCGGCGGCTCGCTCTGCCACGACGATGACATCCCGCTCGCCCAGGAGGCGCTGGACAAGGCCGCCGCCGGCGATTGCGAGCTGGTCCTGCCGAGTGACCTCGCCCTGGGCCGTGAGTTCTCGGCGGAAACCGAGACGAGCGAGACCGATGGGGTCGACGTGCCCGAGGGCTGGATGGGGCTCGACATCGGCCCGAACTCGGCCAAGGATTACGCCGGCCGGGTCGCCGCGGCCGGCACCGTGCTCTGGAACGGCCCGATGGGGGCCTTCGAGCTGGAGCCGTTCTCGGCCGGCACCCGCACGGTCGCCGAAGCCGTGGCAGCCGCGCCCGGCTACACCGTGGTCGGCGGCGGCGATTCGGTCGCCGCCCTGGTCAAGTTCGGATTGACCGACCGGGTGGACTGGGTTTCAACCGGTGGCGGCGCTTCCCTGGAGCTGCTGGAGGGCAAGGAGCTCCCCGGCGTCGCCGCCCTCAACGACAACTGATTCGACGAAAGAGGCAGTAGATGAGCCGCCGACCGTATGTAGCCGCCAACTGGAAAATGAACAAGACCGCCTCCGAGGCGGACGAGTTCCTCGACGCCTTCCTGCCGACCCAGTCCGCCGACGGGGCGGAGGTCGTGCTCTGCCCGCCCTGGCTGGCCCTGCAGCGGGTGGCCGAGCGCTGCGCCGGCACCCCCGTGCGGGTCGCCGCCCAGAACATGTTCTACGAGGACTCGGGCGCCTTCACCGGTGAGGTGTCCGCCCAGATGCTGCTCGACATCGGCGTCGACGGCACCATCCTCGGCCATTCCGAGCGACGCCAGTTCTTCGGCGAGACCGACGAGGCCCTGGCCCGCAAGGTGCCCAAGGCGATCGCGGCCGGCCTCGAACCGATCCTCTGCGTCGGTGAGAGCCAGTCCGAGCGCGAGACGGACGACACCGAGTCGGTGCTCTCCCACCAGGTTCTGACCGATCTGGCTGAGATCCATACCGATGACCTGGCCAAGGTCGTGATCGCCTACGAGCCGGTCTGGGCGATCGGCACCGGCCTCACCGCCACCCCGGAGCAGGCCCAGGAGGCCTGTGAGTTCATCCGCAACCTGCTGCGCTCCCGCGACCCTCACAAGGCCGAGCAGGTCCGCATCCTCTACGGCGGCTCGGTCAAGCCCGGCAACGCGGAGGAGCTGCTGACCCTGCCCGACATCGACGGTGCGCTGGTCGGCGGTGCCGCCCTCGATCCCGAAGATTTCGGCGCGATCGTCGCCGCGGCGCCCGCCGGGGAGTAGCTTCCGCATGGCCGAGCTGCCTGTACCCTCCGCGGCACTGATCATCCTCGACGGCTGGGGCCTCGCCCCGGACGGGCCCGGCAACGCGGTCTCGCTGGCCGAGACCCCGAACTTCGACCGGCTCTGGGAGCGGTATCCGACCGCCCAGCTCTCGGCCCAGGGTCCCGACGTCGGGCTGCCCGAGGGGCAGATGGGCAACTCCGAGGTCGGCCACCTGAATCTCGGGGCCGGCTCGATCGTCAAGCAGGACCTGGCTCGGATCGACACCGCCGTCGCCGATGGCTCCTTCTTCGACAACGAGGCACTGGTTGCCGCCTGCCGCAAGGCGGTGGATGGAAACGGCCGGCTGCACCTGATCGGCCTGGTCTCCGACGGCGGCGTCCACTCCGGTTGGGAGCATCTCGAGGCCTGCGTCGAGCTGGCCTCTCAGGAAGGCGTGCCGGACGTGATCTTCCACGCGATCACCGACGGCCGCGACACCCTGCCGCACGGCGGTGCCAAGTACGTCGAGGAGCTGGAGCGCTGGCTGCGCTCGGCCGGCCGGATCGGGACGGTCAGCGGCCGCTACTACGCGATGGACCGAGACACCCGCTGGGACCGGGTCAAGCTGGCCTACGACGCGATCGTCCACGGCGCCGGCCCCGCCGCGGGGAGCGCGGGAGAGGCGATCGCGGATTCCTACGAGCGCGAGAAGACCGACGAGTTCATCGTGCCGACCGTGATCGCCGGCTACGACGGCGCCCGTGAGGGAGACAGCGCGATCTTCATCAACTTCCGTCCGGACCGGGCTCGCGAGCTGACCCGGGCCCTGGCCGAGCCGGGCTTCGACGAGTTCCCCCGCTCCGACGGGCCGCTGCTCGAGCTGACCACGATGACCTCCTACCGCGAGGGTTGGCCCTACCCGGTTGCCTTCCCGGAGGAACGGCCGAAGGTGACCATGGCCCAGGTGATCGCCGAGGACGGCGGCCGCCAGCTCCACGTGGCCGAGACCGAGAAGTACCCGCACGTGACCTACTTCTTCAACGGCGGTCGTGAACAGGAGTGGGAGGGAGAGGACCGGCGCCTGGTCGAGTCACCCCGCGACGTCCCGACCTATGACTTCAAGCCCGAGATGAGCGCCAACCAGGCGGCCGACGCCTTCGTCGCCGGCTGGGAAGAGGACGAGCCCCGCTTCGGGATCATCAACTTCGCCAACCCGGACATGGTCGGGCACACGGGGGTGATCCCCGCCGCGGTGAAGGCGATCGAGGAGGTCGACGCCTGCCTCGGCCGGGTCGTCGACGCCGTGCTCGCCTCCGGCGGCGCCTGCCTGATCACCGCCGACCACGGCAACGCCGACAACATGCTGGAGCCAGACGGCTCACCGAACACCGCCCACTCGCTCAACCCGGTCCCCGTGATCGTCACCGCCGAGGGCTTCAGCCTGGCCGACGGCGGCATACTCGCCGACGTCGCCCCGACCATCCTCACCATGCTCGGCATCGACCAGCCGGAAGCGATGACCGGACGGTCACTGATCACGTGAGGCACGACCCGGCCCGACTCAGCTTCGAGATCCACGACCGCGAGGGGGACGCGCGGCGCGGCACGATCCACACCCCGCACGGGCCGGTCGAGACGCCGGCCTTCATCCCGCTCGCGACCAAGGGATCGGTCCGCGGCATGGCCTCGAAGGAGATCGAGGCGATGGGGTACGAGATGGTGCTCGGCAACACCTACCACCTGCTGGTCGCGCCCGGGCCCGAGCGGATCGCCGAGGCGGGCGGACTGCACGAGTTCATGGGCTGGGACAAGGCGATCATCACCGACTCCGGTGGTTTCCAGGTCTTCTCGCTCGCCCACGGCGGGGTTTCCCAGGAGATCAAGGGATCGGGCCGCAAGATGTACGGGCTGGCCAAGACTCTCGGCATCGAGGAGGAAGGCGTCCGCTTCCGCTCCTACAAGGACGGCTCGGAGCTGATGCTCTCGCCGGAGGAGTCGATGCGGGTGCAGGCTGCGCTCGGCTCCGACATCGCCCTGGTCTTCGACGAATGCACGCCCTTCCACGCCGACCGCGAGTACACCGCCCGTTCGACCGAACGCACCCATCGCTGGCTGAAGCGCTGCCTCGACTGGCACGAAGAGAACGGTCCGGCTGGTCAGGCGGTCTTCGGGATCATCCAGGGCGGAACCCATCCCGACCTCCGCAAGGAGTCCTGCGAAGCGGTCTCGGAATCCGGGGTCGACGGAATCTCGATCGGCGGCACGCTCGGCCGTGACAAGGAGGAGATGGCCGAGGTGATCGGCTTCACCGTTCCCCATCTGCCGGTCGACGCACCCAAGCATCTGCTCGGGATAGGTGAGGTGGATGACCTGATGCGCGGCATCGCGATCGGGCTCGACGTCTTCGACTGCGCCGTTCCGACCCGGCTCGCCCGGCACGGGATGGCGCTGGCCCCGTTGCCGGAGAAGCGCTTCCGGATCGACGTCCGCAAGCCGCGCGAGATCGGCAACCGGGAGCCGCTGGTTCCCGGCTGCCCCTGCACCGCCTGCGTCGGCTACGACCGCGATTACCTCAACTACATCTCGAGGTCGGAGGAACTGACCGCCGTCCGCTTGCTGGTCGACCACAACCTGACCTACATGGAACGGCTGATGGGCGGCGCCCGTGAGGCGATCTCGGCCGGCGAGTACGCGGCCTACAGCGAACGGATCCTCGGCGGCGCAGCCCCGTGGGATGCCCGGTAGTGTGCGCGGCGGATGAGCGAACCTCTGATCCAGCTGGACGGCGTGACCAAGCGGTTCGGCAGCACCGTCGCCCTCAATGAACTCTCCCTCCAGGTCCCGGAGGGAACGGTCTGCGGACTGCTGGGCCCGAACGGCTCCGGCAAGACGACGGCGATCCGCATCCTGCTCGGGCTGACCGGGATGAACGCCGGCAGCGCCTCGCTGCTCGGGGTTGCTCCGGGGAGCGCCGGGTTCGTCTCCGCGGCGCAGCAGACCGGTGCCCTGATCGAGGGGCCGGCGTTGTACGGCCGGGCGACCGCCCGCCAGAACATGGAGATCCAGGCGGCCACGCTGGGTCTCCGGGACGCCGATGGTGAGATCCGTGAACTGCTCGAGCTGGTCGGGCTCATTGACCGCGCCGACAGCAAGGCCCGCGGCTTCTCACTTGGCATGAAGCAGAGGCTGGGGCTCGCGATCGCCCTGCTCAGCGGCCCGCGGCTGGTCATCCTCGACGAACCGACCAACGGGCTCGACCCTTCCGGGATCGTCGAGATCCGCGAGCTGATCAAGAACCTGCCGGAGCGAGGGGTGACGGTGCTGGTCTCGTCGCACCTGCTCTCCGAGGTCCAGCTGATGTGCGATCGGGCCACGATCATCAACAAGGGCCAGCTGGTGGCCGACGGCACGATGGAAGAGATCCTCGCCTCCAGCGGGATCGGCGAGGGCTACAAGGTCTACGTCCGGATCTCCCAGTCCGAGGCTGCCACGGCTGCGTTGCGGCAGGCGGGGCTCGAAGTCGAAGACAAGGGCGAGGGCAGCCTGGTCGCCCGGGGCGAGATCGAGGACGACTCCGAGATCACCCGGATCCTCGCCGAGTCGGGAATCTGGCTGCGCGGCCTGATGCGCGAGCGCCCCGACCTCGAAAGGGTCTTCCTCACCCTCACCGACGGGACGAGTGGCGATGCGAGCTGAACTGCTGAAGATCCGCTCGATGCCGACCCCGTTCTGGACCGGAGCGGCGATCCTGCTCTGCTTCCTCGGTGGGATCGTGGCCTGCGTCATCTGGGGCATCGGCGATGAGAACGCCGTCCTCGACATTGCGATCGGCGTCCCGACCATGCTCGGTTCCCTGATCCTCGGTTCGTGGGTGGCGGGCGTCGAGTTCGGGCAGAACACCCTGCGGCGGGCGCTCTCCGCCGATCCCCGCCGGATCCGGTTCGTCCTGCTCAAGCTCGCAACCGTCCTGCTCGTCGTGGTCGTCGTGACCGTGGTCCTGATGGCGATCGGCTTCGTCGTCTACTCGATCGCGGGTTCGGGCCACCCGGCGGAGATGGATTCGGAGCTGGCGCTACGCATCCTCGCCGCCGTCCTGGTCACCAACGTGACCTACGCGACCACGGCCCTCGGGCTGACGCTGCTGACCCGGTCGATGGCCGGCGGTATGACCATGACCTTCGTCTTCTTCTTCGTGCTCGACGGGATCCTGTCCCTGATCCCGACAGTCGGGGATTACACGCTGGGGATCGCGTCGAACGACATTGACCTGGCGATCCGGCAGCAAGCGGAGGGGATCTTCGAGACCACCAGGACGAACGACACCGCGATCGCGGTGATCGTGCTGGTCGGTTGGCTCCTGGCCTTCACGATCGCCGGAATAGTCCGCACCACAAAGACAGAAGTTAAGTAAGCAAGTCGGCGAGCTTCGCTCCGCCTCCAACTGCAACCCGCCCGGCTTGCTTTTACTGGGTGTTGTCTTTGACTTGTTGCTTGAGCTCGTCTGAGAGCTTCTCGACCGAGTTTCCGGCCCAGTCCTTGATCTTGACCGAGGCGGCGCGGTCGGTCAGCAGGATCACCGAGCCCGCGACCACGGCGGCGATCAGGACCAGGGCCAGCATGCCGAGCACGAAGCGGAAGAAGGAGCGGATGAAGGAACGCTTCTGCCGCGGCCGCGGCGCGGTCTGGGGAAGGGTGTAGCGGGGCGGGGGAGGCGCCGGGCGATGGGCGGTGCGGGCGGTGCGCTCCAGCGGCCGGGTCGCGGTCTCCGCCTGGGGGAACTCGGGCGGGGTGACCGGCTCCTCGTCCATCTGGATGGTCACGTCCTCGCCGCGCAGGCCGCGCTGAAGGCCGTCGGAGAGTGCCGCGGCGGTGTGGAACCGGTAGGCCTTCTCGCCTTCCAGGGCGCGCATCACGGCCGCGCTGACCGTCTCGGGAACGTCGCCGTTGTAGGTCCGCGGCGGCAGCGGCTTCTCGTTCTGCTGACGGACCGCCAGCTCGGCCAGCGATGAGCCCTCGTAGGGCAGCCGGCCGGTCAGGAACTGGTAGAGCACCACGCCCAGCGCGTAGACGTCGGTGGCCGGGGTGGCCTCCTCGCCGCGCACCTGCTCGGGCGCGAGATAGGCGGCGGTGCCGACCACCGAGCCGACTTGGGTGATCCGGGTCTGCTCGGCTGCCCGGGCGATGCCGAAGTCGGTCAGCTTGCAGGTCATCTCGCCGCCGCCGACTGGACCCCCGACCACCATCAGGTTGCCGGGCTTGACGTCACGGTGGATGATCCCGTGGCGATGGGCGTACTCCAGCCCGGCACAGGCCTGGACGCCGATCTCGACCGTGACCTCGGGGTCGACCAGCCCCTCGGTCTTGAGGATCTGCGCCCCGGACTTGCCCTCGACGCACTCCATGACGATGAAGTGGCGGCCGTGGTCGACCCCGGTGTCATAGACCTGGACGATGTTCGGGTGGATCAGCTTGGCGACCGCGAGCGCTTCCCGGCGGAACCGCGCGACGAAGCGATCGTCATCCGAGAGATGCTCGGCCAGCACCTTGACCGCGACCGTGCGCTCGAGGATCCGGTCGGTTGCCCGGTACACATTTGACATGCCGCCGGAACCCAGCTTGTCGCGGAGTTCGTAACGGTCGGCGAGGATTGTCGGTTCGGTCATTGCGGATCACCCGGGGCCGACGCCGCCCGAGCCCGGTCCGGATGGAGGGGGAGTCGGGGTGGTGGGGTTGGTCGGCGTGGTCGGATTGGTCGGTTTCGTGGGGTTCTGGTTGCTCGGGTTCTGGTTGCCGTTCCCGCGGGGCGGCGTCTGGTTCGAATTCTGATCGTTGTCGCTGTCGTCGCCCTGATCGTTCGAGTTGTCACCGGAGTCGGTGGTTCCCGTTGTACCGGTGGTGCCGGTGACGCCGGTGTCTCCCGTGGTGCCTTCTGTCTCGGTCGGGGTTTCCTCGGGTTCGGTCGGTTCTTGCTCGACCGGCGCTTCGGCTTCGGTACAGGTTTCGGAGTCACCCAGCAAGCCCTGCAACTGAATGACACCATCGATCAGGGATCGTTTCAGTTGCCGGTCGAAATCACCGCCGAGGTTCTCGATCTCCGCCTGCGCTGAAGCGGCCTCTTCCTTGGCATCAAAGCAGTGCCCCTCGGCGGCGAGCTGCTCGATGTGGTCCAGCTTGGCGATCAGCGATTGCGATGTATCGTCCGGGATCAGGTTGCTTCGGTCCTCGGCGCAACCGGCCAGCAGCGGGGCCAGGGCGAGGCAGGCGAGGAGCGCAGCAAAGACTCCCCGGCGGGATCGATGTCGGGCGAAAAACCGCATTCCCGGCGAGTCTAGATGGTTGGTTCGCCCGCCTTTGTGACGGATCCCCGGACCCGCGGAACTACTCATCTAATGGCCTTTGAAAAGGCGGTCGCCGAGGTGGGCGGGAAGACCGGCCTCGCGGATCGCCTCGGAGGCCTCCTCCACCGGGTACTCGACGCGGTGGAAGCGGATCGTGAGGTTCGTGGTGTCAAGCTTCGCCCAGGCGGCCCTCGGGTCGCCGTCACGCGGCTGCCCGACGCTGCCGGGGTTGAGCAGCCACTTGCCGTTGGTCAGGGTCAGGTCGGTGCTCTCCGGGGCCAACACCGAGGCGACCCGGGACATCTCGTCCACCCGGGTGAAGTAGAGAGCGATATGCGAGTGCCCGATCAGGGCGACGCGCTCCTCTTGGAAGTCCAGGTTGTCCTCGGCCAGGTCGCTGTCGACCACGTACTCCCAGATCGGGTCGCGCGGGGAGGCGTGGAAGAGGCCGATCCCCTCCCGGCGGGCGGAGGTGCCCTCGAGCCCTCGCAGGATCTCGAAAGCCTCGTCCGCCATGTTCTCGCGGGTCCAGCGGGCCGAGGCGGCGGCCGAGGGGCTGAAGGTCCCGATGTCGATCTCCCGCAGTGCGGCGAGATCGTGGTTCCCGAGCAGCATCACGGAACAACGTTCCTTCAAGGTCATCACGCACTCCGTGGGGTAGACGCCGTAACCGACCGCGTCACCCAGGCACCAGATCTCGTCGACCCCGGCCTGGTCGATGTCACGGAGCACCGCGTCGAGGGCGTGCCGGTTGGCGTGGATGTCCGAGATGACGGCGACGTTCATGAAAAGGCGGGCCTGACGAATATCGTATTGAGGGATGAATTCGGATCCGGCCACCGGCCGTGCTGTGAACGGCTACACCCTGGTCGGGGTCGGAGCCGGCGCCATTCTCGTGGCGGTACTCGCCGTGCTGCTGCTCTCCCCTGACCAGGGGCCGCCGGTCCCCGACCCGGCCGCCGCAGCCCGCCTGATCGGGGAACGGTTCAGCTCGTCGGAGTTGAGCCGGGCCGACGAGTACCGTTCCTGGGGGCGCTTGATCGCGGTCGGCGGCCTCCTGGTCCAGTTCGGCCTGCTCATCTTCCTCGCCTTCTGGCGCGGCCGCCCGATGAGGAAGCTGCTGGACAGGCTCGCTCGCCGTCCCCTGCTCGGCGCGCTCGCCGCCGGGGCCGGAATCTCCCTGCTGCTCTCGATCGCCGGCCTGCCGTTGGGTCTGGCCGCCTGGCAGCTCGGCCGGGATTACGGGCTGGTCAGCCAGGAGCTGGGGCCACGGCTCCTCGACTGGCTGCTCGGCACCGCGATCGGGATGATCCCGGCGGCGCTCGGCGCCCTGATTGCGATGGTCCTGTGGCGCCGGCTGAAAGGTCGGTTCTGGCTGGCCGCATCGGTCCTGATCGCGCTCTGGGCGGTGATCACGACCTGGCTCTGGCCGGTCTTCATCTCGCCGCTGTTCAATGATTTCGAGCCGCTGCCGGAGGGGCCGGCCCGGGCCGAGGTGCTGCGGCTGGCCGACCGGGCCGGAGTCGACGTGGGGGAGGTCTATGTGGTCGACGCCAGTCGCCGCTCCTCGACCGTGAACGCCTACGTGAACGGGATCGGATCCTCGAAGCGCGTGGTGATCTATGACAACGCGATCCGGGATCTGAGCCCGTCCGGGTTCGAGGCCCTGGTCGGCCACGAGCTCGGCCACGTCAAGGCCGGGGATCTCCGGCGCGGGCTGACCTTCGCCCTGCTGGTGATCCCGCTCGGGGTGATCTTCGTCCAGCTCGCCACCGGTGCCGCGCTGCGTCGGAACCGCGACGATCCGCTCGGGCCGGCCCTGATTCCGGTCCTGGCCTTGATGGTCACCCTGGCGGTCTTCGTGCTGCAGGTGCCGGGCAACGCTCTCTCCCGGCAGGTCGAGGAGAAGGCGGATCGCTACTCGCTGACCCTGACCGGTGACCCCGCCGGGCTGGTCGACCTTCAGGTCAAGCTGGCCAAGGCGAACCTCTCCGATCTCGACCCGCCGGGCCTGTGGCAGTTCCTCTTCGGCACCCACCCTTCGACCTTCGACCGGATCGCGGTCGCCGAGGGGGCGGAGGCAAGATGAAGGTAGAGCTGATCGCAGTGGGGAAGGTCCGCGAGCCTTTCGTCGAGCCCGAATCCCACTACCTGAAGATGCTGCGGCCCCTGATGCCGGTCACGGTGACCGAGGTCAAGGACGACGCCGCGCTGGCCCGCCGGGTGGCAACCGGCCGCGCCACTGGTGGCGGGCAACCCGACCCGGGGACCCTCGTCGCGCTGGAGGCCGGAGGAAGGGAGATGACCTCGGAGCGCTGGGCGGAGTGGCTCGACCAGCGCCGCCACGAGGGCCGGCGACTGACCCTGCTGATCGGCGGTCCCGAGGGCCTGCCACGGGAGGTTTCCGGCCTGGTCGACCATCGGCTCTCGCTCGGCCCGCAGACGATGGCCCACCAGCTGGCCAGGATCGTCCTGCTGGAACAGCTCTTCCGGGCCAGCAAGATCCTCGCCGGCCAGAAGTACCACCTGTAGAACGAGTAAGTCGGGCGGCTTGGGCCCGCCCGACTTGAAATAGGATCGGCTTTGTGAACCAGACTTCAGATCCCCTATCTGCGCTGCTAGAGGTCGTCACCTCGGCCGCCCGCGAGATGGCGGGTGACGACGGCGTGAGCCCCGCCCTCGACCCGTCGCCCCGCCCCGAGATGGGCGATTACTCGACCAACGCGGCGATGATGCTGGCGAAGCCCCTCGGCCGGCCGCCCCGCGAGATCGCCGCCGAGCTGGCCGCCGCGATCGAGGACGCGCTCGGCCCGACCATCGAGAAGACCGAGGTCGCCGGCCCCGGGTTCATCAACCTCTTCCTCGGCGACGCGTGGTACCGCCAGGCGACCGCCGCCATGGCCGAAAGCGGCGCCGCGGCCGTCGCGCCGACCGACCGCCCCGAGCGGATCATCGTCGAGTTCGTCTCCGCCAACCCGACCGGGCCGCTGACCGCCGCCTCGGGTCGCCACGCCGCGTATGGCGATGCGCTTTCACGCCTGCTGCGGGAGGCCGGCAACGAGATCAGCACCGAGTACTACGTCAATGACGGCGGCACCCAGGTTGAGAACTTCGCCGCCTCGATCGCCGCCCGGATGCTCGGCGACGAACCACCGGAGGACGGCTACCAGGGGACCTACGTCAACGAGCTGGCCGAACGCGCCCGGTCCGAGGGGCACGATCCGGCCGACCTCGAACGCCTCGCCCGGACCGGGGTGGAGTGGATGGTCGAGGGGATCCGCGGCTCACTGGAGAACTTCGGGGTCGAGATGGACGACTTCTTCTCGGAACGCTCGCTTTACGAGGACGGTCTGGTCGACCGGGGGATCCAGCGCCTGCGCGCGGCCGGTCACGTCTTCGAGGAGGAGGGGGCGGTCTGGCTGAGGACCACCGATTTCGGTGACGACAAGGACCGGGTGCTGATCCGCTCCAGCGGCGAGGTCACCTATTTCGGGGCCGACGTGGCCTACCACGTGGACAAGATCGAGCGCGGCCATGACCGGCTGGTCGATGTGCTCGGCGCCGACCATCACGGTTACGTCGCCCGCATGGCGGCGGCGATCCAGTCGCTGGAGGGCGAGAAGGCCGAGTTCGAGGCGCAGATCATGCAGCTGATCCATCTGGTCGAGGGCGGCCAGCGGACCAAGATGAGCAAGCGGGCCGGGGACATAGTCACCCTCGACGAACTGACCCAGGACATCGGGGTCGATGCCGCTCGCTGGTTCCTCCTTCAGCGCAGCCACGACCGCACCATCGACCTCGACCTGGATCTCGCCCGCAGCCAGTCCTCGGACAACCCCGTCTATTACGTTCAGTACGCCCACGCCCGGATCCAGAGCATCCTGCGCAAGGCGGCCGAGGAGGGCCGGGCCGAGGGCGGGGACCCGCTGCGCGCACCGGTCGATCCCTCGGAAAAGGCGTTGGTCTCAAAGCTGCTCGAGTTCCCAGCCGAGGTGCATGAGGCAGCCGACAAACGGGCGCCGCACCGCATCTGCGCCTACACGAGCGAGGTCGCGGCGGCGTTCCACGCCTTCTACCGCGACTGCCAAGTGGTCGGCGCCGAACGCGACGGGGTCGAGGCGGCCCGCATCCAGCTCTGCGGAGTCACCGCGGAAACTCTGAGACGGGCCCTCGGCCTGCTCGGGATCTCCGCACCGGACCGGATGTAACCCCTGGGCCGGCGCTTCGGAGCGCCGCAACCTTTCGGGTTGACCGATGTTCACGGTGACATGAAAAAGACCTTCGCCGCAGGCGCGATCATGTCCACCCTCGTGACCAGTGCCTTGCTGGCGACCGGCGCCGCCGGAGCCCCGACCGCCGGCGGCCTGAACTCTAGCTTTGCCGGCGACGGACTCGTGTTCGGGCCGAGGAGCACCTCGGGACGAGGCATCGCCGGAACCCGGGACGGGAAGGTCGTCCAGGCTCGCATTCCCCGGGAGGTGGTCCGCTACTCGGCCGACGGCAGGCTCGACCGTTCCTTCGGCAGCAGTGGGGTGGCGAAGACCTTCTTCGGTCGTCACAAGATCAAGACGACCGACGTGCTGGTGGACCGGAAGGGCCGGGTCGTGGTCTCCGGTTCCTGCGTCGACTGCGGCCTCGGCTCCTTCCCCTGGCTGACGGTCGGTCGCCTCACCGCGAGCGGGAAGCCCGATCCCTCGTTCGGCCGCGGCGGCCTCTCACTGCCGCGAGTAGGGCGATACGTGCAGCCCAAGGAACTGGCCTTCGCTCCCGGCGGAAAGATCGTGATGACCGGTTCGATGAACGTCGGTCGGAATCGCAAGGGCGGGCTTGTGATCCGATACCTCGCTGACGGTCGTCTCGATCGCACGTTCTCGGGAGACGGCGTGCTCGAGCTGACCGAGAAGACAGGCTTCGTCGAGGTGAGCAGCGTCGCCGTCGAGCCCAGCGGCGGGATCGTGCTCGGTGCGCGACACGGGAGATCTCTGGGAGACGGTCAGTTCGGCCGCAAGCGCCCGACCGTCGTCAGGCTCCGGGCCGATGGCAGCTTCGACCGCGGCTTCGGCGATGGTGGCATCGCCTCGTTCAAACCGCCGAACGCGAGCGACGGAGGCGTGAACGACCTGACGGTTGACCGCCAAGGGAGGGTCGTCGGGGTCGGCCATGATCGCAGCGTGCACGCCTTCGTCTTCCGGCTTCGCCCCGGCGGGGAGCTCGATGGTTCATTTTCCGCTGATGGAGCTACCCGGATCGGCTACACCACGGCAAAGAGCGTTTCGGTTGATTCCAGGGGGCGGATACTGGTCCTCGGCCGCGAGACGCTGGACGAGGGCAATACGTCCAAGGGGGAGATCTTCCGGTTGAAGCCGAATGGGTCAGGTGACCCCCGGTTCCGTTTCCACAGCCCGATCAAGGACATCGTCGACCACTTCGTCGACGCCCGCGGACGCATCGTGGCCAGCGGCTCGACCTACAACGGAGCGGCGATCGCCCGGGTGCTCAATCCCTGAAGCCCGGCTTCGCGCCGGCCGAGAAACCTTCCGGACGCGTGCCGCTAGAGGTCGAAGCGGGCCATGTCGCGGTCGACCCGGTCGGCGTCCTCGCCGCTGGGTGTTTCCCCCGGCCCTTCGTCATCGGGGCCGGGCCGGCGCCGGCGCCAGGCGATGATCGCCCAGATCACGCCCAGCGCGGCGAGGCCGAAACCGATCACCGGGACCGCGTAGGCCCAGACGTCGATCCCGCGGTTCTCGGGCAGGGCCAGGACCTGACCGCCGTACTCGGCGACCAGAGCGTCCTTGATCTCGTCCTTGGTCTTGCCCTGCGCGATCAGCTTCCGGATGTAGACCCGTTCGCGCTCGGCGGCGGGGGAGTGGGAGAGGCCGAGCAGGGTGCCGCAGACCGGGCACATCACCTCGTCCTCGATCTCCGGCAGGCTGGCCCGGGGCGCCTGTTCCGCATTGGCGAGGGCAGGCCCCGCCAGGGCGAGCAGCAAGACGATCAGGGTCGTGAGGCGCCTCATCCGGTAGTTCCGGTCCGGGCTGCCTTGCCTGAGGCCTCCAGGGCGGGGCGGGCGAAGGCCTCGATCGCGGCCTCGTCAGCGAACGGGCCGGAGTAGTGGGCGACCAGGTTGCCGTCGGGGTCGACCAGGAACGACTCCGGCACGCCGGTCGTCTTCAGCTCACCATCCGTGTAATCACCGCTCGCGTCCCGGAGCTGGGGGTAGGCGATGTCGAACTCGCGCAGGAAGGCGAGCGCATCCTCGTTCAGGTCCTTGGTGTCCACCCCGACCACCGCGATCTTGCCGCGGTTCTTCTCTTCGAAGCGGTCGAGCGCCGGGGATTCCTGCTTGCACGGCCCGCACCAGGAGGCCCAGACGTTGAGCAGCACCCAGCGGCCTCGGTAGTCCTCCAGCGAGCCTTCGCCCCCGGCCGGCAGGGTGGGCAGCGTCGCCACGGGCACCGGTTCGCCCAGGGCCAGGCTTGACTCGCCCTTCTTGACCAATCCCCAGACGAGGAAGCCCAGGAGGCCGGCCACGCAGAGGACAACGATTGAGGTTCGCCAGTTCACGTGATCACCGATTATGGAGAAAGCCGGTCGTCCCCTGCCTTCCGGAAGGTGACCATCGGTCCGGTGAGCGTGAGCCTCCAGGGACTGGATAAGGTTTCAGGCCGCGTTGCGGACGTAGCTCAGTTGGTAGAGCGCGAGCTTCCCAAGCTCGAGGTCGCGGGTTCGAGACCCGTCGTCCGCTTCTTCGCCTCCCGATGACGGTAGGGTCGCGGCCATGACCGATCCGGCCTCTCCGCAGGATCAAGCGACCGTCTCGTATGTGATCGTGGCCTACGAGTCGGGGCCGGAGCTGGCCCGTGCCCTGCCCGGGCTCGCTTCCGAACTGGGGCCGGGCGATGAGGTGATCGTGGTGGACAACGGTTCTCGCGTCTCACCGGCCGCCGTGGTCGCCGAACACCTGCCCGCCGCCCAGCTGATCGAGATGGGCTCGAATGCCGGCTTTGCCGCCGCCACCAACCGAGGGGCCGCACAGGCCACCGGTGACATCGTGTTGATGCTGAACCCGGATGCCCGGCCCGAACCAGGTTTCGGCGAGGCGATCCGCCGGCCCTTTGCCGACCGGCCGGAGTGGGGATCTTGGATGGCCCTGGTCGCCTGCCGCATCGAGGGTGAGAAGGTGATCAACTCCTGGGGCAACCCGGTGCATTTCACGGGCCTCGCCTGGGCCGGCGGCCACGGGCGTCCACTGACGGCGGCCGGCGAGTCGCACGGAATCCCGACCGCGTCTGGCGCCGCCCTGGCCGTCCGACGAGAGGTCTGGCAGCGGGTCGGGGGGCTGCCAGAGGAGTTCTTCCTCTATCACGAGGACACCGATATCTCGCTCCGGATCCAGGCGGCCGGATTCGGGATCGGTCTCGTGACCGAGGCTCTGGTCGACCACGAGTATGAGTTTCACGCCAACCCGGGCAAGTGGTTCTGGCTCGAGCGCAACCGCCTGGCGACGGTGATCCGGAACTACCCTGGCCCCCTCCTGACCCTGGTCGCACCAGCCCTGATCGGGACCGAACTGGTTCTGCTCCTGGTCAGCGCCAGGCAGGGCTGGTTCAGGGCCAAGCTTAAGAGCTACCGCGACCTGATCCGCTGGCTGCCGCGCCTCAGGCGCGAACGCCGCCAGATCCAGTTCGCCAGAACGATCACCCCGGCAGGGTTCGCCGACCTCCTCACCCCGGACCTCGACTCCCCGTTGATCCCCGAGTTCGCCCGGAAAGGGCTGGTGAGAGGGCTGCTCCGCGGATACTGGAAGCTGGTCCGGTTCTTGCTGTGAAGTGGTTGGTGCCTGCTGCGGGGTTCGTGAAACGATGCGGTGAGGTTGAAGTTTCCGCCACATAGCGCTCGAAACTTCAACCTCACCGCAAACGGCGGTATCGACCATGCCTGGCTCGATCAGCGTGGTCTTGATCCGATTGCCGTCGTCTCGCCCGCGCAGCTCTTGGAGGCCCGGCGAAGCCGGTGCCGACTTGCTCATCCCATCGCTCATCGCCTGATTTTTGCAGGGGCGCGCCATGGAAACGCCAAGCTTGAAATAATCACACTCATTATGGACGTACAGCGCAAGCGACAGGTGCGCCTGTTCGTGGCCTTGGGCGCAGCCCTTCTTCTGGCCACCGGACTTATCTACACATCTTTCAACGCTTCATCGGAAGCTCGGTTGCCGAGCGAGCTCAGCAACGCCCAGCCCGGCAAGAGCTACCAGATGGTCGGTCGCGTGATGCATGACTCGGTCAAGGACACCGGGGACGGCATCAATTTCAGGATGCGCGATCCGGACGGCACCGGCAAGCCGATGCGGGTGACCTACTCCGGCCAGATTCCCGACCCGTTCCGGGAGGGACGAGACGTGATGTTGACCGGAGAAGTGAAGAACGGAGTCTTCGTGGGGGACGAGGACACGCTGACGACCAAGTGTCCCTCGAAGTTCTCGGAGAAGCGGGATCAATAGCCTCGGCAATGCCGCTCTCTGGCTTGCCTTCCTGACGGCGATCTTCGCGGTCGTCGCCGCGTTGATCGGCACCCGGGGCGACCGCCGCTGGGTCGATTCCTCCCGTTACGCCGTTTACGCGCTCTGCGCCCTGATGGTGCTCTGCGTGGTCGTGATCGAGCACGCCTTCCTGACCGACGACTTCAGTTTCAACGTGGTCGCGACCCACTCCTCGATCGAGACGCCGACCTTCTACAAGTTCACCGCGATGTGGTCGAGCCAGGAAGGGTCGCTGCTGCTCTGGGCCTTCATCCTTTCCGTGGTCGCGACGATCTCACTGGCCGCGACCCGCCACCGGCTGCGCGACCTGGTGCCGTGGGCGACCGCAGTGATGATGGGGATCGCCACCTTCTTCACCGCCCTGATGCTGTTCGGGGGCGACGTCAACCCGTTCCAGTCGATCTCCCCGGTCCCGGCCGACGGAACCGGGCTGAATCCGTTGCTGCAGCACCCGTCGATGATCATCCACCCGCCGATGCTCTACACGGGGTACGTCTCCCTGACCGTGCCCTTCGCCTTCGCGATCGGCGCCCTGATCAGCCGCCGGGTCGATGCGGCCTGGGTCAAGTCGACCCGTGGCTTCGCGCTGATCGCCTGGACCTTCCTCTCGATCGGCATCATCCTCGGTTCCCGCTGGTCCTACACCGAGCTCGGCTGGGGCGGATACTGGGCCTGGGACCCGGTCGAGAACGCCTCGGTCATGCCCTGGCTGATCACCACCGCCTACATCCACTCGATCATGGTCCAGGAGAAGCGCGGCATGCTGAAGGTCTGGAACGCGAGCCTGATCGTGGCCAGCTTCAGCCTCGCCCTGCTTGGCACCTTCCTGGTCCGCTCCGGCGTGCTGCAGTCGATCCACGCGTTCGGTGATTCCACCGTCGGGCCCTACTTCCTCGCCCTGATCGGGGTGGTCCTGATCGGCTCGACCTGGCTGATCATCTCGCGACTCGACATCCTCCGCTCCGAGCGGAAGATCGATTCTCTCGCCTCCCGCGAGGCCGTCTTCCTGATCAACAACCTGCTCTTGATCGCACTCTGCGCGATCGTCTTCTGGGGCACCTTCTTCCCCCTGATCTCGGAGGCCCTGACCGGCACCAGGTCAACCCTGGCCGGCCCCTGGTTCGACCGCTACACGACCCCGATCGCGGTGGTCCTGGTGCTGTTCACCGGGATCGGCCCGATGATGTCGTGGCGGCGGATCTCCATGGCCGGGGCCAAACGCGTGTTCACCTGGCCGCTGATCGCGGCGGCCGTCGCCTTCCTGGGTCTGCTCCTCTTCACCGACGCGGCCCACAGCTTCTGGGCGCTGATGATCTTCACCCTGGCCGCTTTCACGGTCACCGCACTGGTTCAGGAAACGTGGCGAGCGGCGGCGGCCCGGCGCCGCAGCGCCGGAGGCTCGATCCTCGGCTCGATCTGGATCAACGCGAAGCGCAACCACCGCCGCTACGGGGGGTACGTGGTCCACCTCGGGCTGATCGTCCTGCTGGTCGGGATCGCGGCTTCCTCCAGCTTCGAGACCAAGCGTGACGTCAAGCTGAAGCCCGGCGAGTCGACCAAGGTCGACGATTACACGGTCACGTACGTGGCCCCGACCGTCTCCCGCAACGACCAGGCGCTGATCTTCGGGGCCAAGCTCCAGATCGATCGCGACGGCCAGGAGTTCGCCCGGTTGAACCCGACCCGGCAGTACCACCAGGTCACCGACGGACGGGTGCGCGGCATCGCGACCTACTTCGACGGCGAGGCGACCAGCGAGGTCGGGCTCAAGGCGGGGATGAGGTCGGACTTCTGGACCTCGGTCGAACCGGACACCACCGAGATCAGGAGGCGGGCCCAGATCGCCGACAAGAGGTTCGCCGCCTACATGACCCAGGTCGTCCTGCCCGCGATCCAGCGCAACCCCGAAAAACGTGGGCCGATGAGCAGCCAGCTGGCCGAGGTGCAGAGCCTCGCGACCGACAAGATCATCGCCGGCTACGAGAACCCCAACCTAGAGGCGCCCGTGACGATCCGCGTGATCATCAGCCCGATGGTCACCTGGATCTGGGTCGGCGCGGTGATCGCGATCCTCGGCGCGCTCTTCGCGGCCTGGCCGAGCGGGCTGCTGCGGCGGCGGAGGAAGGCGTCATGACCGTGGTCTGGTTCGTGGTGCTCCTCGCCTTGGTGGCGCTGTTCGTCTCGATGCCGTTCTGGCGGCACCGGGCCGCCTCGAGCACCGAGGATCCCGAGCTCGCGGCTCTCGAGGCCGCCCGCGAGGCGAAGTACCGGGAGATCCGTGACGCCGAGATGGACCATCAGTCGGGCAAGCTCTCAGACGAGGATTTCCGGCAGCTCGATTCCGAGCTGAAAGGGGAGGCGGTCGCCATTCTCGACCGGCTCGAGGCACTCAAAGGCAAAGAAAGCTAGAATCGCGGGCCGATGCACACGATCTTCGCCGTCATCCAGGTACTTCTTGCCGTCCTCCTCGTCTTCCTGGTGCTCCTGCACTCGGGCAAGGACGCGGGGCTTTCCGGTGCTTTCGGCATCGGTGGTGGCGGCAGCTCGATCGGCGGCGGCTCGATGGTCGAACAGAACCTCGACCGTGCCACCGTGGTCACCGCGATCCTGTTCGCGCTGAACACGATCCTGCTGGCCAAGATCTGATCCGTCTTTCGCCCGATCGGCGATAGGCTCCGCCGCATGCGCGGCAATACGAAGCTGACCCTGGCGATAATTCTCGGTGCCGCCGGTCTCCTGCTCGGAGTTCTCGGCACCCTCACCGCCTACAACGCGAAGAACGCGGTCGACTCCGACATCAACTCCGCGGCTGAGGTCCAGGCCCTGGTCGAGGACAAGTTCCAGGAGGCACAGGCGCGACAGGATCAGATCGAGGCCAGCCAGAAGACCGATGCCGAGAAGTTCGTCGATCAGCTGACCAAGGGTGAGAAAAACCTGCTCGGCAAGATCAACGGCAATCACAACGGGATCAAGAAGCTGCGACGCCAGACCCGCAACTTGAGGAGCCAGCTCAACACGCTGCAGAACCGAGACCGTGCCCTCAGCAATGAGATCGACCAGATCGAGAACGACCAGAACGCCGACTACAACCAGCTGAACCAGCGGATCAACCGGACCAACAAGAACGTCCAGCAGCTGCAGAACCAGGTTTCCCGGATCCGTGGCCAGATCGGCGGCTGATCCTCCCTTGCGGGTCCTGTTCGTCTGTCTCGGCAACATCTGCCGCTCGCCCTCGGCCGAGGCGGTGATGCTCGGCCTGATCGAAAGCGAAGGCCTGGAAGGGGTCGAGATCGATTCGGCCGGCACCGGTGACTGGCACATCGGCAACCCGGCTGATCCGCGGGCGATCGCGGCAGCCGAAACGCGCGGGGTGACGATCAGCGGCACGGCACGCCAGGTCAGCCCGGCCGATTTCGATGAGTTCGACCTGATCCTGGCGATGGACCGCTCCAACCACGCTGATCTGATCGCGATGGAAGGCGCCGATCCAACGCGGGTCCGGCTCTTCCGGGAGATGGCGGGCGAGGGTGAGCTCGACGTGCCCGACCCGTATTACGGCGGAGATGACGGCTTCGCCGAGGTGCTGGACATCCTGGATCGCGGCTGTCGGGTCATCCTGACCGAAATGCGAAGCGGTTCCGTCTAAGGAGCCCAGCTGCGGCAGGTCCTGACCTTGCCCGGGCAGCTGGACGGCGCGGCGAAGATCGCCTTGACCTTTCTTCTTCTCCCGCCGGTGACGGCGGCGGAGGTCGAACACCCTGGTTGAGTTGCGGCCGACCTTGTACTTGCGGGTCGCGATCACCAGCCGGTTGTGAGCGGCGCCCCGGACCTTGATCCGGCCTCGGCAGAACCTGGTCGGAGAGGCGGCGGGGCAGCGGGCGCGCACGCGGACGTGCCGCCGCCGCTTAGAGCTCCGGCGGGTGAGCTCGATCATGTCCGGCTCGAACCACTGCGGACTGCTGCCGACCAGGACCGAGGAGACCTTTCGGTGCGCGGTCCCGCTCTGGTTTCCGGTCACGGCGACCGTAGTCGAGTGGACCCCGAGGCGCCTGCCCGGCTCGACCGGGTCGCCCGTCGCCCAGAGCACTCGCCGCCACCCGTCGGCCCGGTCGAACCGGTAACCGTCGGTGCCTGAACCGGCCCGTAGCCTGGTGGCGGATCTGGCGCCCTTCAGCATTGAGATCGTGTTGCGTGCCGCGAAGCGGGCCGGCCGAGAGTTGCCGGCGCCGTCGATCAGCCCGTACATCTGGTTGTCCGGCTTGTCGAAATACTGCTGGAGCACCGCGTACCGGGCACCCTCGCCGACCGCCGTCGCGATCAGGCGGGTCGACTCGTCGGCGTGGTCGGTCAGGTCGAACGGTCGATCGTCCAGGTACCGGTGGCCGAGCTCCCAGATCTCGATCGGCATCCCGAACCCATCGGCCCGCACCATCGCGATCAGCGACGGGATGCCGGAGGCGGGCCCGTAGTAATGGAGCTGCAGGGCGTCGATCAGGTCCCGGTGGGCGACCAGCTGGTCGTAGAACTCCTGCATCTTCGACACCCTGGGTGCCGAGAGGTAGACGGGGACCTGGTCGGTCGACGTGAGATAGGGGCCGCCGCCGAGGTCATTGGTCTGGCTTTGCTGGATCGTCGCCAAGGCACCCTCGAGGTCTCCGGCGAGCCACTGCTTGCGCGCCTCAACGATCGAGAAGCCACCGCTGGAACCGACCGAGTCGAGCACTATCGCATCGGGGTCAGCTGCATGCGCGGCGTCCGCGGCCACCTTCAGCAACTGGAAGTACTCGGCCGGCGTGTCCTTCCAGTGATTCGGTGCGATCACCTCGTTCTCGACCCCGAACCGGCGGACCCGGCCCCTCGTGTGGGCGACCAGGGTGCCGAAGAAGGCTCCGTAGGCGGCGAGGTCGTCGGGCATGCCGCGATTGGCGCTGCTCGATGGCTGGGCAAGACCCGGATCGCCGGATCGAGCCCGCAGGAGATCGCGGTGTTCACCTGGCTGTCCAGGTTGGAGAAGTCGTAGCTGCCCGCATCCTTCACGATCCGCGTCATCACCGCACCGATCACCGTGGTCCGGCCGCCGTCTTCCTTGATCCGCTCGCAGTTCGAGGCGAGCAAGGCCGGCTCGGTCAGGACACCCGCCTCGACCCCGTCCGGGAACTCCGCTGCCCGAGCCGGAACCGTGACGGTCAGTGTGGCGGCCAGGACCAGCAAGGGGACGATGAAGCGGGACACGCTTCAAGAACCCGCGCAAACGCCGGGGGTTGCGTTGCGCGGCTCTCGCCTCAGAGGCCGGCCGCCCATTCTTTCGTTCTGTGGGCCCGCGGGCTCCCGCGGCCGCCCGGCGAAGGCCGGACGGCATGCAGACGCAATCAATGGCTGAAGCTGACCTTGGGCAGGCGGCGCTCGATCCAGTCGGGGATCCACCACAGTCCCGTGCCGGCCAGTCGCATCAGGACGGGCAGCAGGAGCAGCCGGACCAGTGCCGCGTCCAGCAGCACCGCGACCCCGAGGATGATCCCCATCTCACGCGGCGGCAACGGCCCCGACAGGGCGAAGGTGAAGAACACCGCCACCATCACCCCGGCTGCCGCGAAGACGACCCGGCCTGAATGAGCGAGGCCGCCGACCAAGGCTTCCTTCGCGTCGCCGGATCTCTCCCAGTGCTCACGAGCGGAGCTGAGCAGGAACACCGAGTAGTCCATCGAGATTGCGAAGACCATCGCGAAGAAGAAGACCGGCGCCCAGGCGTCGAGGAAACCCTGCGATTCGAACCCGAGCAGCCCGGCCAGGTGACCCTGCTGGAAGATGAGTTGAGCGATGCCGAAGGCAGCGCCGACCGCGAGCAGGTTGGTCAACACCGCGATCGCCGCCAGGATCGGCGCCCGCAGCGCGACCAGAAGGAGCAGGAAGCCGAGCGTCAGCACGACCGCGATCGCCGGCGCCGTGGTCCCGGCCAAGGCGCTCTCGAGATCGTGATTCTCGGCTGCCGCGCCACCGACCAGGGCGCCGGACGGAAGCTCGTCTCGCAGCCGGTCTATCGTCGCGCCGAGCGCCGGGTCCGACGGGTCCACGACCGGGATCGCCGCGATCAGAGTGTAGCCCTGCCGACTTGGTCCGGCGATCTCCACGCGAGCGACGCCGCCGTCGTCAGTCAGCGTCTTCGTGGTTTTCCCGGCCTGATCGTCCGGGGCGACGACTTGCAGGGTTCCCGGCGCGCCGGGGCCGAACGACGCCGCTACCTGTTCGTATCCCACCCGCGAGCCGTCGCTGGAGGGGACCACCTTGATCGACGGCATGCCCGTGTCCAGCGAGAGCACTGGCACGCAGAGAGCCAGCAGGATGAGTAGCGCGGGGAGGCCGAAGGCGATCGGCCGGCGCCAGATCCGCTCGCCCCAGGCGGCGAACCGCGCCGAGCGGTGCTCGCCGGCATGAGCCCACGGCAGGCCGAGACGGTTGATCCGGCCACCCAGCTTCGCGAGTACCGCGGGCAGCAGGGTCAGCGAGGCGCTCAGCACGAAGGCGACGGCCAGCATCACCCCGATCGCCATCGAGCGGAAAGCCGGGCTGGGCACCAGCAGGACGGCGCTGAGTGAGATCAGAACCGTCACTCCCGAGAGGAAAACCGCCTTGCCCGCGGTGTCCATCGTCTCGGCGATCGCGTCACCGGAGGATCGATTCGAGGTCAGCGCGCCGCGGAAGCGGTAGACGATGAAGAGTGCGTAGTCGATCCCGAGCGCGAGCGCGAACATCATCGCGAAGTTCATCGCCCAGATCGAGATGTCGAAGAGCTGGGTGCCGAGGTACAAAGATCCCGCGGCGGCGACCAGACCGAGGATGGTCAGCATCAGCGGCAGGCCGGCGGCGACCAGGGAGCCGAAGGCGAGGACCAGGATCAACAGGGTGACCGGCCAGGAGATCACCTCTGATTTCATCATCGCTTCCTTGTTGGCCTGGTTGAAGTCCGACCACATGCCGGAAGCGCCGGTCAGCGACACTTCGGTGCCATCGGCGTCGAGGGCGGCGAGCTCCTCCTTGAGGTCGTCGGCGGCACGAACCATCTGGTTTGAGTCGGTGGCGGCGCCGGCCTGGATCACAGCGGTGTGCCGGTCGGGAGATACCCAGCTCCTCTCCGTGGGGCGGACGATGTCTTGGACATCCGGGGAGTCGGCGAGAATGGCCGCAGCCCGGTCGATCGTGCGGTCGAAGCCCGGTTCGCCGAAACGATCGGTGTCGCTGTGCACGACCACCATCAGAGCGGAGGAGGACATGCCTCCGAACTGCTCGTCGATCAGTTGGCGTGCTTCGAGTGACTCCGATCCGCTCGCCTCCCAGCCGGCCCCGGAAAGGGCGTGCTCGGCTCGTGGCGCAAAGAATCCGAAGCCGATCGCGATGACCAGCCAGGCCAGCGCGACCACGCGGAAGTGCTCGCCGGTCCACCGGCCGAGCCGGCCGATCGGCCCGGTCGCCCTCATCGGTCCGCTCCCGAGCCCTGCCTCAGCGAGGTGAACCGGGTCAGGATCAGCGAGGCTGGGCAGGCCCCGGCGGTCACGAACAGCCACTGGTTGAGGCCGGCCAGGATCGGCAGCAGGGCAAACCAGGGCGAGGCGAGCAGCGCCAGCAGCCCGCCGGCCAGGCTGACGCTCCCGGCCATGGCGAAGAGCACGCGTTCGAGTGGCCAGCCCCGCTTCGTTCCGCATTTAGCCCGTCTCGCTGACATCGAATCCACCTTTCTACAAGTTTACAACTATTTAGTTGTGAAGAGTAGCAAGCTAGGCGACTGCGTTACCCGGGTTCGGTGGTTCGATCAGGCAGCGATCAGCTCTGGCCGACGATCCGACTCAGCTCGGAGACCCGCTGCTCGACGCCGTCGCACACCACTTCGCAGATCGCCAGGAGGCTGGGGTCGGCGATCCCGTAGAACACCGTGTTGCCGTCCTTGCGCCGGCCTACGGCGCCGCCGGCGTAGAGGGCCTGAAGGTGCTTGGAGACGTTCTGCTGGCTCGTGTCGAGGATTTCGGCCAGTCCGCCGACGCTCTGCTCCCCTTCCCGCAGCTGATCCAGGATGCGGATCCGCATCGGTTCGGAGAGCAGCTTGAAGCGGGCCGTGATCAGCTCGACCAGTTCGGGGGGAAGCGGAGTGGGAAGGGCCATGGATTCAGATTACAACTCGACAAACATGTTCCCGTGAAGTTGTGGAGATCGACGGACCGGCCCGGCTGCGGTCAAGCCAGGCCGTAAGGCAGGTTCGGCAGACCTCGCAGCGCGTGGCTCACGATCGCGTCGTCCTCGTCGCAGACCGTGAGCAGCTCCATGTCGAGCGGGGCGATCCGCCCGTCGCCGGCCAGCCTCTCGGCCACCCACTCGATCAGTCCGCTCCAGAAGTCACCGCCGGCCAGCACGATCGGATGCTTCCTCGCCTTGGAGGTCTGGATCAGGGTCAGCACCTCGAACGTCTCGTCGAGAGTGCCGAAGCCGCCGGGGAAGATCACGAACGACCATGAGTAGCGGACGAACATCAACTTGCGGGCGAAGAAGTAATGGAACTCCTTGCCGATGTCGAGATAGGGGTTGGCCGACTGCTCATGTGGAAGCTCGATGTTCAGTCCGACCGAGAGCCCCTCCTCGTCCTTGGCGCCCCGGTTGGCCGCCTCCATCGTGCCCGGGCCGCCGCCGGTGATCACCGCATATCCCTGGCGGGCGATCCCGGCGCCGATCCGACGGGCCTGTTCGTACTCCGGGTTGCCGGGCCGGGTGCGGGCGGAACCGAACACGCAGACCGCTGGCCCGACCGGCTCCATGATCCGGAAACCGTCCTCGAACTCGTCGTGGATCTTCGCCAGGCGCTCCGGGTCCGACATCTCCGCCTGGATCTCGGGCTCCGCACAGCGGATGATCTCCTCGTCAAAAGTGCTGGGCAGATCGGGAATCGAATTCATCCCGCGCAGCCTATTCCGGCGGGGCCGGGTCCGGCCCCGAGCCCGGATGAGACGCCGAGGTTCCGATTCAACCCAGGCCGATCCCGCCGCCCGGGCTCGTGCTCGAGCCGGAATCTCCCTGAGCCCCGCAGGTGCTGCCGCAGGCCTTGAGCGACCTGATTCCGCGGGCCATCAGCCGGTACTCCTTCCGCCGCCGGATCTGAAGTCCCCTCAGCTCCCGTCGCTTGCCGCCGACTATCACCCCGTCGAAATAGAGCATCTGATTGGCCGCGCGCCAGTACCGTCCGGTCCGCACCGCCCGACCTATGTTGGTTGCCGGACGCTTGCCCCGTCGCGGCTGGTAATCGAGGTAGCCGGCACCCAGATTGAAGGCGAACGAGGTGAGGGCGGTGATCATCGGGGCGTTCACCCTTCCTCCACGAAGGCGCTCGTAGACCTCGAGCTCGGTCTCGCGCAGGTCCTTGCGCAGCAGCTTCAGCGCCTGTGCCTTGGTCAGGCATCCCCACTTCCGGCGGTCGGCCCGGGTCGGCGGGCCGTAGTGGAGCAGATGCCCGTAGCCGATCGTAGCGTGACCGGCCGGGTCGGCGTAGGGGCAGGAGACGAAGCCTTCGAACCCGGCCACGAACTTGGTCGTGGCCATGGTCACCGCCTCCGCACGAGCGGGCAGGCAGAGCAGGGCAAGACCGAGCAGGAGGGGCAGCAGGCGGCGCATCGCCCCAATGGATACCAGTCTCGCCCGCACCACGAGGCTCCCGGGAGGCGGCGAAGGCCCCCGACCACGGGCCACCGACGAAAGAACCCCCGGCCCGGGCGGGCATGGGGGTTCTGACGTCGATCGTATGGTGCGGCTGAGAGGAGTCGAACCTCCACGTCCTTGCGGACACAAGCCCCTCAAGCTTGCGCGTCTACCAATTCCGCCACAGCCGCCCGAGGAAGGCGGATTCTAGGGGAAGGGAGGACGAAGGCGCGGAGTGGTGGGGCTGTCTGGGTGGGTGGCGGTCGATCCGATTCTGGTCGTCAGATTGCGAATCGGCCCGGCGCACGAACATACGTCCGCACGGAGAGCTAGATTACGAACACAGGTTCGCCATCCGAGGCCGGACCGTTTTCTGAACAAGGCCTCGAGCCGAAAAGGAGCGACGTGGTTGATCTGACCAAAAGACAGCGCGAGATCTTCGACTACATAGGCAAGTACACGGACAAGATGGGCTATCCGCCCACGGTCCGCGAGATCGGCCAGGCGGTCGGTCTGACCTCCTCCTCGACCGTGCACGTCCACCTCGCCAACCTGGAGAAGGCCGGTGTGCTGCGGCGCGACCCCAGCAAGCCCCGGGCGCTCGAGCTTCTCGTCGACAAGGCCAAGAGCGCGGGGGAGAGCGTGCGCGACAGCGCCAGGGACGTGGTCGACACGGTGGCCAACGCGGCCGCCCGGCCTTCCGGCCTGCCCCTGCTCGGCCGGGTCTCGGCCGGCCCGGGAATCCTCGCCGAGGAGAACATCGAGGATTACGTCGACGTGCCCGGCATGATCGGCGGCGGCGACGGCGATTACGTGCTCGAGGTCCGCGGCGAGAGCATGAAGAACGCCGGGATAATGGACGGCGACTACGTGATCGTCCACCCGGCCCCCGAAGCCAGAAACGGCGAGATCGTCGTCGCCCTGCTCGGCGACGAAGACGCGACCGTCAAGCGCTTCTACAAGGAGACTGACCACTTCCGCCTCGAGCCGGAAAACGAAACGATGGACCCGATCATCACCACGGAAGCCCAGGTCATGGGCAAGGTGATCGGAGTCTTCCGAAAAGTCTGACCCGGGCGGCCCACAGAAACAAAGAATGGATAGGCCGGCTCTGGTAGAGGCGCATGGGCCGGGGGTGAAACTGATTTCCAGTCATCACGCACGGTTTTCAGTTTCACCGTTCGTGAGGCGGTGACTGGTTGGGTAGCCGTGGGGTTGGGTGGGCGTCACCACAAGCTCAGGGGCTGCAATAGAAGGGGCCCCTCTCGGGGCCCCTTCCTTAGTGGGTCTGTAAGCCGGATCCTGTCTTGAACGACCATCTATCTCACCGGTTGATCAGACCGGAGGGCAGCTTTCGCGGCCTGCGACCTACCTGGATCTCGCCGGGCCGGGTCAGCGATCCTGTTTGGTCTTGCACCGGACGGGGTTTACCTGGCCGCCGTGTCACCACGGCGCCGGTGCGCTCTTACCGCACCTTTTCACCTTTGCCTGATCGCGACTCACGTGTGGTCGCGCCATCGGCCGTGTATTTCTGTGGCACTTTCCCGCGGGTTTCCCCGGGTGGGCGTTACCCACCGTCCTTGCCCTTCGGTGTCCGGACTTTCCTCGAGGGGTTTTCTCTCCCCCCGCGGCCGTCCGACCCACGGAGCCCATTGTAAAGCCCGAATGCGGGAGCGGATGAAAGTCACACAAATGAAATGCACACATTCTTTGAGCGTTTGCTAATGTTGCCGCACCTTCTGCTGAATCTCCGCCTCAAGATCGCGGAGAACGGGGGACCCAATGGACTTCGGTCCGGGGGCGAATCACTGGCATCTGCCAGGTAGCGCTGCTCTTTCAGCGCGAGCCCGACAGCTAACCCCGCAAGCCTTCAGAAAGAGAGACGACGGATGAATCGCAGCCTACGGCTGGGCAAACTGAATACGGGGTTCCACGTCACCGCGATTGCCTGCTGCGCACTGGTCGCCGCGCTCGCGATGACGATCGGCGCCGGGACCGCGAACGCCGCATCGGGCGGGCTCGGAGTGGCGTCGCCGCCGACCACCACGGCCAAGGCCACAACCACGAAGACCACCGCTGCTCCGACTGCCGCTCCGACCGGCAACCTGCGCTCCGGCACCCGCTTCGGCGCCCGGGTCCTCCGCGAGGGCATGGCCGGCCCGGACGTGAAGGTGCTGAAGAGCATCGTCCGCTCGAAGCGGCTTCTCCGCGGCGCTCTCACCCGAAACTTTGACCGCCCCACGACCGGCGCGGTGCGTCGCTTCCAGAATGCCGCCAACATGCGGACCAACGGCGTGGTCAACAGGCCGACCGCCCGCAAGCTGATCGGTTCGCTCCGGACCTCCGAGGCTTCCTGGTACGGGCCCGGCCTCTACGGCAACGGCACCGCCTGCGGCCGGGTGACCCTGCGCCCGACCACGATCGGCCTTGCCAACAAGAACCTGCCCTGCGGCACCCGGGTCCTGATCGGCTATCGCGGCAAGTTCATCATCGCCCCGGTGATCGACCGCGGCCCTTACATCCGCGGCCGCACCTGGGATCTGACCAAGGCTGCGTCCGACGCGATCGGCCTGACCGGCGCCGGCGTCGGCCGGGTTCGCCACGCGATCATCAGCCGCGGCCGGTAACCCCCGCGGCGGGGATGGCCCCGCTCACGGCCGTTTCCGTGCAGGGATAGACCGATCCGTCCTGGGTTTTAGGCTGTTTATAGCCTGACCCGCCGCACAATCCGTGTACTCGCGGTGAGACTTATGAGAAGGAGCTACTGAACTGATGTCAGCAAAGACACTGATCGTCGGACGCCGCACCCAGCTGGTCGCCGCCCTCGCAGGGCTTGTCGCCCTGCTTGCCGGAGTGGCCTTCCTGAGCGGCCCGGGCAACCAGGCCGACGCCGCTCCCGGCAAGGCGGTCTACCTCGGCAAGATGAGCGCCAAGCGGATCCCGCTGTGCCCGGAGCGATGCCAGGCCCTGGCGATCGTGAGCGGATTCCAGGCGAAGGCCGGCGGTGTCCCCAACGCCTACCGCGTGCCCTTCGTCGGGCAGATCACCCGCTGGCGGATCAAGCTCGCGGAACCGACGGCGAAGCAGCAGCGGTTCTTCAAGAACCGCTTCGGTGACGAGCCGCAGGCCGCGATCGGCATCCTCGCCAAGCGGAAGCAGAACGGCAAGATCGTGTACAAGCTGCGGCGCCGCACCCAGATCCAGGATCTGAGCCGGTTCCTCGGCCGGACCGCCACCTTCAACCTGCCGCGGCCGGTCAAGGTCAACAAGGGCGACTACATCTCGCTGATCGTCCCGACCTGGGCTCCGGCGCTCTCCGTGCCCCGGGCGTGCAAGCCGATCACGGTCAACCGCGAGAACACGGTGGTCAACCCGGCGGTCTGCGACGCCTTCAACGAGAACAACAGCTGGATCGCCAGTCGCAACCGCACAACTTGCAACAAGCAACCCACGATGAAGAACTCTCAGGCGCAGATCAAGATCAACAGCGTCGCCCAGTACGGCTGCCGCTTCAACGGCGCGCTCACCTACGGGATCAGGGTCGAGAGCCGCTGACGCTCGTTTTCGAGAGGTACGAAACGCAAAGGACGGCCCCGCTAGGGGCCGTCCTTTTTTGATGACGAGGCCGGTCGGGAGGGAGAGAGATGGCCTCGTCCGGGACCCAGGAGAGAGAGGCGGGTCCTTCTTTTGGGGGTGATCAGGCGGCGTCGGGGAGTACCCGCGGGGTTGCCTGATCCTTCGGGAGGGCCGCGGCTGCGGCCATCACGCTTTGAAACTCGCCCATCGCCACGTGGGCCAGGGCCTCGAGGATCTGCTCGTCGTCCCAGCCAGCCTCGCGGGCTTCCTCGTGGAGGTAGATCGGCGGGTCGCCTTCGGCCTCGAGCGCGGCCTTCAGGTAGGTGAGGAGGGCCTGCTCGCGCGGATCGGAGGACGCGAAGCTGCGCGCCCGCGACACCTCGTCGAGGCCGAGGCCGGCGGCGCGGGCCGACTTCGCGTACTGGACGACGCTGTAGGAGTCGCCACGATGCTCGGCCACGGCGAGAGCGATCCGGTGCCGGGTGGCCTTCGGCAGCTCACCCTGCTGGAGCTCCGCCCGCATCCTGGTGTAAGCGCGCAGCACCGCGGGCGATCCGGCGAGGACGCCGACCAATTTGTTCACCTGGCGGCCACCGACCTGGATGCTCTTGAGGATTGGCGCGCTCTCATCGGGAGCGGTCAGTTCGTCGTGGATATGGAATCGGCTGACTTCGGTCTTTACGGTCACGATTTCACGCTTCCCAGTGTTTCTCGGAGTGAGGGCTCGCGAATCGCGTTTACTCGCGGTTTAGCGAGCCATTACTTTACTTTTAGCTAGTTACTTACCGCAAGTAAGTTATACCCACTGCAGCGGCGACTTGCAAGCTCCTTCGCGTATCGTTTCCGCCTGAGGTACCCAGTTCGCGGTCGGCAAAGCCGTTTCTCACCCTCACAAGGAGCCCGATGGCAGTACAGACCAACAGCCCGGAAGACGTTTTTCAGGCAGTCCGGGACAACGATGTCCGCTTCGTCCGGCTCTGGTTCACCGACGTGCTGGGCAACCTGAAGAGCTTCTCGATCAACCCGAGCGAGCTGGAGCGGGCCTTTGAGCAGGGGATCGGCTTCGACGGCGCCTCGCTGACCGGTTTCAACCCGGTCGAGGAGTCGGACATGGTGGCGCGGCCAGACGCCTCGACCTTCAGCCTGATCCCGTGGCGCCCCGGGGGCACCGACGCGGTGGCCCGCATGTTCTGCGACATCGAGGTGCCCGGCGGGCACACCTACGAGGGCGATCCGCGCTGGGTCCTCAAGCGGGCCCTCCAGCGGGCCGTCGATCTCGGGTTCGAGGATTACGTGGTCGCGCCGGAGCTCGAGTTCTTCTACTTCCGCTCGGCCCGGCCCGAGGGTGGCGTGCCGGAGGTGCTCGATGAGGGTGGCTACTTCGACCTGACCACGCTTGACGCCGGCTCCGACGTGAGGCGGGAGACCGTGCTCGCCCTGGAGCAGATGGGCATCCAGGTCGCTTCGACCCACCACGAGTCCGGGCCCTCCCAGCACGAGCTCGACCTCAAGCCGGCCGGCGCGCTGCTGACCGCCGACGACGTGATGACCGCGAAGGTCGTGGTCAAGGAGTACGCCGTCCAGCAGGGCTGGCATGCCACCTTCATGCCGAAGCCGCTGAACGGAGCGAACGGCTCCGGCATGCACCTTCACCAGTCGCTCCTGAAGGACGGCGAGAACGCCTTCTTCGATCCGGCCAAGCCGGGCGTCGTCTCGCAGACCGCCAAAGCCTTCATCGCGGGTCAGCTCCGTCACGCGCGCGAGATCGCCCCGCTCTACGCCCAGTGGGTCAACTCCTACAAGCGCCTGGTGCCCGGCTTCGAGGCTCCGGTCTACCTTTCCTGGTCACGCCGGAACCGCTCGTCGCTGATCCGGGTGCCGCAGCGAAGCGGCACCGACCCCGCCGCAGCCCGTGCGGAGATTCGCTGCCCGGATCCCGCCTGCAACCCGTACCTCTGCCTGGCCGGGCTGCTGCAGGCCGGCCTGGAGGGCATCGAGAAGGGGTACGAGCTGCCGGAGCCGATGGAGGAGAACCTCTACCACCTCGGCCCCGACGATCTCGCGCAGCGGGGCATCGAGCAGCTCCCCGCGACCCTCGGCGAGGCGATCGAGCTGGCCGCCGACTCCGAGCTCGTTCTTCGGACCCTGGGTGAGCACGCCTTCCGGCGCTTCGTCGAACTGAAGCGGCAGGAGTGGGATTCCTACCGGGTCCAGGTGACCCCGTTCGAGGTGGAGAGCTTCCTGCCGCTGCTCTAGCGGCCGTCGAGCTCCTTTCCGAGGTCGGCCGGTTCGGTGACCGGCGCCTTGCAGGTGAAGCTCTCACAAACATATGCGGCCGGCTGCCCGGCGACCAGGGCACGGTCGCGGAGCAGCGGCGGAGTCGTTGCCCCCTCGGGCCCGGCGGCGATCACCAGGTTCGGCCGGTAACGGCGCCGAGCTTCGGCCACGAGGCCGGCCGCGTCCTCCGCGGCGCCTTCGCCCGCCCAGACGATCGCCAGCTCGGGGGCGGGGGAGTGGTAGAGCGCCAGCGCCTGCAGCAGATGCCCGAAGGCGGCCGGCTGCCGGGCGGTGGCGGGCGCGAGCAGCCTGAGGACCTCCTCGGCCTTGCGCCGGTAGGCGGATTCCCCGGTCAGCCCGGCGAGCCGGAGCAGCCCGAGCGCGGCCGAGGAGCTGCCGGCCGGGATCGGATGGTCGCCGACGTCCTTGCGGCGAGCGATCAGCTCCTCGTGGTCGTGCGACGTGGTGAAGAAGCCGCCCCGGGCCGGATCGGAGAAGCGATCGATCATCGTCTCGGCCACCGCCCGGGCCCGATCGAAGATCACCGGGTCGAAGGTCGCCTGGTAGAGGTCGATCAGGGCCTCCAGCAGGAAGGCGTGGTCCTCCAGATAGGCGTTCAGCCGGGCCTCGCCGTGCCGCCAGCTGCGCAGCAGGTTGCCCTGGGGGCTTCGCATCCCGTTCCAGATGAAGTCCGCGCAGCGTCGGGCGGCCTCGAGATAGTCCGCCCGCCCGAGGACCGCGCCGGCCTCGGCTAGCGCCGAGATCATCAGCGAGTTCCAGGAGCTCAACACCTTGTCGTCGAGGGCCGGGCGGATCCGGTCGGCCCGGGCGGCGAGCAGCTCGTCGGCCAGCTCCTCGAGGGACCTGTCCTCCTCGGGCTGCACCCCGGCCGGCAGGTGGAGCACGCTGCGCCCGTCGAGGTGCCCCTGCTCGGTCACCCCGAAGGCCTCGATCGCCCGGGGCGCCCGGTCACCTAGGACCGCGGTGATCTCGGCCGGGGTCCAGGTGTAGAAGAGTCCCTCGACGCCTTCCGAGTCGGCGTCGAGCGAGGCGTAGAAGCCCCCGGCCGGGTCGAGCATCTCGGCCATCGCCCAGTCGAGCGTCTTCTGGGTGACGCAGCGGTAGCGGTCATGACCGATCGTCTGCCAGGCGCGGAGGTAGGTGCGGGCCAGCAGCGCGTTGTCGTAGAGCATCTTCTCGAAGTGGGGGACCAGCCACTGGTCGTCGACCGCGTAGCGGGCGAAGCCACCGGCCAGCTGGTCGAAGATCCCGCCGGCCGCCATCCGGTCCAGGGTCACCTCGGCCGCGTCCGTCTCACCCTGGCCGAGCATGAAGTCGAGGGCCGAGGCGGGCGGGAACTTCGGCGCCGGTCCGAAGCCGCCGAGGTTCATGTCGGTCTGCTCGGCCAGGTTCGCCGCCCGCTTGGCCGGCAGCTCGGGGTCGAGGTCTCCTTCCGGCGCGCCGATCAGGGAAACCGCCTCGAGCCTGGTCCGGACCTGACCGGACTGGGCGAGGATCTCGTCCCGTTTCTCGTCCCAGGCGGCCACCACGGCTTCCATGACCATCATGAAGCTCGGCATGCCCTGAACCGGCTCCGGCGGGAAGTAGGTGCCGCCGTGGAAGGGCACTCCCTGCGGGTCGAGGAAGGCGGTCAGCGGCCAGCCGCCCTGGCCGGTGATCGATTGGACCGCCTCCATGTAGATCGCGTCGATGTCCGGCCGCTCCTCGCGGTCCACCTTCACCGCCACGAAATGCTTGTTCATGTAGGCCGCGGTGGCCTCGTCCTCGAACGACTCGCGTTCCATCACGTGGCACCAGTGGCAGGCCGCGTAACCGATCGAGAGCAGGACGGGAACCTGGCGCTCCTGGGCCTCGGCGAGGGCCTCCGGCCCCCACGGCTGCCAGGCGACCGGGTTGTCCTTGTGCTGGAGGAGATAGGGACTGGTCTCGTCAGCGAGGCGATTGCTCATGGGCACATGATCGGGCATCGGGCATCCCGGCGTTCCGCGTGGCAGGATTCCCGGCGATGGCAACCATGGCTTCGATCTTCACCGACTTCTGGCAGGACCAGATCGAGAGCAATCACGAGGAAGCCATCTTCCTGGTCCTGATCGGATTCCTGCTCTCCTTCGCCTTCATCCGGATGAGCACCCGGCTGATGCGTTCGCCGCGCGTTCCCTGGTGGCCGGGCAGCATCGTCAGCGAGGGCGGCCTCCACGTCCATCATCACGTCTTCGGGATCGTGCTGATGATGATCGCCGGCGCGCTCGGGTTCGCCCTGGACGGGAACAGCGGCTGGTTCAATCTCTGTGCCCTGGTCTTCGGGATCGGGATCGGCCTGACCATCGACGAGTTCGCGCTCTGGCTGCACCTCGAGGACGTCTACTGGTCGGAGGAAGGCCGCCGTTCGATCGACGCGACCGTGCTGACCGCGCTGATCCTCGCCTTGATCATGTTCGGCGTCCGGCCCTTCGAGATCGGTGCCGACTCGGTGGAGACCCTGATCGCCAGCCTGGTCGTGGCCGGGTTCGTGCTGATCGTGGTCGGGATCTCCTTCCTCAAGGACCGGATCATGCACGCGGTGGTCGGCTTCTTCGTCTGGCCGCTCGCTCTCTACGGCGCCTGCCGGCTGGGCAAGCCGAACTCGGTCTGGGCGAAACGCCGCTACGGCGAGCGGAACCCGTCAAAGCAGGCGCGGGCCGAGGCGCGCTTCCGGCTCGGCCGCCGCACCGACCGGTTCAAGGAGAAGTTCCGCGACCTGGTCGGCGGCGGGCTCGGCCACTCGGGATAGTGGCCGCCCCGCCACCGGTCGCCGGTCAGGCGGCGATATCGCGAGCGAACTGCTCGAAGGCCGACGCGTAGTTGTCGAGATCTCCCTGGGTGTGGGCGACCGACAGGGTCCACTCCTCTTCGACGCCTGGGGTCATGAAGATGCCGTTGTTCATGTGGTAGAGCCAGCCTAGTGTCGAGAGCTCCTCGTTCACGTACTCGGCGTAGTCGCGGTACTCGTAGAGCCGTTGGGGCGAGAAGATCACGCAGCCCTTGGCCCCGATGCCCTCGGTGTAGGCCGGCAGGCCGTAGTTGTCGATGATCTCCTGGCAGCGTCCCTTGAGGTACTCGTTCTTCTCGTTCAGCTCGACGTAGGCGTCCTCGGTCAGAACCTTGGTCAGGGCCGCCTCGGCCGCCGCCATGACCAGCGGGTTGCCGTTGAAGGTGCCGTACTGCTTGACCCGGTCGCTCTCGACCAGCTCGGCGATCTCGTCCGACATGCCGATCGAACCGCCCGGGTAGCCGCCGCAGGTCGCCTTGGCCAGGGTGATCAGATCCGGGGTCACCCCGTAGTAGCCGGTGGCCCCGCCGTGGGACATGGTCGCGCCGGTCTTGACCTCGTCGAAGATCAGCTTGATCCCGTACTGCTCCGTCAGCTCACGTACGGCCTGCAGGTAGCCGTCCTTGGGCGGGATGATGTTGATGTTCATCATCGCCGGCTCGACGATCATGCCGGCGACCTGGTCGCCGATGTTCTCGAGCACCGCCTTGAGCGCCTCGACGTTGTTGAACGGCACGGTGTGGGTGAGGTCGGTCAGGGCTTTCGGCGTGCCTTCCCCGTAAGGGATGGCGATCGGGTCCTCGCGGGTGCCGATCATCTCCAGCGGCGGGGCGACCGAGACCATCACCGCGTCGTGATGGCCGTGGTAGGAGCCTTCGACCTTGAGGATCATGTCGCGTCCGGTGGCGCCACGGGCCAGGTGGACCGCGTCCATCGTCGCCTCGGTGCCGGAGTTGATGAAGCGCCAGTGGGGCAGCTTGAAGCGGCGCTTCAGCTCCTCGGCCACGACCACGGAGTCATTGGTGGGAGCGGCGAAGTGCGTGCTCATGTCGATCCGCGCCTTGACCGCCTCGCCGATGATCGGGTTGGCGTGGCCGATCACCATCACGCCGAAGCCGGCGTGGAAGTCGGTGTACTGGTTGCCGTCGACGTCCCAGACCTGGGAGCCCTCGCCCCGGACCAGGTAGACCGGCCACGGGTCCATGACCTGGAAGGAGGAGGGGACACCACCGGGCATGACCTGGGTCGCTCGCTGGTACTCCTGCGCCGACTTGCCGGTGCGGTTGCGATAGATCTCCTGCTGCGCCTCGGTCAGCGAAGCGATCTTCTGGGGGTCCAGGCCACTGTCAGACATCTGCTCTCCTCAATCGTGGGTTGAGAGACAGCCTATATCTCCATCTGTCGGCGAAACGTCCAACGATGCCCTGCCGGGCACGCCAAACCGACCGGTTGCTCGACTTGCGGTTAAGTCTCTCGGGATCTGAGCTCGGCCCGGCGGATCTTGCCGGAAGCGGTCTTCGGCAGCTCATCGGTGAACTCGATCAGCCGCGGGTACTTGTAGGGCGCCGTCTCGCGGCGGCAGTGTTCCTGGAGCTCGGCGACCAGCGCCTCATCGCCCTGGCCCTGGCGCAGCACGATCACCGCCTTGACCACCGAGCCGCGCTCCGGATCCGGCGAGGCGATCGCCGCCGCCTCGGCCACGGCCGGGTGGCTGAGCAGGGCGGACTCCACTTCGACCGGTCCGATCCGGTAGCCGGAGGAGGAGATCACGTCGTCGTTTCGGCCCTCGTGGAAGAGGTAGCCGTCCGCATCCTCCGAGACCAGGTCCCCGGTCGCCCACCACTCGCCTTCGAAGCGGCTGCCGTCGACGTACCCGGAGAAGAAGGTGGGGGAGGTCGCGGCCTTGACCTGAAGCTCCCCCTCGACGATCCGCGTCTCGATGCCGGGCAGCGGCTTGCCCATCGAGCCCTCGCGGCCCGCCACCGTCTCGCCGGGCCGGATTCCGGTCACGGCGCCGGTCTCGGTCTGCCCGTAGCCGTCGGCGATCTCGACGCTGGTCGCCTCGCGGAAGGCGCCGATCACCTCGGGGTTGAGCGCCTCGCCGGCCGAGACCATGCGCCGAAGGGAAGGGACCGCGGAGAGCTCGGTCCGTTTGGCGAGTATCCGGTACTCGGTCGGCGCCTGGCAGAGCACGTTGACTTCCTGTTGACGGGCGATCTCAAGCCGGGTGTCAGGGTTGAACCGCCCCTCGACCAGCAGTGCCTTCGCACCGCCGAGCCAGGGCGCGATGAACGAGTTGCGGGAGGATTTGGACCAGCCCGGCGCCGCGGTGCACCAGCAGAGATCGCCGGGTTCGGCCCCGACCCAGTGCCGGGCCTGGAGCGCCTGACCGATCAGGTACCGCTGCGAGTGGATCACGCCCTTCGGTTCCGCGGTGGTCCCGGAGGTGAAGACGATCAGGGCGGGGTCCTCGGGATCCAGATTCGCAACCTTGGCCGGCGTCGCCTGGGCCAGGTCCTCGTCGAAAATACGTTCGAGGTCATCCAGGTCGAAGGCCGGGATGCCGTCGGGCAGGGCGGTCAGGTAATCCGCTTCGCCGATCGCCAGGGCGGGATTGGTCGCACCGACGCGGTAGGCGAGGTCATGCTCGCTCAACTGGGGGTTCAGGGGCAGCGCGATCGCACCCATCCGGAAGCAGGCGAGCATCGCCACGACCCACTCGATCCGGTTGCCGATCAGGATCATCACCACGTCTCCGCGGCGCACCCCGCGGTCCAGCATCTCGCCGGTCAATCCGAGGCTCCGGGCGAAGAGGTGGGAGAAGCAGTGCACCTTCCGGTTCCCCTCGCCGTCGATCGCAATCACGGCCTCCTGCGAGAAGGGGAACTTCTGGATCACATCATCAATGAAGTTCACGGCCCGCCGAGTCTAGACGGCCTGAAATTCTTTGAGTTAACAGAGCTAGGTTCGATTTGCAGGCATATAGCACCTGCAAATCGAACCTAGCGACAATCAGGTCGGTCTAGCTCTCGTACTTCTTGATGATGCGGAGCGAGCCCTCGGGGGCGGCCTCGACGCAGAGGTTGCAGAGGACGCACTCGTCGAGCTGGCCGCGGACTATCTCGGTGCCCGAGTCGGTGGCCTTGAAGATGCTCACCGGGCAGACTTCCTCCAGCTTCCTCGCCAGCTCCGGGTCCGACGCGGCGGGCTGGTCGAGCTCGATCTCGATGAAGACGCTTTCCATGGCTTCAGCGCTCATGATCCGATCCTTTCCTTGACTGCGTCGGGAATCTGGTCGATCCGTTCGACCACGGTGATCCCGGCGGACTCGAGACGCTTGATCTTCTCGGTCGCCGAGTCTTCCTTGCCCTCGACGATGGTTCCGGCGTGACCGAAGGTCATGCCCTTCATCGACTCGTCGTCCATGAACTTGCCGGCCATGAAGGCGACGATCGGCAGGCGGGAGTTGTTTTCGGCCTGCCAGTCGGCGAGCTGGGCTTCCATGCGGCCGCCCGGCTCGGAGTAGATGACGATCGCCTTGGTCTCCTCGTCGGCCTCGAAGTACGGCATCAGCTCGGCGTAGGTCGAGCCGATGATCGCGTCGCCGCCGATCGAGACGGCGGTCGAGACGCCCAGGCCGGCGGCCGTGAGCGAGGAGGAGATCTCGGTGGTCATGCCGCCGGAGCGGGACATCACGCCGACGACTCCCGGGCTGTAGGACTTCGCGGCGTCCTTGGCGGGACCGCCGATGCCGCCCATCTTGCAGACGTCGGGAACGATCAGGCCGAGGCAGTTCGGGCCGATTATCCGGGCGTCATGCAGCTCGGCGAACTCGACCATCTCGGCGACGTCGCCGCGCGGGATGCGCTCGGTGACGACGACCAGCAGCTTGATGCCGTTGGCGATCGCCTCGATCACCGCGTCCTTGGTGAAGCCGGGGGGGACGGTGACGATCGAGCCGTCGATCTGGCTGCCGTGGTTCTCGACGGCCTGCTCGACCGTGTCGAAGACCGGCACGCCGTGGACCTCGCGGCCCTTGCGGCCCGGGGTCACGCCGCCGACTACCTTGGATCCGTAGTCGAGGCATTCCTTGGTCAGGTTGACCGCCTCGCGGCCGGTGATGCCCTGGACGATGAAGGTGGTGTCTTTGTTCAGCAGGATGCTCATGCTGCTCCCTGGATCTTGGCGACGGCTCGTCCGGCGGCGTCCCAGAGGGAGACCGAACGGTCGCAGTATTCGACGCCGTAGTGGTCGAGGATCTTGTTGCCCTCGTCTTCCCAGGCGCCCGGGATGCGGAAGATGGCGATCGTCTCGGCCGGATCCTTGCCCAGCTCGAGGCAGGCCTTGATCACGCCGCGGGCGACGATGTCGACCCTGGTGTTGGAGACGATCGACATCATCACGGCGATCTTCTCGACCCCGTCCTTCTTCAGGACCTCCTTGGCCAGGCCACAGGCCTTGGCGACTGAGGGGTTGCCGCCGATCTCCGAGTAGTTGGCCGGCTTGCCGCCCTGGCTGCGGACCGCGTCGGTCAGGGTCAGGGACCCGCCACCGGCGCCGATCACCAGACCGAGGTTGCCGTCGAAGCCGTGGTCCTTGCCCTGGATCACGCCGCGATGGTCGGCCGCGTCGATCTCCTTGACGTTCTTCTCGAACTCGGAGGGGACGTAGCTGTCACGGGTGTCGTCCTCGGCGATCCCGAGCTCCTTCCGGAGCAGCTGCTTCTGGCGGCCTTCGGCCTCCTTCTCCATCTCCATGTGGGCGTCCAGCGCGACGAAGCTGCCGTCGGTCAGCTCGGCCAGCGGGTTGATCTCGGCCAGGACCATGTCCTTCTCACGGAAGAGCCGGGCCAGCTTGGCCAGGATCGGCGTGGCGCGGTTGAGCTGGCTGCCGGTGACGCCGGTGGCGGCGATCACCTGCTTGGCCTCGTAGTCACCGACCGGCAGCAGGTTCGAGACGTGGCCGCGGCCGACGTGGTCGGGATGCTCCTCGGCGACCTGCTCGATGTCGATGCCGCCCATGTCACTGAACAGCATCAGCGGCTTCTTGGCGGTGCCGTCCCAGACCACCGAGGCGTAGTACTCCTGCTTGACCTCGGCCTTGGGGTCGACCAGGACGCCGACCGGCATGTGGCCGTTGATCTCGAGCTCGAGAATCTCCGCGGCATGCTGGGCGGCCTCATCCGGGGTGTCGGCGAACTTGACGCCGCCTGCCTTCATGCGGCCGCCGGTGAGGACCTGGGACTTGATCACGGTCGGACCGCCGATCTCCTCGGCGATCTTCCGTGCCTCTTCAGGGGTCTGGCAGAAGCCGTACTTGGTGACCGGGATCCCGGCCCCTTCGACGATCTTTCTTGCCTCGTATTCATAGAAGATCATTGCGCGGGAAATCTATTCCAGAACCGGAGAACCGGTTATTCCGATGGAGCCGCTAGGAATCGGCGGGGAGGCTGCGGGCTGGGCTCGGCGTGGGCCGGCTCTATGTAGTGTGCGGGCCGTGTCTGCCCGCCTGCCGGCCCTGCTCGCCATCCCGCTCGCCCTCGGCGCGCTCCTGGTCGGCTGCGGTGCAGGGGACGTGATCGACGACCAGAAGACCGAGCTCGCCCTCAAGTTCGACCTGCAGGAGGCGACCGGCCAGAAGGTGGAGTCGGTCACCTGCCCCGAGGGGGTTCCGGTCTCGGTCGGCACGAGGTTCACCTGCCACGTCATATCCACCTCCGGCGACGAGGCGGTGGCGGAGCTAGAGGTGGTTTCGGAGAAGGGCGATCTCAAAGTCTTGAGCCTCGACGCGCCCTGATTCTCGCCCTGCTCGGGGACCCGCCGGCCTCCGTAGAAACCCGCAGTGGAGTCGCGGTCAGACCGCAAGTCGCCCTGATCTGCGTCACAATCCGTTGACCGGCTTACATCAGCGCCGACCTTCCCCTGCCGGCGCGAAGACCAAGGAGTTGAAAAGCGCCCGTGAGTGAGACGACCCAGGTGACGGCCCCGACCAAGAACGCCAGGCTTCTTGCCTGGGTGGACGAGATTGCCGAGCTGACCCAGCCCGATCAGATCCACTGGTGTGACGGCTCGGCCGAGGAATACAACGCCCTCGCCGAATCTCTGGTCGAGGCGGGAACCTTCGAGAAGCTCTCCGACGCGAAGCGCCCCAACTCTTACCTGGCCCTTTCCGACCCCGGCGACGTCGCCCGGGTCGAGGATCGCACCTTCATCTGCTCCGAGAAAGAGGAAGACGCCGGCCCGACCAACAACTGGCGTGACCCGGAGGAGATGCGGGCCACCCTGAAGCCGTTCTTCGAGGGCTGCATGAAGGGGCGCACCATGTACGTGGTGCCCTTCTCGATGGGCCCGCTCGGCTCCGGCATCGCCCACATCGGCGTCGAGCTGACCGACTCGGCCTACGTCGCCGCTTCGATGCGGATCATGACCCGCATGGGGAAGGGCGCGCTCGACGTGCTCGGGGACGACGGTGAGTTCGTGCCCTGCATCCACTCGGTCGGCATGCCGCTCGGCGAGGGGCAGGAGGACGTTGCCTGGCCTTGCAACGCCGAGAACAAGTACATCGTCCATTACCCGGAGACTCGTGAGATCTGGTCTTACGGATCCGGCTACGGCGGCAACGCGCTGCTCGGCAAGAAGTGCTTTGCCTTGCGGATCGCTTCGGTCATGGCTCGCGACGAAGGCTGGATGGCCGAGCACATGCTGATCCTCAAGTTGACCAGCCCCGAGGGCGAGGTCAAGTACGTGACCGGTGCCTTCCCCTCGGCCTGCGGCAAGACCAACCTCGCGATGCTGATCCCGACCATGGAAGGCTGGACCGTCGAGACGGTCGGCGACGACATCGCCTGGATGAAGTTCGATGACGAGGGACGCCTGCGCGCGGTGAACCCGGAGGCCGGCTTCTTCGGCGTCGCTCCCGGCACCAGCGTTGACTCGAACCCGAACGCGATGGCCTCGATCACCGAGAACACCATCTTCACGAACTGCGCCAAGACCGATGACGGTGACGTCTGGTGGGAGGGCATGGGTCCCGCTCCGGAGCACCTGATCGATTGGCACGGCAACGACTGGAGCCCCTCCGCGGAGATCCCGGCCGCCCACCCGAACGCGCGCTTCGCCGTTCCGGCCGCTCAGGCTCCGACCATCGCCGCCGAGTGGGAAGACCCGGCCGGCGTGCCGATCGACGCCTTCCTCTTCGGGGGTCGCCGGGCCAGTGTCGTGCCGCTGGTCTCCGAAGCCTTTGACTGGAACCACGGCGTTTTCCTGGGTGCCACGATGTCCTCGGAGACCACCGCCGCCGCGGCCGGCGCGGTCGGTCAGCTGCGCTTCGACCCGATGGCGATGCTGCCCTTCTGCGGCTACAACATGGCCGAGTACTTCGGGCACTGGCTGAACATCGGCGAGAGGGAAGGCGCCAAGCTGCCGAAGATCTTCTACGTCAACTGGTTCCGCAAGGACGACGACGGCAAGTTCATGTGGCCCGGCTTCGGCGACAACAGCCGGGTCCTGAAGTGGATCTTCAACCGCTGCGACGACGAGGGCGGAACCGTCGAGACCTCGATCGGCCTGCTGCCGAGGGTCGAGGACCTCGACCTGGAAGGGGTGGACGTCACCACTGAGCAGATGGAGGCCCTGTTGACCGTGGACGACGAGGCGGTCGCCGGTCAGCTGCCGCAGTTGGAAGAGCATCTGGCCAAGTTCGGCGACTCGTTGCCGGCTGAGATACGTCGTCAGTTCGAAGCCCTCAAGAGCCGCCTCGGCGCCTGAGGCGGCTCCGCCGAAGGTGAGCCTGCTCGGGGTCATCGGCGGCAGCGGTTTCTACGGACTTCGCGAGCAGGACGAGTCCCAGGGAAAGGGCGGCGCGGCAAAGGCCGCGCCGCCCTTGTCCGAAGCCCCGGTCGTGACCCCCTGGGGCCCGACCTCGGGCCCCGTCGTGCTCTCGAAGACCGGCGGTGGTGTCGCGTTCCTCGCCCGGCACGGGGCGGATCACTCGATCCCGCCCCACCGGGTCAACTACCGCGCGAACATCCACGCCCTCCGCGAGGCGGGCTGTGACCGGATCCTCGCCGTCTGCACGGTCGGCGGCATCGATCCGGCCTGCGTGCCCGGAGCGCTGGTCGTGCCCGACCAGCTGATCGATTACACCTGGGGCCGAGAAACCACCTTCCAGGGCGAGGGCGATCCGGTGGTCCATCCGGACTTCACCTTCCCTTACTCGCCGGAGTGGCGGGCCGAGGTCACCGCCGGCTTGGGTGAGCTGGGGATCAACTTCGTCGACAACGGCACCTACGCGGCAGTCCAGGGCCCCCGCTTCGAGACCGCGGCGGAGGTCCGCCGCCTGGCCGCCGACGGCTGCCACATCGTCGGCATGACCGGCATGCCCGAAGCGATCCTCGCCCGCGAAGCCGGGATCGCCTACGCCGCGATCTGCCCGGTCGGAAACCTCGCCGCCGGCATCGCGCCGGATGAGCTCAACGTGAGGGACGTGATCGACGCCGTAGGCCCAGGCATGGAACGGGTGACCGAGGTGATCTCGGTCCTGGCTTGAGAGGCGCTGATGGTACGCCGTGGGGTGCGGCAGGCATTCCCCGGACCGCATACGCGCGCCCCCGCGCGTAGGGGCTCGCTACCGTGAGTGTCCGGGAAACGCCTGCCGCACCCCACGGCTACCCCAAGGTGCTGCGCCGGTCCCCCGTACCACCAGAGCCGGTTCATCCATTTTTTGTTTCTGTGAACCGGCGGGTTTGACTTGGAGGGCGGGTTGGACCCCGCCCGACTTTATTTATGAGACGTCCGAACCCTGCTGCCTCGCAGCAGGCACCACAGAGCGAAGCTCGCCGACTTAGGATGTTTGCATGAGCGAGGAGATCAAGAAGTTCATTCTGCCTGAGTCCGCGATCCCGACGAGCTGGGTCAACATCATGGCCGACGCTCCGGGGGAGCCGTTGCCGCCGCTCAGTCCGGCGACCGGTCAGCCGGCCGGTCCGGATGACCTTTCCGCGATCTTCCCGATGAGCCTGATCGAGCAGGAGATGTCGCCGGAGGAGACGATCGAGATCCCGGAGGAAGTGCGCGAGGCCTACAAGCTCTGGCGGCCGACCCCGCTGATCCGCGCGACCCGGTTCGAGCAGGCGCTCGACACCCCGGCTCACATCTACTACAAGTACGAAGGCGTCTCGCCGGCCGGTTCTCACAAGCTCAACTCGGCGGTCGCTCAGGCCTATTACAACCGCGAGGCCGGCACCCGGAAGCTGGCCACCGAGACCGGCGCGGGGCAGTGGGGCTCGGCCCTTTCGCTGGCCTGCCAATGGTTCGACCTCGAGTGCGAGGTCTTCATGGTCGGCGTCTCCTACGACCAGAAGCCGTACCGCCGGGCGATGATCGAGACCTGGGGCGCGACCGTCCATCGCAGCCCCTCGGACCTGACCGAGGCGGGACGCTCGCAGGCGTCCCACGAGAGTGGCAGCCTGGGGATCGCGATCTCCGAGGCGGTCGAGGTCGCGGCCAGCTCGCCCGACACGAATTACTCGCTCGGCTCAGTCCTGAACCACGTCTGCCTGCACCAGACGGTGATCGGCCAGGAGGCGATCGCGGCGATGGAGATGGCCGGCGAGTACCCGGATGTCGTGGTCGGCTGTGTCGGTGGTGGCTCCAACTTCGCCGGGCTGATCAACCCGTTCTTGCGGGAGAACATCAGAAACGGCCGGGGTACGCGCCTGCTCGGGGCCGAGCCGACCGCCTGCCCGACCCTGACCCGCGGGAAGTACGCCTACGATTTCGGCGATACGGTCGGCATGACTCCGCTGATGCCGATGTACACGCTCGGTCATGATTTCGTACCGGCCCCGGTCCACGCCGGCGGCCTGCGCTACCACGGTGACGCGCCGAGCCTCTGCGCCTTCGTCCACGAAGGTCTGGTCGAGGCGACGGCGATCCCGCAGGGAGCGGCCTTCGAGGCGGCGCTGCTCTTCGCCCGGACCGAGGGGATCATCCCCGGCCCGGAGCCGGCCCACGCGATCCGCGCGGTGATCGAAGAGGCAGAGGCGGCCAAACAGGCGGGCGAAGAGCGGACGATCCTGCTGGGTCTTTCCGGCCACGGTCACTTCGACATGTCGGCCTATGACGCCTACCTGGCGGGCGAGCTGACCGACCTCGAGCTGCCCCAGGAAGAGCTGGACGCCGCGATCGAGCGGCTCCCGGAGGCGCCGGCGATCGCGTGAGCGGCCGTTCGGCCGCACCTCAGGCCGGAAAAGCGTGTTTACTTTTCCGAATGTTCAAATCGGGGAATCCAGTCAACAGTCGGTCACGCCTGCTCTTGATCGGCGTGATGCTCGCCGCCTTGGCGGCTCTCGCGGTGGTTCTCGCGGGCCTCGCTTCGCCCGCTCGCTCGGCCGATGACCCTTACACGATCAAGTCCGACATCGCCTACGGGCCGGCCAACGACCAGCCCGGTTCCAACCTGCTGGATGTGTACGTGCCGATCGCCGAGAGTGCGAAGCCGCGCCCGGTCTTCGTCTGGATCCACGGCGGAGGCTGGTTCACCGGTGACAAGGTGAGCTCGACCATGGCCTACAAGGCGAAGACGCTGGTCGATGCCGGCTATGTCTTCGTCTCGGTCAACTATCGCCTTTCGCCCGAACTGTCCGGCCCGCGAGCGCTCGCCCCGAACCGTCTGCGCTTCCCGGCTCATTACCTGGACGCGGCCCGTGCGCTCGGCTGGGTCAACCGCCACATCGCGAAGTACGGGGGCAACCCGAAACGGATGCTGATCGGCGGCGATTCAGCCGGTGGCCAGATCTCGAGCCTGCTGGCGACCCGGCCGGCCTACCTCAGGGCGCGGGGCATGTCGACCCGACAGATCAAGGGAGTCTTCTCGCTGGACGCGGTCGGCTTCAACGTGGCGCGGATGATGACCCCGGCATACCGCCGGATCAACGCCGGCTTCCAGAAGATGATGTTCAACGCCTTCGGGACCCCGGCCGAAGAGAAGAAGGCCCACCGCTGGGCGGCCGCCTCGCCACTTCGCTTCGCTGACCGAAAGGACCCACCGATCTACTTCGTGGTCCCGACCACCGCCCCCGACCGCTGGGCTGATGCGAAGCGGATGTCCAGAAGGCTCGGCCAGCGTCTCGGTCTCGTTTCCCACCGGGTTCGGACCGAGCACGCCGGTGTGGTGCCGCTGCTCGGCAACCCCGAGGGGGACATGGGCGTGACCGCGCCTTTGATGCGCTTCGCCAGGGCAGCGATCTATCCGGTTCGCTACCGCCCGGTGATCAAGGGTGACCGGATCGTTGCCGCCTCCGGGCCGGGCATGACCGGGACGGTTCGTCTGCGCATTTCTTCCCGCCCGCCCGCTCGCCTCGTGACCTGCCGGGCCGACGGTGGCCGGGAGACGCTCTGCCCGCGCAGCTGGCGGCTCAAGGCGGGTCTGCACAGGTTGCGGGTGAACAGCTACGACAACACCGGGCGAGCGAGCGCATCGCGTCTCGTGAAGCTGCGAGTGACGCGGTGAAACGAGCCGCGGGACTGGTCCTTGCGGTCTCAGTGGTTCTTGCGGGGCTGGTCGGCGGCTTGGCCGGCCCGGCGGCCGCGCGGACCTACGTGCCTTCCTTCACCGCGGTCAAGACCGACAAGGGCCCGGTGTTCCGGGAAGGCTGCCTGATCTACACCAACCGGCTCACCTCGCCGCCCTGCCATTACGGGGTGGTCGGGTCGAAGAAAAAGGTGGCCGTGCTCGGCGACTCACACGCCCTGCAGTGGACTCCGGCCCTGATCAACATCGCCAAGCGGCGCGGCTGGGAGTTGACCATGCTGATGCGCAAGAACTGCACGGCGGCCCTGGTCAACGTGTACCGGGAGTGCACTCGCTGGCGCCTTAACGCGCTCAAACGGATCCGGCGGGAGAAGTTCAAGATGGCGTTCGTGGCCAGCAATACCGCCCCCAACACGTACGTGATGAGGGGCGGCGAGCGGCTCAGCCGGGCGGCGAGCGAACCGATCTTCCGCAAGGGGATGTTCGAGACCCTGCTGAGGCTGCGCAAGTTCGGGGCCCAGGTCACCGTGATGCGGGACCTGCCCATGTCACAGACCTTCCTGCCGTCGGTCTGCGTCTCCCAGCACCCCGGTCGTCCGGGGCGCTGCGCCTTTCCGGCCCGCCGTCCGCGCTCCCAGGCGTATGACTTCGCGGCGGCCAAGCGCCTGAAAGCGGTCCGCATCATCGACCCTCTGCCCAAGGTCTGCCCCGGCCATCGTTGCCGTGCGGTTCGCGGCAACATCCTCAAGTACCGCGACCGCGGCCACATCAGCGCCACCTACGCCCGCACCCTGACCAACTGGCTCGACGCGCGGCTCGTGGATCCCTTCTAGGGTCGTTCGCGCTGGCCGCTACGTAGGGCTGCCGAGCGGGTTGAATGAGCATGGCAGGTCGAAGGCTCTCGCTGATTGTCCCGCTTCTGGCCGCGATCCTCGGCTTCACGGCGTCGCCGGCGTGTGCGGACGCGCCAGCCCGCACGATCGGTGACCTCAACTACAACCAGGATGAGATCGGCCCCGTCGAGACCGGCCTGAACAGCCTTGATCTCCACCTGCCGGCCGGGCCGGATGAGGCGAACGCGCTCCGGCCGCTGGTCGTCTGGGTTCATGGCGGTGGATTCATGAACGGGGACAAGGCAAACCGGATCGCCGACAAGGCCCGGCTGTTCAACGGCATGGGCTACGTCCTCGCCAGCCTCAACTACCGGCTCTCGCCAGACATCTCGGAGAGCTGCTGCCAGTTCGACCCGGCCCGGGTGCGTGCGCCCGACCACATCGCCGACGTGGCCGAGGCGCTCGGCTGGCTCAGCCAGCACATCAGCAAGTACGGAGGAGACCCGGACCGGATCATCCTGATCGGCCACTCGGCCGGGGCCCAGCTGGTCTCGCTGGCCGCAACCTCGCCCGTCTGGGTCGAGGGCCGCCGGGTTTCGCGGCGGCAGATCCTGGGCGCGGTCTCGCTTGACACGGACAGCTTCAACGTCCGCGAGGAGGCCTCCATGAACGCGCCGCTTCAGGCCCGTCTGCTCGCGTGGAATGCCTTCGGCACCCCGGGAGAGGAGGCTGCGGAGGCCCGCTGGGACCGAATGTCGCCGCTGCTTCAGGCCGACCCGTCCGATCCCCCGTTTCTCTTCGTCACCCAGGCTGCCCGGCCGAACCGGATCGCGGCCAACCAGGCCATGGCGAGCGCGCTGGGGGAGCCCTCGGAATCGGTGCTCGGGGTTCCCTACGACCACGAGGGGATCAACACGGCGCTGGGCGCGCCGAGCGACGCGAGCGCCGAGACGGCGACCGTGAGTCGGTTCGTTGCTGATCTGGTTTCCACCGCCCGCCCGGCTGGAGTGAAGATCACGAAACGTCCCCCGAAGCGAGTCACGGTCCGGGTCAAGCGCCGGGGCGGCAAACGGGCCTTCCGGAAGGTCCGTCGCCGCGTCGTCATCGCCTTCAAGGGAACCGGCAGAACCGCCGGGCTCCAGTGCCGGATCGACCGGAAACGGTTCCGGAAATGCCGCAGCCCCGAGACGTACCGCCTGGGGCTGGGCAAACACACCTTCAGGGTCCGGCCCCTCTACCCGAGCGGCCGGCCGGGAATGTCGCGGAAGGTCCGCTTCCGCATCGTCTCCGCAGCCCGGTCGGTTGGTTAATGTTAGCGTTGTAATAGCATTGAGTTAGAAATAACCGCAAATCATTAATGGCGGCAAACCATGAGGGGGCAGGGCAACGATGAGGGGAAACGGCAAGCGGCGCGCGTTCATGCTCGTGCTGGGGATTGTTTTCGCTGTGCTGACGCTGTCTGTCACAGAGGCCGGCGCAGCCGGTCCGTTCAAGGTCAGGTCGGACATCGCCTACGGCCCGAACAACGGACAGCGCGGATCGAGTCGGCTGGACGTCTACGTGCCGAATGAGCGCTCACCGGAACCCAGGCCGGTCGTGGTCTGGTTCCACGGTGGCGGCTGGTTCAAGGGCAACAAGGCCAACACAACGATGCCCGGGAAGGCGAATGTCTTCATCAGAGCCGGATTCATCGTGGTCTCAGCGAACTATCGGCTTTCACCCGACTTGAAGGGTCGGCGGTACCTGGCCAGAAATCGGGTTCGCTTTCCAGCTGCTCATCTGGATGCCGCTCGTGCCGTGGGCTGGGTCAACCGACACATCGACAAGTTCGGAGGGGATCCGAGCC
>JBIQLL010000001.1:0-301862 GCA_044464425.1 Solirubrobacterales bacterium | reverse complement strand
GTGATGTGCATCACATTGGCAACTTTTCCACTTGACAAATAGTTGCGAAAGCGCAACTATCTTGTCCTAATGACTGATGAGGAAGCAATGGAAACCGGGACCGAGGGTGGTGAAGGCACCACCTGCGACCGCGTCGAAGCGGTCCGGGCCGCCAGCCAGGAAGTGCTCGACGAAGCCTCTCCGGAGGCGATTCGCGTCGCGCTTCAGTTCGGCACCCTCTTCCGCCGGATGCTCTCTTTCGGGGCCGCACCGACCGCGCTGCTCGAGGCGGACGCCCACGGGCTCTCCTTCCTCGAGTTCAAGGCCCTGATGGGCCTCGGCGTGTTCGAGTCTCGGGACAACTTCTGCCTGGCCGACATCGCCGAGTCGACCGGAGCCTCGATGCCGGCGGTCAGCCGGGCGATCGACGGCCTGGTCCGCAAGGGCCTCGTATCCCGGGAAGAGGATCCCGAAGACCGGCGCCGCCGACTGGTCAGCCTGACCGACGAGGGCCACAACGTGACCAACGCCGCCCTGATGGGGCGTGCCGTCGGCGCCGTGAAGCTGGCCAGCAGCTTCTCGGGCGAAGAGCTTCAAGAACTGGACAACCTGCTCTCACGCCTGATTGAGCGGGAAGACCTCGCCGCGATTCACCAGCAGTTGGAAGGAGCAGTACCGAAGTGAGCAGATACCAGCACCTGATTACCGACGAGAACCGCAAGTGGTGGACGCTGGGCGCGATGTGCCTGGCGCTCTTCATGGTGATGCTCGACAACACCGTCGTGAACGTCGCCCTGCCCTCGATCCAGCGCGACCTCGACACCTCGATCTCCGGACTCGAGTGGATCGTCAACGGCTACACGCTCTCCTTCGCGGTGCTGCTCGCGGTCGGTGGCCGGATCGGTGACATCTTCGGGCGGCGCAGGGCCTTCATCTTCGGCGTGATCGTCTTCACCCTGGCCTCGACCACGGCCGGCTTCGCCCCCAACAACTTCGCCCTGGTCGCCAGCCGCGTGTTGCAGGGCATCGGTGCCGCGTTCATGATGCCCGGCACGCTCTCGATCATCACCGACGCCTTCCCGCCCTCCGAGCGAGGGAAGGCGATCGGCACCTGGGCCGGCGTCTCGGCCCTCGCGCTCGCCGTCGGGCCGGTGCTCGGCGGCTTCCTGACCGAGCACGTCTCGTGGCGCTCGATCTTCTACATCAACCTGCCGGTCGGCATCCTGGCCGTGATGGCGGCCATGTTCGTGGTCCGCGAGTCGCGTGACAACACGGTCGGCCGCCGGGTCGACTACGCCGGCGTCGGCATCCTCACGGTCAGCCTCTCGGCGCTGGTCCTCGCCCTGATCGAGGGCAACTCCTGGGGCTGGGACTCGACCGCCGTGATCAGCCTGATCGCCGTCTCGGTCCTCACGATGGTCGGCTTCGTCCTGACCGAGAACCGGGTCACCGCTCCGATCATCGAGTTCGGCCTGTTCAAGAGCCGCAACTTCATCGGCTCGGTCGTGGTCGCCTTCATCATCTCCTTCGCGATGATGGGCGTGTTCTTCTTCCTGGCGCTTTACATGCAGAACATCCTCGGCTACTCGGCGCTGGAAGCGGGGGTGCGGTTCCTGCCGACCACCCTGGTGATCATGGTGATCGCCCCGATCTCCGGACGTCTCGCCGACCGGATCGGCCCGCGCTGGCCGATCGTGGTCGGGATGGCGCTGATCACGCTCTCGCTCTACCTCTTCTCACAGATCACCGACGGCACCACCTTCGGCGACATCCTGCCCAGCTTCATCGTGCTCGGCGCCGGCATCGGCCTGACCATGTCCCCGATGTCGACCGCGGCGATGAACGCGGTTCCGAAGACCAAGGCCGGTGTCGCCTCCGGCGTGCTCTCGATGTTCCGCATGGTCGGCGGCACTTTCGGGGTCGCCGCCCTCGGGGCCCTGTTCCAGAGCGAGGCCAAGACCCGCCTGGCGACCACGCTCGGTGGCGAGAACGGCCTCACGGCCGCGCAGCGGTCCGACTTCGCCCACCAGCTGACCGGCGGGGCACCGCACCTCGACGGGGTGCCGGCGGCCAAGGCGGAGCACCTGATGACCGCCGGCCACGACGCCTTCGTCTACGGTCTGAGCCACGCGATGACGCTCTCGGTCGGGATCGCCCTGGTCGGGGTTCTGGTCGCCTTCGTGCTGATCGGCGGCAAGGCCGAATCGGTCGACGAAGAGACGCGCGAGGCAGCCGAAATTGCCGAGGCCGCCTCGCCCGCAGCCTGACCCGGCGCATCTCTACAATTCGTGGACTTATCGCCCGACCGCAGGAGCATCCGTTGAACGTCCGAACGCTGACCAATACAAGTGATCGCACCGGCATCCTTGCCGCGCTGGCTCTGCTCTGCCTGGCAGCCGCACTCCTCCTCACCGGCGGCACCGCCCAGGCAGCGGGCGGCAACGGTGGCGGCGGGAAGTCCGACGGCCCGGCCAAGGCCACCGTGAAGCTCAAGATCAAGGGCCTCCACAAGCATCAGGCGACGATCATGAGCCGGGTCGTGATCCAGGGCTCGCTCAAGCCCTTCCGCAATCAGCAGCGGGTCCGGGTCTACCTGTACCGGGACGGCAAGCGGATCGACAACCGCAGCGTCAAGGTGAGCAAGGCCGGCGGCAATTACGGCACCTTCCGCACCGCCGTCTACATGCGCCGCGGCGCGCGTTACGGCGTCCACGCGAAGTACTGGGGCAAGGCCGGCAAGCGCGCGGTCGGCAAGGACACGAGTGACCACAAGGTCTGGCGGGTCCGCTACGTCGGCCTGCCGCATGACCAGTGCGGCCGGGTCGTGGCCGGCTTCCGCAAGGCCCTCAACCGGCTCGCGCTGGTCCCGGGCCAGGGCCGCTGCTTCAACGGCAAGATGGAGCGGGCCGTGCTCGCCTACCGCAAGCTGAATGACATGACCAGAAACGCGCGCGCCTCGAAGACCATCGTCCAGCGCGTGTTCAACGGCAAGGGCGGCTACCGCGTGCGCAAGCCCGGGCTCGGGGACCACATGGAGGCCCCGCTCTCCAAGCAGGTGATCGTCTTCTCGAAGGGCGACGATCCCTACGCGATCTTCCCCGTAGCGAGCGGCGCGCCCGCCACCCCGACCATCCTCGGCACCTACAGCTTCTACTGGAAGGACCCGGGCTACAACGAGAAGGGGATGTACTACTCGTCCTACTTCATCCGCGGCTACGCGACCCACGGTTACGCCTCGGTCCCGAACTACCCGGCCAGCCACGGCTGCCTCAGGACCTTCATCTCCGACCAGCCGCGGGTCTACAACATCACCGAGATCGGGATGCCGGTCTACACCTTCGGCAACGCCTTCCGGGGCAAGGTCGCGCCCTTCAAGGTGAAGCGCTCGGGTGGCGACCTGGGCCCGGACCTCGGCCCGACGGGCGGCCTCGACCCGGCCGCCGCCGATTGACTGCAAAGGCCGGTCAGTAGATCGAGCCGGGCCTCGAAGGAGGCCCGGCCGCGGGCGGTCCCGGCCTGGATCCACCGGCGGTTCATCCCGTTCGGGGCCAAAAGAAAGCACCAGATGGCCGCCTACTCCCTGCGGCACTACGGGGTGCGCCAGTGGCGCCTGATCCGCCCGCGCCAGATCGTCGAGCACGTCGCCGTGGCGGGGACCGTCGGCGCCGTCTACAACACGTTCGCTTCCGACCGTGGCGACCCCGAGTTCCATGAGCTGCCCAACGTCTGCTCGCATTTCGTGGTCTCCGGCACGGGCAGGGTGGTCCAGCTGGTGCCGCTCCGGATCCGCTGCCGCCACACGGTCGGGCTCAACCAGGTAGCGTTCGGGATCGAGCACACCGGCTACCGGGACGGTGACGTGCTCGGCAACCGGCGCCAGCTCCGGGCCTCGATCCGGCTGACCAGATGGCTGCGCTGCCGCTACCGGATCCCGATCCGCGACGTGATCGGCCACAACGAGAGCCTTCGCTCGCGCTTCCACCGCGAGCTGGTCCCGGCGATGAAGACGCAGACCCACGGCGATTTCCGCCACGCCTCGATGCGCCGCTACCGCAAGGCGCTTCATGACTCCGGGCGCTGCCTGAGCTAGAACCAGCCTCAGTAATAAGCCGCAGCGACTGCGGGGATTTTCCGCATGTTTTCTCGCCGCCATCGGGTTACGCTCAGACCATGAAGGTGGATCGATGACTATTGCGATGACCAGCCTGGAGCTGGCCCGATGGCAGTTCGGGATCACGACCCTCTATCACTTCATCTTCGTCCCGCTCACGATCGGCCTCGCCTTCTTCACCGCTTGGTACCAGACCCGCTGGTACCGGACCAAGGACGAGCGGTGGCTGAGGGCAACCAGGTTCTGGGGCAAGCTGATGCTGATCTCCTTCGCGCTCGGCGTCGCGACCGGCCTGGTGCAGGAGTTCCAGTTCGGCATGAACTGGTCTGACTACTCGCGGTTCGTCGGCGACATCTTCGGTGCACCGCTGGCGATGGAAGGGCTGGCCGCGTTCTTCGTCGAGTCGACCTTCCTCGGGCTCTGGATCTTCGGCTGGGGCCGGCTCTCGGAGAAGGTCCACCTCGCCTGCATGTGGGCGGTCTCGCTTTCGACCATGCTCTCCGCCTACTTCATCCTGGCCGCCAACTCCTGGATGCAGCATCCGGTGGGCTACAAGCTGAACGAGGTCACCGGCAAGGTCGAGCTGACCTCGATCTGGGCCGTGCTGACGAACAGCACCGCGCTCTACGCGATGGCCCACACGATGCTGGCCGCGGCCCTCACCGGAGGCATGGTGATCGTCGGCATCTCCGCCTGGCATCTGCTGCGGGGCAACGAGACCGGGGTCTTCGGCAACTCGATGAAGATCGTGCTGCCGACCCTCGCGGTCACCGGCGTCGTGATGATCGGGGTCGGCCACTTCAACGGCGTCCTGATGAGCGACCAGCAGCCGATGAAGATGGCCGCCGCCGACGCGGTCTTCGAGACCGAGAACGGGGTCGGGCTTTCCCTCCTTGCGACCGGTGACTTCGAAGGCAACCCCGAGAAGACCAACCGCGACATCCAGCTGCCCAACCTGCTCTCTTTCATCATGACCGGGAAGCCGGAATCCGAGGTGAAGGGCGTCAACAACCTCAACGAGCAGTACCGGCAGACCTACGGCGAGCCGAAGATCGACGGCAAGGACAACCCGAACTACCTGGGCCCGGAGTTCCGGGACATGGACTTCGCACCGATCGTCTGGGTCGCCTACTGGTCCTGGCGGGTGATGCTCGGGTGCGGCTTCCTGCTCGCCCTGCTCGGGCTGGTCGGCTGGTGGCTGAACCGACGGGGCAAGCTGATCGAGTCGCGGCGCTTCCTCAAGGTCGGGATGTTCGCCACCGCGCTGCCCTTCATCGCCTCCTCGGCGGGCTGGATCTTCACCGAGATGGGGCGCCAGCCCTGGGTCGTCTTCGGTCTGCTCCGGACCCAGGACGGGGTCTCCCCGACGGTCAGCGCGGCGGAGGTCTGGATCACCCTGGTCGGGTTCACCCTGCTCTACGGCGTGCTGGCCGTGTTCGCCGGCAAGCTCTTCTTCAGGACGGCCGGCAAGGGACCGGCCCCGGTCGAGGAAGGCGATGAAGACAAGCCCTACCTGGGAATGGCCTACTAGGAGCCCGGAGGAAGACTGATGGAAGACACGACAACACTTCAGTTCATCTGGTTCCTCTTGATCTCGATCCTCTGGATCGGCTATCTGATCCTCGAAGGGTTCGATTTCGGGGTCGGCATGCTGATGAAGCTGATCGGCGGCAACCGGGACGAAAAGCGGACCATCCTGCACACGATCGGCCCGGTCTGGGACGGCAACGAGGTCTGGCTGATCGTCGCCGGCGGCGCCACCTTCGCGGCGTTCCCGGAGTGGTACTCGACCCTGTTCTCCGGCTTTTACATCGCCCTGTTCGGCATCCTGGTCGCGCTGATCGTCCGCAACGTCGGTTTTGAGATGTGGGGCAAGCGAGATTCGAAGGCCTGGCGCGACGGCTGGGAGTGGTGCATCGCGCTCGGCAGCCTGGTCCCGGCTCTGCTCTGGGGCGTCGCCTGGGCCAACATCATCGGCGGCGTGCCGATCGAGCCGGTCACCACGAACGGACGAGAATCGATCGAGTACGTCGGCAGCTTCTTCGACCTGCTCTCGGTCTACGCGCTGCTGGGCGGCGTGGCCTCGCTGGCGATCTTCTTCGCTCACGGGGCCCTGTTCCTGGAGCTCCGGACCGAGGGAGAGATCCGCGAGAAGGCGCGCGCCACGGCGGTCAAGGCGACGCCGATCGCCGCCGTCCTGGCGGCGCTCTTCATGGCCTGGACCCTGATCCGTCAGGACTCGCTCGAGATCCTTTCCCTCATCGCGGCGGCCGTCGCGGTCGCCGCCTTCTTCTTCGCGGCCTCCCAGGCCAAGCGGCGGCCCCTGAAGGCGTTCATCGGGACGGCGGCCGGGATCGCCTTCTACTTCATCGCGCAGTTCGTGGACCTGTTCCCGAACGCGATGGTCTCCAGCATCGATTCGGCCTACGACATGAGCCTCAACCTGGCCAGCTCGACCAACTACACGCTGACCGTGATGACCGTGGTCGCGGCGATGCTGGTCCCGGTGGTGCTGCTCTACCAGGCCTGGACCTACTGGGTCTTTCGCCACCGGCTCTCGGCCGAGGGCGTCGGCGATGTGAAGACGCCTCTGGATCTGCTCGACAAGAAGAAGGAGGCCGCTGGTGGCTCAGGGTCGAGCCCGGGCGCCGGGGGCGAGTCGACAGGCTCGTGAAACGCAGCGGCGCCTGGCCCGATCCAGCCGCGTCGCCCGCAACCACCTGATCGTGACGGTCGGCCTGGGGGTGCTCCAGGCCGGCCTGATCATCGCCCAGGCCACCCTGCTGGCCAAGGTGATCGCGGGGGTCTTCATGGATGGCGAGTCCTTCGCCGAGGTGGCCCCGTGGCTGATCTGGCTGGCCGTCGTCTCGCTCGGACGCGGTCTGGCCGCGGCCGGCTTCGAAAGCGCCGGCCGGTTCGGCGCGGCCCGGGTGATGTCGGAGCTCCGCGAGCGGCTTTCCCGACACCTGCTCTTCACCCGTCCGGGGGCGCTCCAGGACGAGCAGTCCGGTGACCTGGTCAGCTCGGCGGTCGACGGCGTCGCCGCCCTGGAGAACTACTTCGCGCGCTACCTGCCCCAGATGGTCCTGGCGGCGGTGGTGCCGGTCGCGGTCCTCGCCTGGGTGGTCCGCTACAACTGGGAGTCGGCCGCGATCCTCGCGGTCACGGCACCGCTGATCATCGTCTTCATGATCCTGATCGGCCTGCTGACCGAGAAGCGGACCCGTCGGCGCTGGGAGCGGATGTCCCGCCTTTCGGCCCACTTCCTCGACCTGGTCGGCGGGCTGGCGACCCTGCGGGCAAACAGTCAGGCCTACTCCCAGTCCGGTTCGATCGAGACGGTGGGGGAGGAGTACCGGCGGGAGACCATGGGCGCGCTGCGGATCGGCTTCCTCTCCTCGCTGGTGCTGGAGCTCTTGGCGATGATCGGCGTGGCGATGGTCGCCACCGCGGTCGGTATCCAGCTCGCCGGCGGCCACCTGGAACTGGTCGCCGGATTGACCGTGCTGCTGCTCGCCCCCGAGCTCTACATGCCGCTGCGCCAGCTCGGGGCCCAGTTTCACGCCAGCGCCGACGGCATGGCGGCGGCCGAGCGGATCTTCGAGGTGATCGACCAGCCGGCGGCGGTGGCCGCCCCGATCGAGCCGGCACCCGTTCCCGACCCGGCCCGCTGGTCGGTTGCCATGGAGGGCGTTTCATACGCGTGGCCGGGTCGGGAACGGGTGCTGGACTCGATCGACCTCGAGCTGCGGGCCGGTGAGACGGTGGCCCTGGTCGGGCCGAGCGGCGGCGGCAAGAGCACGCTGGCCACCCTCCTGCTGCGGCTGGCCGAGCCCTCGTCGGGCCGGATCACCTGCGGTGGGGTGGATCTGGCCACTGTCGAGCCCCGGGCCTGGCGCCGGCAGATCGCCTGGGTGCCACAGCGACCGACCATCTTCGCCGCGAGCCTGGCCGACAATCTGCGGCTGTTCAACCCGGAAGCCAGCGATGAGGAGGTCGCGGTCGGGACGGCCGCGCTCGGCGAGGTCGTGGCCGGGCTGCCGGAAGGCCTCCGGACCGAGGTCGGCGAAGGCGGACGCCGGCTCTCGGCCGGCCAGACCCAGCGCATCGCCCTGGCCCGGGCGCTGCTCAGCCGCGCGCCGCTGTTGATTCTCGACGAGCCCACCGCTCATCTGGACCAGGCCACCGAACTGGAACTGGCCGCCGCGATCGACGACGTCGCACGGGACCGAACCGCGCTGATCATCTCCCACCGGCCCGAGCCGATCGTAGGTGCCGACCGTACTCTGGTCCTGGACGAGCGAGGCCTGAGCGAGAGGGTGACCGCGTGATCGCCGCCCGTCTCGAACGGACGCCACTGGGCCGCGCGGCGCTCGCGACCCGCAACCGCTGGCGGCTGTTCGCCCTCTCGGTCATCCTCGGCACCGGCACGGTGCTGGCCGCGGTCGGCCTGCTCACCGCCTCCGGGTACCTGATCAGCCGGGCCGCCCAGCGGCCCGAGATCCTCTCCCTGACCGTGGCGATCGTCTCGGTCCGGTTCTTCGGGATCTCGCGAGCGCTGCTGCGGTACGGCGAGCGGCTGAGCTCACATGACCTCGCCTTCCGGGCGCTGACCGACTTGCGGGGACGCTTCTTCGAGTGGCTGATCCCGCTCGTCCCGGCCGGGCTCGACGGCTCCCGCCGGGCCGACCTGATGAGTCGCTTCGTCGGTGACGTCGACCGGCTCCAGGATCTGTACCTGCGCGCCTACGGCCCACCGATCGTCGCCATGCTCTGCTCCGCCTTCTGCGTGATCCTGGCCGCGGTCATCCTGCCGGTCGCGGGCCTCATGCTGGCGGCCATGCTGCTGCTCGGCGGTCTCGCGGCGCCGGCACTCACTCGCTGGTCGGCCCGCAGCGCCGGCCGGCGCCAGGCGAGAGCGCGGGGCAGGTTGGCCGGGGATCTGCATGAGATCGCGGTGGGCGGGGCGGAGATCGCCGTGGCCGGCCGCGAGGACGACTGGCTGGGAAGGGCTCGTGCCGACGATGACCAACTGGTCTCTCTCCAGCGCCGGGATGCGATGAGTGCCGGGCTGGCCGAGGGGCTGAGCACGCTGCTCGCGGTCGGGGCCGCGGTCGCGGTGACGGCGGTCTCGATCCCGGCGGTCCACTCCGGTGAGCTGAACGGCGTCCTGCTGGCGGCCCTGGCGTTGCTGTCGATGGCCTCGTTCGAGGCGATCACCCCCCTGAGCCAGGCGGCGGCCGTGATCGACGCCACCGACGAAGCGGCCGGACGGATCGAGGAAGTGACCGAGCGACCGGTCCCGGTCACGAATCCCGCGTATCGGCAACCGATTCCCGCCGGCGGTCCGATCCGCCTGGAAGGAGTCCGCTTCGGCTACCCCGGCGGCGCGCGGTCGCTGCTGGACGGCGCGGAGCTGGAGCTGCGTCCCGGTGAGGCGGTCGCCCTGACCGGGCCCAGCGGGATCGGCAAGAGCACGCTGGCCGAACTGCTGGTGCGGTTTCGCGAGCCGGATGCGGGCCGGGTCACCCTCGGCGGGACCGACTTGCGCGAGCTGGATCAGGACGAGCTGCGGGAGGCGGTCCGGCTCGCGCCCCAGGACGCCTACATGTTCAACACCACGATCGGCGAGAACGTCAAGCTGGGCCGGCCCGAAGCGGATCCCGAACGGATCATCGAGGCGTTGGCCGAGGCCGGTCTCGAGGACTGGATCAACTCGCTGCCGGATGGCATCGACTCCCTGGTCGGGGAGGACGGTTCCAAGATCTCCGGCGGTCAGCGGCAGCGGATCGCCGCCGCCCGGGTATTCCTCTCGCGGGCCCGTTTCCTGATCTTCGACGAACCGACGGCACACCTCGATCCCGGCGGCGCGGCGGCGCTCGAACGCTGCCTGATCGAACGGCGCGGTCAGGGCTGCGGGGTTCTCGTCATCACCCACACCCTGGCCGATCCCCAGGCCTTCGATCGGGTGATCGAGCTCCGCGACGGAACCTTCCGCGAGATCCCGGCCTGATCAGCCGCGGCTGGCGGGGAGCGCGGCGGTGATCGTCGTGCCGTCCTCGCCGGAGCGGACGTCGATCCGCCCCCCGGTCAGGTTGACCCGCTCGCGCATCCCGATCAACCCGAAGCCACCGCCCGACCGGTTCGGGTCGAAGCCGGTGCCGTCATCGGCCACCCGGATCCTGATCTCGCCTTCCTCCTCGATCACCTCGACGATCGCGCGCGCGGCGTGGCCGTGGCGGATCGCGTTGTTGAGCGATTCCTGGACGATGCGGTAGACCGTGTCCTCGAGCAGCGCCTCGTAACGGCCGCCGTGGTCGAGGCCCAGTTCCACGTAGAGGTCGATCTCGACTGAGGTGCCGGAGAGCCGTTCGATCAGGGAGTTGAGGGCCGCCTCCACGCCGAGTTCGTCCAGCGCGGCCGGGCGCAGGTCGGAGATCAGCCGACGCAGTTCGACGATCGTTTCGTCGATCCGCTCGATCGCCTGGTCCAGGATCGGCGAGACGGGCCCCATCGCGGTCCGGCGTCGGGTGCCGGAGAGCAGGACCCGGAGGCTCGCCAGGTTCTGCAGGGTCTCGTCATGCAGCTCGCGGGCCCAGCGACCACGCTCCTGCTCGGCGGCCTCGATCGTGAGTCGAACTCGCTCGGCGGCGGCCGATCGGGCGTTGTCGATCGCGATCGCGATCCACTCGGCGAGGATCTCAACCGACTGAAGGTCGGCCCGGTCGAACGGCCCGGCGTCCTTCTCGGTCAGGTAGAGATTGCCCCAGGACTCGCCCCGGATCTTGACCGGGACGCCGAGGAACGACTTCATCGGCGGGTGGTTGGACGGGAAGCCCTGTGACTTGGGGTGGTCACCGACGTCGTCAAGGATCAATGGCTCCGGCTCCTCGATCAAGAGTCCCAGCACGCCGCCGCCGTGGGGCGGATCGCCGATCTTCTCGCGCTGCTTCTTGTCGATCCCCAGGGTCAGGAACTGCTCGAGCTCGGCCCGGCGGCTGTCGAGGATTCCCAGGGCCGCGTAGCGGGCACCGGTCAACTCGCGGGCGACATCCAGAGCGTCGTAGATCACCGCTCCCGTGTCGGGCTCGGAGACGAGGCTGCGGCCCACCTCGATCAGACGTCCGAGCCGGGCTTGGTCGAGTTCAACCGTTGCTTCATCCACGGCCCGGATTCTATGACCCGTGGATCGCCGGCCCGTAGCCTTGGCGGCTCGGCCGCCGGCCGCGTCGGCCCGGCGGAAGTCTGCGGAAAGGTACGGAAACGCGAGCCGCCCGGGCGGGTAGCCTGTCTGGGTGGAATCAGGTCGGGAGAGTCCTGCCGAGAAGCTGACCTTGGTGCTGGTTGACGATCACGCGGTGGTCCGGTCGGCCCTCAAGGTGCTGCTCGAATCCGAACCGGACCTCGAGGTGGTTGCCGAGGCCGGCACCGCGGATGACGCGATCCGTTACGTCGGGGCGCACAGGCCGGACGTCCTGGTGCTGGACCTCAACATGCCGGGGCGCCCGAGCCTCGAGGCGATCCCCGATATCCAGGCCGCCTCGCCGGAGACCAAGATCGTGATCCTGACGATGCGAAACGAACCGGCCTTCGCCCGTCAGGCGCTGCAGGCCGGGGTGATGGGGTACGTGCTGAAGGAGGCGGCCGACTCGGAACTGGTGCTGGCCGTGCGACGTGCCGCGGCCGGCGAGACTTACCTGCAGCCCTCGCTCTACCAGCATCTCGCCGACAAGGACCGGGCCGAGGGGCGGACCGGCCGCACCCTCAGCGACCGTGAGGTCGAGGTGATGCGCCTGATCGCGCTCGGCCACACCAACGCCGAGATCGCCGATCAGCTCTTCCTCAGCGTCCGCACGGTAGAGAGCCACCGGGCCAGCATCCAGAAGAAGCTGGAGCTCGGCAGCCGTGCCGAGCTGGTGCGTTACGCGCTTGACCAAGGCCTCATCTCGGCTTAGCAGTGCTGATCCTCCTGCCACCTTCCGAGGGGAAGGCCTCTCCCTCCGGGAAGAAGCGACTCGACCTCGGGTCGCTTGCCTTCGCTGACCAGCTCGGGGAGAAGCGGGGTGAGCTGATCGAGGCGTTGGAGAAGCTGGCGAATGGGCCGGAGAAGAAGGCGATCTCGGCACTGGGCATCTCCGCGGGGCAGGCCGGGGAGATCGCTCGCGACGCCGAGATCTTGTCCTCCGCGGTGGCCCCGGCCTCCGAGGTCTACACCGGCGTGCTCTATGACCGGCTCGAGTTCGGATCCCTGCCGGCGGCCGGCAAGCGGCGGGCGGGCAAGAACCTGCTGATCGCCTCGGCGCTGTGGGGCTTCCTCGCTCCGGGCGACCGGATCCCGTACTACCGCTTCGCGATGAAGGCGAAGCTGCCGAGGATCGGTGGGCTGCCCGCGTTCTGGCGTGACGCGCTGAAGGCGGCAATGGACGAGGCCGGCCATGACGAGGAAGGCGGCATCGTGCTCGACATGCGTTCCGGGTCCTACTCCGCGGCCTGGAAGCCGAAGCGGGCCCGGTTGATCACGGTGCGAGGCTTCACCGAGAGTGGTGGCAAGCGCAAGGTCATCTCCCACATGGCCAAGGCGGTGCGGGGCGACGTCGCGCGGGTCGCCCTTTCGGCGAAGTCGACTCCGAAGGATCTGGAGGCTCTGGCCGGGCTGCTCGAGGCCGAGGGGATGAAGGTCGAGCTGACCGAGAAGACCCTCGACATCATCGAAAAAGGCTGAGAGTCGGGCGGAAGCCCCAGGTTGGGTCTGCGTATGATCGAAGCATGGCCTCGGTCCTGAGGAAATCACCCGCTGGAACCGCGATCGGAGTCATCCTCCTGCTCGCCGCGCTTGCCGTCCTGGTGCTGCTTTCCTCGCCGGGTGGCGACTCGGGTTCGACCGCCGGTGGCGAGGGCAGCGCCGGGGTCGGTCCCTACGTGAAGTCCCAGTCGGACAGCTCCCCCTTCGCTCCCGTGGCCAGGAACCTCTCGGCGGGATTGACGAACCATCAGCTGGCGGGCCAGCGGATCGTCGCTGGTTTTGAGGGCAGGTCGGTGCCGGCGGTGATCCGACGCCGGGTCAAGGCTGGTCTGATCGGCGGTGTGGTCCTCTTCGCCGACAATCTCGGCTCGCGGAATCAGATCCAGCGACTCACCCGCTCGATCCAGCGGATCCCAAGGCCGGATGGCCTGAAGCGCTACCCGCTGCTCATCATGGTCGACCAGGAAGGCGGGCTGGTCAAGCGCCTGGCCGGCGCCCCGAGCGCCTCGGCCGAGCAGATGGGCGCCCGCGGCACCGCGTTCTCGCGGCGCCAGGGAACCCTGACCGGCCGCAACCTGAAGAACGCCGGCTTCAACGTCGATCTCGCACCGGTCCTGGATGTCGCCCGGCCCGGCGGTGTGATCGCCGACACCGATCGCGGCTTCGGCTCGACCGTCAAGCGGGTGAACGCGACCGCGATTCCCTTCGCCCGGGCGCTCCAACGCACCGGCGTGGCGGCCACCGCGAAGCACTTCCCGGGGCTCGGGGCGGCTCGCGAGAACACCGATTTCGCGGTCCAGCGGATCACTCTCTCGAAGGCGGCGCTGCGGAAGGTTGACCTGGCACCGTACCGGCCGTACATCGCCGCCGGCGGCAAGCTGGTCATGGTCGGCACCGCGATCTACCCGGCGCTCGGCCCGAAGCCGGCCGCCTTCGAGCCGAAGGTCGTCCGCGGCGTGCTGCGCCAGGGGCTCGGTTTCAAGGGAGTTACCATCACCGACGCGATGGGCAGCGTTGCGGTCAACGACTTCGGCGGTCCCGAACGGGCGGCGATCAGCGCCGCCAACGCCGGCATGGACATCCTGCTCTACGGCGATTGGCAGTCAGCCGGCAAAGGCGAGCAGGCAATCGCAACCCGCCTCCGGACCGGCAAGCTGCCTCGCGCCCAGTTCACCCGGGCCACGAACCGCACCCTCCAGCTCCGCGCCAGCCTGGGCGGCTGAGCGCCGGTCGGTTCAGCGGCCGGTCCAGCGGGGCTTGCGCTTCTCGCCGAAGGCGGTGATGCCCTCGAGGAAATCCTCGGAGCCGAAGCAGGACTCGCGCAACGCGACCAGTTCGGCGACCTGCTCTTCGGAGAGGATCGGGTTCTCGGTGATCGTCTTCATCGCCTGCTTGTTGCCCTTCATCGAAAGTGGGGCATTGGCGGCGATGCCGGCCGCGAACTCAATCGATTCCGACTCGAACTCGCCTTCGATCACCCGGTTGACCAGGCCGATCTGCTCGGCCCGGTCGGCTCGCAGCATGTCGCCGGTGAAGAAGAGCTCGCGGGTACGCGGCAGGCCGATCGTGCGGATGAACCGGATCAGGCCGGTATGGCCGTAGATCAGACCGAGCTTGGCCGGTGGCATGCCGAGCTTCGCGGCCGGGGCCGAGAGCCGGAGGTCACAGGTGACGGCCATCTCGAGCGCGCCGCCGAGACAGTGGCCGTTGAGTGCGGCCACGGTCGGCCACGGGAACGCCTCGATCGCGTCGAGCGCCGCGGTGAACGGGTGGGCGACCAGCGCTTCGGCGTCCCGCTCGAAGCTCTCGGCCGGGATGTCGCCGATGTCGTAGCCGGCCGAGAAGACCGGTGCCTCGCCGGTGATCACCAGGCAACGCACCTCGATGCCGTCGTTCAGCCGCGGGACGGTGGCGGTGATCGCGTCGAGGATCTCGTGGTCGAGCGCGTTCCGCTTGGGCGGATTGGAAATCGTGAGGCGGGCGACCGCCTCGGCCGGGAAGTCGAGCCGGAGCTTCTCCGTGCCGGTTTCGACGTCCACGGAGGCTGGGCTACTCGAGGACGATGAGAACGTCGCCTTCGGTCACGGACTGACCCTCCTGGCAGAGGATCTCCTTGACCACGCCGTCGTCCTCGGACTCGACCGGGATCTCCATCTTCATCGACTCGAGGATGATCACTTCGTCCTCCTCGGAGACCTCGTCCCCGACCTTGACCTGGATCTTCCACACGTTCCCGGTGATGTGAGCTTCGATGTTCGCCATGGACCGGGACTTTACCTGTACCGACCGGGATAGAGTCCGGCCCCGGTGGAGAGCTTCGACCCCAAATCCCTCGCCGTCTTGATCGCCGCCCGAAACGAGGCCGACGTGATCGCCGGGACGATCGGATCGCTCCGCGAGGCTTTCCCCGGAGCGGCCCTCTGGGTCGCCGACGACGCTTCCGAGGACGGTACCGCCGAAGCGGCCATGGCCGCCGGGGCCAAGGTCGTGCGACGGGGCCGGGTGCACGGCAAGGGCGGCAACATGACCGCCTGCGCCGAGGCGATGCTCAGCGAGCCGGACCTGCCCGCGTACGTGCTGCTCTGCGACGGCGACCTCGCCGGCTCGGCCGGCAAGCTCGGGCCGCTGGTCGAGGCGGTCCGGGATGAGGAGTGTGACCTGGCCGTGGCGATGTTCGCCAAGCGGGTCGGCGGTGGCTTCGGTTTCGCCCTCGGCTTCTCCGCCTGGGTGATCCGCAGGCGCTGCGGGGCCGAGCCGCAGGCCCCGATCTCGGGCCAGCGGGCGATGACTCTCGAACTGCTGCGTGAGGTCCTTCCCTTCGCTCCGGCCTACGGGATGGAGACCGGCATGACGATCGACGCCGTCCGGGCCGGTTACCGGCTCGGCGAGTACGAGATCGATCTTGCCCACCGGGCGACCGGAAAGACTCTCAAGGGCTTCCTTCACCGCTTCCGCCAGCTGCTCGACTTCGCCCGGGTCTGGTGGTCTCGCCGATGATCCTCGCGATCGATCAGGGAACCACCGGTTCGACCGGGTTGGTCTTCGACGAGGAGGGCAAGATCGTGGGCCGGGGTTACGCCGAGTTCCGGCAGCACTTTCCCGAGCCGGGCTGGGTCGAGCATGATGCCGAGGAGATCTGGGAGGTCACCTGGGGCGTGGCCGCCCGGGCGCTGGCCGGGGCCGGGATCAGCGGGCCGGACCTCGACGCGATCGGGATCACCAATCAGCGCGAGACCGTCGTCGCCTGGGACCCGGAAACGGACAAGCCGCTCCATCACGCGCTGGTCTGGCAGGACCGCCGCGGTGCCGCGCGCTGCGACGAGCTTCGGGCCGAGGGGCTCGAAGCGGAGGTGCGGGCCAAGACCGGGCTTGTCCTCGACCCGTATTTCTCGGCGACCAAGATCGAGTGGCTCCGGCAGAACGTCGCCGGCGCCGAGAATGCCGCCTTCGGCACGATCGACTCCTGGCTGGTCCAGAGGATGTGCGGCGAGCACGTCACCGACCTGACCAACGCCTCGCGGACCATGCTCTTCGACACCGGTGAGCTCAGCTGGGATCCCGAGCTCTGCCGGGTCTTCGGGGTCGAGCCCGACTCGCTGCCGGCGGTGTGCCCCTCGGCCGGTGTCTTCGGAGTGACCACCGGCTTCGGCGGCGAGGTGCCGGTGGCGGGGATCGGCGGCGATCAGCAGGCGGCCCTGTTCGGCCAGATGTGCCATCGGCCGGGGATGGCGAAGAACACCTACGGGACCGGCAGCTTCGTCCTGCTCAACGCCGGCCAGACGAAACCGGACCCGGGAGAGGGCCTGCTCGGAACCATCGCCTGGGGGATCGGCGACGAGGTCGAGTATGCGCTCGAGGCTTCGGTCTTCGTCACCGGCAGCGCCGTGCAGTGGCTGCGCGACGGGCTCGGGATCATCGACGACGCGCGCGAGACAGAGGCCATGGCCGCCTCGCTCGACTCGAATGACGGGGTCTACTTCGTGCCGGCCCTGACCGGTCTCGGCTCGCCCTGGTGGGATCCGTACGCTCGCGGCACGATGGTGGGCTTGACCCGGGGCACCACCCGCGCCCATCTGGCCCGAGCGGCGTTGGAGGCGATCGCGTACCAGACCGTCGATGCGGTACGGGCGCAGGAGGAGGCCTCGGGTGAGCGGCTGGGGCTGCTTCGGGCCGATGGCGGAGCGGTGGCCAACAAGTGGCTCATGCAGTTCCAGGCCGATCTGCTCGGGGTGCCGGTCGAGATCCCGGAGATCACCGAGACCACCGCCTTCGGGGCGGCCTGCCTGGCCGGGATCGGCAGCGGCGCCTGGACGATCGATCAGGTGCGCGACATGTGGAGGCCGAGCGCCCGCTACGAGCCGAGGATGAGCCGTGACCAGGCCGAGGATCTCCTCGCAGACTGGCACCGGGCGCTCAGCCGCTCCCGCAACTGGGCGACTTAACTGCAAGTCGGGCGGGGTCCGGTAGATCCGCAAGTCGGGCGGGGTCCGACCCGCCCTCCCAGCTGAACACGCCCCGCCCATTCGAAGCAAAGGATGGTTGGGCGGGGCTCCGGCTTGTGTAACTCGATGTGACTCTTGGTGTAGCTGCCCCTAACCTATGTCTGAGCTGAAGCCGCAGGTCTACAAGGACCCCCGCCCCGCCGAGTATTTCGACAAGTACCACGAGCGGACGAGAAGGGGCAAACCGGGGTGGACCTATGAGTCGACCCGGGCGCTCCTCACGCCGATCGCGGTCGGCCTCTACCGGACCCGGGCGATCGGGATCGAGAACGTTCCCACCGAGGGTCCGGTATTGCTGGCCCCGAACCACTTCAGTCAGATGGACCATTTCTACGCGGCGGTCTACCTGCGTCGGCACGTCAACTTCATGGCCAAGTCGCAGCTCTTCGGCCCGCCGCTCCTCACTCCCTACATCAATCACGGCGGAGTCTTCCCGGTGCGCCGTGGCCACAACGACACCGAGGCGTTCAAGACTGTCGACGCGATCTTCGACCGTGGGGGGTGCGTGCTCGTCTACGCGGAGGGCGGTCGCTCACGGACCGGAGGTCTCGGTGAGGCCCGGCCGGGAATAGGCCGGATCGCCCTCACCTCCGGCGTGCCGGTGGTGCCAGTCGCGATCCACGGATCGGGCTCGGTCCGCCGCTGGAAGAAGCTGAACTTCCCCAAGGTGACCACGCAGTACGGTGAGCCGGTCACCTTCCCGGTGGTCGAGGATCCGACCCGCGAGCAGCAGCTCGACTGCGCGAAGGAAGTCTTCGATCAGGTCAAACGGATGTACACCGCCCTTGACGAGAAGGGCCGGCGCGGGGTCAAGCAGGCGCTGCGCGAGAAGGTCTCGCCCGAGCCGGGCCGCACGATCGAGCCGTAGGGTTCTAATCACTCCCAGCGTTCGGGGGCGTTCTCGTAGAACTCCTTGTCGTGACCAGCCGTGATCACGGCCGAGGGATAGGTCTGGCGGAAGAGCCGGAGCTCCTGGAGGGAGCGGCGGTAGTTGTGGGCGTCATCGAGCACGCCCGGCAGGTTCGATCCGGCCTCGAGCTGCTTTTCCTCGTAGATCGAGTCGCCGGCGATCACCAGATCCCGGTCCTTCAAACGGCAGATCAGCGACTGGTGGCCAGGTGAGTGGCCCGGGGTGGAGGCGAGCCGGATCGAACCGTCCCCGAACAGGTCGAGAGTGCGGCCGAAGCTGGCGTACGAGGTGACCTTGTCGCTGTCGAAGGAGATCGTGCGGTAATCGAAGGCGTAATCGAACTGCTGGCGGCGATAGCCCTTGAAGGTCGGGTTCCTGACCGTCGCTGCGTACTGCCACTCGGTCGCGTTGACGATCAGCGTCGAGTCGGGAAACTCGGAGATCGCCGAAGCGTGGTCGTAATGGAGGTGGGTGAAGATCACCATGCGGATGTCCGACGGGCTGATGCCCTTTTCGCGAAGCTGAGAAAGAACGTCCTGGCCCGGCTCCATCTGCGGTCGCATCAGCCAGGTCGTGAACCGACCCAGGTTCTCGGCCGGATCGGAGGCGATCGAGGGATGGAGGCCGCTGTCGACCAGGATCAGGCCGGCCGAAGGATGCCGGATCAGGAAGCTGGGAATCGGGGACGGCTCGCGCTCGTCCCGGGTCGAACGGAGGATCGCCAGGGTCCCCGCCTCGCCCTTGGGGCTGTCATGCAGGATCGGCGGGCCGCTGAAGGTGCCGGTCACCATCGGCTCGACGGTCACGCTCGCGCCTTCCTTCCCGCCCGGGAGCGGAGTTTCCAGCGGTCTCGATTCGGCGTGGATGCTCACGTGCTGACCTTACCGCCGGACCTGCCGCGGGTAGGATCTGCGCCAGCCGATGGGAGAAAACGTACGTTCAGAGATTTTTCGGGAAGGCCTGCTCGAGAGCAAGGTGATCGTTCTCTCCGGGGCCGGCACGGGTCTCGGCCGGGCGGCCAGCCTGGAGATGGCCCGCCTCGGTGCGACCGTGATCGGTTGCGGCCGGCGGGCCGAGCCGCTGGCCGAGACCGCGGCACTGGCCGAGGGTTTGCCGGGCAGCTTCGAGTACGAGACCCTTGACATCCGTGACGACGAGGCGGTTGACGCCTTCTTCGAGCTGGTGACCGGGCGGCAGGAACGAATCGACGTCCTGGTCAACAATGCCGGAGGCCAGTTCCTCAGCCCGGCTGAGACGGTCAGCCCCAAGGGCTTCCGCACGGTGATCGAGCTCAACGTGACCGGGACCTGGCTGATGAGCCACGCGGCGGCGACCAGGGCGTTCATCCCGCAGGAATCGGGGGCGATCATCAACGTCACCCTCTCGCCTCACAACGGGATGCCGGGCATGGTCCATTCCGGGGCCGCCCGGGCCGCGGTCGAGAACATGACCAAGACGCTCTCGATCGAGTGGTCCCGGTTCAATATCCGGACCTGCGCGATCGCCGCGGGCCAGTTCGCAACCGACACCTTCGTCAACAAGTACCCGAAGCAGATCGTCGAGGCGATTCATCAGACGATCCCGCTCGGGCGGGTCGGCGAGTCGGACGAGATGGCCTGGCTGATCGCCTTTCTCGCTTCGGATGCGGGCTCGTTCCACTCCGGTTCCGTGATCACCCTGGACGGGGCGCGGGACAACTGGTTCGGCCCCTGGCCGCCGGCCGCGATCGCGGAACCGGGCGGCACGGTGCCGGCCGAAGAGCGCCGCGAGTAGGACCCCAGCCGAGTATCCGGTAAGAGGATCGCGGATCGGGTAGATGTAGGTCTGTAGCGCCTGGAGCTGCTGGTTCACCGGGAAGCGGCCTCCAGCCAGACATCAGAAGGAGGGCCAGTAATGGTCTCGTATCCACCAAGGCCGGCCGCGAGAGGCTTGCGGAGAGCGGTAGTAGCCGTTCTCCTCTGCTTCCTCGCCGCCGGTCTGTTCACGGGCGTCGCCGACGCGTCGCCGAAACCGAAGGTCGTCAAGGTCAAGACTTCCGGCAAACTGACCGCGGGCAGCCAGTACGTGGTCGCCACCAAGATCCGGAATCCGATCGCCAGGAGAATCAAGGGCCGGGTCTCGATCACCCTTTCGAAGAACCGCAGACCGGGATCGGTCAAGCTGGGCAGTCGCCGGACGACCGGCGGGCTGCCGGCGCGAGGCGTCAAGAGCGTTCTCACGGCGGCGAAGCTGAAGCGTTCCGCCAAGGCCGGCAGATACTTCGTCGTCTCCTGCTTCAAGGGCGGAGGCGGACGTAGCTGCGCGGCAAGGCGGGCGAGCGTGGTCGGCGGCAAGGCCGGGCCGACCGGGTCGACCGGCGCCACCGGTTCCACGGGTCCGATCGGGCCGACCGGAGGCACCGGAACGACGGGGGCAACCGGGGACACCGGGCCAAGCGGTGCGACCGGTGATACCGGAGCCACAGGCAACACGGGAGCGATCGGGCCCAGCGGCGATACCGGAGCCACCGGGTCAACGGGTGACACCGGGGCCACCGGCGACACGGGCTCGACCGGGCCGACCGGTCCCGCCTACGGCGTCGGCGCGCAGACCGTGACCCCGCCGGACCCCGTCTACCCGGAGGTCGGCAACAGCGGCTATGACGCACAGCACTACGCGATCACCCTGAACTATGACTACGTGACCAATGACTTCCTCCCCGGCACCAACACGGTGATGACGGCGAAGAACACGGAGGGAACGGGTCTGTTCCAGTTCAGCATGGACTACGCGGGTCCCGCGGTCAGTGACGTCAAGGTGGACGGAGTCGAAGCCGACTACTGGCGCGAGACCGGAGACGACTACAGGAACAAGCTGGTGATCGAGCCGGCGACGAAGATTCGTCGCGATGCCACGTTCACGGTCGAGGTGAGCTACTCGGGCCAGGGAGTCTCGATCATCGACCCCGACGACACCCCGGAGGGCTGGCTGCGCGTGAGCACGCCCGGGTATGAAGGGTCGTTCGTGGTCAACGAGCCGATCGGATCGATGACCTGGTACCCGAACAACAACACGCCGAGCGACAAGGCGACGTTCGAGTTCCACAACACCGTCTCGACCGATCGCATCGCGGTGGCCAACGGCGAGCTCGACAGCCGGGTAGACAACGGGGACGGGACCTGGACCTGGAACTGGTCCATGGACCATCCGATGGCGACCTACCTCAGCACGTCGTCGGTCGGCAACTACGACTACACCGAGTCGACCGGCGCTTTGACCGGGCTGCCGCTCTACAACGCGATCAGCAACAACAACACCCCGGAGCAGAAGGCGACGATCAACGCCACGCTCTCACGCGAGGACGCGATCATCGACCAGCTCCAGACGAAGTTCGGGGTGCCGTACCCCTTCGATTCGGCCGGGGCGGTCGTGGACCAGCTGAGCGGGGTCGGGTACGTGCTCGAGGTCCAGAGCAAGATCCACTTCCCAACCCGGAACGTCGGGGCGGGAACCCTGGCCCACGAAACCACTCACCAGTGGTTCGGGGATTCGGTGACCGGACCGACCTGGCATGACCTCTGGCTGCATGAGGGCTGGGCCACCTGGGCCGCCTGGTGGTGGGGCAACGCGTTCAACGGGTCGCCGACCACGACCGCGGGTCAGTTCACCAACAACTACACGCCGGGCAGTGGCACCTGCCCCGGTTCGAACAAGTGGTGCACACCCCCGACCGGCGTCGACGGCGCGTCGCTGTTCGACGGCTTCCCGACCTACACCAGGCCGGCGCTGATGTTCGAAGCGCAGAATCAGATCATGGGCGCGACCGCGTTCCAGAACCTGATCACGCAATGGCAGACCCGCTACGCGTACGGCAACGCCGGCCGGGCGCAGTGGATCGCCCTGACCAAGGAAATGGACGGCAACACCCGAGATGCCCGCTGGGATCAGTTCTTCTCCCAGTGGCTCGACGGATCCACCATGCCGACCATCAACCCGGGCAACTTCGACACCCCCTAGGGGCGAGGTCGCACAAGCGAAGAAGGGCCCCGGGCGACCGGGGCCCTTTTCGTTGCCAGGGCCATCGGCCGGCGCCGCGTTCTGGGTGCGTCGCTTGTTTCGGCCCGCCTTCAGCACTATGCTGAGTCGGATGGGGGCTCCGCAGGAGGAAGGATCAAGGATGGATTCGAGCTACAGGCATAGGGTGGGAACGGTGAAGGCCGTGCTTTCGGTGCTGATGCTGCTGGCGGCGTCGCTGCTGCTGGCGAGCACGGCTGAAGCGGCGGCCAAGCCACACATGACGAAGGTCAGGGCGCCGGCGAAGATGGCCCAGGGAAGCGCTTACATCGTCACCTCGGTGATCCGCAACCGTGGGGCGAGAATGGTCCGCGGCCGAATCTCGATCACGCTTTCGAACAACCGCCGGCCCGGCCCCTTCCTGATGGGGCGGCGCAAGGTCGCCGGGGTCGCCCCACACGGCCGGAAGCCGGTCCTGGCCGGAGCCAAGGTCAAGAGGACGATCGCGCCCGGTCGGTATCACGTCGTCTCCTGTTTCCGGAGCCGCGCGGGCACCAGCTGCGCCGCCCGGAAAGTGAGGGTCGTGAGGATGGCGGCGGGACGGCCCGGGAAAGTGGGGCCGACCGGCGAGATCGGAAGCACCGGCGCGACCGGCACCATCGGCGAGACGGGAGGCACCGGCGCGACGGGAAGCACCGGCGCGACGGGAAGCACCGGACCGACCGGGGTCACCGGCGAAACCGGGGTTACCGGTCCGATCGGGCCCACGGGAGAAACCGGCGCCACCGGCCCGACTGGTCTCACCGGCGTGACCGGGCCCCCCGGGCCGGAGGGCCCCACTGGTGTGACCGGTAGCAGCGGGCCCACCGGGACAACCGGGGCCACGGGAGAAACCGGGCCGACCGGCCCAACCGGACCAACCGAAACCACTGGCGACACCGGACCGACCGGACCGACCGGGGCCACGGGGATAGCCGGGCCTACGGGAGCGACCGGGGTCACCGGGGGAACCGGTGGAATTGGAGGCGACGGCGGCTTCGGAGGTGACGGCGGCTTCGGGGGCACCGGCGCCACGGGTGCGACCGGTCCCACGGGTGGGACCGGGGGAAACGGCGGCAACGGCGGTCTCTTCGAGGGTGACGGGGGGTCCGGAGGCACCGGCGCCACGGGCGCGAGCGGCCCCACCGGCGCGACCGGTGGAACCGGAGGCGACGGGGGAGCTGTGCCGACTTGGCTCCAATGGCTGTTCTGAGCAAATAAAAGGCGCCCCCGAAGGGGCGCCTTTGGCCCTGGTTTCGGGTGGTTCTAGGTGTACATGCCGCCGAACTGGCCGCCGGTTACGTTGAGGACCTGTCCGTGGACGTAGTCGGAGAGGTTCGAGCCGAGGAAGAGGACCGGTCCAGCCGCCTCCTCCGGTGAGGCCGGACGTCCCAGCGGGATGATCATCGAGGCCATCGCCCGCATCTGCTCCGGGATGCCGAGCTGTATCTCCTCCCCGTCTGGCCCCTTGACCGTTTCGGCACCGGCTTCCTTGGCCGCGGTCAGGCGGGTCTCGACGAAACCGAAGGCGACCGCGTTGACGTTGATCTTGAACTGACCCCACTCCTTGGCCAGGGTCTTGGTCAGACCGACCACGGCCGACTTGGCGGCGCTGTAGTTGGCCTGGCCGGCGTTGCCCATGGTGCCGGAGACGGAAGAGACGTTGATCAGCTTGCGGAAGTACTCGTTGCCTTCCGCGGCTTCGGCCTTGGCGGCTTCGCGCCAGGCGGGCGCCAGCGCGCGGGCGACCCGGAACGGCACGATCGTGTGGATGTCGAGCATCGCCTGGAACTGCTCGTCGCTCATCTTGTGGGCGACGCCGTCCCAGGTGTAGCCGGCGTTGTTGACCACGATGTCGATCGAGCCGAAAGCTTCCTGGGCGGTGGCTACGAGCTTCTCGGCAGCATCGCCCTTGGTCAGGTCGCCGCCGAAGACAGCGGTCTCGCCGTCGATCTCGGAGGCGGTCTGCTCGGCGACGTCGGCGTCGAGGTCGTTGATCAGCACCTTCGCGCCGTTGGCGGCGAAAAGCTCGGCGGTGGCGCGACCGATGCCGCGGGCGGACCCGGTGACGATCGCGTTCTTGCCTTCAAGTAGTCCCATCGAAAGAAAATCTCCTTGGATTGGTTGCGCGCCGCACTATAGAGCCAGACGCGTGGTGCGCCCGGGGTCGCGCGACGCGATGAGGAGGCACCTTGCGGGGCCGCAACCTGCCCGCAAACTCGCCGCAAGGGCCGATCTGAAAGCTGCGGTCATCAGCAATCCCGATTCAGGAGGTCCCGTCCCGTGAAAACCAGACAACGAATCAGCTCAGCCTGTGCCGGCGCCAATGTCATCCTGACCATTGCCTTCGTGGTCGGCCTGTTCGCCTGGTTCTCTCACACCCCCGAGGCACACGCCGCCAACGTGTCATACGTCGGCAACGACGGCAACGTGTACCGGACCTCGCCTGACGGAAGCCTCTCCGAACGAGTCACGAGTGACGCCAGCGCCGAGTCCGGGTACATGACCCCCTCGCAGAAGAACGACGGCACCATCGTCGCGATCCGCAAGGCCAGCTCCAGCGCCTTCGCGTACTTCATCAACCCGGAGACCGGCGGCCTCAAGGACACCTGGATCCTGCCCAAGACCGGCGCCGGTTCGTTCGTTCCGTTCAACGGGGGCGTGATCTCGCCGGACGGCGGCATGTTCGTCTACGACTGGCACTACTTCGATTGCTGGACCAACCCCTGCACCCTGAACCAGCGGGTCTCCTTCATCGCCGGTCCCGGCACCACGAACCCCTGCCTGATCAACTGCCACACCAACTACATCCGGCCCCGCTGGATCCCGAACACCCCGTACGCCGGCTTCGTCGACACCAGCTTCAACCGGATCTGGGTGCAGAAGGCGGGCGCTGCCCAGCCGACCGCCTGGCTTGGCTTCAACGATCCGAACGGCGGCGACATGATGAGCTTCGACATCTCCTCCAAGGGGGTCGCGGTGCTGGAGGTGACCCCCGAGGGCAGCGACAATGCCGAGTTCGCCTTCTGGAACACCAACGGCACGCCGCCGGCCGGCAGTCCGAGCCACCGCTGCTCGGTGATCAACATCGCCAAGGCGCCGGCCTATCCGCGCTTCTCGCCCGACGGCTCGATGATCACCTGGCAGGACCGCGGCTCGGTGTACGTCGCGAACCTGCCGAGCGCGACCGGCGGCGTCAATTGCACCCTGAACCCGGTCAAGGTCGGTAACGGCAAGGAGCCGTCCTTCGGCCAGGCCACCTTGAAGCCGACCGGTCCGACCGGGCCCACCGGTCCGACCAACCCGACCGGGCCGACCGGACCCACGAACCCCACCGGACCCACCGGGCCGACCAGCCCCACGGGACCGACCGGGCCGACCAATCCCACCGGACCGACCGGTCCGACCAATCCCACGGGACCGACCGGCCCGACCAGCCCGACCGGCCCCACGGGACCGACCGGCCCGGCCAAGCCGCGCATCACCGTCAAGGTCAGTCCGGGGCTCGCCAAGGTGAGGGCGGGCCGCAGGGTGACTCTGAAGGCCAGGGTGACCGCTGCCGGCGGAAAGGTCGCCGTGGTGAGGGTCTGTGCGAAGGTGACCGGAAAGGCGCGCGGCAAGCTGAAGCCTGCCGGCTGCAAGACGGTGCGGAACATCTCCGCCGGCCGCACCGCGCAGGCGTCCCTGACCATCCGAACCACCCGGAAGGCACGCGGCAAGTACCCGGTCCGGATCTCGGCCTCGGGCAGCGGCCTCAAGACCGTGAGCGTCAGCGGCAAGGTCAAGGTGACCCGATGAGCCACAACCGCAGGAGCGACCTCGTCGTCGGCCTGGTCTGGTTCACCTGCCTGTTCAGCGGCTGGTTCCTGTTTGCCGCCGACTTCGCCGGGGCCGCCCCCTACAAAGGGGAGACCAAGGGCGGCAGCTCGATCACCTTCGGGCTGAAGGGCAAGAAGACGACGAGCATCCGGACCGTCGTCCCGACCCTCTGCCTCGAGACCACCGGCGGCTACAGCTCGCGGGCCGGCAGCGAGCTGTTCCAGCCCGCCGCGCCGGGGCGGATCGGCCGCACGGTCAAGAGCAAAGCACTGCAGCCGGCGGCGATGAACGTCGGTGCCAAGGCGACCAAGAACTATGAGGTGACTCTCAAGCAGCGTGGACGCAGGGTCTCGGGCAAGCTGAAGCTGAACTTCTCCTTCCTGATCCCGGACCTCTGGTCCGGCTCGCGGATCTTCATCTGCTCCGGGAGCACGACTTTCACCGCCAAGCCACGCTGAGACAGACCGGGTTTCCGCTCGGGATCGCCGGGTAGGTTCGGGCCATGAACATCCTCCGGGGGTACCGCGAGTTCATCACTCGCGGCAACGTGATCGACCTGGCCGTCGCGGTCGTGATCGGGGCCGCTTTCGGGGCGCTGGTCGAGTCGGTAGTCGCCGACCTGCTCACCCCGATCATCGCCGCGATCATCGGCGAGCCCGATTTCTCGGCACTCACCTTCACGATCAACGGCTCGAAGTTCACCTACGGCAACTTCATCAACGCCCTGATCTCGTTCCTCTCGATCTCGGCCGCCGTCTACTTCTTCGTGGTCGCCCCGATGAACCACCTCAAGCGAAGCGAAGAAGAGACCCACCGAGAGTGCCCCGAGTGCCTTTCCGAGATCCCGGTCAAGGCGAGCCGCTGCGCCTACTGCACAGCCGAGGTGACCCCAACCGCCTGAGAGGCCTCCCGGCCTCTCATCAACGAAAACGCCACTTACCCGCAAGCGGTCAGGGCACGGCAGTCTCGGAGCCGCAGCTCACTGATTTGTTGCAGTTATCGAGCCACATGTGAGCATTCTTCGTTCACATTGGCGGGATGGGACGGGTCCATCTCGAACAGAAGATCGTCCACGCGGGACGCAACAGCCATGGAATAGTCACTCGCTCGCAGCTTCTATCGCTGGGCTGTTCCGAAAACCAGATCGACTACCGGTTGAAACGGGGAACTCTGTGGCCGGTGTTCACTTCCTCCTATTCGGTTGGAGCCCCGGCTCGATCCTGGCGAGCCGTCTGGCTGGCCGCGGTGTTGTCAGCCGGCTCCGGTTCAATGCTCGCGGGCAAGGCTGCCGCAGCGCTTTGGGGTCTCGGTGACGACAGGCCGCGTGAGATCGTCGTCAGCCGCCCTATTGGACGCAACCGCATCGAGCGAACTCGGCCGGAGAGCGGATGGTCGTTGGAAAAGCACGTCCAGGTGCGGTCGAACCTGCCCGACCAGCCTGGATTCGTGTCCAGCATTCCCGTTCTTCCCGTGCCCGATCTCCTCATCGACCTGGCGGGTTCTTCGTCTCCCCGTCAGCTCGAGGGCTTTGTATCGGCCGCCAGTCAGAAGGGGCATCTGACCGAAGAGATAGTCGGCCTTCTGCTCAAGCAGGGTCGAGGTCGCAAGGGCATCAAGAAGCTCCGCAAGCAGCTTCGTTACTGGGATCCAGAAATGCGCCGAGCCCTTTCGGTCCTGGAGACGATGTTCATCCGGATGTGCAAGCAACACGGGCTCGAAGTCCCCAAGACCAACCAATGGGTTTGTGGGCTGATGGTCGATTTCGTTTGGTTCGGCCAACGGGTCGTCGTGGAGGTCGACGGGTACTCCTACCACGGTGATCGCCTCGCCTTCGAAAGAGACCACGACCGTCCGGCGATTCTGATGCGGGGCGGCTACCTCCGCCTGTCTTTCACCTGGAGACAGATCGTGGAAAACCCCGAGCAGGTCGTTGCCACGGTACTTGCCGCCTTGACGGCTTGGAATCGCTAGCCGGGTGAATCAGGAATGTCGTTTACCGTGAATATTTGCGGGCAAACGACGTTCCTGAATCGAAGTCAGGGGAGCAGCTTCGAGGGCTTTGCGTTCTTGAGCAGGAGGTTCGAGAGCAGGATCACGACCGGCTTCTTGCCGTTGTTGGCGGCGCGGTGGTGGTCGGAGGGCTGCTCGATCAGCCACTGCCCCGGCTTCACCCGGGCGGTCTGGCCGGCCTTGATCAGGCGGACCAGCTTCGGAGCGTCACCGGCCCCGGTCATCACCTTCGCTCGTCCGGCCTGCACGTGGTAGGTGAGGACGCCCGACTGGATGTAGCCGACCTGGGTGCCCTGGTGGTAATGCAGCGGGATCTTCGCGCCGGGCTGGATCACGATCCGGGCGAGATTGAGCGCGCGACCCTTGGCGCCGATCGGGTTGACGACCCGGGCCAGCGAGTTGTACTTCGGCGCGGGTGGCTCCGAGGTGGCGGAAATCGCGATCGCGGCGCCGGTCCCGCCGACGAGCATCAGGCCGAGACCGGCCAGGCCGAGCCGGATCCGGCGGGCGGCCGGGTGGCTCCAGTTGATCCGGTCGGCAAACTTGTAACGGCGGCGGCTGCTCTTCATGCCCTCATCCTACGGCGAGTCAGGCCGGCCGGATGAATCAGCCGAACTCGATCGCGTCGTCGCGCAGGTCGCCGCGCAGCAGCTCGCGGCGGTCGGCGAAGTAGTTCATGTGGAGAACCCAGGGCGAGCGGTCACCCGCCTTCGGCAGCCGTGAGACGGCCCGGTTGATGTAGCCGGAGTCCAGGTTCAGGAGCGGCACCGTCTCCATCGGCCCGTCCGGCGCGACAGGTCGGCCGCTGGCGGCACCGGATCTCTCGACCGTCGAGATGAAACGGCTGGCGAAGCGGGCGATCAGTTCCGATTTGAGCGTCCAGGAGGCGTTGGTGTATCCGACCACGAAGATGAAGTTGGGCACGCCGGAGAGCATCGCGCCCTTGTAGACGAGTCGCTCGGCCGGATCGACCGGCTCGCCGTCGACGCTCATCGAGATCTCACCGAAGATCAGGATGTCGAGTCCGGTCGCCTTGACGATCACGTCCGCTTTCAGCTCCGATCCTTCGCGGAGGTGGATCCGGTCGGCCGAGATCCGCTCGATGTTGCCGGTCTCGATCCGGGCCTTGCCGGAGGCGAGCGCCGCGTAGTAATCGCCGTCCGGGGCGAAGCAGACGCGTTGGGCCCAGGGGTCGTAGGCCGGGTTCAGGTGCCGCTTCTCGAAGCCGGGCGGGAGCTGCTTGCGGGCGCCGCTGATGAAGAGCCGCCGGGCGAAGTTCGGGAAGCGGCGGGAAAGCTTGAACTGCGCGATCTCGGTCAGGACGCCGAGCCAGCGGATCAGCCAGGCCGCCCGCCGGCGGGAGAGAACCCGGCGGATGGGGTCGCCGATCCCGCCGCTGTTCGGCACGCTGACCACGTAGCTCGGCGAGCGCTGGAGCATGGTCACCCGAGCCCCCGCCTCGGCCAACGCCGGGACCACCGTGATCGCGGTCGCGCCGCTGCCGATCACGACCACCTCGCGGTCCTTGACCGCGAGGTCTTCGGGCCAGTGCTGGGCGTGGAAGAGCTCGCCACCGAACTCATCCTCACCTTCGAAGCGGGGCGAGAAGCCACGGTCGTAACGGTAGTAGCCGGTGCAGCCGAACAGGAACCGGCAGCGAATGGCACTGCCTCCCTCGACCGTGACCGTCCAGCGGGCCGACTCGCTGTCCCAGTCCGCGGCGGTGACCCGCTGACCGAACCGGATCTGGCGGTCGATCCCGTACTCGGCGGCGGTCTCCTCCAGGTAGTCGCGGATCTCGGCGCCGCTGCCGAAATGGTTCGCGCCGGGCCAGGGACGGAAGGAGAACGAGAACGTGCCCATGCCCGAATCGGAGCGGATGCCGGGGTAGCGGAACAGGTCCCAGGTGCCGCCGATCCGCTCCCGGCTCTCCAGGATGGCGTAGCTCAGACCGGGGTGATCGAGGCCGAGCTGGCGGGCCATCGCGATGCCGGAAAGTCCGGCACCGACGATGACCACGTCTAGCTCTTCTGCTTCACCGCTCACCGGCGGAGGGTATTAGAGGCCGTAGGAGCGGCCGATCACCTCGAGCATCACCTCGTCGGTGCCGGCCCCGATCCGGTTCAGCCGCAGGTCGCGGTAGGCCCGTTCGACCTCGTACTCCTTCATGTAGCCGTAGCCGCCGTGGATCTGGATGACCTGATCGGCGACCTCGCAGGCCATCTGGGCCGAGAGCAGCTTCGCCATCGAGATCTCGCGAACCGGGTACTCGCCGTTGTTGACCCGCCAGGCGACCGAGTAGGTGAACTGCTTGGACGCCTCGATCTTGGTCGCCATGTCGGCGATCTTGTGGCGGATCGCCTGGAACTTGCCGATCGGGCGGCCGAAGGCGTGGCGGTCCTTGGCGTACTCGATCGCCGTCTCCAGCAGCCGTTCGGCCGAGGCGTTGGAACCGGCCGCCGCGACCAGCCGTTCGGACTGGAGCTCCCAGCTGATGTGGTAGAAGCCCTTGCCGATCTGGCCGAGGACGGAGTCGGCCGGGACCCGGAAGTCCTCGAAGGCGAGCTCGCCGGTGTCGGAGGCGTGCATGCCCATCTTCTCCAGGTTCTGAGCGACCGAGAACCCGGGCAGGTCGTTGCCGTCCTCGTCCCGGATGTCGATCAGCATCAGCGTGATGCCGTCGTGACCGGCGTCGGGATCGGTCTTGGTGACCAGGACCATGAAGTCGGCCCGGGCGGCGTTGGTGATGAAGGTCTTGGATCCGTTGATCACGTACTCGTCACCGTCGAGGATGGCGGTGGTGCGGATCGCGGCCACGTCGGAACCGGCCTCCGGCTCGGTGATCCCGAGCGCGCCGATCCGCTCACCGGTGATGCCGGGGGCGAGGTACTTCCGCTTCTGCTCCTCGGTGCCGAGCAGGTGGACCGGAGGCAGGACCATGTCGGTCTGGACCGCGAAGCCCATGCCGAGCCCGCCGGAGCCGCAGTGGCTGAGCGCCTCGGCCCGGACCAGCGAGTAGTAGTAATCACCGCCCTGGCCGCCGTACTCCTCGGGGAAGCAGAGCCCCAGGTAACCGAGCTCGCCGGCGCGCCGCATCGCCGAGTCCGGCCACTTGGTCTCTTCCCACTCGTTGCGGTGGGGGTAGAGCTCCTTCTTGACCCAGTCGGTCATTGACTCGCGCAGGTCCTCGTGTTCCTGGGTGAAGATGAAGTGCTTGCGACCGGCTTCGTGGTCGGGCTTGATGACGGTTTCGGTGGACACGGGTTCTCCTCGCTGAAGCGTTGCCGAATTTAGAAAGTGGAGAGTAACACTTTCTACTCCTGGTCAACTGGTATCTTTGCCTCACCATGAGCCAACCCGCCTTCGAGAAGATCAAGTACGAGGTCGCCGATTACGTCGCGACCATCACCCTGGACGATCCCGACACCCGCAATGCCCTCTCCGACCAGCTGCTGGGGGAGCTGATCACCGCCCTCCGGGCTGCCCGCGTCGATGACGCCGTCCGGGTGGTGGTACTCGCCTCCTCGCACGAGAAGGTCTTCTCGGCCGGCGGCAACCTGGCCGCCTTCGGGAGTGACGCCGGGCCGGTCGAGAAGTTCGAGGGAGCCGAAAATTTCGTCGAGGCCTTCAAGCTGCTCGGCCAGCTGGGCAAGCCGTCGATCGTCGCCGCCCGCGGCCACGTGCTGGCCGGCTCGCTCGGGCTGGCCCTGGCCTGTGACCTGATCGTGGCCAGCGAAGACGCCACCTTCGGCACCCCGGAGATCACGGTCGGGCTCTTCCCCTTCATGATCATGGCGCTGATCTACCGCAACGTCGGTCGCAAGAAGACCAATGAGATGCTGCTGCTGGGAGAACGGCTGACCGCCGAGCAGGCCCGCGCGGAAGGCATCGTCAACAAGGTGGTGCCGGCCAAGCTCTTCGACGACCAGATCGCCGAGTGGGCGCAGATGCTGGCGGCGAAGTCGCCGCTGATCATGAAGCTGGGCAAGGACGCGATGTGGCGGCAGATGGATATGGATCTGAGTGCCGCCCTCGACTACCTGCGCTCCCAGCTCGCGATCGAGCTCTCCAGCGAGGACGCGATCGAGGGTGTCAAGGCCTTCTTCGAGAAGCGCGAGCCGGAATGGCAGGGACGCTGATGAGCGAGGCGAGCGAAGGCGCTGAGGCGCGGCGGAACCTGCTGCCCGGGACGGCGCCGCTGGCCGCCCTGACCGAACAGCTCCACGAGCGGCGCGGGAAGGCCCGGCTCGGCGGCGGGCTGGAGAAGATCGAGAAGCAGCACGAGCGCGGCAAGCTGACTGCCCGCGAGCGGATCGACCTGCTGGTCGACGAAGGCACGTTCAACGAGATCGGCATCCATGGCCGGCCGCACTACTCGCAACCGGCGATGCAGGAAAAAGAGGCGCCGGCCGACGGCGTGGTCACCGGCTGGGGTGACGTCGACGGTCGCCCGGTCGCGATCGTCGCCTATGACTTCACCGTGATGGCCGGCTCGATGGGCCAGACCGGCGAGATCAAGGTCACCCGGATCCGCGAGATGGCACTGCAGAAGCGGATGCCGCTGGTCTGGCTGCTCGACTCGGCCGGCGCCCGGATCCAGGAAGCGGCCGGCTCGCTCTTTGCCGGTTCCGGCCACCTCTTCCGGGAGGAGGTCCAGATGTCCGGCGTGGTGCCGATGGTCGCCGCGATGATGGGCCCCTGCGCGGCCGGCACGGCCTACATCCCCGGCCTCTCCGACTTCGTGCCGATGGTGGTCGGGCAGGGCGCGATGGCGCTGGCCGGGCCGCACCTGGTCAAGGCCGTCACTGGCGAAGAGATCGAGATGGAGGATCTCGGCGGGGCCAAGGTCCACTGCCGCAAGTCCGGGGTCGGCGATCTCGAGGTCGCCGATGACCCGGAATGCATCGCCTCGGTGAAGAAGTACCTGAGCTACTTCCCCAGCAACTGCGAGCAGAAGCCCCCGGTGGCCGATTCCGGCGACCCAGAGGACCGGGGCTCCGACAAGCTGCTGGAGATCATCCCCGAGTCGCCGCGCACGCCCTACAACATGTACGAGGTGATCGAGGAGATCGTCGACGACGGCGACTGGTTCGACATCAAGCCGAAGTTCGCCAAGTCGCTGATCACCTGCCTGGCCCGGATGGGCGGGATGCCGGTCGGCATCGTCGCCAACCAGCCCAAGGTACTCGGCGGCGTGCTCGACGTCGACTCGGCGGACAAGGCGGCCCGCTTCATCAACCTCTGCGATGCCTTCAACATTCCGCTGCTCTTCCTGCAGGACGTGCCCGGCTTCATGGTCGGCTCCAAGGTCGAGCAGCAGGGGATCATCCGCCACGGGGCCAAGATGCTCTACGCGGTCAGCCGGGCCACCGTGCCGAAGATCACCGTCCTGGTCCGCAAGGCCTACGGGGCCGGCTATTACGTGATGTGTGGCCGGGCCTACGAGCCGGACCTGATCGTCGCCTGGCCCGGCGCCGAGATCTCGGTCATGGGAGCCGAGGGGGCGGTCAACATCATCGGCCGCTCGGCGATCGACGCGAGCGATGATCCCGAGGCGACCCGGGAGGCGATGCTGAACGCGGTCCGCCAGCAGATCGACCCCTACATCGCGGCCGGCAACGCGATGATCGACGACATCATCGACCCCCGCGAGACTCGTCAGACGGTGATCCGCGGCTTGAGGATGGCCAAGGACAAGCACGTCGAGCGACCCTGGAAGAAACACGGCGTCATGCCGGTGTGAGGAGAGAGCATGAGCAAGTTTGAAGACCCGGTGATCATCAGCAACTCGATCTCGGGGGTGATCGCGAACCGGGAGCAGTGCCCGGCGATCCCGTACACACCGGAGGAGTACGCGGCCGAGGCGCGGCGCTCGGTTGACGAGGGCGCCAGCCAGATCCACATCCACGCGCGGACGCCGGACGGCACTCCCTCGTACGAGATCGAGGATTTTCAGGCGATCACCGAGGCGATCAAGGCCGAGTGCCCGGACGTGATCATCAACTACTCGACCGGCGCGATCGGGATCCCGATCGAGAAACGGATCGCCTACCTCGACGCCTGCCGACCCGACGTCGCGGCGCTCAACATGAGCTCGATGAACTACGCCAAGTACTCGCGGAACCGCAAGGACTTCGTCTTCAAGGCGGTCTTCGAGAACTCTTTCGACACGATCATCGAGTTCATCACCGCGATGAACGAGCTCGGGATCAAGCCGGAGCACGAGTGCTTCGATGCCGGTCACGTCGCCAACCTCGACCCGCTCTATGACATGGGCCTGATCGAGCCGCCCTCTCAGATCTCGCTGGTCATGGGGGTGACCGGCGGCATCCGGCCGACCCCGAGGAACGTCCAGGTAATGGCCGATCAGGTCTCGGGCGGGGCCGAAGGGCCGAACAACTGGCAGGTGATCGGGATCTCACGCGCCCAGTGGAAGCTGCTCGCGGCCGCGATCACGCTCGGCGGCAACGTGCGGGCCGGCGTCGAGGACAACCTCTACCTGCCGGACGGCACCATGTGCAAGTCGAACGGTGAGCTGGTCGGCAAGGCCCGGCAGATGGTCGAGGACGCCGGCCGGCGGGTCGCCACGATCGCCGAGGCCCGCGAGATGCTGGGCCTGAAAGCGGCCTGACGAGGTCATGAGCGAAGGGCTGCCACTCAGCGGAATCAGGGTCCTCGACCTGACCCGCCTCCTGCCGGGAGGCTTCTGCTCGCAAATGCTGGCCGACTTCGGGGCCGAGGTGATCAAGGTCGAGGACACCGGTCCGGGGGATTACATCCGCTACGCGCCGCCGCTCTACGAGGTGACGGATCCGGAGGCGGGCGCCGACGAGGGCGCGACCCGCTCCGGGCTCTATCTCTCCCTCAACCGAGGAAAGCGCTCGATCCGCCTCGACCTCAAGAGCGAGGCCGGCCAGGCGGCCTTCCGTCGACTGGTCCCGACCGCCGATGTCGTGCTGGAGGGCTTCCGGCCCGGCGTCGCCGAAAAACTGGGGGTCGATTACGAGTCGCTCCGTCAGGTCGATCCCGGCCTGGTCTACTGCTCGATCAGCGGCTACGGGCAGGACGGGCCGTCGCGGGACCGGGCGGGGCATGACATCAACTATCTGGGGGCGACCGGGATGCTGGCGATGACCGGCCAGGCCGACGGCCCCCCGATCCAGCCGGCGGGGCAGATCGGAGACCTGGGCGGTGGTGCCATGAACGCGGCCTTCGGCATCCTCGCCGCGCTGATCGAGAGGGGCAGGAGCGGCAAGGGTCAGATGGTCGACATCTCGATGACCGACGGCGCCTTCGCCTGGCTGGCGATGGCCGCCGGGGCGACCCTGGTCGACGGCCAGAGCCCGCGGCGGGGAGAAACGATGCTGGGCGGCGGGATCGTCTGCTACCTAACGTACGAAGCCGCTGACGGCTGGGTCAGCTGCGGCGCCCTCGAACCGAAGTTCTGGCGCTCCTTCTGCGAAGGGACCGGCCACGAGGACCTGATCGAGCTTCAGTTCGAACGACCCGGAGGCGAGGCCTGGGAGAAGGTAGCCGCCGTGTTCCGCGAGCGGACCCGCGAGGAATGGCAGGCGTTCAACGATCGTTACGACTGCTGCATCGAACCGATCCTCGAGCTGGACGAAGCGCTCGAGTCCGACCTCTTCCGCGAGCGCGAGATGGTGGTCGAGTTCGATCAGCCCGGGATCGGCCCCGTGAGACAGATCGGCTCGCCGATCAAGATGAGCCGCACCCCCGCGGCCCGGGCCGCCGCGGCTCCCGGAATCGGTGCCGACACCCGAGAGGTGCTCGCTTCCGCCGGCTTCGGGTCGAAGGAGATCGAAGAGCTTTTCGAGGCCGGCGTCGCGGCCGGCCCTGGCGCCGGGGGAGAGATGGAGTTCCGGGCGTGAGCCAGGCTGCTCCGGAAGAGACCGCGACCGCCGCCGGCGGGAAGCTGCTGAAGATGTCCGGCCTGGTCGAGGCCTCCGGGGTCCCGGCGCCGACGATCAAGCATTACCTGCGCGAAGGGCTCCTGCCGGAGCCGGTCAAGACCAGCCGCAACATGGCCTGGTACCGGCCGGAGACAGTCGACCGGATCCGCTTGATCAAGCGGCTTCAGGAGGAGCGGTTCATGCCGCTCAAGGCGATCCGGGCTCTGTTCGAGGAGGATCCGGCCCAGGCCGAGACCATGCTCGAGGTCGAGGACCGGATCCTGGAGCGGGCGCTGGCCGGAGAACGGACCAGGACCCGCACGGCGGAGGTCGAGAAGTACGGGGTGCCGAAGAAGGCGCTCGACCGGCTGGCCGAGATCGGCATCTTGACCCCGAACTCCCGCGGTTACTCCCCTTCTGACGTCGAGATCATCGAGGCGATGTCGCGCTTCCGGGCCGGCGGCTACGACGAGCAGATCGGCTTCACGGTGTACGACACGCTGCGTTACAAGCACGCCCTCGAGGCGCTGGTCAAGGAAGAGGTCGACGTGCTGATGGAACGCCTCGAGGGCGAGCTCAGCCCGGAGCGAGCGGTCGAGCTGATCGAGGCCGGCGCCGAGCCACTCAAGGACCTGATCGCCGCTCTCCACACCAAGCTGATGGTCGAAGAGGTGGCCCGCCGCCGCTAGGGAGGTATTCTCCCCGCATGGGAGACTTCGCGTTCAGGACGTTCGCGCGGGCAAAGGCTGCTTTCGGCCTTGCCGCGATCACCTCTATCGCCATTGCTGCCGGTCTTGCCGGCGCGGGTCAGGCGGACGCAGCGCCGGCTGACCGGCCGACCGACCCGGTCGTGCTCAAGGGCAGCGACGTAGCCGGCCTGCTCAAGGTCAAGCCGGAGAAGATCGTCGGCTTCAAGTGGGCCGGCAAGTGGAAGCAGATCCCGGTTCAGGTCGATGAGCGGCACGTGGTCAGTGCCCGCAGCCTCTACCCCGCTTCGGCCCCGTCGTACGTGAACAGCGCGGTGACCTTCGACGTCGAGGTCTACGCCGACCCGAAGACCCGTTCCGGCGCTGACGAGGACGCTGCCTTCGACGCTGACGACGAGCTCGCCTTCATGGGCGGAGACGCGGGCGCCAAGGCGCCGGGCTCGGCGGCCGCTCCGGCTGGGGTTGCCGCTGCGAGTGCGGCCCGGGTCGTGGTGACGGACCCGGTCGGCGGTGGCAGCGCCTACGTGTACCTGTTCAAGGCGACCGGAAAGGCCGATCCCGCCGCGGGCAGGGATTACGTCGAGTATGACTTCAAGCTGACCCGGTTCGGCGCCGAGGACACGCTGATCGACGATTACGGGTTCTCGAACTCGAACAACCCGGAAGACTCGACCGTCACCACCGACAGCTACCGGCTGCACTCGACCGACCGCTGGAACGAGGACGAGATCCGGATCACCGCGGGCGGTGCCCCGGGCACCGACATCCTCGACCGTGAAGCGGCGTCGGCCGGCGGCCTGGGCGGCTGCGGGCGCAGCGAGTACACCTTCTCGGGCAACTGGGACCGCGGCAGCGACAACGACGAGGGGACCATCGTCATGGTCAAGGACGGCCCCGTGCGGGCGATCCGCTCGTACATGGGAGCCAACTCCGGCCCCTACGTCGAGGACGACCACATCTACTACGCCGACCGCGAGGACCGGACGATCCACGTCCGGGTCCACCCGATCCCCTACATGTACGTCTGGACCGACTACAACGATTCCGCGGTCGGCATGACCTACCGGGACCAGAAGAACACCGGCGGCGTCGCGATCGACGGCAACCCCGACACGCTCGTGCCTGCCACGATGGACGACTTCTCGGACGGCCGCTACCTCTGGCAGCAGGTCAGCGGCGCCCAGGGCTCGGTCACGACGATGGTCACGGCGGTGACCGGCGGACTGACCGCGGCCGACAACGAGATGTTCGACTTCGGCGGCTACTACCTCGATGACAGCACGCCGAGCGACGTCTCGGCGGACAAGGAGAAGCAGTGCGGCGGTGACCTGAAGGCCTACGGCGCCAGCGGCTTCGGCATCGATGGCGTCTACCCGAACACCGACCCGATCCTGGCCACGCCGACCACCCCCGAGCGGCAGCTCGCGGTCAACCGGGTGCGCTACTTCGGCGGCCCCGACCAGACGGCGGCCGAAGCGGAAACCCTCCGCGCCCGCGCCCAGAAGCCGCTCTCCGGCTCGGCCAAGTCGGTCCGCATGAAGGCCGGTCAGAAGCCGAGGCCCCGCACCGGCGGGCTGGCGATCACCCTCGTGAACCGGAGGGTGAAGGCACGACCCGGCAAGTCGCTGACCGTGAAGCTGAAACTGAAGAACACCGGCACCGCCAAGGTCAACTGGGCGAGGGTCTGCCTGGTCTCCGGCAAGTTCAGAGGCAGGACCTGTCGCAAGGCGCGGTCGATCGGCGCGGGCAAGGCCCGGATCGTGAAGTACCGGGTCAAGGTCCAACGGAACCTGCGGGGCCGGAACCTGAGGTTCGGATACCGGTTCAATGCCAAGGCCGGCGAGTTCGGATTCGGCGGCATGGCCAAGCGCATCTTCGTGATCAAGCGGGCCCGGTAAGCCGAACGATCCGGTCGCCGCCGAAGGACGGCTACACTTCCCGGCCATGAGCCGGGAGAGAGGGTTGAAGACATTCGCACGGATCGTGGCCGCCGTCGGCCTCGCCGTGGCAATCGCGGTCGGGTTCAGCGGGACGGCGAGCGCCGCCCCGGCCGACCGAGGCGGGGACGCGGTGGTGCTCAAGGGCCAAGTGCTGCCCGCTTTCGTGGGGACCGACCCGAACATGGTGGTCGCCTACAAGTGGGTCGGCCGTTGGGTGCAGATCCCGGTTCAGGTCGACGAGCGTCACACGATCGACGTGCGGCAGCTCTACCCGCCGGAGAGCGTCAGCCCCTACGTCGGTGCCAACAACCCCGCCTTCGACCTCGAGGTCTACGCGGACCCGAAGACCCGGTCCGGGGCGGATGCCGACCCGAGCTTCGACGTCGATGACGAGCTGACCTTCATGGGTGGCGACACCGGCCATGCGGCCCCCGCCCGGGTCGGCTCTCCCAGCGGGGTAGCCCCGGCCTCGGCCGTCAAGGTCAAGGTCAAGGACCCGCTGGGCGGCAAGCCCGCCTTCGCCTACCTCTTCCGCTCCAAGCGCAGGAACCCGGACCAGTCGGCCGGCAAGGACTACGTCGATTACGACATGAAGCTGACCAACCTCGCGCCCGGCGAGACGATCCGCGACGGCTACGGGTACTACCACTCGACCAACCCCGAGGACTCGACCGTCACCACCAGCAACTACAAGCTCCACTCCTTCGACCGCTGGCAGGAGGACCGGATGGAGATCACCGCCGGTGACGCCGACGGCACCGACATCCTCGACCGCGAGGTCGCCCAGGCGACGCTGTTCTACTGCGGCCGCAGCGAGTTCACCTTCTCCGGCCGCTGGACCGAGGACACCGATCCGAGCAATGACGGCGCCACCGATGACGAGGGCACCTACATCGCGGCGATCGACGGCCCGGTCCGTGCGATCCGCTCCTACATGGGCGCGAACAGCGGCCCGTACGTCCAGCGCGAGCACGTCTACTACGCCGATCACGAGCTGAACACGGTCTTCCTGCGGGTTCACCCGATGCTGGACCTCTACGAGTGGACCGATTACTCGGACGCGGCGATCGGCATGACCTACCGGGACGCGAAGAACACCGGTGGGGTGACGGTTGACGGCCAGCCCGACGATGTCGTCCCGACCACTTCCGCGGATATCGCGAACGGTGCCTACTCCTGGCAGCAACTCTCCGGGTCGCAGGGCACGGTCAGCACCGTGGTCGGTGCTGACACCGACATCCCGAACGCGAACTTCGGCAACTACTACCTGGATCACGCTACCCCGAGCGGGGCCCTTGAGACCCAGTGCGGGGGCGACGGCAAGTCGATCGGCGCGAGCGGCTTCGGGATCCTCGGTCCGACCACGCCGAACACCGACCCGCGGCATGACCCGCACAACGACCTGACCGTGAAGCGGACCCGTTACTTCGGCCCGCCTTCCGACGGCGCGGCCGAAGGAGCCCGGTACGCCGAGCGGGTCTCCGAGCCGCTGGCCGGCGCCGCCAGCCGGGCCCCGATGAGCAAGCCGGTGGCGGGAATAAAGGTCAAGTTGCTGAACCGCAAGGTGAAGGCGCGACCCGGCAAGGCGGTGCGTCTCAAGCTCCGGGTCGTCAACAAGGGCAACGTCCCGATCAAGAAGGGCACGTTCTGCCTGACCTCGAAGCGCGGCCTGGCGAAAAAGGCCTGTAAGAAGACCGGCAAGCTCCGGGTCGGCCAGGGCAGGACGGTGACCGTCAAGGCCAAGGTGAAGAAGCGGGTCAAGGGCAAGCGCTTCCACCTGAACCTCGGCTACACGGTGCGGGCTGAAGTCGGCACGTTCGCCGGCGGCCAGCCCGGTGGCCTCAACGTCCGGATTCGCCGCTAGGCGGAAAGTCAGGAGTGCCCGTGTGGCACCTCGGGGTCGGGCTTCTGGTCCGGCCCCGTTTCGCTGCGGGCTGACCGCCCTTCCGGGTCGAGGTCCGGCCTTTCGTACTCGAAGGTGCCGCGGGTGACCGAGACCACCTGCTCGGCCAGCCGGGCGCCGTCCGAGGGCTTTACCGGTGTGGCGCTGATCCGCAGCACCACCTCGTCCTTGTCGACTTCCTCGAGCTCGATCCGGGGCGGCCTCAGGGTCGGCACGGTAATCGCCTGGCGCAGCATCTCCTGGACGGTGGATGGGCTGAGGTGGCTGTCGAAACGGGCGCGCAGATCGATCGAGTCCGGTTCCCGCAACGGCTCCACCGCGAGCAGGAGCAGCAGGTTGTTGGGGATCATCATCCGGTCCTGGCCCTTGAGGATCGAGGTGTAGAAGAGGCCGAGCTGGGCGACCGTGCCCTCGACCGAGCCCGCCATCGGGCCGCCGGTCAGCCGGACCCGCTCGCCGACCCGGAAGGGCCTGGTGCTCTGCAGGACGATCCCGGCGAAGACATTGCCGAGCGTCTGCTGGGCGGCGAGACCGAGGACGATCGCGGTCGCGGCGCCACCGACCGCCAGGGTCGCCGGCTTCACCCCGGCGATGCCGAGGGCGATCAGGCCGATCAGCATGATCGTGATCAGGCGGATCGCGAAGCCGACCGTGCCGGCGGTGCCGGGGTCGAGGCGGCGCAGGATGAAGGGGGTGAGGGTCCTTCCCAGGGCGGAGGCGAAGCCCCAGCCGAAGGCGAAGAGCAGGATCGCGGTGAGGATCCGCGCTTCGGTGCCGTAGCCGGGGGCGATCTCGTGGCGATGGTCGAAGGCGACCAGGACGGCGGCGATCAGGACCGCGAACAAGAGCAGCCTGGGCCAGGTGCGGCCCTGGCGGCGGTCGACTATCTGCTCGCCGAGCCCGGCCTCATGCCACTGGTCGGTCCGGGTCTCGAACATCCATTTCGGCATCTGGGACCGGGTCCGCTCGGCCCGTTTCTTTTCACGCTTCGGAGCCACGAAGCGTCACCTTAGGGCATGCCCTCCCTTGCTAGGGCATGCCCTTCCACTTGGCGGCGTAGCAGGGGTGGGTGCCACAGGGGTCGGTCACCTTGCCGTTCGTCTTGATGAAGTCAGCGATCTGCTTGCGGATCAGCGGCGAGTTACGGATCACCGTGTCATGCGGGTCGATGCCGCTGGTAGTGCCGATCGGCGTGTCGGACTCGCCGGTGGTCGGCGCGATGTTGCCGAGCGGCGCCGGGTCGGTGCCGAACAGCTTCATCGTGCCGCTGCCGGGCGGATCTTCCTGCATGCGCTGCGGGCCGATGTCCCAGACGAAGAACGCGTTCCCGTCAGCCGCCGGCCCGGACAGGTCGCCCAGGGTCTCGTGGCCGTAGAAAGGCTCGATCAGCCCGGCCGGATGCCGGTTCGAGTCGACCACGCCGCCGGTCAGGCCGCCGGATGCGACCCGGAGCGGCGCCCCGATCGTGCGGGCCTCGACCTCGGTTGCCACGTTGGCGACCTGGTGATCGCCGTAGGCCATCTCGATCATCACCTTGTGGGCGGGCGTGTTCGGCAGCGGGTCGCTGGTCATGTGAGTCGCGTAGCCGTTGGGTTCACCGCGATCCCACATCATCTGCATCAGCGCGAAGAGCGAGGGCCGCTCGAGCTCGTCCTTGTACCGCGGGTAGAGGATCGAGGCGTAGAGCTCGAAGTCGGTGCTCCGGGTCAGCAGGGTCGAGTAGTTCATGCCCGGCACGTAGAGGACCGACCGGGTGAAGTCGGTCGCGACCGCGGTCAGGGCACCGCCGGCGATCCCGCCCTGGCTGTTGCCGTAGTAGAAGAGGTCGCTGGTGTCGAGCACCGAGTGGCCGTCGACCTTGAAGGCCGGGTTGGCCGCGAAGCCGTCGGGGTGGATCAGCAGCCGGCCGAGGAACAGGAAGTTGAGGAAGCCCTGCTGCAGGCGGTCCGGCAGGGCCGGGAACTTGCTCAGATCGAACAGGGCCGGCACGGCGGCCTGGACCACGTCCTCCTCAGCCATGCCGATCCAGTCCGTTCCGCAGACGATCACGTTGTTCTCGACGCCCAGCTGGCGGATGTTGGTGCTGGTCACCTCATCGATCGAGCCGAACAGCCCATGGCCGTAGAGCGATGGCCGGGCGGTCTGCTTGAAGGTGCCGTCCCCGTTGACGACCGACCGCGGGATGTTGCAGACGAACCTGGCCTGCATCGTGTTGCCATCGATCCGGATCGGCTTCTGGTCCGCATCCAGATTGAAGGTCGAACCCGAGGGGCAGCCCGCCTGGTTCAGGTAGCAGGGGACCGTGTAAGTGCCGAAGACCTCGCGCACGTTCTCGACGCCGTGACCGGTGGCGGTGGGGAAGTCCGTGACGGTGTCGATGTGGAAGGCAGGGGCCGATCCTTGGACCGTGCCGTCGGTCAGGTTGCTGTCCCCGAGCCCGGCGAAGGCCCGGTTCCGGATCGAGAGCATGCGGCCGGTGATGTTCTCGGTGCTCGCCACCGTGAAGTCCCAGGCCAGGTAGAGCGAACTCCGCTCGATTCCCGATCCGGCCAGGGTCTTGAAGATCGACTCGAAATGATCGCGCCGACCCTCGATCGTCGGGCTGTTGGTGCGGTCGGTGTCGCGGTAGACGCGGAACCCCGCGGGAGCCTCGATCGCGGCACCCGAGGAGTCCTTCAGGTTGCGGAGCGCGACGATGTACCGGTGGCCGTTGGTCAGGTTCTTGCCGGGCCGGATGATCAGGTTGCGGTTCTTGTCCTGGCTGGCCTGACTGTCCAGCTCGGCCCAGATCAGCTGGCGCTCTCCGGTCGCGGCGTCGATCAGCACCACCGGCTGGTCCGGATCGAACGCGGCGCTCATCTTCCTGACCGAGACGACGCCGGACTGATCGAAGGCGGCCTGGTTGTCGAGACCCGGGATCCGGACTGAGATCAGCGGGCCAGGGCTGAACCCGTCGGACTGGTTGAGCACGGTCGGCGAGATGTGGACACCGGCCGAGTTGGCCGGGGTTGCCTCCGGGTCGAGATCGACCCGCTTCCCGGTCTCGGAAGACTTGTCTTCCCGGGTGTAGAAGTCGTTCGGGAACGGGGCCAGGCAGGAGTTGCCGGGACCGGCGATGAAGTCGCACCGATCGGCGTTGGTCAGATCGACGTCAGCGGGGACGTCGCAGAGCGACTTCTGCGCGGTGAGCTTGCGCTTGGACTTGAGCGTCCGCTTGCGCTTGCCGGAGCGGTAGGTGGCCTTCAGCTTGAAGGTGGGCGCGCCGCAGTCCGCGGTCTTCGCCTTGCCGTTCGCGTTCAGCTTCATCATCACGGTTTTCGCGCGGTTCGGACGCACCTTGACGGTCTTCGCCCGCAGGGACGTGTTGCTGCGGGGAGACCAGACGACCGAGGCGGTGCCGCGAAGCGTGACCTTGACCGCCTTCTTGCGGAACCTCTTCGGCGCCTTGCGGGAGACCTTGAGCTTCACCTTCACCTTGAGCTTGCCGGTCTTCCTCACCGCCGCCTGGCGGGCGGGCAGAACCGAGATCTTGCCTTTGACGACGCGCTGCGCCCTGTTCTTGCCCTTGCTCTTGGCGGCGCCCGCGGTGGCCGGCACCGAAAACAGCAGGGCGGCCAGTCCCGCCACTACCAACAACAGATGAAATCGCCTCATGTCACTCCCCGTAGCTCTCTCGATTGGCTCCCTCGGCCCGCGGGCCACCGACAAACAATAACGCCGGAAAGCGGGCCGAACAAGAACATTTCCGGCTTTCGGAAATGAGGCTGTACGGGACGCGCCTGTATGCTGGGACCGCTCCGAAGCACGGCTTCGTGGGTTAGAGGGACTGGAGAAATGAGGACCGCAGGGATCCTCGCCACAGACTGGAGAGAACTTGAAGTCGATCAGACTCTTGGTTGTCGCGATTGCCATTTCGATGGTCTTCGGCGCGGCGGCCGGACAGGCAACGGCCAAGCCCAGCATCGCCAAGCAGGCGAAGAAGAAGTGCAAGAAGAAGCGGGGCAAGGCCAAGAAGAAGTGCGTCAAGAAGCAGACCAAGCGCCTGAAGAAGAAGGCGAAGCGTGAGCGCCAGAAGGAACTGAAGCGTCCCGGCGTCACGATCCGGACCACCGAGTACGGGATCCCGCGCATCGTCGCCGACTCCTTCCGTGGCGTCGGCTACGGCTACGGCTGGGCGCTGGCCAAGGAGAACATCTGCTCGATGGCCGAGATCTACACCACGGTCCGCGGTGAGCGCTCCAAGTACTTCGGCCCCGACGGCGAGTGGGAGATGACCGGCAACGGCATCCCGTTCACCAACCTCGAGTCGGACTTCGCCCACAAGCGGGTCATCGTCGACAAGACGATCCCGAAGATCCTCAAGATGAAGCCGCCGAACGGTCCCCGTCCGCAGGTCAAGCAGGTGATCGACGGCTACGTGAAGGGCTACAACGCCTGGCTGAACAAGAACCGCAAGAAGATCCAGGACAGCACCTGCAAGGGCAAGCCCTGGGTCAAGCGGATCACGGTGCAGGACGCGTTCCTGCGCTTCTACGAGCTCTCCACCATGGCCAGCTCGGGTGCCGCGGTTGACGGCATCGCCAACGCCGCGCCTCCCGGTGCGACCCTGAACAAGGCCTCGGCCGACGCTCCGGCGCCGGACGCCGCCGATTTCGCGCCGCTGAACAAGCCGCAGGCGATCGGCTCCAACGCCGTTTCGCTGGGTTCGGAAGCGACCGACACGGGCAAGGGGATGTTGTTCGGCAACCCGCACTTCCCGTGGCGTGGTTCGGAGCGCTTCTTCCAGGCTCAGATGACCATCCCGGGCAAGATGAACGTCTCCGGCGCCAGCCTGCTGGGCAGCCCGGTCGTCCTGATCGGTCACACCCGCGGCGTGGCCTGGAGCCACACCGTCTCGACCGCTCGCCGTTTCGCGTTCTTCCGCGAGACCCTGGACCCGAGCGACCCCACCCGGTACATGGTCGATGGCAAGTCGACCCCGATGACGCAGACCAAGGTCACGGTCGACCTGGGCAACGGGCAGAAGGAAACCCGGACCCTTTACTCGACCAAGCACGGCCCGATCTCGACCTCGGTCCAGAAGCAGCCGCTGTTCACCTGGTCGCCCCAGTACGCGTACGCGCTCTATGACGTGAACGCGAACAACCTGCGGGTCGCGAACCAGTTCTTCGCCTTCGACAAGGCCCAGAGCGTGGCCGACATGAAGAAGGCGCTGTACGCCAACCAGGGCGTGCCGTGGGTCAACACGATCGCGGCCGACTCGAAGGGCAACGCGATGTACGCCGACATCTCGGCGACCCCGAACCTGACCGACGCCCGGGTTGCCGAGTGCAACACGCCGGGAATCGGCACGGTCGCCTGGGCTTCGGCCAAGGTCGCGGTGCTTGACGGGTCGACCACCAGCTGCGACATGCAGAAGGCTCCGGGCGCGGCAGCGACCGGCATCCTGGCTCCGAACCAGATGCCGCTGGCGATCCGCAAGGACTTCGGGTCGAACATGAACGACAGCTACTGGCTCTCGAACCCGAGGGCGCCGCTGACCGGTTTCCCGAGCATCATCGGTGACGAGGGCACGGCCCGGTCGCTGAGGACCCGCAACGGCCTGCATCAGATCCTGACCAGGCTCGACGGTTCGGATGGCCAGCCGGGCAACAAGTTCAGCATCGCCCGGGTCCGGCAGTTCACCACGAACAACCAGAACTACGGCGCCCAGGTGCTGATTCCGGGCCTGGTGACCTACTGCCAGTCGCATCCGACGATCGACTCGGTTGACGTCTCCGCCGCCTGCACCGCGCTGGCCGGCTGGGATCTGACCGAGAACGTCGACTCGCCCGGAGCGTACCTCGGCCGAACGGTGCTGAACAACCTGCTGTCCGTCGAGGGCGGCCCGTTCGCGACCCCGTTCAGCCTGAGCGATCCGGTCAACACGCCGAGCGGGCTCGACACCGACAAGCCGGGCGTGCCGGAGGCGCTCTCGGACGCTGTCACCTACATGAACAGCAAGTCGATCCCGCTGGACGCGAAGTGGCGTGACTATCAGTACGTCACCAAGGCCGGCGAGAAGATCGGCATCCCGGGTGGCCCTGGCGGCCAGGGTGTCTTCAATGTGATCAGCTCGCCGCGGAACCCGGATACGGGCGCCTATGACGACATCTACCACGGGTCGAGCTTCATCATCACGGCCTCGATGAACGGCAAGAAATGCCCGGATGTGAAGACGATCCTGACCTACTCGCAGGCAGCGACGAACGAGAAGTCGTCGCACTACAAGGATCAGACGGAGCTCTACTCCAACGGGGGTTGGGTCACCGATCGCTTCTGCCTGGCACAGCAGAAGAAGGATCCGGAGCTGAAGACCACCAGGCTCAACGGTGGCTCCAAGGCCGCGAGGAAGGGCTGGTAGGGGAGGTAACTCCCCACCGGAGCAGGGAAGAGGGCGTCCGGCGAAAGCCGGGCGCCCTCGGCTTTTAGCGCGTCTCCGGCCTATACTGGAGGACCGATTGACCGGTCAATCAATTTTGGCGCGTACAGTCGGTTGAGCGATGAAAGCAGCAGTAGTACAGATCAACTCAGGTGCGGACCGGTCCCGCAACATCGAGGTGGCCGGGAACCTGGTCGAAGCCGCGGCGGCCGACGGTGCCGAACTCGTCGTCCTGCCCGAGAAATGGCCGCTGATCGGTGACGGACGCACGCTCACCGAAGGTGCCGAAGGGCTCGACGGCGAGGCGATCACCGCGGCCGAGAAGTGGGCCTCGACGCTCGGCGTCCACCTGCTCGCCGGCAGCTTCACCGAGACCTCCGCGGAAGGACTGCCGACCAACACCTCCGTCCTGATCACCCCGGCCGGGGAGATCGCGGCCGAGTACCGCAAGCTCCACATGTTCGACGTCGAGGCGGGCGGGGTCCGGTACCGCGAGTCCGACCACGAGCAGGCCGGCGACCAGCTGGCCGTCGCCGATGCGGGGGAGCTCCGGCTCGGTCTGACCGTCTGTTACGACCTGCGCTTCCCCGAGCTCTTCCGGGCGCTGCTCGACCGGGGCGCGACCGCCTTCAGCGTGCCCTCCGCCTTCACTTCAGCCACCGGACGCGATCACTGGGAGCCCCTGCTCCGCGCCCGGGCGATCGAGAACCAGGCCTTCCTGCTCGCGGCCAACCAGACCGGCAAGGCCGACCCCTCCTATGACTCCTGGGGGCACTCGATGATCGTCGATCCCTGGGGTGAGATCCTGGCCCAGGTCGAGGAGGGAGAGGGGTTCGCCGCGGCCGATCTCGATCCCGGCCACCAGGCGGAGATCCGCCGCCGACTCCCCGCCGTCGATCACCGACGGCCTGAAATCTTCAAGGAAGGAACACCTCATGGCTCGTGAGGCAGCGCCGGAACGCCGGCGGCAGATTCTCGACGCGGCGATCCGCGTCTTCGCCCGTCAGGGCTTCCACGCGACCCGGGTGGCCGACATCGCCGACGAGGCCGATGTGGCCTACGGGCTCGTCTACCACTACTTCTCCTCGAAGGAGAACGTTCTCAACGAGCTCTTCATCGAGCGCTGGTCGCTGCTGCTCGAGGCGATCGACGAGGCGGACCGCAGCTCGCTGGCTCACGAGGCGAAGCTCGGGACGGTGGCCGGCTTCATCATCGACTCCTACCGTTACGACCCGGAGTTGATGAAGGTGATCATCGTCGAGGTGACCAGGGCCGCCAACTCCTTCGGGCAGACTCACCTCCGAGAGATCAACCGGGCCTACGAGTTGATCGCGAGGATCGTCGCCGACGGCCAGCGGAGCGGCATGTTCCGCAAGGACATCGACCCGGCCTTCGCCGCGATGGTCTTCTACGGCGCGATCGAGCAGCTCCTCTCCGGCTGGATCTTCGGCGTGATCCCCGGCAGCGACCGCGACTTCGACGAAGCCCGCGAGCTGATCGTCAAGACCATCTGCGAAGGCCTACAGCGCCGCTGACGCGGCGCTGCCCACATAAGGAGTCGGCACCGCCTCCGGCGGGCCTCCCAGTGAAACCCGCCGGCCTACAGAGACAAATAATGGATAGGCCGGCTCCGCGCGGGGTGGGCCGGACGTAGGTGCCGCGAGATCCAAGTTATGGCCATATAGCGCTCCAAACTTGGATCTCGCGACACAGCCACCTCGACCGAAGCGCCTCAAGGGTGGTCAGGCTGGTGTGGTCACCGAGCGGAGTCCGTTCATCAAATATTTGATGTTCTGAACGGACGGGTTTGCCTGGGAGGCGGAGCGAAGCTCGCCGACTTATTTATGAGACGCCTGTTCTACGGATCCCGTGTGGGTGTCATCCCGCAGGAGACCGGACGGGTATTCGTTCTCCGGGAGCTTGGGTATTGTGGATTCCACATGGATAACGACATCGTCAGAAGAATTACCTGGAGCCTGATGCTCACCGCGAGCAGCGCTCTGGCCAGCCTGATCGCGTCGCGACTTGCCGCGGTCGCCTACCGTCGCTTCTTCAACGAAGAGCCGCCGGAGTAGGCCGTGACGCCTCCGGACAACCAGCCACCCCCTTACCAGCGCCCCCCGGGCCGTCCGGACCCGAATCGCCCCGCGTCCGACAAGACGGTGGGCGAGATGGTCTTCGAGGTCTCCGAACGGACCTCGAACCTGATCCGTGAGGAGATCGAGCTCGCCAAGACCGAGGTCAGCGAGAAGGTCACCACCCTGGTCCGCGGCTCCGCGGTCGGGATCGCGGCCGGCGTCTTCGCCTTTCTCGCCCTGATCCTGCTCATGCATGCCTTCGCGCTCGGCGTCGCCTCGCTGTTCGGCTGGGGCGCCTGGGCCGGCTACCTGCTGGAAGGTGTGCTCTTCATCGCGATCGCCGCCGGGGCCGGATACTTCGCCTACAACTCGTTCGAGAAGACCGGCGCTCCGATCCCGACCGAGGCGATCGAGGAAGCCCAGAAGACCAAGGCCCTGCTGACTCCCGGAGACGAATCCTGATGAGCGAGACCCCCGAGAAGCCCGGCGTCCCCGAGCAGCCGTCCAAGCCCGAGGACACCGCCGCTGTGCCCACCAACCGTCCGACGCCGCCGGCCCCCTCGACCCCGGGAGTGACGCCGGCCTCCGGCCGGCCCGAGCCGTCCTACGCTCCGCCGCGCCCGAAGCGGACTTCCGCTCAGATCCGGGCGGACATCGACGCCCAGCGGGCCGAGCTCGGCCAATCGGTCGACCAGCTCCGCGACCGGGTCACCGAACTCACCGACTGGCGCAGCCAGCTCAGAAAGCACCGCAAGCAGATCATCGTAGGAGCCGTGGCCACCGGCTTCGTAGTCGGAGGCCTAATGGCCCTCCGCCGTAGGTAACGCCGCGGGGCCGGGCAGGCATCCCCGGGACGCGGGATGCACTCGGCCTTCGGCCTCGTTACTCCTGAGTGTCCCGGGGACGCCTACCCGACCCCACGGCTACTCGAACCTGGGCCTTGGTTCCGCGAGATGCGGGTTGACTGCGAATAACGCGGTCAATCTGCATCTCGCGTAAATCCGCTCGCGTGCGGTCGCCAAATGGAGCCCCTTCCCACCATTGCTTGCTTCGAGGGGAAGGGGCGGGTTTTACTTGGAGGGCGGGTCGGACCCCGCCCGACTACTTATACGTCTGGCGGCGGAAGAGGTCATCGGTGATCGAGGCGACCCGGTCCAGGAAGAGGATTCCGTCGAGGTGGTCGATCTCGTGGAGGACGCAGCGCGCCTCGAAGCCGGCCAGCTGGACCTGGTTCATCTCGAGGTTCCGCCGGCCGTCCAGGAACTCCACGGTCGCCTTGCGGGGACGGCGGACGTTGGCGGTCAGGTCGGGCAGGGAGAGGCAGCCTTCGCGGCTCACCTTGCTGCCCTCGGAGCGGTGGACCACCCGCGGGTTGACCAGGACCATCAGGCCGTGCGGATCCTTCGCCTTCGGGTGGCCGGTGATGTCGACCACCGCGATCCGCACCGCCTCGGCGATCTGCGGGGCCGCCAGTCCGACGCAGTGATCGAAGGCGTTCATCGTCTCGAGCAGATCGGCGATCACCCGCTCGGTCTCCGCCCGGTCGGCCAGGCCCGTCTGGGCGGGCGTGCAGACCGACTTGAGGATTGGATCCGGGTAGGTGAGGACCTCGCGTACGGCCACGAGGATCCTCAGACGGCCGAGCGGGCCATCTAGAAGACCTCCGACTCGAGTTCCGAGAGGCGGGCTTCGAGCTGCTTCGCGTCGCGCAGCCGCTCCAGCGCCCGGTCGAGCTCGGGCCCGATGCCTTCGGGCACCGCGATCTCGACCATCAGGGTGTAGAGCGGTGATTCGGGGTCGCCGGTGCGGCGGGTGCGCAGGTCGGTGATGTTCACCCCGAGCGCGGCCAGGGCGGAGGCGGTCTCATGGACGATCCCCGGCTGGTCGGCGCCGTAGACGGTCAGCACGTGGGTTGGGCCGGCCCCGCGATCGAGGCCGGAGACCGGGCTGACCGTGATCCCGCCCAGCTCGAACTCGCGGCCGACCTCATCCAGACGGGCTTCGATCGAGTCGAGCGAGGCGTCCTCCGGCACCGAGACGATCAGCATCACCGCGAAATGGCCGTGCAGGATCGACATCTGCGAGTCGTCGACGTTGCCGCCGGCCTCGAGCAGGGCGCTGGTGATCGCGGCGACGATGCCGGGGCGGTCCCGGCCGATCGCGGTGACCGCCAGGTTCACGGTCGGTCCCTCTCCCGGTGCGGCGCGGTTGCGGGACGCCCGCCCATCAGAACTTCGACCCGACCACGGCGGTCGGCATCGTCCCGATCGCGACCAGACCGGGGCCGGCGTGGCAGCCGAGCACGGTCGACATCTCGTCGAGGAAGGCCCCCTCGCACTGGAAGACCTCACGGCAATGGGTGGCGAGCTCGGCGGCCAGCTCCGGGGCCTGGATGTGCTGCACCGTCCAGGTGATCTCCTCGCCCGAGGTCGCCTTCTCGCCGGCGAAATCGCGCAGCCGCTGCATCGCCCGGCCGACCGTCCGGACCTTGTCGACCGGCTCGACGGTTTCCCTGAGAGTGATCAGGGGCTTGATCTTGAGGGCGCCGCCGATCCAGGCCTGGGCGCCGCCGATCCGGCCGCCCTTGCGCAGGTACTCGAGCGTGTCGACCATGATCAGGGTGTCGAGCACGTCGCGGCTCGCCTCGATCTGCTCGATCACGCCGGCAACGTCCTTGCCTTCCTTGATCGCGTTCGCGGCGGCCAGGCTGCAGAGCGCGAGCCCGCCGGCCGTGGTCCGCGAATCGACCACGGTGATCCGCTCGCCGCCCCGGCCGTCGGCCTCGAGCTGCGCCGCCGCCTGGCGGGCCGCCTCGCAGGTGCCGGATATGGCACCCGACAGGTGAAGCGAGACGATCTGCTTGCCGGCGTCGAGCAGCGGGCCGTATACCTCCATGAAATCGCCGATCGAGGGCTGCGAGGTCGTGGTCAGCTGCGGTGATTCGAGCACGTCCCGGTAGAAGGCGGCGTAATCGTCGATCTCGTTCTCCGGCCGCTGCTCGCCGTTGAGGATCACATAGAGATTCACCACGCCGATTTCGAGCCGCTCACGGTCCTCCGGCGTGAGCGAAGCAGTCGAATCGGTCACCAGCGCGATGGTGGACTCGGCGGACACGTCACGGTTCTATCAGAAGGTGACCTGAATCACCGGGGCCGGGGCGGCCACCCGCTACTCTTTACGTATGTCCGAGACGCCTGAAACCGCCATCACCCTGACCGAAGCCGCCGCCGACAAGATCGCCGAACTGATCGGTGATTCGCCGGAAGCGGAAAGTCAGGCGCTGCGGGTCGCCGTGCGCGGCGGCGGCTGCTCCGGCTTCCAGTACGCGCTCGCCTTCGACAGCAAGGGTGAGGATGACCACGTTTTCGAGGATCGCGGCGTCGCCGTGATCGTCGACAAGGTCAGCATGCAGTTCGTCTTCGGCTCGGAAGTCGATTACGTCGAGGGTCTGACCGGGGCCGGGTTCCAGGTCAACAACCCCAACGTGGTCGCCGCCTGTGGCTGCGGCTCCTCCTTCCAGGTGAAGGACGACGCCGAAGCAGCCGCGGTTTAGGCCTCGCCTAGGCGCCTTCGATGTTCATCGGCGGGCTCTTGTAGGGCTCGCCGGGGGCAGAGGTCTCGAAGTCGGGCTCGACCGGTTCGGGCTGCTCGACCCCGAGCGACTTGGCCAGCTCGCCGGTCTCGAACATCTCCTCGACGATGTCGCAGCCGCCGACCAGCTCGCCGTTCACGTAGAGCTGGGGGAAGGTCTCCCAGTCCGAGATCTCGGACGTGACCTCGCGCAGCGGCTGCAGCGCCGGCAGCACGTCAATCGCGCCGTACTCGACCCCCATCTGATCGAGCACCTGGACGGTCCGCATCGAAAAGCCGCAGCGCGGCGCGGAAGGGGTGCCCTTCATGAAAAGCAGCACCGGGTTCTCGGCGATGAGTTCCTTGACGCGGTCGGTGAGTTCCTGATCAGCCATGGGACTGATGTTAGGGGATGCGCAAGCTCGACCCCAAAGCCCGGTGAAACTGATTTCGCGTGATTACGACTCAGATTCAGTTTCACCCTGGTTGGCCGGGGCGCTAACCCAGGATCTTGATCGTCAGGGCGTGGATGGTGCCGTCGTCGAAGCGTTCGCGGACCGCGGCCTTGACCAGCCGGTGCTGGTCGATCCGGCTCTTGCCCTCGAACTGCGGCGCGGACACCTCGGCCCGCAGATGGTCTCCGGTTCCGGTCTCGTCGATCACCTCGGCCTTCGAGCCCGGCAACGCCGCCTCGATCATGGTCTTCAGCTCATTCAGATCTGCCGCCATCACTCACCTCCCGCTGTCGCGCCGGCTTCCGCCTCTTCGGCGGCAGTCTCCAGCATCTCTTCCACTCGCACGAACTTGACCCGGGGCCGGCCGTGCGGCTCGCCCCGACCTACCTCGGCCGCGTCGATCTTCTCCCAGCCGCTGAACGAGACGTAGTTGGCTCCTCGTTCGGCCAGCAGCGCCTCGATCGAGTCCGGGTCCGGGTCCTCCGGGTCCAGGACCCGACCCTCGGCCACGTCTTCGAACAGATGGGCCACGGTCTCGGTCGCACACTTCTTGTTGGTGCCGATCACGCCAGAAGGCCCGCGCTTGATCCAGCCGGCCGTGTAATGGCCGGTCCGGTGCTCGCCACCGTGGGCCTCCAGCACACGGCCGTCGTCGTTGAGGATGGTGCCGCGTCGCTCGTCGAAGGGGACTCCTCGCAGGGGCACACCGGTGTAGCCGACCGAGCGCAGGATCAGGTCGCAGGCGAGCTCTTCGCGCTCGCCGGTGTCCTTGGCCCGGAGGCTGCCATCACTCTCGACCAACTCGTTTCTGCCGATCACGATGCTCTCGACCTTCTCGCCGCCCTGGATCTCGATCGGCGAGGAAAGGAAGCGCAGGACGACCCGCTTCGGCTTGCCGGCGGGCCGGCGGGCCGCGTACTCCTTGACGATCTCCACGTTGACCCGGGCGGTCTTGTCGGCCTCCTCCGAATCGATCCAGGCCTGGCTGGCCGGATCGAGCTCGACCTCGTCCGGGTTCACGATCACATCGGCGTCCTCCAACTCGCCGAGCTCCTTGACCTCGGGGTTGGTGTAGGCGGCCTGGGCGGGCCCGCGGCGGCCCAGCACGACGATCTCCTCGATCGTCGACGAGTCCAGCACGTCGATCGCGTGGTCGGCGATGTCGGTCTTGCGCAGCTCGGCGTCATCGAGGGCCAGCATCCGGGCGACGTCCAGCGCGACGTTGCCGTTGCCGATCACCACGGCGCGTTTCGCCTCGTCAAGCCGGAAGTTCCGGTCCGCGTAGTCGGGGTGGGCGTTGTACCAGCCGACGAAAGCGGTGGCGGCGTAACTCCCGGGGAGGTCCTCGCCCGGGATCCCGAGCTCGCGGTCGGCCTCGGCCCCGAAGGTGTAGAGGATCGCGTGGTAGTGCTTCTCGAAATCCTCGACGTTCAGGTCACGGCCGACCTCGACGTTGCCGAAGAAGCGGAAGCCCTCCTTGGAGGCGGTGCGCTGGTAGACCCGGGTCACCGACTTGATCTTGGGGTGATCCGGGGCGACGCCTCCCCGGACCAGCCCGTACGGGGTAGGGAGGCGATCGAAGAGGTCGACCTGGGCGTGGGTATCCGGATCCTTGATGATCTGGTCGGCGGCGTAGAAGCCGGAAGGTCCGGCGCCGATGATCGCCACGCGAAGCGGATTCTCGGGGGTTCCTGGGTTGCTCATGCGACTTCCCAGCATAAGGAATACGGAATCCCGGTCTACTTGCTGGCGCGCTGGGCGACGCGCTCGATCTCGTCTGCGAACTGGGGCCAGAGCTGGGCCGGGATGTCATGGGCCATGCCCTCGTAGATCCGCAGTTCGGCGCCGGGGATCGCGCGGGCGGTCGCCCGACCGCCACGGGGGAAGACGAGACGGTCGGCGGCGCCGTGGAGGACCACGGTCGGGAGGTCAAGACGGCTCAGGGCCGGCTCTCGGTTCGGTTGGCAGTTGATGGCGTGGAGCTGACGGGCTGTGCCATCGACGTGGATCCCGCGTTCGAAGGCGATCGTGGCCAGCTCCCGCAGACGTTCCGGATCGGACGGGAAATCCGGGGAGCCGATCACCGCTTCCAGCCCGTCGATGCCGGCCAGGTAGCTCTCCAGGCTGTCGGTCGGCCGGGAGCGAAGCAGGGCGGCGAGTTGCCGGAGGCCGGGGAAGGCATCCATCCGCGCGCCGGTGCGGGACATCATCGAGGTGAGCGAGAGCACCCGCCCGGGATGGTTGATCGCCATGGTCTGGGCGATCATGCCTCCCATCGAGTAACCGACCACGTGGGCGCCCTCGGCCCCGAGGTGATCGAGCACCCCGACCGCGTCGGCGGCCATGTCATCGAGCCTGTAGGCCAGGCCGCGGGGGATGCCGAGCATCATCGCGGGCAGGGCCGGCTTGCCCAGGTGATCGAGCACGGTCGAGGCGCCGTTGTCGCGATTGTCGATCCGGACCACACGGAAACCTCGCTCGGTCAGCAGCTCGATCAAGGGCAGATCCCAGTAGATCATCTGAGTCCCGAGACCGGGAATGACCAGCAGGACCGGGTCCGAGGGATCACCGTGGACGTCATAGGCGATCTCGACCTCGCCGACCCGGGCGTGCTCCACAGCGGGAATGCCGAGGGCGCTCTGACCTATCGTTCCGGGTGCCATGCCGGAGCAGACGATATCGGGGAGGTTCGCGGGGCCGACCCTGGCCGGGGCCTTGCTCGCGCTGCTTCTGGCGGTGGCCGGGACCATGGCCTGGGGCACCTCGGCCCGGGCCGACGAGCTTCCGCTTCGCGACGGCGCGAGCGGTCACCACGGCCAGGTCACGATCGCGGTCTTGCCCGCAGGCACCTCCCCTCGCGACCTGAGCGGTCTCGACCACGCGGCGATCGGGCTGCTCAACCCCGGCCTCGGTGACGTCTCGGCCGATCAGACGTGGCTCGACGTGTCGCAGGGGTCGAGGGCGTTTGACACCGCGTATGACACACCACTCGACGTAGTGTCATCGGAAGGGGAATTCGTGCTCGGGTGGGAAAAAGTCCAGAAACGGGCGAAGAGCGCGGACAATCCCGTGGTCCCTGGTCTTCTGGCCTCGGTCCTGGCTCGGAACGGGCTCAACGCGGTAGCGGCCGACTCGGCCGGAGCGGCCTCCCTGGCGGTAGCCCGGCGAGACGGGGGCATCGCCCGCGCGCCCCGGCTCTGCGGGGGCCCGGCGACCCGGATCGACCGTGACGCGCCGGGCGCAACGGCAGCCATCCCGGGTTGCCCGGACCCGGTGACCGTGCTGGAGATGCCGGTCAGCTCCGCCTTTCAGGTCGCGGAAGACCGCCGGGCCGGCGATCTCCAGATCTTCATCGAACGTCCCCCGGCCGACTCGGGCGACCAGTTGACCATCGCGATCGCCGGCCCGGGCTATGACGGGGTGCTGGAATCACCCAGCACCCGCACCGACGGCTATGTGCTCACGACGGACCTCGGACCGACCATCCTCGACCACTTCGGCCTCAAGGTGCCGAAGGCGATGACCGGCCAGCCGATCGTTTCGGGCGGCGAGCTCGACCTCGAACATCTGGGTGACCTCGAGAACCGTTACGAGCAGGTGGGCAAACGGCGTGGCGCCGCGCTCGCGATCCCGCTGCTGCTCTGGATCGCCCTTGCCGCGCTGGTCGCTCTCGGCAGCCGGGGGCTCTACTCGCGGGTGGCGCTCCGCCTGCTCTGCCTCTCGACGGTGCTCCTGCCAGGCGTGCTGCTGCTGACCGCGGCGATGGAACCTTCGCTCGTGGTCGAGCGGTCGATCGCGACCCTGCTCCCGGTCCTCGTCGCGGCCCTGCTCCTCCGGCTGGCAGCCGGCTGGCTCTCCCTCGCCCTCGCCTGTGGCCTGACCGTCATCCCCTACGGCATCGACATGCTGGCTGGGTCAGCGCTGACTCCGCGGGCGGTGATCGGCCCGAACCCTGGGCTCGGCGCCCGCTTCTACGGGATCGGCAACGAGCTCGAGTCGACCCTGATGATCCTCACCTCCGCCGGGACCGGGGCGGCCCTGACCTGGCTCGGGTCCGGAAGGCGCACCGCGGCGATCAGCTTCCTGGTCACCGGGCTGATCGCCACCGTGGTCTTCGCGGCGGGACGGTTCGGCGCGGATGTCGGGGCGGCGATCGTCTTCCCGGTTGCCGCGGTGGTCGCGGCCTCGATCGCGGCCGGCCGTCCGAAGCTCGCCTGGGCCGGTCTCGCGGCCGCTGGCGGCGCCCTCCTGCTGGTCGCTCTGGCCGACATCGTCTCCGGCTCCGAAACGCATTTCGTCCGTTCGATCGTCGGCGGCAGCGGCGGCTCCTTCTTCGAGGTGATCGGCCATCGCCTCGACGCGACCCTGGAGAGCTTCACCCGGGTCTCGCGGATCCCGGTCACCCTGGTCGCGCTGCTGACTCTGGCGATCGGGGTGCTCAAGCGGGACGTGGTGCTGGGCTGGATCGAAGATCTGCCGCTGATGAAGGCGGCTCTGGCCGCGGTCGCGGCGGGATCGCTGATCGGCGCCCTGACCAACGATTCCGGAGTGCTTTTCATCCAGGTGGGAACCCTCTATCTGGCGCTGGTACTGGGATTTGCCTGGACCGCGGCGAAAAACAGCGCGCATTCGGGTTAACCGCCCCCCGCAGGGCCGACGCCTGCTCTATCCTTTGTTGCCGTGCGAATCGCCCTAGTCACACCGTATTCGTGGACTTATCAGGGCGGCGTAAACCGGCACGTCCAGTCGCTCGCCGAGGAGTACATCTCCCGAGGCCACTACGTCCGTGTCATCGCGCCCTTTGACCCACCGGACCGCCTCTCGAAGGTGCTTCACCGTGCTCCGGCCGAGGACCGCGAGATGCCCGACTACCTGATTCCGGTCGGCAGGACTTTCGGGGTCAACGCGAACGGGGCGGTCTCGAACATCCCGATCTTCCCCGAGGGCCTGGTCCGCACGCGCCGCGCGATCGCCGAGGGAGACTTCGACGTGGTCCATCTCCACGAGCCGACCACGCCGGCCAACGGCTGGGACACCTGCCTTTCCGCCGACGTACCGGTGGTCGGCACCTTCCACGCCTACTCGACCAAGCCGGTGCCGAACTTCCTCGCCAATGCGGTCGGCGCTCGGCGCACCCTGAACAAGCTTTCGGCGCGCATCGCCGTCTCCGAGGCGGCCGCCTGGACCGGACGCCGCTGGTTCGGCGGCAACTACACGATCGTGCCCAACGGGGTCGACATCGAGTCCGCCCCGACCGGGCCCAAGCCGCAGACCGACCACCTGCGGGCCCTCTTCGTCGGCCGTCCCGACGAGCGCAAGGGCCTGCCGGTCCTGCTTCGCGCCTTCTCGGCGCTGATCGACCACGTGCCCGCCCGGCTCTCGGTGGTCGGGGCCGAGCCGGAGGACGTGAAGCGGATCCTCGCCCATCCCGAGCTGACCGATCATCTCGACCTGCGCGGCCGCGTCTCGAACGAGGAGCTCTGGCAGCAGCTCCATGACGCCGACGTGCTGGTGGCTCCGTCGCTCTCCGGCGAGTCCTTCGGCATGATCCTGACCGAGGCCTTCGCGGCAGGCACCCCGGTGATCGCCTCCGGCATCGCCGGCTACAGCGACGTGGTGACCAACCATCACGACGGCGTCCTGGTGCCGCCGGCCGATCCCCAGGCCTTGGCCGAGGAGCTCCAGCGGGCGCACCACGAGCCGGATCGCCTGGCCCGCATGGGCGAGGCCGCCCGCGCGAGCTCGAAGCGGTACGCCTGGAGCGCGGTGGCGGACCAGGTCATGGACGTCTATGAGCGGGCGATCGAGGTCCCCGAGCCGGAAGCGAAGGCCGAGCGGGTCCGCCGTCGGCTCGGCATCGAGCCTTCCGACGGTCTGCCGGCGGCCCCGGCGGTCAAGCTTCCTTCGCTGGATCCCCCGCCCGTCGCCGCCGCCCGCGGCCGCGCCGCTCTGCTTCGCAAGGTCGGCCTCGGCCTCGCCGCGCTGTTCGGCCTCGGCCTGACCGCGATCGCGGCACAGAAGATCGGGGTCGAACGGGTTGCCGACACGGTGGTCCGCTCCGACCTCTCCTGGGTCCTCTTCGCGCTGGCGCTGATGGCCGCGTCGCTCTTCGTACGCGCCTGGTCCTGGTTCTACATCGCCCGTTCGGCGATGCCCCACTCCGGCCTGAAACGGCGTGACTTCGCCTCCGCGACGATGATCGGCGTGCTGATGTCCGCCACGCTGCCGGCCCGTCTCGGCGAGCCCGCCAGGGCGATCAGTCTCGCCCGCCACACCGGCCGGGCGAAGGAAAGCCTGCCGGTGGTGGTCGGGACGATCGTCTCCCAGACGATGCTGAACATCCTGGCGATCCTGATGCTGGGCGCCTTCGTCCTCACCTCGATGGACAACGTCTTTCACGGCGGCACCCGGCAGATCCTGCTCTTCAGCCTGATCCCGGCGGTGCTGCTGCTGGCGGTGATCGCCGCCCCGACCCTGCTCGGCAGCCAGGCCGGAAAGGGTCGCCTCGCTCGGGTCGGTGCCGCGGCGCACTCGGTCCTGCTGCAGGTGCGGCGCGGGTTGAACGTGTTCCGCCACCCGAAGAACGGTGTTCCCGCGGTTGCCCTGCAGCTCTTCGCGTGGGTGATCCAGATGCTCTCCTGCTGGGCCTTGATGTTCGCGCTCGGCCTTGACAACCACGCTGGTCTCGCCGCCTCCGCCGCGGTGCTCCTGGCGGTCAACGTGACCGCCGTCGTGCCGGTCACGCCGTCCAACATCGGCATGTTTCAGCTCGCCGTGATCTTCGTCCTGCATAAAGGATGGGGCATCTCGACCGCGGACGCACTGGCCTACGGCGTGATTCTGCAGGCCGTTGAAATGGCCACCGCCGCCGCGCTCGGCGTTCCCGCCCTGGTTCGCGAGGGCCTCACCTGGTCCGACCTGCGCACCCAGGCGATCGCCACCGCCCCGGTCGAGCTCGACCCGTACCCCCAGAGCCGCCGCAAGCGCGACGACCGCGAGATCACTTATACGCGGTAGGGCTCGTTGGCGGTGCCTGCTGCGGGGTAGCAAGAATGGTTGGGCGGGGCTCCGGCCGAGGTGCTTCGGGCGTGGTGGTCGGTGCGGTGAGGTTGAAGTTTGGAGCGCTATGTAGCGGGAACTTCAATCTCACCGCAAACCCGCCCCTGATCTGCCCCGACCGGAGCCGGCCCAACCATCCTTGAGCCCCATGGGCCGGCGGGTTTAACTGGGAGGGCGGGTCGGACCCCGCCCGACTTATTTATGAGACGTCGGTTCCCTGCTCCCCGTTCCAGGTATCCCTTGACAAACCAAGCCGCAGCCGTATACTGAACTTTATGGTTCAGTATCTGACGAGTGATTCGCGTGGTGGGGCCGAGGAGGGTCCTTTGGAGGCTGGGTCCGCGGAGCGGGCCTTTGGGGCCCTGGCGGATCCGGTGCGGATGGCGATCCTCGAGCGGTTGAGTGAGGGCGGAGCTTCGATCTCGGATCTGGCCGAGCCGGCCGGGATGTCCCTCACCGGGATGAAGAAGCACGTCCGGATCCTCGAGGAGGCGGGGCTGGTGAGCACGGAGAAGCGGGGCAGAACCCGCTGGTGCGAGTTGGCCAGCGTCGGATTCGACGAGGCCGCCTTCTGGCTTGAAGAGTTCCGCCGCCGACGTCACAGGCAGCTGGATCGCCTGGAAGAAGTAATCGAAAAACGCAAGCGAGAAAGGCAGCAATGACCGAACTGACCGAGCTTCACAAGACAGTTGTGACCCTCCCCAGCGACACCGAGATCCGGACCGAACGGATCTTCGACGCCTCGCCCGAGATCGTCTTCGATTGCTGGGTCGACCCGGAAGTGCTGGCCGAATGGATGGGGCCTGACCGGCTCGAGATGACCGTCGAGGAATACGACGTCCGGCCCGGCGGCAAGTACCGCTACGTCCACCGGGACCCCGAGGGAGGCGAGTTCGTCTTCTTCGGCGAGTTCCTCGAAGTCGAGCCGCCGAACCGGCTGGTTCAGACCTTCAACTTCATCATGGAACCGCAGCCGCCGCCCTCGATCGACCGCCTCGACCTGATTCCGATCGAGGACGGCCGCACTCGCATGGTCACCCTGACCACTTTCGAGGCGAAGGAGTACCGGGACGGAATGATCCAGTCCGGCATGGAAAAGGGCATGAACGAAGGCTTCGCCAGGCTGGATGCGATCCTGGCGAATCGCTAGATCTGGGACCAGTCGAGCCGTTCCGGGAAGCGGGGCAGGCCGTCGTCCGGGACCGGGTACCACGGGGCGGCGTAATCGGTGAACTGGTGCGCTGCCGGGCGGATCCCGGGATCTTCGTTGAGGGCTCCGAGCCTGATCGCGAGGATCTCGGGATTCTCCGGGTGGCTGGTGTAGAGCTGGCCGCCGCACTCCCGGCAGAAGAACTTGTTGAACCCGCCGTCCCCCGGCTCGTATGAGCCGACGTGCTGCTCGCCCCCGGTGATCCGAAACGAGCCCGGCTGGGTAAGGCCGGTCGCCGAGAATGCGGTGCCGGTCCGGTGCTGGCAGCGCCGGCAGTAACAGAGGGCGACACCGACCAGCGGCCGGTTCACCTCGAAGGTCACCTTGCCGCACATGCACTGCCCAGTCATCCGTTCGGCGGGCTGGTTCTGATCTGCTGCTGAACTCTCCATGAGCCCAGACTAGCCGTGAGACAAGTGGACGGCGCCGGGTGAACGCGGGCGCGGACGGGTACCGGCAGGCTCGTGGACCGGGACGAGCTGATCGCGAAGCTTGCGGGCGAGGTCGCCGACCCCCGGGTTCTGGCGGCCATCGACGCCGTGCCGCGAGATCTCTTCGTCCCGGAATGGGAGCGGCCCCATGCCTGGGAGAACCGGCCGCTGCCGATCGGCCGGGGGCAGACCATCTCCCAGCCCCTCGTGGTCGCGACGATGTGCGAGCTGCTCGACCCGGGCGAGGATGACCTGGTGCTCGACGTGGGCGGGGGCTCCGGCTACCACGCGGCGGTGCTGGCCAGGCTGGCCCGCCAGGTGATCTCGATCGAGCGCCACGCCGAGCTGGTTGAGGCGGCCCGGCGGTCGCTCGCTGCGGCCGGTGTGCAGAACGTTGAGATGGTTCAAGGCGACGGCTCGCTCGGCCTGCCCGCCGAAGCCCCATTCGACGCGATCAACGTGGCGGCTGCCGTGTGGGGGAGGGTTCCCGAGGCGCTGAAGGAGCAGCTGGCCGACGGCGGCCGCATGATCGTGCCGGTCGGCAGTTGGCAGCAGTGGCTGGAACTCTGGCGGCGGGAGGGCGGCAGGCTGACCCACGCAAAGACCGTGCCGGTCGCCTTCGTTCCCCTGGTTGAGGGAGAGGCGCCGCCGGAATCGGGAGCACCGACTGAAACCGCATAGGATCGCCACATGGCCCGGGCCACCTCGGTATTCGACAAGCAGGCCGCGACCTACGGTGGGCCACGCCGGAAGCTGATCCCGCAGCTCGACCGCTTCTACGGCATGGTGCCCGAGGCGATCGACCTGGTCGAGCCGGAAGGGGGAGACCATGAGGAGTTGCGGATCCTCGACCTCGGCGCCGGCACCGGCCTGCTTTCGGCGGTGGTCGCCGACGCCTTCCCCGAGGCGAAGCTCACCCTCTTCGACTTCTCGCCGCGCATGCTGGAACAGGCGCGGGAAGCCCTGGGCGGGAGGGTCGAGGTGATCACCGGCGATATGTACGAGGGGATCCCCGGCGGCCCCTGGGACGCGGTCGTCTCGGCGCTCGCGATCCACCACATGACGGATGCCGGCAAGCGGGCCGTGTACGAGGCAGCGTTCCGGGAGCTCCGGCCGGGTGGCGTCTTCGTCAACGCGGAGCACGTACTGGGGGAGACCCCGGCCCTGCATGAGCGTTACGCCGAGTGGCATCGCCGGCAGGCCTACGAGAAGGGGCTGACCGACGCGGAGTGGGCGGACACGGTCGAGCGGATGAGTCACGACCACCTCACGCCGCTCTCGGCTCAGCTCGCCTGGCTGTCCGAGATCGGCTTCGTTGACGTCGACTGCCCGCTCAAGGACCACGGTTTCGCCGTCTTCTCCGGCCGCCGGCCCTGATTCTCGCGATCAGGCCAGACGCGCGGTACCGGCGATCAGCTCGGCGACCTCGAGCGGCACCTCGAGCTGGGGGCAGTGGCCCGACCCGTCCAGCTCGACGTACTCGGCTTCAGGCAGCCATTCCTGGCGGAACCGGACCGCCGCGGAGGGCCACTCGAGCAGCCGGTCCGCGGTGCCCCAGAGGAAGCGCACCGGGCAGGTGACGTGGTCGGAGTCGCGGCAACACCAGCTCCCAGGTACGCCAGGTGTCGGTGAACCCGTGGATCAGGACCAGGGGTGGGCCTGAGCCGCCCCGGTGGAGCGGTGTGAAGCTCGCTGTCACTTCGCGGGTTCTATCCCGCGGTCGATGAGCTTTTGCTCGAAATCGAGGATTCGTCCGGTGTCGACGTAGAAGTCACGCTGCTCGGTGACCTTCCCCCACCTGGTCCTGACCATGATCATCGTCTGGTTGGAGTAGAGCTCCTCGCCTTCGTCGGTGACCGAGCGATCGTCGAATCGGGCGATCGCGGTGAGCGACCACGGCGGGCCGGAGGTCCAGAGCTCCTTGATCTCGCCGGTCAGGCCGGCGCCCACGAAGTCCTTGAGGAAGAGCTCGATCTGGTCTCGTCCCCGGTGTTCGCCGGCCCAGCGGTGGGCGGCGTCGTTGAAGTAGAGGACGGCGTCGTCAGCGAATCCGTCGAGCAGGGGACGGTAGTCCCCCTGGTTCAGCGCTTCGACGCTCTCCCGGAACTGCTTCAGCAGCAGTTGCCGTGTGAGGGCCTGGAATCCGACGGCCAGCCCGGCTCCGGCCAGCAGCAGTTTCAAACGTGACATGGGTTCCTTTCTCGGGAGCGGGCTCAACCTATACGACCGAGGTCGGCCACTCGGACAACTGGTACAACACTTGCCTGATGGCCGAATCACAATCAGGCACCGTTTCGCGCCGTGTTCATGATGCGCTCAGGCAGCGCATCCTCGACGGTGAGTTGAGTCCGGGCGACAAGATCCCTTCCGAGCGGATCCTGGCCGAGGAGTTCGGTGTGAACCGTCACGCGGTTCGCGAGGCACTGAAGCGGCTCCAGCAGGCGAGTCTGATCCGGATCACTCACGGCGGCGCCACGCGCGTTCTCGACTGGCGCGACACCGGCGGACTCGAGGTGCTGCTCGATCTGGGTCGCGACCCGGTCGATCCGCCGGGCGAGCTCGTGCGCTCGGTGCTGGAGATGCGGGCTTCGATCGGCGTCGACGCGGCCCGGCTCTGCGCGAGCCGGGCTGACCAGGATGCGCGGGCCGAGATCGGGAGGCTGGGCGAACGTGCGTCTTCGCTGGTCGATGCTGGGGAGCCGGAGCTGCTCGACCAGGCGTTCGCCGAGTTCTGGCTGGCGATCGTGGCCGGTTCCGGCAACATCGCCTACCGGCTCGCGCTGAACTCGCTGCTGCTCGCCTTGGCGGGCTTCGGGGACGTGGCCGACGAGGTGCGGCCCGAGGACGGGGGACTCATCGGGCGGCTCGGCCGGGCGATCGCGGCGGGTGATCCGCAGACGGCGGCCGAGGTCGCCAACCGGATGCTGCGGGCCGACGTCGAGCGTTCCGCCTGAGCCGCGGCGGCTGCGAAAGCAGGGTTGTGCGCGCTATTCGCACACAACCCTCTTCTCGATGAGTTGCACCGGGGCAGATCAACTGGTATAACCAGTCTTCGTGGGTGGCCTGATTCTCTACGCGATCCCGTTCTTCTTCCTCGCGATGGGGCTGGAGTACCTGACCCTGCGCCACGCCGCCCACGATCACCACCACGGTTCGGGCGATTCCGAGGAGCCGGTCGGGTTCGAGGCGCGGGACACCGCGACCAGCCTCTCGATGGGCCTCGGCCACCTGTTCATCGCCGGCGCCTGGAAACTGGTCGTGCTGGTCGTCTACGCGGCGATCTACTCGATCAGCCCGATCCAGCTCTCGCCCTCCGACTGGTGGACCTGGGTCCTGCTCTTCTTCGCCGACGATCTCGCCTATTACTGCTTCCACCGCAGCCACCACCGCATCCGCCTCTTCTGGGCGATGCACGTGGTGCACCACTCCTCCGAGCACTACAACTTCTCGACCGCGCTGCGGCAGGACTGGTCGCCCTTCAGCTCGATCTTCTTCTGGATGCCGGGGGCGCTGCTCTTCGAGCCCTGGATGATCTACCTCGCCTTCTCCTGGAGCCTGCTCTACCAGTTCCTGCTCCACACAGAGGCGGTCCGCAAGCTGCCGCGGCCGATCGAGTTCATCTTCAACACGCCCAGCCACCACCGGGTCCACCACGGCTCCCAGGAGCAGTACCTCGACAAGAACTACGCCGGCATCCTGATCATCTGGGACCGCATGTTCGGGACCTTCGAGCCGGAGGCGGAGCGGGTCCGCTACGGGCTGACCAAGAACATCAACACCTTCCACCCGGTCAAGGTCGCCTACGGGGAGTACCTGAACATCTGGCGGGATGTCCGCGCGGCCGAGAGCTGGCGCGATCGGCTGGGCTATGCGTTCAAGGGGCCGGGCTGGCGGCCGGGGTCAGATCTGGCCGCGCCGGAAGCAGGTGACGAGGTGGGTGTTCACCAGGCCGATCGCTTCCATCAGCGCGTACATGTTGGTCGGTCCGACGAACTTGAATCCCCGCGCCCGTAGCTCCTTCGCCAGGGCGGCCGACTCGGCCGAGCTGGTCGGCACCTCGGCGTGACTCGCCGGCTCCGGCGAGCTCGCCGGAGCAAATGATTCGATCAACGCGGCCAGTCCGCCGTCCCGCCGCAACTCGATCGACGCGGCGGCGTTGCTGCGGGTTGCCTCGATCTTGGCCCGGGCCCGGATGATCCCCTCGTTGCCCATCAGCCCCTCGACCTGACGATCGGTGAGGCCGGCACAGTACTCGAGGTCGAAATCGCGGAAGGCTTCACGGAAGGCGGGGCGCTTGCGGAGGATGGTCGCCCAGCTCAGCCCGGCCTGGAAGGCTTCGAGCGAGAGCCGTTCGAACATGGCCTGCTCACCCTCGATCGGAACCCCCCACTCCTCGTCGTGGTAGCTCCGCATCATCTCGCTGCCGTTCGCCCAGCCGCAGCGCACGATGCCGTCGTCTTCGAGTTCGCCCACCGGGCCATTCTGGCAGTTGCCGCTCCGCGGATCGAAACAGGTTGAACCGATCGATAAGTTCAACCAATTGGTTGACAATCGTGGTCGGATCATCTATCTTCAACCATATGGTTGAGGATTCGAAAAAGGTCGATCGCATCTTCCACGCGCTCTCCAACCACACACGGCGCGGCATGGTCCGGCAACTCTCCCGCGGCGAATGCAGCGTCGGTGATCTGGCCGCACCGGCCGAGATGTCCTTCGCCGCCGCCTCCAAGCACGTGAAAGTGCTCGAGCAGGCAGGGATGGTCAACCGGCGGGTCGAGGGGCGGCAGCACCTCTGTTCGCTGCGGCCCGAGCCGCTCAAGGAAGCGAGCGAGTGGCTCGACTTCTACGAAAAGTTCTGGGCCGACAATCTCGACCGGCTCGCCCGGGTACTGGAAGAAGACATGGCAAAGGAGCGGAAATGACCGCGACCGGCGACTCGGTGCAGATCGTCAAACAGATCCGGGCGCCCATCAAGATGGTCTACCGGGCCTTCATCGACCCGGACGAACTGGTCCGCTGGATGCATCCGGACCAGTTCACCGGGGTCTCGGCAACCAACGATCCCCGGGTCGGAGGGCGGGGCGAGCTGATCCACGCGATGGACGGCGCGGAGGTCGGCGGATTCCACTGGGAGTACACCGAGCTCGTGCCCAACCGGCGCCTCGTCATGGACTGGCAGTTCGGCGGTTTCGGCCAGGACCCCGACGGTCACCACTCCCGCATGACCATCGAACTTCGCGAAACCGGATCGGGCTCGACCGAGGTGAGCCTGACCCACGACCGCCTAGGCGAGGCGCCTCCCGGCGGCCACCTCGGCGTCAACACAGGCTGGACCCAGGCTCTCGACAGCCTCGGGCGCCACTTTGAAACAGAAGGAGAGGAATGAGCATGTTCGAGAACATGGAAACACCACCGGTCGTATCGGCCGACGAGTGGAACGCAGCCCGCGAGAAGCTGCTGGTCAAAGAGAAGGAAGTGACCCGGGCGAAGGACGCCCTGGCCGCCGAGCGGCGTCGGATGCCGTGGCTGAAGATCGAGAAGGAGTACGAGTTCGACGGCCCGGACGGGAAGGTCAGCCTGCTCGACCTGTTCGAGGGTCGCCGGCAGCTGATCATCTACCGGTTCTTCTTCGATCCCGACGTGACCGGTCACCCGGACGCCGGTTGCCCGGGCTGTTCCTTCGGAACCGACCAGGTGGCCGATCTCCGCCACCTGAACGCCCGGGACACCACCTTCGCGCACGTGTCCCGGGGAACGCAGGAGAACATCCGGCGCCTGAAGGAGAAGATGGGCTGGCAGCAGATCCCCTGGTACACGGTGACCGACGACTTCGACAAGGACATGGGCGTCGGCGAGTGGCACGGGACCAACGCCTTCATCCGCGATGACGATGGCACCATCTACCGCACCTACTTCGTCGACGCGCGGGGCGACGAGCAGTTGGGCAGCACCTGGGCCCATCTCGACCTCACCGCGCTGGGCCGGCAGGAGGAGTGGGAGGACTCGCCCGCGGGCTACCCGCAGACCCCGCCGTACCAGTGGTGGCGACGCCACGACGAGTACGACATGGAGGAAGCGGCGAAGGAGATGGCCGAGCAGATCGAGCGGAACCGGACCTCGAACGGCACCGGCATCCCCGGCAAGGTCGCGTCGTGATCATCCTCGCCCACATCGGGCCGGTGCCGGTCGAGGAGCTGCTTTCGCTGGCCCCGGCGGCCTTCGCCGGGGCCGGGCTGGCCCTGCGAGCCAGATTGCGCCGAGATGGTCAGGCCCGGCGGCCTTGAGACGGGCGACCGCGGGGAATCTCGGCCCGCCTTCGCGGTTTCCTCACCCACATGGCGGGTCTCGCCTTGACATGTGGCCCCAATCCGGCAGGATCGACTCATGAGTCGGATTGAAGCAGCAGCGGTTGTAGGTGGCGGTTTCATGGGGTCTGGCATAGCCGAGTCGACGGCGACTTCCGGGATTCCGGTGACGGTGTTCGAGGCGGACCCGGAGCGGCGCCCGGGGGTGAAGGACCGGATCGGCAAGTCACTGGCCCGGGCGGTCAAGGGCGGCAAGATGGAACAGGCGGCGGCAGACGATGCTCTGGCCCGGATCACAGTCGCCGAGAGCCTGGAAGAGATCAAAGGCGCCGACCTGGTCGTCGAGGTAGTGCCGGAGGATCTTGACCTGAAGCTGAAGGTGATGGGGGAGATCGAGAAGATCGTTCCCGAATCCACGATCATCGCTTCGAACACATCGTCGATCCCGATCGCCGAGCTGGCCGGGGCGTTGGATCACCCGGAGCGGGTCTGTGGCCTTCACTTCTTCGCGCCGGTGCCGGTCATGAAGCTGGTCGAGGTGGTGGTCGCGCTGGATTCTTCGGAGGACACGATCACCCGTGCCAGGGAGTTCTCCGAACGGATCGGCAAGCGGCCGATCGAGACCAAGGACCGGTCCGGTTTCGTGGTCAACATGCTGCTGGTGCCATACCTGATGGCCGGGGTGCGGATGTACGAGGAGGAGTTCGCGAGCCCGGAGGACATCGATGAGGGCATGCGGCTCGGCTGCGGCCACCCGATGGGCCCGCTCGAGCTCTGTGACTTCATCGGTCTCGACGTGCTCTACAACGTCTGCGACTCGCTCTACGAGGAGTTCAAACGGGACGAGTACGCGCCGCCGCCGATCCTCAAGCGGATGGTCGCCTCGGGCCGCTACGGCCGCAAGAGCGGCCGCGGCTTCTACGATTACCGTTCGGACTGAGTCGGCGCCCCCTCCGGACGAAACCGCCTTCCTCGGCACGTACCGCGGGCTCCTGGCCGAAGAGGTGATCCGCTTCGAGCGCTGAACTGTCGCCGTCCGGGAATCCCGGTGCGAGCCTGTTTCGGCGGCCGGCGTCCGGGTAGATCCTCAGCGGAGGAGAACCGGAGGAGGAAGATGATGGTTTGGGCGGGGAATCTTCGTTTGCTCGTGTGGGGTCTGGTGATCGGGGCCATCGGCGCGCTCGGCGTGGTGCCGGCCGCGCAGGCCCAGAAGGTAGACGGGATCGAGGGCCGTGAGGCGAGCGCCGCGGTGAATCTTCAGCTCACCCCGACCAACGCCTTCGTGCGGATCCGGGGCTGGTCGCTGCCGGCGCCGCTCCTGCCGCTGGCCGTCATGGGCCAGTGGGGCGGTCAGGGCGTCATCTCCGGTGACGGCACCGTCCACATCCCGGTCGGCAACATCTCGCAGCCGTCCCCGTTCGAGTTTCCCCGGGATATCAACGGCGAGACGGAGACCATGAAGGTGAGCCTCTCCGCCCGGTCCGACTGGACCGGGACGGTCAACCCGCTGAACGGCGAGGTCCTGATGAACATGCCGATGACCCTGCGGATCCAGGCCTCGCACGTTCGGATGGTCAACCCGCCCTGGCCGATCGGCTGGATCTACGGCAACATCGACTGCACCGTGCCGCTCAACTTCAGCCCGATGACCTCCTACTACATGGCCCCGCCGGTGCCCGGCCCCGAGGTTCCCCCGGTGACCGAAGGCAAGGCCTACGACCCGGCCGCCGGCACGGCGACCGTGATCAACAACTCGATGTCGATCGGCGGGTTCAGCTGCAGCCATCCCGACATCGGCGCGGGCAAGGTGGAGGATGAGCTGAACGGTGCGGTCGCGATCCCGTCCGCGCCCGGCACGACCGACGCCCTGTTCAATCTCACCTTCCCGGGTGACGATGGCGCCCTGAAGCCTCAGCCCGCGATCCGGCCGGCCTTCGTCTCGTCGCCCGCGGGCCCGGGCGCCGCGGACCTGGACGGCAGCACGAGCCACGCCGCGGCCGGGGTGGACAAGTACCTCTGGGACTTCAACGCCGACGGGATAGCCGATCTCGCCACCAAGCGGCCGGTCACCCGGCATGAGTTCGCCGCACCGGGGGAGTACGAGGTCGCCCTCGCGGTCTCCGACCGGGACGGCGACCTTTCGGGCTGGAAGCAGGGTCAGGTGACGGCCGGCGCGGCCTCCTCCGGGCCGAGCTCCGGCGGTCTCGTGGTCAAGGTCAAGCGGCCGAAGAAGGCGGCGCCCGGATCTCGGGTGAAGCTGCGGGTGACCGTGCTGAACCGCTCGACCCGGTCGATCGCGAAATTGAAGCTCTGCGTGAAGGCGAAGAAGCGGCTGATGAAGAGCCGCGGCTGCAAGGCGAAGGGGAAGCTGGCCGCCGGGGTTTCAAAGCGGATCAAGCTCAAGGTCAAGCTGACTCGCAAGACCAGGGCGGTGCGCCGCCTGAAGGTGCGGCTCATCGCGAAGGCGCCCGGGGTCGAGCAGGGCAAGGCAACCGCGAAGATCCGCCTCCGTTAGAAGAGCCCGATCGAAGGCCTGGAGGTCGGCGGACGAAGGCTGCTCAAGGCCCAGCTTGCGCAGGACCTCAAACTGGCGCCGCAGGATCGGGGCGCGATCGAGGTTCTCAACAACATCGGGGTCATGAGGCAGCTCGTTGATCTGGCTGCCTCTGCCGAACTCACCCCGGCGCTTTTGCTCGAGTCTCACGCGCTGCTCATGCGGGGAACCAGGTTCGAAGACCGTGCCGGCGAGTTCAGGGAGGAACAGAACTGGATCGGCGGCAGTGAGTTCAATCCCTGCTCAGCCGAGTTTGTCCCGCCACCGCCCGAACTAGTCCCGGGTCTGATCGAAGATCTTTGTGGGTTCTGTGGCCGAGACGATCTTCCGGCGATCGCTCAGGCGGCGATAGCCCACGCCCAGTTCGAAACGATCCATCCGTTCTTCGACGGGAACGGCCGGATCGGTCGCGCGATCATCCACGTCGTCCTGAAGGCGAGGGGCCTGGCTCCCCGATTCGTTCCCCCGGTTTCGCTGGTCCTCGCGACCAGATCCCGGGATTACGTTGCGGGGTTGACGGCGACGAGATATCTGGGCGACCCCGGCAGCGCCGAAGCGATGTCGGGTCTGAACCAGTGGATTGGGGCTTTTGCCGCCGCGGTCACTCGATCCGTCGAGGACGCAAGGTCCTACGACGAGAAGGTCGGGGAGATGCAGTCCGCTTGGAGGCGCAGATTGGGGCGAGTTCGCCGGAACTCGGCGGTAGACCTCCTGATCGGGGTGTTGCCTTCGGCGCCGGTCGTAACCGTGAAGACCGCCAGTGAACTGATCGGCCGCACGCAGCAGGCGGTAAACCAGGCGTTGCCCCGGCTGGTCGAAGCCGGGGTCGTGAGACAGACCTCGATTGGAAACCGGAACCGGGCGTTCGAAGCCGAGGAGGTGATCGATGCGTTCAACTCGCTCGAACGCCAGCTCGCCAGCCCCCAGGGCGACACGCGCACCAGTGAGCCGGTCAGGGCGGTCCCGGCACGTCGCTAACCGAGGGCGATGTCGTGGACCACGCCGGCTCCGGCCCGGTGGCCCTCGGCGATCGCCGCGGCGACCGAAGGAGCGCCCTGAGTGGCGATGTCGCCGGCCGCCGAGAGGCCCGGCACGCTCGTTTGCTGGAGGAAGTCGACCTCGAGTGGGTCGACGATGAACGGGTTCGGCTTCTCGACCACCTCGGCACCCAGCTGAGCCGCGAGGTCGGACCGGTGGCGCATGGTGACCGGCACCATCACCGAATCGAACTCGACCTCGTTGCCGTCCGCGAACCCGACCGCCTCGAGCGAGCCGTTCTCGGTCACCAGGCGCTCGACCGCGGTCGAAACGACCGGGATCCCGGCGGCCGCCATGGCCGAAGCCTGCTCGTCGTCCAGCTCGTTGCCGTTGGTCAGCACCGTGACCCGCTCGCTCCACAGCTGGATCAGCCTCGCGCGCATCGCGTCAGGCGTGTCCTTGACGATCACCGCGATGTGGCCGTCGCGGGCCTCCCAGCCGTGGCAGAACGGGCAGTGGAAGGCATCGCGGCCCCAGATCTCGGCCACGCCCGGCAGGTCCGGGTACTCGTACTTCATGCCGGTGGCGAGGATCACGTTCGCGGAGCTGATCGCCCGTCCGTCGGCCGTGGCCAGCTTGAAGCCACCGTCGTTCCGCTCGGCCTTGACGACCGACCCGCTGATCCGCTCGACCGTCGGGTGCTGTTCCACTTCGGCCGCCGCCTCTTCGTAGAAGCGGGCGGGCGGGGCGCCGTTGTTGCCGAGCAGGCCGCCGATGCCGTGATCGGGCCGGTTGCTCTGCTCTCCCGCGTCGACGACGAGAGTGTTCCGCCGGGCCCGGCCCAGCACCAGCGCGGCGCTCAGGCCCGCGGCCCCGCCGCCGATGACTACGCATTCCAGTTCTTCGCTCATGAACCGAGCTTGCCACGGGAAGTCGGATCTGTCAAAGTGATTTGCTGAAATGGCAACCGACGACAATTTTGACGCGACCGTCCGCAGCCGCCTCCGCCAGCTTCGCCTCGAGAAGGGCATGACCCTCGAGGAACTCGCGGCCAGGGCGAGCATCGATAAGTCGACGCTCAGCCGCCTCGAGTCCGGCAAACGGCGGCTCGCCCTGGACCACCTGCCCTCGCTGGCCGACGCCCTGGGCGTGAGGGTCGATGACCTGCTGCCCCGCCGCCAAGTGATCGATCCCCGGGTCAAGCCGGTCGCCCGGAAGTTCGACGGGCTGACCGTATGGCCGCTCTCGGGTCAGGGAGCGTCGAACGGGCTCGAGGCGTCGAAGATGCGGATCCACGCCTCTCGCAACAAGCCGCCGAAGGAACTCCCGATCCATGAAGGCCACCACTGGATGTACGTGCTCAAGGGCAACATGCGCCTGCTGCTCGGCGACGAGGATTTCATCGTCAAGCCGGGGGAGGCGGTCGAGTTCAGCACCTGGACGCCCCACTGGTTCGGAGCCAGCGAAGGCCCGGTCGAAGTGATCGCGATCCTCGGCCGAGAAGGCGAGAAGATCCACTTCCACGAGACTTGATCCCACCTGTCAGCGGTACTCTCCATTGATGGGAGAAACTAGTCGAGGAGGTCTCGGTCTAGATCTCGAGCTCGCGTACCTGCGAGTTAGAGATGAGTTGCGTGACCAACCGAAAACGGGCCGGGCACTTGCTCAGAACTCGTTCGAGCTGGAGTTGATCGAGGTAGATCGCGAAGGTTGGCTCGCCGAAGTAGCTAACAAGCTTGAGAAAGGCTCCTTTGTTCCCGGTCCAGCCGACGTCGTCGATGCGCCAAAAGGTCGCGGTTTGGTTCGTCCCGGTGTTCGCCTTGGCATAGAAGATCGGGTCGTATTTACGGCAGCAGTGGGTGCTTGCCTTGACAAGATCGATGCCGCGACCAGGTGGTCTCAAGGGGGTCAGGACCTGAGTACAAGGTTGGATCCGTCGAAGCTGCACCGCCGTGAATGGATGCGAAGCCCATTCAAAGGGTGGTTCGAGTGGCACGAACGAAGCCTCCAGCGTGTTGACGCTGCGGACACGGACACGGTGCTTACGGCGGATATCGCCGGCTATTTCGAGAACATCAACCTTGGTTTGCTTCGCTCCGACCTGAACCGAATTGGGTGCGACAAGGCGGTTGTAGGACTTATCTCGTCCTGCCTTAATTCGTGGGCTCAATGTCCAGACAGGGGACTCCCGCAAGGCGTTATGGCTTCGGACATCCTGGCGAAGTTGTATCTGGAGCCTCTGGATCGAAGATTGCGTGATCGCGGGTATAGCCACATGCGATACACCGATGACATTCGGATCTTCGCAAGATCCCGCGAGGAAGCGCTTAGGGCCCTAGTCGAGATAACGAAGATTCTGCGGGCACGGGGTCTTACTCTGCAAAGCAGTAAGACCCTTATACGAAGTCCGGAAGAAGCGAGGCAAGAATTCGACGGAGTCATTCCCGCGATCGAGCAGGTTCGTGACGGATACGTTTCAGAGATTGTTCAAGCGGGTCTGATGGATTCGGACGTTTCGTTCCCGATGGCTGAGATGGATGATCTGGCCAAAGGAAATATCGCACCGGAGGTGCTCCGCCGAGCTTTTACTCGCTACGTAGTGGAGGAGGCTTCGCCGAACAAGAGCATGTTGAACTTCTTGCTTCGGCGTCTTGGGACTCAAGGGGACTGCTTCGCAGTCGCAACCTGCGCCAGCTTGCTCAACACTCACCCGGAGTTCACCTACACCGTGGCCAGATACTTTGACGACCTCGGCTTTGACTCGGAAATTGAAGAAGCTGTCGACAAGGCTATGCGTCACGTCACTAGCGCAACGTATCCCTTTCAGCGTTACCAACTCTTGTGGTGGCTGCGTGAGGCTACCGATGAGATCGGTGAATCGCTGCTTAGCGTAGTTCGCCAGCTAGCTACGTCGGAAGCGAGCCCTGAGTACGTTCGGTCCGTTGCCGTTGAGGTTTTAGGGCATTTTGGTGGGCACTCGGACATGGAGGAGATCGAAGCCCTCTACAAGAAAGTCACAGGAGAGTTGAATCGCGCTCAGCTCTTGAGTTGTCTCAAACGGCTGGAGAAGGGGCGTAGGAACAGCATCGCGGCGCGAGTCTCCTCGGATCCCGGATGGCTCGGGCGTGCGGCGAAGTTAGTACGGGCGTAGTCTCCGCACGTCTACGTTCTGGCTGGAGTCAGCAATTCTCGCGAGAGACTCCCTGGGGCACAGGTTCCGCATGTAACGCTTTGGCGTACGCGACCAAGTACCAGCATGAGCAATCAAGACGTGGCGCGCATCGGCCATGACCCGGACGCCCTCGAGGCGTTCTACCTCGAACATGTCGAGGACATCGAGCGGTTCGTCGCCCGCCGCGTTTCGGACCCGTATCTCGCCGCCGATCTGACCGCGGAGATCTTTCTCGCCGCGATCAACGGGGCGGAGCACTACCGGTCCCGGCGCGGGGTTCCCCGGGCATGGCTGTTCGGGATCGCCCGCAACACGATCCACAACGAGTTCAGACGGGCCGGCCGGGAACGAGAGGCGACCCGCCGAGTCCAGGGCCGGACGCTTCTGGGCGAGGACGACCTGAGCAGGATGCAGGAGCGGATCGACGCCGCGGCCGTCGCCCGTGAGCTCTTCCGGGCGATGGACGAGCTCCCCGACAGCGAGCGCGAGGCCATGGAGCTTCACGCGATCGACGAACTTTCCCCACGAGAGGTAGGCGAAGCGCTGGGAATCAGCCCAGTCACCGCGAGGGTCCGGCTCCACCGAGCGCGCCGGGCCCTGCGCCGAACCCTCGAGGACGAGGCATCGACCCCAGCGATCCGATCCATGGAGGCATGAAATGAGTGACAATGAGAACTTCGAATCCCGGCTCCTGACCGAGCTGCGGCAGGTGTCGGCGGAGAGTCCGGCACCGCGAGCGGAGACGGCTCGCCCGAGGCGCTACGGCAGGTTCGTCGCGGCCGGCACCGGGCTGGCCGCGGTTGTCGCCGGGGTGGCGATCTACGCCGGCTCCGGAAGCAACACACCCAGCGCCTATGCGGTAGAGACTAAGCCGGACGGCATGGTGAGCGTCGCGATCACGAGACTGAAGGACGCCAAGGGCCTGGAGCAGAGCCTGAACGAGGCCGGTGTCCCGGCCGAGGTCAACTACTCGCCCGTGATGGCGACCATGTGCGCCGTTGAAGCGGGACCTGGCGGGAAGGCCGACTCGGTCGAGAAGGGGTTCGCGGAGGTCAGCCCTCTCGTCGATGGGACCAAGGCCGCCAAGACGCTCCCGGCCATGCCGGCCGAAGCGGCCAAGGATGGGCACGGCGCGCTCTCGATGACCCGGACCGATGCTGACGGCACGACCTTCTCGATCGATCCGGGAACCATCAAGAAGGGTGAGAAGCTCTACATCACGACGTCGGACGGCGCACCCAAGGAGGCGGAGCTGGCCGCGGCAACGACCGCGGTGGCCATATCGGTCGGCGACAAGCCGGCCGACGAGGACTGCTGACCCGCTGACCGGCTGTGCGGATCAGTCCCGGGCGAAATCGACGATCAGGGTCGCGGTTTCGTCCGGGACATCAAGCATCGGGCAGTGCCCGACGTCGTCGAGGATCACCCAGTCGGCGTCGGGCAGGCCATCGCGGTAGCGGGCGGCGGCGCCGGGCCAGGCGAGAATCTTGTCCGCGGTGCCCCAGACGATCCGAGTCGGGCAACCGATCGCGTCCAGATCGAAGCTCCAGTCGGCGGTGCGGCCCATCTCGGCGAGCGCGATCGCCTCGGAGCAGCCGGCCGCACCGAGCAGAATCTTCTTCGCGAGGTCAGCGGAGACCACTTCGGGGTTCTCACTGAGGAACTGGACCACGACGGCGCGACCCTCGGGGGAGGCGACCACCTCATCGGCGTTCTCGGCCGCCGCCAGGATCATCGGCTGCATCTGCTGGAAGAGGTCCATGGTCTCGCCGAGCGCCGGGTCTCCCTCGGCCCAGCCTCCGGCGGGGGCGAGCGCGTTCACCGTCCTTGCCCGCCCGTTCGCGGCCAGTCGCAGCGCCACGTAGCCACCGAGCGAGTTGCCGACGATGTGGGCAGTCTCGATCCCGGCCTCGTCCAGCAGCGCCTCGGTGCTCTCGAGCAGAAGGTCGACGCTCGGCTCACCATCGATGGCGGGGCCACCCGCATGCATGGGCAGAGTGGGGATGAAGACCTCGAACCGCTCCTCCAGCGGGGCGATGATCGGCTCCCAGATCTCCCAGGTGGCGGTGAAGCCATGGACCAGGACCAGCGGCTCACCGCTGCCACCACGATGAAAAGGCGTGAACTTGCTCATGCCTGAATTCTCCCGGTTTGGCCGGATCGCATGCTCCGGCACCTCCAGGCCCGCCGGCAACTCGGCCGGATCGCTTGAGCGGATACCCTCGCTGGTGCCGATGACGCCTGAAACCACCCACCGGATGCGGGTCCGCTACAACGAGTGCGACCGCGTCGGGATCGTCTTCAACTCGAACTACCTCGTCTACACGGACGTGGCGTCGACCGAGTTCTGGCGGGAGCACCTGGGCGGCTACTCGGCCTTCAACGAGATGGGCCTGGACATGGTGTTGGCGGAGGCGAACATCCGGTTCCGCAGGTCGCTTCGCTTTGACGACGAGTTCGACGTCCGGGTCGGGATCGCCACCGTGACCAGCCGGTCACTCACCATGGAGTTCAACTTCTCGCGCGAGGAGGAGCAGATCGCCGAGATCGAGATCTCATACGTCTGCGTGGACTCGGAAGGGCACAATGCCCAGCCTCTCCCCGAGCAGATCCGCTCGGTCCTCGAGGGCTAGAGGCTCAGGACCCGAAGGGGTAGAAGTAGAAGTGAATGAGCTTGGTCGCGCTGTCGACGACCCAGATGCCGTTTCGGTTGTCGACGTCAACGTCCCGGGGCATCTCGAACGGCGGGTCACCCGCGCTGCCCAGCCGACCCAGGATCGCCAGGTCCGAGGAGAGCTTGAACATGGTGCCGGTCGCCGAGGTCGCGTACAGATACTCGCCGTCCGGGTCGATCGCGATCCCCTGGAGCCCGGAGAGCTCACCGTCGGGGAAGGTGGCGAAGGCTTCGACCTCGCCGCTCGCCAGGTCGAAGCGCGTGAGCGTGGACCGCAGGTTGTAATGGCCTGAGTCCTGCCCGCGGCCGATGTTGTCGGCCACGTAAAGCTTGCCGTTGATCCGGTCGATCGCGATCCCCGAGGGGTTGGTCAGCTGCCCCGCGGCCGGGTTCGTGGCCGCGGTCGTGTCACCGGTCTTGGACCCGAAGGTGCGGGACGGACGGGCTTCGATGTCCCCCAGGCCCACGTACTGCGTCGGCAGAGCGGTGTTGATGATTGCGTTCAGGTTCGGGTTGGAATCCCAGCCGTGGGCGATCACGATCGTGTTGGTGCCGGCCGAATCGAGCTGGCCGTTGCCGAAGCTGTGGGGCAGACCGTTGCTGCGATAGGGGGAGCCGAAGCAGCATCCGCTGCCGCCGTAGACCCCGCCCACGACACCCTCCCCGACGTCGCCGAGCTGAAGCGAATCTCCGGTCAGTCCGTTGTAGGTGAGGAAGACGTTGGTGTACTCGCTGCCAGGGTCGGTCTGTGCGGGAGTGCCCTTCGTGTACCAGTTGACGATCACCGGGCTGCCGGCGGTGTCGCCGGAGCCGACCTTGCCCTCGGCCACGGCCAGCCCCGTCGCGGCGGCGTTCAGGTGGAAGGTGCCGGGCAAGAAGCTCTTGTCGAAGGAGAGGTAGTCGCGGTGACGCCAGGGGATTCCGGCCCGGGGATTGCCAGTGAACTTGGCCACCAGGTCGTCATCACCCACCGGCGTCTGCTCGGTCACATAGCTGTCGACCGGCAGCGGGCGCCCGTTCGCGTCGAAGAGCGGCTGGTTTCCGTCGACCGCGATCCCGGTCGGCTCGGTCTCGGGGCCGAACATTCCCTCACCACCCCACGTGCGGACCTCGACCGGCATCCTTCCGCCCGGTCCGACCGCGCGGAGCGCATCCGGCAGAGCCTGGTCGCCGTCGATCAGCCCGTCCTCGTTGGTGTCGGTGATGAGCGGATCGGTCAGGCGCTCGCTCTCCGGGCCGAGATGCCCGGTGGGGCAGGGTTCGATGTTCGGCAGCGATGGTCCGGGACCGTCCGGGGGAGGCAGAGCCGGCCCGTCGGGCGAGCCGTCGTCGTCGACATCGCAGTTGAGCGGGTTGGGGAAGGCCTTGTAGCTGGGCCGGTGGCCGCGAGCGAACGGGACCGTCCAGCCGACCCTCGCCTCGAAATGGTCGGTCAGGCCGTCGCCGTCGGAATCGGCGGACTCGGGGTCGGTTCCGATCTGTTCCTCGTAGCCGTCGGGCAGCTGGTCGTCGTCGCTGTCACTCGTGTAGGTGAGGCTGATCGCGTCACCCGGCTTGAGCGGGATGTCTCGCCAGTCCGGTGACCCCGCGTCATCGAGCCCGATCCCCTCCGCGTCGCCGAAGATGTTCCAGGCGCCGAGCCGCAGGTCGGACTGGTTCGCGACCACCTCACCGGTTTCGGGGTTGCGGAGCGACTGGATCGCGCTGGGATCGGTTCCGGTGTAGGCCGGGTCGAGGTCGGACATCCCCGCGCCGAGCGCATCCCCTAGCGTGACCTGACGGTAGCCGCCCCGGCCGTCGGAGATCGGCGAGTTGGCGGCCACCGAGTAGTGCTCGATCGTGCCGTCGCCGAAGTTCACCTCGATGCTGGCGGTCCGATCCTTGACCTTGTTCGCGACCTCGCCCGAGAAGTCGACCGGCTTGCCCAGCATGTCGGTGCCCTTCATCGAGACCGGCCCCACCTCGTACTCGATCGGGGTGGGCTCCGCCATGTAATCGAGGAGTACCCCGGTGTCCACCTGCTGTGAGAAGGCGACGTCGGTCTTCGAGCCGGGCGGCAGTTCGACCGGGCCGTACCCCGGAGCGGTCGCCGGGCAGGCATTGGAGATCACCTGGCCGTCGATCGGGAGCAGGGCGGCGAGCAGCTTGGAGGCGTTCGGGTCATCGGGGTCCGGGGTCCAGGCGAGTACCTGCAGATTGGACACCGAGAGCGCCACCGGCCCGGCGTTTCGCAGCGTGAGCACCACCTGGACGCACCCGGTCGAGCCCAGCGTCACCTTGCGCTCGGCCGAGGTCCGCGCGATCTTCTCGTACTCCTGGCTGGTCTCGTGGCCATTGGAGAATTCCGAGCGGCTTCCCTCGGTCACCTCGTCGGTCCAGGAGTTGGTGAACTTCTGCTCGACCGAGCAGCCGGTCTCCTTGGTGGTCACCTTGCACTTGCCACCGACCTCGTACTCGAAGGTGTGCTCGTTGGTGGTCTCCCGGCTGCGCTCGCTGGTCGCCTCCGAGGAGAACGACTCCCCGGTGGTCTGCGCGGACTCCTTCTCGGTGCCGGTGGTCTCCTCGACCTCGTAGTCGAGATCGAGCTGGGGGTTCGACGTTCCCGGTTCGGCGATCAGCTTCAGCTTCGGCAGGTCGGCGACCCGGGGGTTGGTCGATTCGTAGACCGCCTCGACCAGATCACTGATCCCGTCGCCATCGGTGTCGGCGAGGCGGGGGCTGGTCGAACCGTCCCGGACCTCGTTGCCGTCGAAGAAGAGAGGGTTAGGCTGGCCGCCGTCGGGTGCCTTCGAATCCCCGTCCGAGTCGGCGTGGTTGGGCAGGGTCAGGAAGGTGCTGATCTCGTCGCGGTCGCTGAGGCCGTCGAGATCGCTGTCGGCCTTGCTCGGGTCCGCGTTGAACCGGAACTCGTCCCCGTCCCGGACTCCGTCCTGGTCGGTGTCGGCTGACTCAGGATCGGAACTGACTTGCTTCGGAGCGGGCTGGGCGTTGGCGCTGAGGCCGTTCGGGGTCGAGACGGTCAGATGCCAGCCGGCCAGCTCCATGCAGTCGGGGAGCCCGTCACCATCGGTGTCTGTGGTCTGCGACACCTTGCAGATCGGGGTTACGGGGTCGCTCGGGTCGACCGGATCGAGCGGGTCACTCGGATCAACCGGATCAACTGGATCGAGCGGGGCCAGCCTGGACTTGACCTTGAACACCGCGACGATCATCACCCGGGCCCGCCGGCGGAGCGGCACCTTGCACCTGTTCTGCCTGCCGCAGCGGGTGGCGCCCTTCCACCTGGCGAAGCGATATCCGGACTGAGGACGAGCGGAGAGGGTGAGGACGGAGCGACGCTTGAATTTCGCTCGGCAGCGGCCCGGACACTTGACGAGGCCCCGCTTTGCGACGACCCTGCCGCGGAATCTGGCCTTGCTCGACACCACCCGGCCGGCGCCGATCATCAGCACCCTCAGCGAGGTTCTTCCGCGGGCGCGGCGGCGGTTGCTCCGCTTGGCTTTCGCGGCCCGGGACGCGGTGGCCGTGGCAGCCTTGCTGCCCGCGACGGACGTTGCGGTCCGGGGCGCGGTATCCCCGGTGGCAGAGTCGTGGTCGAGCTTCGCGAACCGCAGGTTGGCGTCCGCCAGGTTGGCTCCGGCCAGTCGCGCCCCGCGCAGGTCAGCGCCCCCGAGATCGGTGCCGCGCAGATCCGCCTTCCTCAGATCGGCGCCACGCAGATCCGCCTCGTGGAGATAGGCACCGTTGAAGTTGGCGGCGCGCAGGTCAGCGCCACGCAGGTCGGCGCCCCCGAGATCGGCCAGCACGAAGTCCTCCCCGGCGCAGCTGGCGTGAGGCCCGACCACGCACCGACCAGGAGGCTCGGTCTGCCCGGAGGCGCTCGTCGCCACCGCGGCCCCGAGAAAGAGCAGCAGCAGGGCGGCAGCGGCTCGCCGGTAAGCCCGGTGCCGGTTCCGCCCGCCCGACCGTTCTCCCCGCAGCTCCGCCATACGGCGACAGTAACCGCGAGATCCTGACCTCGCATCACCTGCAGAGGGTGATATCTAAGCGAGGCCTGGTCCGACCGGCGGGATCAGGCGCTGGCGCTCGCCGGCTCCCCCTCTGCCTCGGTCGGTCCCTCCGCGGGGTCCTGCTCGGGCGGGTTGGCGGAGCGGTCTGATTCGGCGATCACCTCGTCCGGGGCTTCGCCCTTGGGGATAAAGCCGGACTTCATGCCGAAGTAGACGGCCTGGGGGTGGTGGGCGATGATCGCGACGGTGGACTGCTCGGGCATCACGGCGTAGCCGCCCGACAGGTACATCCCGATCTGGTCGAGCTCCAGCAGCTGCCAGACCTTCTCGTGCTCGGACTGGTCCGGGCAAGCGGGGTAGCCCCAGGAGTAGCGGCGGCCCTGGCTCGACTTGATGCCGAGATCCTGACGTGCCTTCGAGTGGAGCCACTCGGCCAGGCCCTCGGCCGACTGGACGCTGAGCCCGTGGGTGAAGAGCTGCTCGGCGAACTCGCCTTCCTCGTGGAGGCGGTCCATCAGCTCGGTCGCCTCGGGGCCGACGGTCACGCCCTGCAGGGCGACCACGTCGCGGACCCCCTCGTCATTCAGCGGGCGGTAGAAATCGGTCAGGCAGATCCGGTCGTGCTTCGGCTGCCGGGGAAAGACCAGGCGGTTGATCTCCTTGTCGTGATCCTCCGGGTCGAAGATGACCAGCTCGTTGCCGTCCGCGTTGCACGGGAAGTAGCCCAGCCGGGCGCGGGGGTGGAGGTAATCCTGCTCCCTCCACATCCGCTCGAGCCGGGGCCGGAAGTCCTCGCTCACCAGTTTTTCCCACGCCTCGCCCTTGACGCCCTTGCCACCCCAGTGGAGCTTGAAGAGGACGTGCAGGTCAAGGTGGTCGAAGACCTCGTCGAAATCGACCGGGATCTCCCGCACGCCCCAGAAGGGCGGCTCCGGGATCGGCGCGTCGGTGCTGGCGGTCGAGCGGACCGAGTCATCCGTGGTCGGCGGCAGGTTCTCCTCGATCACCGGCTTGTTGCGGTAATCCTCGGCTTCCTGCCGGAGCTTGGCGATCATCGCCTGGCGCGCTTCCTCGTCGATCAGCGCGTCCATCGTGTCGAGTCCCTGGAAGGCGTCCTTGCAGTAGATGACGCCCGGTGCGTACACCTCGTCCGATTCCTTGCCGTGCGGGTAGAGGGTGCGGCGGCCGAAGTCGCGGTTGATCGCGGCGCCGCCGATCAGCACCGGGTACTCGAGCCCGCGCGAATGGAGCTCCTGGACGGCGATCGGCATCTGCTTCGAGGTCGAGACCAGCAGCGCGGAGAGACCGATCGCGTCGGCGTCATGCTCGATCGCGGCGTCGATGATCGTGTCGACCGGGACCTGCTTGCCGAGGTCGATCACGGTGTAGCCGTTGTTGGTCAGGATCGTGTTGACCAGCGATTTGCCGATGTCGTGGACATCACCGAACACGGTCGCGATCACGACCTTGCCCTTGGTGTGGCCCTCGATCCGGTCGAGGTAGTTCTCGAGCTGGGCGACGGCCCGCTTCATCACCTCGGCTGACTGCAGCACGAAGGGCAGGATCAGCTCGCCGGCCCCGAACTTGTCGCCGACCTCCTTCATCGCCGGCAGCAGCACGTCGTTGAGCGTGGGGACCGCGCCGATCTTCTCGACCGACTTGTCGATCCAGTCCTCGACGCCCTCCTTCTTGCGGCGCAGGATCATGAAGTGGAGGGCTTCCTCCGGCTCCATGCCGACGGTCGCGTCCTCGTCTTCCTCCTCGGCCTCCTCGCCCTTCGACTCGAAGTGGGCGATGAAGCGCTCCAGCGCGTCCTCGCGCCGGTTGAAGACCAGATCCTCGGTCAGCTCGACTTCCTCGGCCGGGATCTCGCCGTAAGGCTTGATGTGGTTCGGGTTGACCATCGCCAGGTCGAGTCCGGCCTCCACGCAGTGGTGGAGGAAGATCGAGTTCAGGACCGCGCGGGCCGGCTGGCTGACGCCGAAGCTGACGTTGGAGACGCCGAGCGAGGTCTTGACCCCGGGGATCTCCGCTTTGATCCGGCGGATGCCCTCGATCGTCTCGATCGCCGAGGGCCGCCACTCCTCGTCACCGGTGGTCAGGGTGAAGGTGAGGTCGTCGAAGATCAGCGCTTCGCGATCGAGGCCATGCTCGTCACAGACCATCTCGGTGATCCGCTTGGCGATCTCGACCTTGCGCTCCGCGGTCTTGCCCATGCCGACCTCGTCGATGGTCAGGGCGATCAGGCAGGCGCCGTGGGCCTTGGCCAGCGGCACCACCGTGTCGAGCTTGGCCCGGCCGGCCTCCAGGTTGACCGAGTTGACGATCGCCCGGCCCGGGATCTGCTCCAGGGCCATCTTGATCACGTCCGGCTCGGTCGAGTCGACCTGGATCGGCGCGGGCTGGGTCAGCGAGATCCGCTTCACCACCTCTCGCATCTGCTCGTCCTCGTCCTGGCGTTCGGTCAGGGCGACGCAGACGTCGAGCACGTGGGCCCCGCCCTCGACCTGATCCTCGGCGACCTGGGTGATCGTCTCGTAATCGTCGGCGAGCAGCAGCTCCTTGGCCCGGCGCGAGCCCTGGGAGTTGACCCGTTCGCCGACCATGGTCGGCGCCGGCTCCTGCACCAGCGGGGTGGAGGTCATCATCGAGGAGACCTTGATCTCGCCCGGCTCTGGTCGCGGCCCGGGCTTCAGGTCCTTGACCCGCTCGGCGATCGCCTTGATGTGGTCGGGTGTGGTGCCGCAGCAGCCGCCGACCACGCCGACGCCGTAGCGCTCGACGAACTCGCCGAGCGTGGCGGCGAGAGGCTCCGGCTTCTCGGGGAAGATCGTCTCGCCGTCCGGGCCCTGCAGCGGCAGGCCGGCGTTGGGGATGCAATGAACTGGCCGGCTGGAATTCTCGCCGAGATAGCGGATCGCGTCGCGCATGTCCTCGGGGCCGGTCGAGCAGTTCAGCCCGATCACATCGACCTTCAGCGCCTCCAGCGTGGTCAGCACCGCCTGGATGTCGGTGCCGAGCAGCATCTTGCCGCCGTTCGGCAGCAGCGAGACGGAAATCTGGATCGGTACCTCGCGGCCGACCTCCTCGAAGGCGGCGCGGGCACCGAAGATCGCGGCTTTGACCTCGAGGATGTCCTGGGCGGTCTCGATGATGATCAGGTCGGCGCCGCCCTTGACCAGACCGCCGGCCTGCTCCGTGAAGACGGTGACCAGCTCCGGGAAGCGGATCTGGCCGAGGGTCGGGTCATCGGAAGCGGGCAGGTGCCCGGTCGGGCCGATCGAACCCGCCACGAAGCGGTCCGGACCGGCCGCCTTGCGGGCGATCTCGGCCGCCTTGACGTTGATCTCCTCGGTGTGGTCGGCGAGCCCCCACTCGTCGAGCTTGATCCGGGAAGCCTGGAAGGTGTCGGTCTCGACCACCTCGGCCCCGGCCTCCAGCATCGAGGCATGAACACCCTCGATCACGTCGGGGCGGTTCAGGACCAGTGCCTCGTGGCACTTGCCGGCCAGGCCGCCGTAATCCTCCTGGGTGAGGTCGAACATCTCCAGGGTCGCGCCCATGCCGCCGTCGAAAACGACGATGTGGTCCGAAATTGCCTTGAGATAGTCACGTTCAGCCATCATTCGAGGATACCGTTCGGGGCATGACTCCCTATGTGGCGCTGCTTCGCGCGGTCAATGTCGGCGGGACGGGCAAGATCCCGATGAAAGAGCTGAAGGCGATGTGCGAGGAGGCCGGATTCGAGGATGTGGCCACGTACATCGCGAGCGGAAACGTGGTTCTCCGTTCGGATGACGGGGCGGAGAAGGTGAAGGAGATCCTCGAGCTGAGGCTGGCCGATTACGCCGGCAAGAAGGTGGACGTCTTCGTCCGCACCGCCCGTGAGATGAGGGACCTGGTGGAGGTGAACCCGTTCCCGGACGAGCCCGGCAACCGTGTCGCCGTGCTGTTCCTCGACCGCAGACCGCCGAAGGATCTGGACTCACTGGCCACCGGGGTCGGGGACGAACGGTTCACTGCCGCCGCCCGGGAGATCTTCGTCCACTACCCGGAGGGCATGGGCGTCTCGAAGCTGAAGTTCGGCCGGGATCTGGTCAGCACGGCGCGCAACATGAACACGGTCGCCAAGCTGGCTGAGATGGCGGCCGGCTGAACTCGGTCAGCCCCGGTCCTTGACCAACGGGCAGGACTGGCAGAGCTGGCCGCCCTCGGTCCGGTAGGCGAGGCAGCAGGTGCTGCGCAGGTGGTACTCGTCGCCCCACTCGTCCTCGGCCCGGCGGATCTCGATCCTCAGCCGCGGATCCGGGCTGTCCGGGCCGACGGTCAGCCGGGTCAGCTCCAGGGCCAGGTCCGGCCGGTCGAACGCCTTGCCGGACCAGACCAGCGACTGGGCGAGGCGGTCCGCCGCCGAGCGCCAGAGGATCTTGGCCGGCCGCAGGCCCCGCTCGTCCAGCCACTCGACGGTCGGCTCGATCAGGCTGGCGAAACCAGTCCGGAAGGCGTCGGCCAGCTCGGCCAGGTCGTCGGACTCGATGCCTTCGTCCGAGGCCACGCCGCTCGCGCGGAAGAGCCCGCCCTCGGCGGCCAGCAGCACGTTGTCGGGCGAGAGCTCGGGCAGCTGGCCTGCGGCCACGATGAACGACCCGCCCAGATCGGCGATCGCGCGGGCGAGGCTCTCCAGCAGCCACTCGGCCCGGATGTGGTCTTCCGGCGGGCCGTACATCCCGCTGACCCTGGCCAGCAACGCGGCCTGCGGCTGACCCGAGGAGTCGAGCTCCCGGGCCGGGATCCAGCCGGCGGCGGGACCGTCCAGGCGCCGGACGATGATCCCGTACCCGTCGGCCGAGGCGGTGCCGATCCGGCCCAGGGTCTGTTGCAGATTTGATGCCTTGCCGCTCAATTCCGTGTGTTCAACTCCGAATTACTAGAATCGCAGGTCGCTTTGCAGATCGAAGAATTCCTCTTTTCCGTTTCCGATGCGCTGCGCTGGCCGGTGCTGGTCATGGCGCTCGTCGCGCTGGCCTGGTCCGTGATCGAGATCGGGATCCTCGCGGCGGAGATGTGGCGGCGCCGCTGGCGGTCGATCAACGCCCTGGAAAATGCGGTCGACCAGGCGGAGATCGACCTCGCGCAGGGTGATCAGATCGGGGCGATCTCAGCCCTTTCCTCGGTCGCCTGGAGCCGGCCGATGCGCGAGACGATGCAGGCGATCGTCACCCTCAGGCCGGTCCCCGACGCGGAGAACCGGATCTCGAAGCGGCTCGCCGATTACGACTACAACTCGCTGCGGCGGCTCGAACGCACCCGCATCCTGGTCCGGCTCGGCCCGGCGCTCGGGCTGATGGGCACGCTGATCCCGCTCTCGCCGGCCCTCGGCGGCCTGGCTGAAGGCAACGTGACCGAGCTGACCGACAACCTGCGGGTCGCCTTCGGGGTGACCGTGGCTGGCCTGCTGACCGGCGCCCTGGCCTTCGGCGTCTCGCTGATCCGCGACCGGATCTACGCCCAGGACTTCTCAGACGTCGAGTTCGCCGCCGCCAACCTGGCCCCGGACAAGCACCTCGCCCCGCATCTCGTGCCGTCCACGTTCGAGCACGGCCACAGCACCCAGGTATCGATGGGGAACCCCTGAGCATGGCTTCCCGAGTGACCGCGAAAGCCAGGAGCCGGGAGGACCGCGCGGGCGATCCGCTCGACGGCCTGGTCAACCTCTTCGACATCGGGATCATCCTCTCGGTCGCCTTCCTGCTGGCCGCGCTCTCTTCGCTCAACCTGACCACCGAGGCGCTGACCGACAAGGGCTCGACCAGCCAGGCCAACACCGTCCCGGAGGATTCGGTCGTGACCAACCCGGATGAGACCACCGAGCAGATCACGATCCAGCCCGGCCAGACGGTAGTCGGCCAGGGCGAACCCCTCGGAACCGTCTACCAACTCAACGACGGCCGCACGATCCTGGTCAAACCGGGAGCAACTGGTGCCACCGGAGCCACTGGCGTAACTGGTTCGACGGTCACTCCCTAAGCGTTAACCGGTCCGGAATGTCCCCTGTTGCTTTGGGCCTCGGTGTTTGACTTTTCCTTGGTCAGCCGTAACGGACTGAGTCGGAAAAGCTCAAACACCGAGACGCCTACAAACGGGGGAGGCTCCCGCAGCAGGGAGAAGTCGAGCTGACTACTCACTCTGGAGCGACGTGGTCAGCTCGACTAGGTCTGCTGCCAGGAAGGCATTCCCGTTGGTAGGCATCTCGGGGAAAGGGTTTTCCGACTGAGACCGTTACGGCTCACCAAGGAAAACCCTTTCACCGAGGCCCAATGCAACAGGGGAAATTTGAAGTACCCCAGCGGGAGGGGGATTAGCGGAACCGGCGGAGGCCGCGGCCTCCGATGAACCTTGTGATCTTGTTGACCAGCTCGTGGCGTTCCGGGGTGTATGGGTACCAGAGCGGTTCTGAGCCGAGCAGGGTGCGGGCGCTGACGATCGCCTCCGAGCGGCAGTACTTGCGGATCCCGTACTCGCCGTTGCGGTAGCCGATCCCCGACTCCTTCCAGCCGCCCATCGGCAGCCCGGGGGCGAGCATGTTGAAGATCATGTCGTTGACGTTGACCGCGCCCGCCTCGATCCGGCGGGCCACCTTCTCGGCCCGGCCACGGGGGCCGAACACGGAAGCCGAAAGGCCGTAGCGTGAATCGTTGGCCCGGTAGATCGCCTCCTCCTCGTCGGCGACCCGGGTCACGGTGACCACCGGCCCGAAGGTCTCGTCCTCGACCACGCTCATCTCCGGGGTCACGTCAACCAGCACCGTCGGCTCGTACCACTGGCCGGGGCCTTCGCCGCGCCGGCCGCCGGTCAGCACCTTGGCGCCGGCGGCGACCGCCTCATCGACCTGCTTCTCGACCTTCTCGAGCTGGGACAGCATGGTCATCGCGCCGACGTCGCAGGCGGCGACTTCCTCGTCCGCGCCCTGATCGAGCGACTCGACCCGGTCCGTGAGGCGGTCGACGAACTCGTCATAGGCGCCGTCCTCGACGTAGATCCGCTCGACCGAGATGCACATCTGGCCGGAGTTCAACATCCCGCCCCAGGTCGCGGCGTTGGCGGCCCGTTCCAGGTTGGCACCGTCCAGCACCACCATCGGATCCTTGCCGCCGAGCTCGAGGCTGACCGGGGTCAGCGTCTCCGCCGCCCGGGCCATCACCTTCTTGCCGGTCACATCGGAGCCGGTGAAGCCGACGAAGTCGGAGTGGTCGATCAGCGCGGTGGCGGTCTCGGCGCCTCCGTTCACGACCGTGATCACGTCCGGGCCGCCGATCTCGTTCCGCCAGGCGTCGACTATCTCGTTCAGCCCGAGCGGCGTGATCTCGGAGGGCTTCAGGACCACCGCGGCCCCGGCCATCAAGGCCGGTATCGCGTCACCGAGCGAGAGCACGAGCGGGAAGTTCCAGGGGCTGATCAGCCCGACCACCGGGTACGGGCGGTACTGGAGCCGGAGCTTGCGGGTCGCGGCCAGCAGCGAGTTCGGGCGCACCTTCTGCTCGCCGAGGAACTTCTCCGCCTTCGAGCCGTAGAAGTTGATCTGGTCGGCGAGGTACGGAGTCTCGATCGTCGCCTCGGCCCGGACCTTGCCGGTCTCCGCCTTGAGCGTGTCGGCGACCCGGTCGGAGTTGTCGAGCAGCCAGTCGCGAAGCTCGTTCAGCCAGCGGCGCCGACCCTTGAACCCGAGCGCCTCCCAGGCCGGCTGGTTGGCCCTGATCCGCGCGACCGCCGCGGCGACGTCACCGGCTGAATCGACCGGGACCGAGCCGATCTGCTCGCCGGTGGCGGGATTCATCACGGAAATTGACTCGGTTGCTGCCGTCGGTTCCACCTGCTGCCCCTCTCTCGGATTGCCCTTAAAGGTTAGCGCTGGACGATCCGGTAGATGCCGCCGAAGTGGCTGAAGGCGTAGAGGCGATGGAAACCGTCGACCCCGAATCCGTTGAGCAGGGCAGCCTTGCCTCTGGCCGGGAGCTTGAAACCGGCCGGCCGGTCGTCGGTGACCGGGGTGCCGGGGACGGCGGTCCGGGCCCAGCCGCGGCAGAAATCGCCGTAGAGGATCCGGCCCCTGAGCGTGGTCAGCTTCCGGTCGGTGACCTTGAGCCCGCCGACGATCGCGCAGCCCCGGTCGTGCGAGTAGACCAGCTGCGGCCACGTCAGGCCGGTCGTGACCGTCGGATCGGCCCCATTCGGGCAGAGCTCGCCGCAGTTGTAGGGCTCGAACCCCTCGAAGCCCTTCCAGCCGAAGTTGCCGCCGCGGGCCTCGGCGAAGGGCAGGACGTTCAGTTCCTCGTAGCGGAGCTGACCGACGTCGGCGATCGACATCATCGCCTTGCCGCCGGAGTTGAAGAAGCTGAAGGTGAACGGGTTGCGAAACCCGTAGGCGAAGATCTCGTCGCGACCGGGGATCCCGACGAACGGATTGTCGGACGGGATCCGGTAGCCGCGGCCCGTCGCGGGGTCAGGGGTCGGGTCGATCCGCAGGATCTTGCCGCGCAGGCTCTCGAGGTTCTGGGCGTTGTCCGGAGCGTCGCCCGGGTCGAAGCCGTCCCCGACCGCGATGTAGAGCAGGCCGTCACGGAAGGCGATGTGGCCGCCGTTGTGGTTGCCGTTATCGTTGACCCGCGGGATCCGCATCACCACCCGGCGGCTCTTCGGCCGCAGCCCGGTGGGCCGGCCGCGCCGGCTGCGGTAGAGGGCGACCACCGAGTTGCCCTTGCGGTCGGTGTAGTTGACGAAGAACCGGCCGCTCCGCCGGAAATCCGGCGCGAAAGCGAGCCCGAGCAGGCCCCGCTCGATCCGCAGTGGATCGATCCGACCGGTCAGGTCCAGAAGCGGCTTCTTGGCCAGCTTGCCGTGCCGCAGGACCCGCACCTTGCCAGCCCGCTCGGTCACGTAGACAATCTTCGGAAAGCCGGGCGGGGAGGCGAGGGCAGTCGGTTGTTTGGCTTCGCCCACCTTGGCGAGACCGAGCTTCGGCGCGGCCTCGGCGGAACCGGCGAACGCCGGGACGGCCAGGGCGAAGGCGAGCAGCGCGGCGATCGTGGCCAGGACGCCCGCCGGCCGCGCGTCGGTTGCGACGCGGCTGGCGATCACTGGCGGATCCGGTAGAGGCTGCCGTCGAGCGAGGTCACGAAGAGCGCCCCGCTGAGGCTTTCCCCGAAGGAGGTCACGCTGGGGATGCTGAGCCCGGTCGGGCGCCCGGCGGCGCGGCCGAGATGCGGCTTGAAGGAGAGGATCTTCCCGTTGCAGAAGTCGGTGAACACGTATCGGCCGCGCAGCGAGGGCAGGCTGCGGTCGCGCACGACCACGCCGCCGATCACGGAGCAGTTCGGCGGGTGGGGGAGCACCAGGGAAGGCTTGATGGTGCCAGCTCCGCCGCCGTTGTAAGGCTCGAACCCCTCCCACCGGTTCCAGCCGAAGTTGCCGCCGCGGGCCCGGCTCAGGTTCAGGTAATCGATCTCCTCGAACTTGTCCTGGCCGACGTCGCCGATCGCAATCCGGACCTGCCGTCCGCGTTTGCTCCGGTCGAATGACCAGCGGAAGGGGTTGCGCAGGCCGTAGGCGAATATCTCGTCTCGCCCATTTCGGCCGACGAAGGGATTGGAAGCGGGCACCGTGTAGGGACGGGACCCCTGGCGGCGCGGGTCGATTCGGATCAGCTTGCCGAGCAGCGAGTCGAGGTTCTGGGCGTTGCCGGGCTGATCGCCGGCTCCGCCGCCGTCACCGGTCCCGAAGTAGAGGTCGTGGCCGAGGAAGCGGAGCTGGCCGCCGTTGTGGTTCGAGTTCTCCCGGTGGCGGATCCTGATCACCGACCGACCCGAGTTCTGCCGGGCCCGGACCGCCGTGCGGCGCCGGAACTCGACCACTCGGATGTCCCCGGTCCGGTCGGTGAAGTAGACGTAGAACCGTTTGCTCCGGCGGTAGTCGGGAGGGAAGGCGATCGAGAGCAGGCCGCGCTCGCCGCTGTCGTAGTCCACCCGTGGCTTCAGGTTGAGGAAGGGTCGGGCGAGCTTCCGGCCGCGCCGCAGGACCATGATCCGGCCCGGCTGCTCGACCACGAACATCAGTCGCGGGTAGCCGGGGGCGGGCTTGGCCTCGACCGGATGGTCGAACCGGGCGACCCGAACCGCGCGCAGCTTCGCGCTCGCGGTCGCGCCGGAGGAGGATCCCGCCTGCGCCTGGCGGTCGGCTCGGGAATCTTGGTCCTTGCCGTCGCAGGCCAGCGAGCTTGCCGCGAGCACGAAGGTGGCGAGAACTGCCGCGGTGGCGGAAACGAGGCGGGCCATGGTTCTCATAGGTACCCGAAAACCGCGCCGGTGAGTCAAGTTGCGAACGGTGAGATCGGAGAAATGGTCCCTATGTGACCGTTTCTTCGATCTCGCGGTCCCGTCAGGGAACGAGGTCGGAATCTGCTGATTCCTGCTGGGCCTCGACGTGGGCCTGTTCGGCCGGGCTGACCGGGACCACCTGGCCCTTCGCGTTGATCTCGGTCAGGCGGGCGAAATCGGTGATCCGGACCGGCAGAATGCCGCTCGGTACCTCGCCGCGGTTGTCGACCGCGCTGGTGTCAGGTCCGAAGCCGGCCGAGATCTGGTACTTCAGCCGGTACTTGCCGGGACGGACCGCGACCAGGCGCCAGACCATGTCCGCGGTGGCCCCCGGCTTCAGAGCGCCGAAATCGAAGGTCCGGGTGTCGGCGGTGGTCGCACCGCCCCGGCCGGTCGTGCCGGCCAGCTTCGGCCAACCCTCCTCGACCACCCAGACCGGGCGCTGGTTCATCGCCAGACCCTTCTGCTTGTCGCCGTAGGCGAAGGCGAGGGTTGAGCCCATGCCGGGCAGGTTGATCGCCGTGTTGAGTGCCGGGATCGTGTCGTCGCCGGTGTTCCGCACCCCGATCTTCAGGGTGTAGGTGCGGGCCACGGTCTGGAGCGGCTTGAGGCTGGCGCTGGTGATCTCGACCGGGAACTCGCCCGTCGCCTGGTTGGCGAACTGGTCCTCGTCGTCACCACCGCAGGCACCGATGAACAGGGCGGCGCAGAGCACGCCCAGAATCAGTCCGATGGTGGGGATGGTTCTCGGCATGGTTCTCAGGCTGGTCCCCCTCAAGCTGAGCGGAACATACCACGGGTGTGGCGACGGTCACACACGCCGGGGTATCCCATAGACTCCCCGCCACGGCAGGCCCCGCGGACCGCAGGCGGCCAGCGCCCGGGAGAGATGGTCAAAGCAACCGCAACAAAGGCGATCGAGCCCGCCAAGGAATTCTTCACCGAAACCGGTGAGATGATGATCCTTACCGGTCGCACGATCCTGTCGGCGGTCAAACCCCCGTATCCGTACGGAAACGAGTTCATCGGGCAGTTCCTTTTCGCCCTTCAGCTCTGCTGGTTCCCGATGCTGATCTCGACCGTCGCCTTCGGCTTCGGCGCCCCGGGGCTCCAGGCCGCGAACTTCCTTACCCTGTTCGGCGCGCTCGACCGTCTCGGCGGCTTCTTCGTGCTGGCCTCGATCCGTGAGTTCGCCCCGTTCGTGACCGCGGTCGTGGTCGCCGGCGTGGCCGGCACCGCGATCACGGCTGACCTCGGCGCCCGCAAGATCCGCGAGGAGCTCGACGCGCTCCAGGTGCTCGGGGTCGACCCGATCAAGAACCTGGTCGTGCCGCGCTTCCTCGCCCTGATGCTGATCACCGGGATGCTCGACATCTACGCGCTGCTCTTCGGCATCGCCGGCGGCATCGGGGCCGAGTTGCTCTACTCGCAGCCGCTCGGCGGCTTCTTCGCCTCGCTCTTCTCGAACGCGTCGACCACCGAGCTCGCGGCCTCGGTCATCAAGTGCACCCTGTTCGGGGCGATCATCGCGATCGTCTGCTGTTACAAGGGCATGACCGCCACCGGTGGTGCCGCCGGCGTCGGCCGGGCCGTCAACGAGGCCGTGGTGACGGCGCTGCTCGGCGTCTTCATCTTCAACTACCTGTTCACCCAGACCATGCTGGCCACCAACCCCGACATCCAGACGATCAAGTGACGGCAGGCTGGCTACAGGTCCCCCGCGAGTGGCTCGAGTCGATCGGGGAGATCGCCCGCTTCTGCGGCGTGGTCATGGGGCTGGTCTTCTCGGGCCGGGTCTTCAAGTACTTCGGCGAGGTGCTGAACCAGGCCGGCATCCTGATCCTCGGCTCGACCACCGTCATCTGGGGCCTGGTCTTCGTGCTCGGGCTGCAGTGCGGCATCGAGGGCGCGTACTTCAACCGCTCGGTCGGCGCCCCGGCCTACGCCGGCGTCTTCGCTGCCTGGTGCGACCTGCGCGAGGTCATCCCCTACGCCTTCGGCTACATGATGTCGGCCAAGGTCGGCACCGGCATCGTGGCCGAGCTCGGCGCGATGCGGATCTCGGACGAGATCGACGCGCTCGAGGTGATGGGCGTGCCGCCGGTGACCTTCCTCGCCGCCACCCGCCTGCTCGGCTCCTGGATCACGCTGCCTTTCATGTACACGGCGGCGATCGGGGTCGGCTACCTGGCCTCTTACATCGCGGTGGTCGAGCAGATCGGGGACGTCTCCTCCGGCGGCTACCAGCAGATCTTCTGGATGTTCCAGAACCCGCCCGACGTCTTATTCAGCTTGATCAAGGCGATGACGATGTCAACCGCCATCGTTCTGGTCGGCTGCTACTACGGCTATACCGCGGCGGGTGGCCCGGTCGGCGTGGGTACCGCCACCGCGAAGTCGATGGTGCTGAACATCGTGCTGGTTCACATCATCGGTATGTTGGGAACTCTGGTCTTCTGGGGTGCGAACCCGAGAGCACCGATTGGAGGGTGAGAGCGTGAGCGAGACAGAAGACACACCGGACAAGACTGACTCGGACGAGACTCCGTTGGGCTCCCCCGAGGTCGAGGCCGCGGTCGAGAAGACCGGCGAGCCCGAGGTGGCGGCCGAGATGGAAGCCGCCGATGAGGCGGCCGCCGCGGACGACGCGATCGGCGAGGGCGAGGCCGAGCTGGCCGACGAGGAAGCGGCCGACGAGGTCACCGCATCGGTTTCCGCCGCGGTGACGGGCGAGCCGGAGCAGGACAAGGGGTTCGTCGCCACCGACGGCGCGGTGCTCGGCCGGGACTTCGTCATCCCCGGCGTCGGGCCGGGCGATCACGATCCGTACAAGTGGCACACCGGACCGAAGCAGAAGACCACCAACAACGCGATCGAGATCGTTGACGTGGTCAAGCAGTTCGGCCGGACCCGGATCCTCAACGGACTCAATCTCGGCCTGCCCGACGATCAGATCTCGATGGTGCTCGGCCCTTCGGGCACCGGCAAGAGCGTGCTGATCAAGCACATCGTCGGCCTGCTCTACCCGGATCACGGCGACGTGATCGTCAAGGGCGACTCGGTGCCGGACCTGAGCGATGACGAGCTCTTCGAGATGCGCAAGAAGTTCGGCCTGCTCTTCCAGGACGGTGCGCTCTTCGGCTCGATGAACATCTACGACAACGTCGCCTTCCCGCTGCGCCAGCACACCGACAAGGGCGAGGAGGAGATCGAGTCGATCGTGACCCGCCGCCTGCGCGAGGTCGGTCTCGGCGAGGCTCACTTCAAGATGCCGAACGAGCTCTCTGGCGGCATGCGCAAGCGCGCCGGCTTTGCCCGGGCACTGGTGCTCGACCCGGAGATCGTCATGTTCGACGAGCCCGACTCGGGTCTCGACCCGGTCCGCACGGCGCTGCTCTGTGAACTGATCAAGGAAGTCCACGCCGAGAGCGGCGGCTGTTACATGGTGATCAGCCACGACCTCGGCACCGCCCGTCGCATCGCTGACTTCATCGCGGTGCTCTGGAAGGGCCGGATCGTCGAGAGCGGACCGAAAGACGAGCTGTTCGAGTCAGACAACGAGTTCGTTCACCAGTTCCTGCAGGCCGACGTTCACGGCCCGCTCGCGATGGACTGATGTCCCGGCTGTTCGGCGGTCTCGCCGCGGCCACCGCCCGCCGGCCGTGGCCGGTCCTCGGCCTTGCCCTGCTGGTCGCCGCCGCCTCGATCTGGGCGGCCAGCGGGATGGGCACCCAGGACGTCACCGACTCCTTCTTCGACAAGGACTCGACCGCCTACCGCCAGACCGCCGCGGCCGACCGGTCCTTCGGGACCGATCCGGTCGTGATCATGGCGAAGGGGCCGCTGGTCGAGATCCTCGACACCAACAACCTGAACCGCCTGGCCACGCTCGAGACCTGCCTCGCCGGCAAGATCAAGCAGGGCCGGGGGAGGCTCTTCCGGGTCTGCCGGCAGATCGCCGATCTCGACCCGGCCCAGGTGACCGCCGGTCCGGCCTCGTTCCTCGGGCGGGCGGTGGCCGGGATCACCGAGGTCTACAACCGTCAGCTGAAGCGCCTCGCAACCCTGCCGAACACGCCCGCCGGGAACGCGAAGAAGGAGCGGCTGATGGCCTTGGCCGCCCAGGCGATCCGCGAGTACGGGCTCAGCCTGACCCGGCCGCCGAGCCTCGAGGACCCGGCGTTCGTGCGACAGGTGGTCTTCGGCAGCGGCGGGGTGGAGGCCGGGCCGAAGCCGAAACTGAACTACCTCTTCCCCTCGCCTGACTCCGCTCAGATCGTGGTCCGACTGCGCAGCGACCTGACCGAGGCCGAACGCTCCCGGGCGATCGGACTGATCGAGCGGGCGGCCGCAGACCCCTCGGTCAAGCTCCGCAAGGCGGACCTGGTGGTATCCGGCTCACCGGTCGTCTTCGACGGGCTGAACGACGAGCTGCCGGTCCGGGTGCTGATCCTCGCCGCGGTCGCCGTGGCCCTGATGAGTCTCGCCCTCTTCTTCGCCTTCGGCTCGCTCTGGCGCCTTTTGCCGCTCGCTCTCGCCCTCGGCGGGGTGGCGCTCGCGGCCGGCCTGCTGCGGCTCTTCGGCGGTGAGTTCTCGCTCGCGTCGCTCGGCGCCGCCCCGATCCTGATCGGCCTGACCGTCGATTACGCGGTCCAGATCCAGGCCCGCTTCGACGAGACCCCGAGGATGCCCGCCGGCGAGGCGGCGGCCGAAGCGGCCGGGCTGGGCGCGCCGATGATCGCGACCGCCTGTGTCGCGACCGCGGCCGGCTTCGGGGCGCTGGCGATCTCCTCGCTGCCTCTGATCTCCCAGTTCGGGCTGCTGCTCGGCGGCGGGGTGCTGATCTGCTTCGTCTTCACCTTCCTCACCGCCTTCGCGCTCCTCGCGCTGCGGGGCGAAAAGCGTCCGGAGCTTCACCGGGGCCGATTCATCGCCCACGCGAAGGATCTGGTCAAGCAGGTCCTCGGCGTGGCGATCGCGGCCCCGGGCCGGGTGCTGCTGCTAGCGATCCTGCTCGGCGCGATCGGGTGGGCGGTCAGCACTCAGGCGGAAACCCGCGCCGACATCGGCCAGCTGCTCCCCTCGCGGGCACCGGTGGTCCAGGACCTGCTCGACCTCGAAGAGACCACGGGGACATCCGGTGAGATCGACCTGATCGTCCGGGCTCCCGACGTGACCGATCCGGCCGTGGTCGCCTGGACCGACGGGGTCCGCACGCGGATCCTCGCCGAGTCCGGCTACGGCGGCGAGAGCCCGAGCTGCGAAGGGGCCGAGCTCTGCCCAGGCCCGGCGATCCCCGATTTCGTCGATGCGACCGCGCGCGGCGTGACAGCCTCCGACATCCGCGGCGTCTTGAAATCTTTGCCGGCGGCCGACCGCAGGGCGATGATCGCCGGCGGCCTGGTCAAAGGCGCGGAGCCGACCGAGGCCAAGGTCGCCTTCGCGCTCCGCTCCGGCTCGGTCGACCGGCAGCAGCAGGTGATCGACCGGATGCAACGCATCGTCGCCGACTCGCGTGGTGGCAAAGGACCGCCGTCGGGCGTGAGCGCCGAGGTCACCGGGCTGCCGGTCGTGGTCGCCGCCGCCACCTCCGACCTCGCCGACTCCCGCTACCTGCTGGTCGCGGCCGGCATCCTCGCGATTGCGCTGATCCTGCTGCTGGTCTATCACTCGCTCCGCCGGATGCTGGTACCGCTGGTGCCGATCGTCGTGGCCGGAGGCTGGTCGGCGCTGATCGTGGCCGCGCTGGACCTCTCGCTCAACCCGCTCTCGACCGTGCTGGCGGTGCTGGTCACCGCGATCGCGACCGAGTTCGGCGTGATCATCTCGGGCCGGTACTTCCAGGAGCGGGAAGCGGGGGAGAGCCTGTCCGGCGCCCTGCGCCGGACCTACGGCAGGACCGGCCTCGCCGTCGCGACCTCCGGCCTCACCGCGATCGCCGGCTTCGCGGCGCTCGGGTCGAGTGATGTCGCGATGCTGCGGGACTTCGGCCTGATCGCGGTGGTCGATCTCGCCGTTGCCTTGGCCGGCGTCGCCCTGGTTCTGCCGGCGATGCTGGTCTGGCTGGAGCGGCGGTGAAGGAGCGGGACAAGAAGCCCTTCAATTACATGACGGTGGTCGGGGTCGCCTTCCTGATCGTCGTCCTGATCGCGCTCTTCAACATGCTGCGGACCACGGATTCCGGGACGGTCGGGATCGGCGAGGTCGGGATCGGCGACCAGGCCGCGCCCTTCGCGGTGCCGCTCGCGACGTCCGATCTCGACGGTGACGCCAACGTCGATCCCGACCGGGCCTGCTCGGTCGCCGGTCCTGACGTGCTCAGGATCTGCGACTACTTCGACCGGCCGCTGGTGATGAGCTTCTGGTTCACCAAGGGCGCCTCCAGCTGCATCGATCAGCAGGACGTCTTCGAGCAGGTCGCGGCGAAGTACCGTCGGCGGGCCGGCTTCGTCTCGATCAACGTCCGCGATGACCGCGACCGGGTGCGCGAACTGATCGAGGAGCACGGCTGGAAGGTCCCGGTCGGCTACGACCGGGACGGCGCCGTCTCCAACGTCTACAAGATCGGCGGCTGCCCGACCTTCCTCTTCTTCCGCCAGGGCGGCGTGCTCGAACGGGCTGAGATCGGTGAGACCACCACCGGCGAGCTGGGGGCACAGGTACGCTCTCTGATCGATGGCGAACCGCAGGCAGCAGCGCAGGAAACAGCGCCGGACGAGAAGTCCGCGGTCGGAGAGTGACGGGACCGCCGGCGTCGAAGCGCCCGTCGAACCCGAGGAAGGGTCCGCCAAGACCCCGGCGGAGCGGAAGCCCCACCGCACCAGGTTCGGCGCCTGGGCGGACCGTCTCGAGGAGACCGCCGACGAGCGTCCGCCGGCACCCTGGGGCAACTTCCCGCTCGGCCCGCTCGCCGTACTGGCAGGGCTTGCCCTCATAGTCATCGGCGCGCTCGGGAGCAATCCGGTTCAGCTCGCGATCGGCGTCGCGCTCGGCGCGCTCGGCGGCCTCGAGCTCTCGATCCGCGAGCACTTCGCCGGCTTCCGCTCCCACACGACCCTGCTGGCCGGGTTCGTCTTCGTGATCGCGGTCGGCCTCGCCTACTACGCGGCGACGATCATCCTCTGGGCTTCCCTCCTGATCGGATTCGCCCTCGCGATCCCGGCCTTCTGGTGGCTGCGCAAGTCATTCGAGAAAGCCTCGGGCGGGCTCAGCTACCGGATCCGGTGAGGGGCACATAAATAAGTCGGCATGGCTTCGCCAGCCTCCAACTGCAACCCGCCGGTTCACAGAAACAAATGATGGATGAACCGGCTCCGGTCAGAGCCAGATCGGGGTGGGAATGCGGTGAGGTTGAAGTTACCGCCACATAGCGCTCCAAACTTCAATCTCACCGCATCGGCCACCCCCATCGGGGTCCCGCGAAGCTCGCCCGACCCTTAGCTAATGCGGTCGCAGCTGACTCACCAGGAGCATGCGCTGGCGCTCGGTCAGGGTTTCCAGTCTCTTGTTTTCGCTCAGGCCGATCGAGCCGAGGAGCTTTCGAGTCCGGGTCCGGCCCCAGCGGGGCTGGGCGCGGAGCAGTTCCGAGAGCGTCATGGTCTCGGTCTGCCATGGGCATTCTGTGATCACCTTGGTGACCGGAACCTCGCCGCTGGCGATGGACCGCTTGAGGGCGGCGCGAGCAAGGCGGACGCGGTTCGCTCGTTCGAGCGCCTGCAGGTGCTGGGGCACAGGTCTGCTGGCGATCTTCGAATCGGCGGTGGCGGCAACTTCCACGGGCGGTCCTCCCTTCGGGGGATGGTTCATGACTGGAATGGCACGGTAAGGCTGGTCCGGGATCCTCATCCGGAGCGGCCTCACCCCGCCTGAGTGCGGTCTTTCCGTCCGACCCAAGCGCTAAAGGCAACATAGTGATTCCGGCCGACCGGCGTCAACGGGTCCGCGGCCGAACTTTCGCTAAGAGCAGGTTTTTTCTTTTCGCCCGATCGGGAACGAACGAAGGCTTTCAGAGGCCTCCGCGAGAGGCGCGGTCGAGCACCCCAGAACATGACACGCGTCATCTATCCCTGTTACGGTTCCCGCTGCGCTACTGTCCCGTCAGGGTCCGTCAGGACCTGCGGCGCAGGCGGGGAGAACCTACGACCGAAGGAGCTGTCTTGTCCCAGAGAAGAAGCGGCCTGCTGGCTGCCGGTGTTGCTGTTGTCGCTCTGTCGTTCGGATTGGCCGCCTGTGGCGGTTCCGATGACGATGGTGGGGGGTCGGGCTCCGGTTCCGACGCCAAGGAAGTGACCATCTACTCGAGCTTTCCCCTCCAGGGCGCTTCCCGCCCGACCGGGATCTCGCTACAGAACGGCGCCGAACTGGCCCTCGAACAGGCCGGCAACAAAGCCGGCGGCGTGAAGATCAAGTTCGTGCCCCTGGACGACTCGACCGCACAGGCCGGCGAGTGGACCCCAGAAGCCGAATCGGCCAACGCGAAGAAGGCCGTTCAGGACGACTCGGCGGTCGCCTACATCGGCACCTACAACTCCGGCGCGGCGGCGATCTCGATCCCGATCCTCAACGAAGCCGGTCTGGCGATGCTCTCGCCGGGCAACACGGCGGTCGGCCTGACCTCGGACGCTCCCGGTGCCGACACCGGGATTGGCGAGCCGGAGATCTACTACCCGAGTGGCGAGCGCAACTACGCCCGCATCGTTCCCAAGGACACGGTCCAGGGGGCGGCGCTGGCCGGCCTGATGGACGAGGACAAGTGCACGAAGGTCGGCGTCCTCAATGACAACGAGGTCTACGGCAAGGGCCTGGCCGCGAACGTGATCGATGCCGGCTCGAAGTTCGATTACGAGTTCGTCGACGGTGGCGCGATCGACACCCAGGCGGCCAACTTCCGGTCCACCGCGAAGGACTTCGCGGGCCAGGGAGTCGACTGCTTCGTCTTCGGCGGGATCACCGCCTCGAACGCGGTCCAGCTCTACAAGGACATGGGCGCCGCGATGCCCGACGCGAAGCTGTACGGGCCGGACGGCGTCGGGGACTCCGATTTCGCCGGCGGTCTGCCGGACGATGTCGCGGCCCGCACCAAGGTGACGGTCCCGACCCTGTCGCAGGAGGCCTACGGCAAGGAAGGCGCCAAGTTCTTCAAGGACTACTCGGCCAAGTACGGCGAGCCCGAGAACAAGATCGGTCCGTTCGCCATCTACGGCTACGAGGCGGGCAAGCTGATCCTCGACGTGCTCGACCGGGCCGAAGACCCGACCGACCGCGCGGCGGTGGTGAAGGCCATGTTCGAGACCAAGGATCGCAACTCGATCCTCGGCGAGTACTCGATCGATGAAAATGGAGACACGACGCTGACCGACTACGGCGTCTTCGACGTCAAGAACGGCGACCTGACTTTCAACGAGAAGATCTCGGCCAAGTCGGGTAACTAGTCCGCTTGCTTCCAGCGAGCGTAGAAGCACGGCTGGCGAGCCTGCGAGCGAAGTTTCCGCTCGCGGGCTCGCGGGTCGGCACGATCGCCCTGATCGTGCTTCTGGCCGCCATGCCGGTGGCCTTTGCGATCCATGACCTGAGCGCTGACGGCAGCCTCGTCCGGATCGGCAACAACCTCAAGGACGGAATCTCCAACGGGGCCATCTGGGCCCTAGTGGCCCTCGGCTACACGATGGTCTACGGCATCGTCGAGCTGATCAACTTCGCCCACGGCGAGGTCTTCATGATCGGTTCGTTCATCGCCTTCGCGGCCTTCGGCTGGTTCGGGCTTGACCTGACCACCGCGATCCCACTGCTGATCCTCGGGCTGGTCCTGACCCTGCTGATCAGCGCGATCGCCAGCGGCGTCCTGAACGGGATGATCGAGAAGGTCGGTTACCGGCCGCTCCGGGACGCGCCCAAGCTCGCTCCCCTGATCACCGCGGTCGGCTTCTCCTTCATCCTGCAGAACGTGGGCGTGCTCTGGCTGGGCGGCTCACAGGTCAGCGTGCCCGACCTGATCGGCTCCCAGAACCTGCTCTTCGAGGTCGGCGGGATCGAGATCACCAACGGAGACGCGCTCTCGATCCTGACGGCCATCCCGCTGGTCCTCGGTCTCACCCTGTTCATCGACCGAGCTCGGATGGGCAAGGCGACGCGAGCCACCGCCCAGGATCCGGACGCCGCCCGGCTGATGGGGATAGACGTCGACAAGACGATCTCCGCGACCTTCATGATCGGTGGTCTGATGGCCGGGGCGGCCGGCCTGATCTACGCTCTCTACCAGACCACGATCTGGTTTCACCAGGGCTTCGAGGCCGGCCTGATCGCCTTTACCGCGGCGGTGATGGGCGGCATCGGCAATCTGCGCGGGGCGGTGGTCGGCGGCCTGATCATCGGCGTGATCCAACAGATCTCGGACAACCGGATCGGCCCCGAGTGGACCCCGGTGATCGTCTTCGCCTTCCTCGTACTGGTCATGGTCGTGCGACCCCGGGGCCTGCTCGGTGAGGAAACGAGACAGGCTGGATGAGCTCGGCGCTCGAAAGGGCCAGGCGGATCGACCGGCGGTTGCTGGTTGTCCTGGCGATCCTCTTCGCGATCCTGCTGCCGTTCTTCTTCGACAGCGGGTCGGCGTTCATGGACGACGCCGTGCTCGCCCTGGCCTACGTGGTGATGGCGCTCGGCTTGAACGTGATCGTCGGCTTCGCCGGTCTGCTCGACCTCGGCTACGTGGCCTTCTTCGCGATCGGCGCCTTCACCATGGGCTGGCTGGGCTCGACCTTCTACTCGCAATCGAACGGCGGCGACGGCATCCACGTCCTGGTCACCGGGGCGGCGGCGAACCTGCCCGGGATCCACATCAACTTCCTGCTCGTCCTGGTCGCCGCGGTCGTGTTCACGACGATCGCCGGGGTGATCATCGGGCTGCCGACCCTGCGGCTGCGGGGTGATTACATCGCGATCGTCACCCTGGCCTTCGGCGAGATCATCGGCCAGGTCGCGGCCAACGGCGACCAGATCAAGATCGGGCCGATCTGGGACGCGACCCTCGGCAAGCTCCCGCTGATCCCGGACCTGGGCTCCTCCGCGACCCTGACGCGCGGCAAGCTCGGGATCTCCCCGGTCGACAAGATCGACCTGCCTTTCATGGATCCGTTCACCTCGCTCAACTCGAGGCCGTGGTACTTCGTCGCGCTGGGGCTGGTTCTGCTGGTCCTCTTCGTCAACGTGCGGCTGCGCGACTCGCGGCTGGGCCGGGCCTGGCTGGCCCTGCGTGAGGACGAGGTGGCGGCGATCAGCATGGGCATCCCGACCGTCAAGACCAAGCTGATGGCCTACGGCACAGGCGCCGCACTGGGTGGCATGTCCGGCGCCTTCCTCGGTTCCTTCCTCAACACGGTGAACGCCTCGCAGTTCGAGTTCCTCTTCTCGATCTTCATCCTCGCCATGGTGATCCTCGGCGGCCTCGGCTCGGTCTGGGGCGTGGTGATCGGAGCGATCCTGCTCTCGTACGTGAACAGCTGGCTGATCCCGGATGTGCTGAACGGCCTCCCGGCGCAGATCGGCCTCGACTTCGATCTGACTCAGGTCAGCTTCGCGATCTTCGGGTTCATCCTGGTCATCGTGATGATCCTGCGGCCGGAGGGGCTGATCCCGGAGCGCTCCCGCAAGCAGGAGATGCACGGGATCGGGGCCGGCGAGACCGCCGGGGCCGGCTCCGACGTGGAGATCGAGGAGGCGCTATGAGCGGGCTCAGGGCGGAGGGGCTGAGCAAGACCTTCGGCGGCCTGACCGCCGTGAACGGGGTCGATCTCGAGATCCAGCCGGGGGAAATCGCCGCGGTGATCGGGCCGAACGGAGCCGGCAAGACCACTCTCTTCAACATGCTGACCGGCCTCTACCGGCCGACCGCCGGCCGGATCCGGCTGGGCGAGCGTGACATCACCCGGGCACGGCCCGACCAGATCACCGCGCTCGGGGTCGCCCGCACCTTCCAGAACATCCGCCTCTTCCCGACCATGACCGCCCGCCAGAACGTGATGATCGGCCGTCACTCGCGGATGCGGGCCGGGATCTTCGGCTCGATCTTCCGACCGCCCTGGGTCCGGAACGAGGAGCGCGAGGTCCGTGAGCGGGCGGCGGAAGAGCTGCTCTTCGTGGGCCTGAAGCCGGAGCTGCTCGATCGCTCCGCCACCTCGCTCTCCTACGGCGACCAGCGCCGGGTCGAGATCGCCCGGGCCCTCGCTTCCGACCCCGAGGTCCTGTTGCTGGACGAGCCGACGGCGGGCATGGACCCGCGCGAATCCGGTGAGCTGGCCGCCTTCGTGCTCAGGATCCGGGAGGAACGAGAGCTCAGCATCCTCTTGATCGAGCACGACATGAAGGTCGTCATGGGGATCTCCGACCGGGTGACCGTCCTCGATCACGGCGAGCTGATCGCCGAAGGGGAGCCAGCCGCGGTGCGCGAGGACCCAAAGGTGATCGAGGCTTACCTGGGCCGGGGAGCGGCGGCCTGATGGCGCTGCTCGAGGTCGAGGAGATCCGCGCCTCCTACGGCATGATCGAGGCCCTTCACGGGGTCTCGCTCGAGGTCGAGGCGGGCGAGGTCGTGACCATGATCGGCTCGAACGGGGCCGGCAAGTCGACCGTGCTCCGCTCGATCTCCGGGCTGACTCCGGCGCACGCCGGCGCGATCCGCTTCGACGGTGAGGAGATCACCCACCTCAGCCCGGTCGAGATCGTCGCCCGTGGCATCTCGCATGTGCCGGAAGGCCGGCGCTGCTTCCCGCGCATGACCGTGCGCGAGAACCTCGAGCTCGGCGCCTACCTGCGCCGCGACGATGTGAGCGCGGAGATGGACCACATCTTCGAGCTCTTCCCTCGCCTGGCCGAACGCGAGAGCCAGCCCGCCGGGACGATGTCCGGCGGTGAGCAGCAGATGCTGGCGATCGGCCGGGCCCTGATGGCCAAGCCCCGGTTGCTCCTGATGGACGAGCCTTCGATGGGCATCGCCCCGATCCTGGTCGAACGTATCTACGAGACGATCGGCGAGATCAGTCGCGGGGGGACGACCATCCTGCTGGTCGAGCAGAACGCCCTCCAGGGGCTGGCGGCGGCCGGCCGCGGATACGTGATCGAGACCGGTCGCATCGTCCTTTCCGGCGCCGCTGCCGCGCTCGGCGAGGACCCGAAGGTCAAGGAGGCGTACCTCGGCGCATGAGCCCGATGATCCCGACAGCCGCCCTCGGCATCACCGCCCTCTGGCTCACCTATCTCTGGCTGGGCTCGGCGATCGTCGCCTCCTGGCTATCCCGCCGCAAGGGTTACGGAGAGCGGGCCGGCCTCGCCGCCGGCCTCCTGCTCAGCGCGGTCGGCGTGGTGGTCTGGCTGATCGTCCCGGCGAAGAAGGAATCGGCCTGGAAGCGCGAGGGTGCGATCCCTAGGCGGTCAGGCCGTCGAAGTCCTTGATCACGCTGCCGATGATGTCGAGCGCCTGGTCGAGCTGCTCCTTCTCGTGGGTGGCCATCAGGCTGGTGCGGAGCAGGGCGCCGCTCGGTGGCACCGCCGGGTGGATCGCCACGTTGCAGTAGACGCCGGCGTCGAAGAGGGCCTTCCAGAGGAGGACCGCGGTCCAGTCCTCGCCGACCACCACCGGCACCACCGGGGTGGTGGCCACGCTGCCGTCCGGCATGGTGCCGGGCTGGATCACGTTCAGGCCGAGGTCCTCGAGGCCGTGGCGGAGGTACTCGGCGTTGTCGAGCAGGCGCTTGAACAACGGCGCGCCCTCGGTGCGGCAGATCTTGGTCGCTTCCAGAGCGGCGCCGACCGCGGCCGGCACCCCCGAGGCGCTGAAGATGAAGGAGCGCGAGGTGATCCGCATGTAATCGATCACGTCGTGGTCGCCGGCGATGAACCCGCCGCAGGAGGCGAGGCTCTTGGAGAAGGTGCCCATCCGCAGGTCCACTTCGTCCTCGAGTCCGAAGAGCTCGGTCGCACCGGCCCCGCGGGCGCCGAGCACGCCGACGCCGTGGGCCTCGTCGACCATGATCCGGGCGCCGTAATGCTTCGAGAGCTCGACGACCCGGGGCAGGTCGGGCAGGTCGCCCTCCATCGAGTAGACGCCGTCGACCACGACCAGGATGCCGCCACCGTCGCCCTGGGCGCGCTGGAGCATCTTCTCCAGCTTGTCCGTCTGGTTGTGGCGGAAGGGCCGGAGCTTCGCCTTCGAGAGCATGCAGCCGTCGAGCAGCGAGGCGTGGTCGCCGGAGTCGCAGATCACCGTGTCGCCGGGGGCGAGGATCGCCTGCAGACAGCCGAGGTTCGCCTGGTAGCCGGTCGAGAAGACGATCGCGTCCTCGGTGTTCATCCAGCCGGCCAGCTCCTCCTCCAGCTCGACGTGGATCGGCGTGGTCCCGTTCAACAGACGGGAGCCGGTCACGCCGGTGCCGTACTGGTCGAGCGCCTCCCGGGCCGCGTTCTTGACCCGGTCGTCGCCGGTCAGCCCGAGATAGTTGTTCGAGCCGAGCATGATCGTCTCGCGGCCCTCCATCTCGACCACCGGGCCGGCCTGGGACGTGAGCAGCCGGAAGTAGGGGTTCAGGCCCCCCTCGTTGGCGGCTTCGAGCTGCTCGCGGCGCTCGTGGTTCTTGACCTTCTCGAAAAGGTCGATCGGGGCTGTGGCACTCTCGGACATGCGGAAATTCTCGCAGACCCAGGGCGGAGGGTTGACGCCAGGGCGAGCAGCGGAGAAGCTGGGACGGGAGGGAGCCAGGTCCGGACCACTACCCGAGAGGCACCACATGGACAAACCACTGAACGTGGAAGGGGTCGAGACGGTCTCGCTCGCTTCCAGCGCGACCGACGACGCGGCCTGGGTCGGCGGCTACTTCGCCTACGGCGGATCGGGCGCGGAGCAGTCGACCGCGATCTACTTCGCGATCCCGCCCGGCAAGCGCCTGGGGCGGCATTACGACACCGCCGAGGAAACGCAGTTCTTCGTCGGCGGATCGGGTGAGCTGCTGCTCGACGAGGGTTCGTATCCGGTCAGCGAAGGTGACCTGATCGTGCTCGAGGAAGGTCGTCACCACGACATCAGGAACACCGGCGACGAGGATCTGAAGGTGGTCGGGTTCTTCTCCAAGCCCAAGGTCGAGCAGCACTGGAGCGAAGAGGTCTGGCAGCCCGGAGACCTGCGGGTCACCGGCACCCCGAACCGCTGATCACTCGCTGCGGTCCCCGGGGTCGATCTTCGTGAGGAGCCGGGCCAACGTCTCGAGCTCGTCGTCGCTCAGGCCGGCCATCGAGATCGGCGGCTCGCGCAGGAACGCGTTGATCCGGCGCTGGACCGCGCGGCCTTCCTCGGTGAGCACCAGCAGACGCACCCGGCGATCGCTGGGGTCGAGCGTGCGCTTGACCAGGCCGCGATCCTCGAGCCGGTCGGTGATCCCGGTCAGGTTCGAGCTGTTGCAGGAGAGGAACTCGGCCACCTGCCGCATCGGCTTGGGCTGGTCAAGCGTCTGGATGACCATGATCTGCGGGGGAAAGAGGTCGAGCTCCCGGGCCAGCTCGAGCAGCACCGGTTTGCGTGAGAACCAGAGCCGGCTCAATGCCTCCCATGCATCGCCCTCGAGGTCGCGTCGGGTTTCGAGGGCTTCGCTGGCGGTCATTTGCATCAGCATACCATCCAGGTATCGGATAGTTCAAACTCTGAACATTTGCTATACATAAGGATCATGTCGGAGAGAGAAGCGGGCGTTGCCGCACGAACAGACGAGGCGAACGGGATCGAGGTCGAAGGTCTGGTTCGCGAATTCAAGAACGGCCCACGGGCCGTCGACGGGATCGACCTGACCGTCGGCCCGGGCGAGATCTACGGCTTCCTGGGGCCGAACGGCGCCGGGAAATCGACCACCGTGCACATGTTGACCACCCTGCTCCCGCCGACCGCCGGTCGGGCGCGGGTGGCTGGGTTTGACGTGGCGAGCGAAGGCCCGAGGGTTCGTTCGGTGATCGGCGCCGCCCTGCAGGAAGCTGCGCTCGACCCGCACCTCACGGCCCGGGAGCACATGCGTCTGCAGACCTCGCTCCACGGGTTGCCGAAGGAAGAGCGGGAACGGCGAGGAGACGAGCTGATCGCCCGGGTCGGCCTGTCGGACGCGGCGGATCGCCGGGTGAGCGGGTACTCGGGCGGGATGAAACGCCGGCTCGACCTCGCGCTGGCGCTGGTGCACGGCCCGCGGATCCTCTTCCTGGACGAGCCGACCACCGGCCTCGACCCGCAGAGCCGGGCCGCCCTGTGGGCGGAGGTGACCCGGCTTTCCAGGGAGGACGGCGTGACCGTCTTCCTCACCACTCAGTACCTGGAAGAGGCCGATCAGCTGGCTGACCGGGTCGGGATCATCGAGTCCGGGCGCATCGTCGCGGACGGCACGCCTTCCGCCCTGAAGGCCGAGATCGGCCGCCCGAGCATCGACGTGCTCCCGGCCGATCCGGGGCGGCGCGGAGAAGCGGCCGAGATCCTGCTCCGGTTCGGAGAGGAGGTGCCGGAAGCCGGCGAGATGCTCAGCGTGAGGCTGAGCGACGGCATCGACGAGCTGCCGGCGATCGTCCGGGCCTTCGACTCGGCCGGGATCGAGCTGGCCAGCCTCGGCCTCAACGAGCCGACCCTCGACGACGTCTTCCTGGCCAAGACCGGACGGCATCTCGAGGGAGCCGGGGACGCCCCGGCGACCGGCGAGACGCCGCTGCCGGTCGGTGCGGGAGAGCAGGGCGAACGGTGAACCCGGCCGCCCGCATCCAGATCAGCGCGCTGGCCGGCCGTTCCGTGCTGGGTCTGATCCGCCAGCCGGCGATCGTCGTCCCGAGCATCGTCTTCCCGCTCTTCCTGCTCGCCGTGAACGCCGGCGGGCTGGACACCGCAACCAAGATCCCCGGGTTCCCGACCGATTCGTACCTGACCTTCGCCCTCGCCTTCACCTTCATCCAGGCGGCGCTCTTCTCGACCATGAACGCGGGCCAGAGCCTGGCCCGGGACATCGAGGGCGGCTTCTTCAGCCGGCTGGCGCTCACCCCGATGCGATCCTCGGCCCTGATGCTCGGGATGATCGCCGGGATGATCCTGCTCGGGCTGTTCCAGACCGTGTTCTACGTCGCGATCGGGCTGCTGGCCGGCGCCCACTTCGCGGCCGGTGGAGCCGGGGTGCTGGTGCTGGCAGCGCTCACCACGCTGATCTCGGTCGGCTTCGGCGGGATCGGACTGACCATGGCGATCCGCACCGGTTCCGGCGAGGCCGTGCAGGGGATGTTCCCGCTGCTCTTCGTGCTGCTCTTCTTCAGTTCGATGGCCCTGCCGCGCGATCTGATCGCCCAGGACTGGTACCGGTTCCTCGCCACGATCAATCCGGTCAGCTACCTGATCGAGGCGATCCGCAGCCTGCTGATCACCGGCTGGGACGGTGAGGCGCTGGCCCTGGGCTTCGGCGTGGCCGCCGTCGTCGCGGTCGCCTCGATCACCGTCGCCTCGATCTCCCTCAAGGGAAGGATGCTCAAGTGAATGCCTACCTCTCTGCCGCTGCCGGTGTGGCCTGGCGGTACCTCCACAACCTGTACACGAGCCCGGCGCTGGTGATCCCCTCGCTCGTCTTTCCCCTGTTCTTCCTGGCCGCCTTCGCCGGCGGGCTCTCGGCGGTCGGCGACTCGCCGGGCTTCGGCTATTACGACTTCACCGCCTTCCAGTTCTGCTTCATCCTGATCCAGGCTTCGGCCCTGGCCGGCGTCTTCGCCGGGTTCTCGATCGCCTCCGACTTCGAGCAGGGGATGGGTCGGCGGATGATGCTCGCGACCAGCCACCGCAGCTCGCTCGTGCTCGGCTACGCGGTCGGGGCCGCACTCCGGCTGATCGTCACCTGGATCGTGATCACCGGCGTCTCGCTGATCGCCGGGATGGGGGTCGGCGGCGACGGCGCCGACCTGGTCGGGATCTACTCGCTGGCGCTGCTCTCCAACGTCGCGGCGCTGCTGTTCTCGACCGGGGTCGCTCTGCGGATGCGTAGCCTTCAGGCCGGCCCGCTGATGCAGATGCCGATGTTCATCCTGCTCTTCCTGGCGCCGGTCTACGTGCCGCAGCGCCTGCTCACCGGCTGGATCGAGCCGGCCGCCTCGGTCAACCCGGTGACCGCGATCCTCAACGCGGCCCGCAGCCTGATGGAAGGTGACCCGACCGGCGTGCTGCTCGCCTTCGCGGTGGTCGCGGGGATGATCGCCCTGATGGCGTTCTGGGCGCTCACCGGGCTGCGTCGGGCCGAGGTCGCCGGGTAGAGGCGGCGCGGGCTCGCGAGCCGGGTTTCCGCTCGGCGCGGCGAGTCCGCACGGCCCCCGCTGCTAGGTTGCCCGCCATGTCCGATCTGGTTATTCGCAGGGTTGAGAGCAAGCGGGACCTCAAGAAGTTCGTCAAGGCCCCCTTCGCCGTACATCGCGACCATCCGGAGTGGGTGCCGCCGCTGATCATGGACCGGATGGATTTCCTCAACCGGAAGAAGAACCCGTATTTCAACCACGCCGAGGTCGAGCTCTGGATCGCCGAGCGAGGCGGCGAGCCGGTCGGGCGGATCAGCGCCCAGATCGACGAGAACTGGGACGAGTACCGAGGCGGTAACGACGGCCAGTTCGGCTTCTTCGAGACCGTTGACGACCCCGAGGTGGCGACCGGCCTACTGGATGCCGGCTGCGAGTGGCTGGCGGGCAAGGGCCGCGAGAAGGTCTACGGCCCGATGGACTTCACCACCAACGATGAGATCGGGATCCAGATCTCCGGGTTCGACCGGCGACCGGTGATCCTCGAGAACTGCCACCAGCCCTACGTCCAGGGGCTGGTCGAGGGGGCCGGGTTCACCAAGGCGATGGACCTGCTCATGTGGCACCTCGAGATGGGCAAGCTCAAGAAGGGCCTGGAGTTCCACCCGGCGATCATGGAGGCCGCCCAGGCGAGCCTGGACGAGCACAAGGTGACGCTTCGCAGCATGCGCCGCTCCGACATGGCCGCTGAGATGGCCCGTTTCCACGAGGTCTACAACGAGGCCTGGGGCGACAACTGGGGGTTCGTGCCGATCACCAAGGAGGAGATCGAGTTCCACGCCAAGACCCTGAAGCTGGTGATCGACGAGGACTGGGCGATGATCGCCGAGACCGAGGACGGCGAGACGATCGGCGCTGCGCTGACCCTGCCGGACATCAACCAGGTGCTGGCCAAGATGGGGGGCCGGATCCTGCCGACCGGCTGGTTCCACTTCCTGAGCGGCCGCAAGAAGATCGATTCGGTCCGCATCCTCGCCCTCGGGGTGAAGAAGGACTGGCAGCACACCGGCGTCGCGGCCGCCCTGTACGTCCGGCACCTCGCCAACACCGACCCGAACGGCGTGATGAAGGGCGAGGCCGGCTGGATCCTCGAAACCAACGAGCCGATGAACCGCGCCCTCGAGGGAATGGGCGGCGAAGTAAAGAAGAAGTTCCGCGTCTACGAGAAGGCGCTTAAATAAGTCGGGCGGGGTCGGACCCGCCCTCCAAGTCAAACCCGCCGGCCCACGAGGTTCAAGAATGGTTGGGCCGGCTCTGGTTGGTGGCAACACCAACCTGGTTGCCCTTGAGGTACTTCGGCCGGAGCCCCGCCCAACCATTCTTTGCTTCGAGTGGGTGGGGCGGGTTGCAGTTGCAGGCTGGCGAAGCCATGCCGACTTATTTATGAGACTCCTGTTCCCTGCTGCCCCGTAACAGGCGCCGCCCGCGGGCTTATCCACGTTCCCGCCGATCGCGGCGATACAGTCGCGGTTGTGGCTGAAGAGGTAGATGGCGAATTGATCTCGGAGGAGGACGTGACCGCCTCCGGTCCGGAAGCGGAAGTCCGGGCTCTGCCCCGGGAGTACGAATCCGGTGGAAGCCTGCCCGTGCTGCGGAACGAGGTGACCACCGCGGCGATAGCTGTGGCCGGGGGTGCCCTGGCCGGGGCCGCGACGGTGGCTGCGGTCCGCGCGGTGAGCGGTGGCTCAAAGCGGAAGTCCCGGCGGCTGGGACGGCGGGCCCGCCCCGCCAACGTCGTAGCCAGTCGGTCGTTCCTGGTTGACGTGCACGTTCTCGGCAGGTAGGCGCCGGTTGTCCCTGGCGATCACGGTCCGAGCCGTGGCGCCGCTGCGGATGCCGAAGCTGGTCGGCGGTGACCGGGTGGTCCGTCTGCGCGGCCGCTGGCTCGAGCGGCTGCTGGTGCTCGACGATCAGGCGATGGTCGTCCGGGTCCGCGAGGGCCGGGAGGGCTTCGTGTTCGAGGCCGAGCCGGTGGACCGGGAACTGCTCGAGGGGCCTGGTTCAGAGTCAGTCCGCGAGGCCGATGAGGCGGCCCTGGAAAGGGGGATCGCCCGCATGCGATTCAGCCTCGGGGTTGACGAGGACCTCGGCGAGTTTCACCGCAGATTCCGTCGGGACCCGTTGCTCGGCCCGGCGATCAAGGGCCGGCTCCACCAGCGGCCCGGGCGCCGGCCGGTCGCCTGGGAGGCTCTGCTCTGGGCGATCACCGAGCAGTTGATCGAGTACAAGCGGGCGGCCCGGATCCAGCGCCAGATGATCCGTCGCTTCGGCATCCGCCTTTCCCCGGTCGGGCCGGGCCGGGGTGAGGCCGGCAGCCCGCGCTCGCCCCGGAGCCGGCGGGAGCCCGGTCTCGTGACCGTACCCTCGCCACGGGCGATCGCCGGAGCCGCCCCGGCCGAGCTCGAAGCCTGCGGTCTCAGCGCCCGCCGGGCGGTGGCGATGGTCAAGGTCGCCCGTGAGGTGGCCTCGGGACGGGTCGATCCGAATGACCCCGCGGGAGACCGGCGCCTGCTCGCCATCCCCGAGATCGGTCCCTGGACCATCGCCTGCCTGGCCCTGAGGGGCCGCGGCGAGCCCGACGCCCTGCTGGCCGGTGATCTCGCCCAGGTCAAGCTGGTCGGCTATCTCTCCGGCCTCGGCCGCCTGGCCGAGGTCTCCGAAGTGGAGGAGTTCTACGCCCCGTACGCGCCCTGGCGCGGCCTGGCCGGCGAGTACCTCGCGATGGCCAACGGCGCCGCTGTACACGGACCCGGCAACCGAGCCCGGATCCGTGAGGCGTTTCGAGACGCCGCCTGAGTTCTTGGTCAGTCGGTGACGTTGACGCGGCCGGGCAGGAGCTCGTTGGTCAGCGCGTCGACCGCCCGGGACGAGTTCGCGAGGACCCCCTGCTTGACCATCCAGTCGATGAAGGCCTGCCAGGCGGCCGAGTCCTGGTGGCCGAAGGGCACTCCGGCCTTGCGCTTCTGGGCGAGCAGCGGCAGGGTCACCTTCATCTGGGCGGCGGTCACCTTCTGCTTCAGGGCGCTGTTGGCGGCGAGCACGGTCTCGGTCGCCTGGTTGGGATGCGCGACCGCAAAGTCGGTGCCGCGGGCCAGCGCGGTGATGAACAGGCGGATCGGGTCCGGATCGTCCTGGACCCGGCTGCCCTTGGCGACCAGGACCATCTCACTGTAGGTAGGGACACCCAGCTTGTCGACCGGGTTGATGGTCGGCTTCAGGCCATCCATCTTCAGCTCGACCCCCTCGATGTTCCAGAACGGGCCGAGCGTCGCCTGCGCGCGGCCGCTGATGATCGAGGGCAAGAGACCCTGGCCGACCCCGACCTGCTTCACGTCGTCCTCGCTGAGCCCGGCCCGGTCGAGGATGGTCTTGAGATAGGCGTCCTGGTAGGAGATGCCGGCGGTTGAGACGGTCTTCCCCTTGAGGTCCTTGACCCGCTTGACCTTCGATTTCTTGAGCCAGATCATCGAGGTCAGCGGCCGGTTCACGACGCTCGCGACCGAAACCACGTCGAGTCCCTGTTCGCGGGCGAGCAGCACCTCGGGCTCGTAGGAGAGGGCGAGGTCCGCCTTGCCGGCGGCGACGAGCTTGATCGGCAGGGAAGGGTCGGTCGGCGAGTCGAGTGAGACGTCGAGGCCCGCGTCCTCGAAGTAGCCCTGATCCTTGGCGACCAGGAACCCGGCGTGATCCGGGTTCGGGTACCAGTCCATCGCCACGGTGAGCGGGTCTTTTACGGGGGTCACGTCCTCGGACTTGGTGCCGCAGGCGGCGACCGCCAGGGCGACGAACAATGCGAGGGGGAGCAGCGAGAAACGTCTCAAGTCATCTCCGGGGCTGTGAACAGGTTCGGGCGGAGCCTACCGCCAACGCACGATCCTTCGTTCGAGCAGCCCGATCAGGGCGTAAAGGGCGATCGCGATCAGCGAAAGCACGAAGACCGAGGCGAACATGCGCGCGGTCATCAGCTGGGCATTGTCCTGGAGGATCAGATGCCCGAGGCCCTTGTCCGATCCGGCCCACTCGCCAAAGACGGCCCCGATCACGGCGACCGCGGCGGCGATCCGAGCGCCGGTGAAGACTCCGGGCAGGGCGGTCGGCACCTCGAGCCGCCGGAAGATCCCGATCCGGGAGGCGTCCAGGGAACGCATCATCCGCATCGCTTCGGGGTCGGTGCGGCGCAGCCCGTCGAGTGCGTTGACGGTGATCGGGAAGAAGCAGATCAGGGCGATGATCAGCAGCTTGGGCCAGATCCCGTAGCCGAACCAGACCACCAGCACCGGGGCGATCACGATCACCGGGATCGTCTGGGAGGCGACGACCAGCGGGTAGCCCGCCCGCCGGACCAGGTCCGAGCCGCGGAACAGCACGGCGACCGCCAGCCCGCAGAACAGCGCCAGGCCGAACCCGGCGACGATCTCGACCAGGGTCGTGCCGGCGTTGTCGAGGATCAGGTCCCGGTCTCGCCAGAGCACGTCGGCGATCTCGGAGGGAGCGGGGACCAGGAACTTCTCGAGGCCGAGCGCGTCGGCCAGGAAGCCGCTCGAGGCGGCCAGCTGCCAGAGCCCGATCAGGGCCAGGACCAGGACGAGCGGCGGTAGCCAGACGCGCAGCTTCACGAGGGCTCACCGCCCGAGCGGAGCAGACCGAGCAGCGCTTCGCGGCGCCGGTTGAACTCGGGTGAGCTGACCACCTCATCGCGGCTTTCCGTCCGGCCGCGGGCGCCGGTCAGGTCGGCCACGACCCGAGCGGGCCGAGGGGAGAGCACCGCGACGCGGTCGGCCAGGTAGATCGCCTCCTCGACGTCATGGGTGACCAGCAGCACCGTCGCGCCGCTCTCGGCCAGGACCGGGGTCAGCCACTCCTGCAGCTCGGCTCGCGTGATCGCATCGAGCGCGGCGAGCGGCTCGTCGAGGAGCAGGACCGACTTGCCGGCCAGCAGCGTCCGGATGAACGCGACCCGCTGCCGCATGCCGCCGGAAAGCTCGTCCGGCCTCGCTTCCTCGAAGCCGCTCAAACCAAAGTGGGCGAACCGTTCCGCCGCCGCCGCGCGGGCCTCGCGCCGGCTTCGGCCCTGGTTGATCAGCGCGATCCCGGCGTTGTCCAGGGCGGAGTACCAGGGCAGCAGGCAGTCCCGCTGCGGCATCCAGGCGCAGCCGGCGAGCCGGCCGGCGGGGTCGTCGCGGCCGTTGACCGAGATCGTCCCGGCGCTCTGGCGCCCGAGCCCTCCGACCAGTTCGAGCAGCGTGGATTTTCCGCACCCGGAGGGTCCGGCGAGGGCCAGGGTCTCCCCGGGCTCCACCTCGAGGTCGACCCCGGTCAGTACTTCCAGCGTCCCGAATCTGTGGGTCAGTCCGCGGGCAGAAACGGTTGCTGTCATTGCCGGGATTGTAGGTCGGCGGCGGAAACGGCTAGGATGCCGACATTCCTGAACTCCTTAGTAAAGAAGTAAAGAGAGTCAGGAGCGCCTCTGGCCCGGCGTCCGCGCACTAGCCCAGCGCCTCACAACTTCCCTTTCCCCTTGGACTTCTCGATCGCAATCCTGTTTTTCGGCTTCGGCATCGGCGTCCTGGTCGGCATGACCGGGATGGGCGGCGGCGCCCTGATGACCCCGCTGCTGATCCTCCTGTTCGGGGTCTCGCCGACCACCGCGATCGGCACCGACATCCTCTACGCGGCGATCACCAAGACCGTCGGTGGCTGGCGCCACTTCCGGATGAAGACGGTGAACCTGGGCCTCGTCTTCTGGCTGTCGATCGGCTCGGTCCCGGCCGCGATCTTCGGCGTCCAGCTGGTCGCCTGGCTGCAGGGCCAGCTCGGCGAGGAGAAGCTCGACTCGCTGGTCTACGCGGTGCTCGGGGGCACGCTGCTGATGGTCGGGGTGATCACCCTGGCCCGGGCATTGATCCTGGCCCGGACCCTGAACGAGCGAGACGACTTCAAGATCGAGCTGCGCCACAAGGTCGCCGCGGTCACGATCGGCCTGACCACCGGCTTCGTGATCGGCGTGACCTCGGCCGGCTCCGGAACGGTCATCGCCGTTCTGCTGATCGCCGTGTTCCGGCTCACCCCGAAGCATGTGGTCGGCACAGATGTCTTCCACGCCGCGGTCGTCCTCTGGGCGGCCGGGGTCGCCCACTTCGGCCACGGCAACGTCGACCTCGGGCTGGTCGGCAACATCCTGCTCGGCTCGGTTCCCGGCGTGATCGTCGGTGCCGCGCTGATGGGTCGGATCAACCAGGGCGTGATCCGGATCGCCCTCGGTGTCGTGCTGATCATCTCCGGGTTCTTCACCGTCCAGAAGGGCGATCCCATCGTGTGGCCGATCGCAGCCGTGGTCGCCGGCCTCGGCTTCGTCCTGATCCTGATGGCGCCCCGCTGGTACAGCCGTTTCCGGCCGCCCGAGATCGCCGCCCGTGATGCGATCCAGCCGGAACCGGGCGACGGTTGAACCCCTTTCATGATCTTTTTTGCCGAGTTGATCGCGAAATCGCGAAACCGCCCCGTGCGGGCGGACCGCCTTTGCCCTGAAGGGCTGGTTTACTAGAACCATGCGTGTCTCAGCCAAGGCCGATTACGCCGTACGGGCGGTTGCCGAACTCGCCGCGTCCCCGGACGGGCCGGTGAAGGGCGAACGGCTGGCCGATTCCCAGGACATCCCGCTCCAGTTCCTCGAGCACATCCTGCTTGACCTCAAGCACTCCGGGATCGTCCGCGCCCGCCGCGGCGCCAAGGGCGGCTACTGGCTGGCTCGCCCGGCCGAAGAGGTCTCGATCGCCGACGTGATCCGGGCGGTCGAGGGACCGATCGCCCACGTGCAGTCCGCTCCGCCGGAATCGATCGTCTACACCGGCAGCGCCAAGGAGCTCCAGAACGTCTGGATCGCCGTCCGCGCCAGCCTCCGCGAGGTGCTCGAATCAACCAGCCTCGCCGACCTCGTCTCCGGCGACCTCCCCGACCACGTCCGGGAACTGGCCGACGACAAGGACGCCTGGCAGCCCCGCTGAATCAAGGGAGTTCGATCACTTTTTCCCGGGAGGTTTCTCCCTGGATGATCTGGATCTTCGTTTTGGGGGCTTTGAACTCCTTGGCGAGGAGCTTGATCAGTGCGGCGTTCGCCTTGCCGTCAACCGGCGGGGCCGTGACCCGGACCTGAAGGACCTTTTCGCCGGTGGTCGGGTCAACCTTTACGCCGGTGATCTCGTTCTTCGAAGCCTTGGGCTGGAGGCGGACCCGGATCCGGCGGTTGCTCATTCGGAGGCGGTGCGGCTCAGTAGCGGTGGCCGGAGGTGTACTTGCGGGCGGTGTTCTGGTTTAGGTCGACCTTGCCGGAGGCGACCACGTCGACGAACTGCTCGAGGTGCTCGGTCTTCCAGCACTCGAAGGCGCCGTCGCAGAAGGGGGTGTAGGCGCTCATCACCGAATCGCCGTAGTTCCAGTAGAGCTCCGGCTCCGGGTTGAGCCAGAAGGTCCGGTTGGCCCGCTCCGCCACCCGGGCGAAGGCCTCCTCGGCCGGCGGGCGGCCGTTGGTGCGGGCGTCGCCGAGCACGATCACGGTCGAGCGGGGGCCGAGGTCGGCCGAGACGTCGGTCAGGAACTCGTTCCAGACCCGACCGTAATCGGTGTAGCCGGAGACGTCGGCGACCCCGCCGGTCGAGGTGATCTTCTCGGCGATCGTCGAAAAGTCGCGCTCCTCCTCGAAGACGTGGGTGATCTCGGAGATCCGCTCGATGAAAACGAAGCTGCGCAGCTTGCGGAACGAATCGTGCAGGGCGTGGAGCACCGAGAGGAAGAAGGTCGAGGCGGAGCTGACCGAGGTAGAGACGTCGCAGAGCACGTAGATCTCCGGCTTGCGCGGACGACGCGGCCGGTACTTGAGGTTGAGCGGGACGCCGCCGGTCTCCAAAGAGGAGCGCATGGTCCGTCGCACGTCCACCGTCCGGCCCCGCTTGGCGCCGCGGGGATCGTGGCCGAGCGTGGCCAGCCGGCGTTTCATCTGGGCGACCGCCTTGTGGACCGCGGCGAGATCCTGGGCGCCGCGCATCGGCAGCGAGCGATTCAGGTCGGAAAGAGGCCGGGCCGGTGGCAGTTGGCCCTGGCGCTGGATCTGCTGTCGCTGCAGCTCCCGCCGGAGCTGCCGTTCGAAGCGGGCGATCTGGTCGCGGTCGAGCGCTTCACTCTCGCCTTCGAGCTCGCCGCCCGTATCGGCGGAAGGGGAGAGGCCTAGCCCGCGCCGGATCCGCTGCATGTCCACCCCGACCACGCCCGAGCTCTCGCCCTGGCGCCCGAAGGCCTCGATCGCGAGCCGGGCCAGTTCGTTCATCGCCGACTCGTCACCCTCGGCGATCGCCTGGCGGATCGCCTCGGCCAGCGCCTCCATGCTCAGCTCCTCCCGCGCCTCCTCGGAAAGGCCGGTACGACGGCCCTCGCCGCCCTCCGGGGCGTACTCCAGGGCGGCCTCCTCGGTCGCCCGGAAGAAGTGCCGGTCGAAGACCAGATCGAAGATCTCGCGGTCCTTCGGGGACTTGGCGACCGTGGTCGCGAGCGCTTCCTTGAAATCAACCGGCGAGGTCCAGGGGATGATCTCCAAGGCCCGCAGGGAGTCCTGGATCTCCGAGGTGCCGATCGCCACCCCCTCGGAGCGGAGCTCCTCGCAGAAGGCGAGGATCTGCTCGGCCATCCCGGCGGGAGTTTCGCCCATCAGGCCGCTCGCCTCAGCTCGTGCCGCTTGTGGCGCCGCTGCCGTTCGCCGAACCGTTTCCGGCCGCGCCGCCGCCGAGCCGCGGCACGATCTTCTCGGCCACCAGGTCGAGGTCGGTGCGGTGTTTGATGATGATCGAGAGCGACTCGCGGAAGGTCTTCTCGTCGATGTCGTCGGCGCCCATCAGGATCAGGGTGCGGGCCCAGTCGATCGCCTCGGCGATCGAGGGCGGCTTCTTCAGGTCCAGCTCGCGGACCATCTCGATCACGTCGACCAGCCGTCCAGCCAGGGCCTTGTCGATCTCCGGGGCGTGGAGCCGGATGATCTCGATCTCGCGCTCGCGGTTCGGGTAATCCAGCCAGAGGTAGAGGCAACGGCGCTTTAGGGCCTCGGTCAGCTCGCGGGAGTTGTTCGAGGTGAGCAGCACGATCGGGTGGGTGGTGGCGCTGATCTGGCCCATCTCCGGGATCGTGATCTGGAAGTCCGAGAGCAGCTCGAGCAGCATCGCCTCGAACTCCTGATCGGTCTTGTCGATCTCGTCAATCAGCAGGACCACCGGGTCCGGGTTTGCGATCGCCTTCATCAGAGGGCGCTCGAGCAGGAACTCCTCGGTGAAGATCTCGCCCATCCCGACCGGTGCCGCGTCGCCGTCTTGGACCGACGCGGTCGCCTGGATCTGCAGCAGCTGCTTGCGGTAGTTCCACTCGTACAGTGCCTTCGCCTCGTCCAGCCCCTCGTAGCACTGGAGCCGCACCAGCTCGCGGCCGGTCGAGCGCGAAAGCGCCTTGGCCAGCTCGGTCTTGCCGACCCCGGCCGGTCCCTCGACCAGCACCGGCTTGCCCAGGCGCTGGGCGAGAAAGGCGATCAGCGCGGTCGAGTCATCGGCAAGGTAGGACGCCTCGCGCAGGGCGTCGGCGACTTGGGCGGGGCTCTCGGGGACGGCTTGAGGGGTTGCTGCCATGCCTTGGACAATACGACGACGGGTCCGTCGATGACGCGATAATCGGCGTTCATGGGACGTCTCGACGAAGTTGATCTTTCGCTCAAGTACTCGAAGGAGGAAGGGGAGGAGCGGCTGGATCAGGTCCAGGAGCGCCTGGCCGCCCTGCGTCTCACGATCGGCGGCCAGATCGGCTCGGGCAAGATCGGCCCGCCGGTCTGCGTGATCTTCGAGGGCTGGGACGCCTCCGGCAAGGGTGGGGCGATCAAGCGCCTGGTCTACCCGATGGACCCGCGGCACGTCCGGGTCGCCCAGTTCGCCGCCCCGACCGAGGACGAGAAGCGCCACCACTTCCTCTGGCGGTTCTGGCCGGCGCTGCCCGGCTGGGGCGGGATGGCGGTCTTCGACCGCTCCTGGTACGGCCGAGTGCTGGTCGAGCGGGTCGAGGGCCTCGCCTCGAAGAAGGAGTGGAAGCGCTCATACCGTGAGATCCGCGGCTTCGAGCAGGCACTCACCGACGAGGGGACGATCCTGGTCAAGCTCTGGCTCCACCTCTCCGACGAGGAGCAGCTGAAGCGCTTCGAGGCGCGAGCCGAGGATCCGCTCAAGCAGTGGAAGCTGACCGAGGAGGACTGGCGCAACCGCGAGAAGCGGGGTCTCTACGAGGAGGCGGTCGAGGACATGTTCGAGCAAACCTCGACCGAGGACGCCCCCTGGACGGTCATCCCGGCCGAGAACAAGCGCTACGCGAGAGTAGCGGTGATCGAGGCGGTCAACGAGGCGATGGAAGCCGGCATGAAGCGCTGGGAGATAGAACTCCCCTAGTCCAAAGGTATGTCGGTGACCTTCGTGGGCGGCGGTTCCTCTTGGGTGGGCTGGCCGGTCGGTTCCGGTCCGGACTCGCCGGCCTTCTCGGCGTAGGCGTCGAGGAAGGCCTTGAGGACGCCGATCGCCTCGTGCTGGATCGACTCGGCCTGCTGGCGGAGCTCCGGGGAGACGGTGTGGCGGAAGAGCTCGGCCGAGCGGCAGATCGGGCACCACTCGAGACACTCGCCATGACCGCCGCTCCCGGCCGCCTCGGCCACGGGTTCGGGTCCGGGGTCGGACTCCTCGCCGGTCTTGGTCCGGCCGGCTTTCGATTGTGAGAACTGGCCCCAGAAGCGGTCGGCGCCGGGCTGTTCGGTCTGCTCAGGCTTCGGTGACATGCGGATCCTCGAAGATGATCTCCAGCGTCTCGTCTTCAAACGAGGCTCTGGACGGGCTGCGTCGGGCGAGTCCCGAAGGGAGAATGATAGTCCGCCGCGCCTCGCCGACCCGGACTATCAGCTCATCGCCCGCCTGCTGCAGCTTGACCTCGCCCTTCGCGGTGAACGGCGCCTTGATGCGGATCACGGTGCGCCCGTCCTGGGTCGCGACCTCCCGGGCCATGCCGGAGTGGAGCAGGCCGGAGGGATCGATCTCACCGTAGAGGTCGCCGGCGAGGCGCTCGTGCATCTCGCTGCCGATCACCTCGCGGTCGAAGTAGCGCGCGGTCAGCACCGGCACCGGCGAGAAGCCGTCCTCGACCGCTTCGAGCTGGGTGGCCTGCTGCTCGCGCCAGCCGGCGAAGTACGAGTCGTCGACCTCGTCGGGGAAGAGCCGGTTCACGATCACGGCGTCGGTCAGGTAGCCGAAGAGGCAGAGGTGGGTGAAGGTGCGGCGGGCCTCGTTGATGACCATCCGGTCCGGGTTCATGACCAGCCGGATCGAGCAGCGCTCGTGGTCGCGCAGGATCTCGTCCATCGCCATCAGGTTGCGGGTGAGGTGCTCGACCTCGTCCATCAGTTCGGGTTCCGGCATCGGGATCTCGAGGGCGCGGGCGATCGGGGCGGCCTTGGCCAGAAGACCCCGGTTCCAGGGGAAGACCTTGCGCACCCACCAGCTCGCCACCTCGGGGTAGCCGAGCAGGCGCAGGGTCTCGCCGCTCGGGGCGCAATCGACGATCACCACGTCGAACTCCGACTTGTCCCAGTGCCGTTTGATCTGCAGCAGCGAGAACAGCTCGTCGAGGCCGGGCGGGACGCTCAGCTCCTCGGCCCGCACCTGGTCGACGCCCTTGCTCTGGAGCAGGCCGCTCATCCAGGCCGAGACCCGGTCCCAGTTGCGCCGCATCTCGGCTTCGGCGATCACCTCCTGCCCCCAGAGCCCCGCGGTCACTTCAACCGGATCCGGCCCGAGTTCGACCCCGAGCGAATCCGAGAGGCTGTGAGCCGGGTCGGTCGAGAGGATCACCGTGCGATGGCCCTCGGCGGCGCAGCGCCGCGCCGTGGCGGCGGCGACGCTGGTCTTGCCGACGCCTCCCTTACCGGTGTAGAGGATGGTGCGGGGTGGCATTACCGGGCGAGCGTATAGCCTGCCCCGACTTGAAACGGCTGCGAATCCCCTTTGATTCCGTTCCGGCAGGGCTGGCGATCCTGGTCCTGCTGATCCCGGTCCTGGCCGGCTGTGGGGGTAGCGACCCGGACCCCGCGACGGTGCTGGACCGGGCCTTGACGAGGGAGAACCTCTCCGGCTTTGCCAACGGGCCGGCGGGACCGACGGGCGGCGTCGTCTCGGTGCAGGCGCTCGGCTACGAGGACCGGGTGCTCGAGCAACGCGAGGTCGAGGCGAGCCCGCGCGTGATGAGCGACCTGCGTCAGGCACTGGGCGCCGATTCCGGCCTCAGGCGGATGGTCGACGAGCTCGAGTACGAGGGTTCCACCGAGCTCTCCGGGGCGGAGACCGAGCACGTCTCAGGCGAGCTCGACGTAGACGACCTGGCCCACGCGCTGCGCGTAGCCGGGGGCGAGGAGGTCGGAGCGCTGGCCGGCCTGGGGGCCGGGGCGAAGGTGGAGGATTCCCTCGCTGCGGCTGATTTCGATCTCTACGCGGGCAAGGACGACGGGGTGATCAGGCGGCTCGATCTGACCCTTGCCTTCGATGACCCGGACAATGCCCTTCCGGCGACCCGGATACGGTTCAGTCTGACCCCGGACTCACCGGGCGCCACCCTCGATTAGAGAGCAGCCAAGAAGCGCCATGGAATATCTCCTTTTGATCCTCAGTTTCGCCGTGATCCTGACCGGCGCCCTGCTGTTCACCAACGCGATCGAGTGGCTCGGCCACAAGCTGAATCTGGGCGAGGGCGCGGTCGGCTCGATCCTCGCCGCGGTCGGCACCGCGATGCCGGAGACCCTGATCCCGATCGTCGCGATCATCGGCGGGGTGAGCGGATCCGACGAGGTGGCGGTCGGGGCGATCGTCGGGGCGCCGTTCCTGCTGGGCACGATCGCCATGGCCCTGGTCGGCATCTCCGCGCTGGCCTACATAAAGCGCCGTCCGCAGGGCAAGCACCTGGACGTCCACGTGGAGACGCTGGACCGCGACCTGCTCTTCTTCATGATCTTCTTCTCGCTGGCCCTGGTGGTCGGCGTGGTCGACCTGCCCGGCTGGGTCGAGATCGCCGGCGGCGTCGTCTGCCTGCTGGCCTACCTCTACTACGTGGTACAGACGATCCGCAACAGCGGCGACGTCTCCGAAAGCCACGAGATGGACCCGCTGATCATGGACCGCCGGTCCGATCGGACCGGGGGACCGCCCAACGCGATCATGGTCATCCAGCTGCTGCTCGGGCTCGGGGCAATGGTCGGTGGCGCCCACCTCTTCGTGCACGAGCTGCTGAGCGCCGCCGAGCACCTCGGCGTCTCGGCGATCATCCTCTCGCTGATCCTCGCCCCCCTGGCGACCGAGCTGCCGGAGAAGGCCAACTCCTTCTTCTGGGTCAGGGAGGGCAAGGACGCGCTCGCCCTGGGCAACATCACCGGGGCGATGGTCTTCCAGTCGACCATCCCGGTCGCGATCGGCATGATCTTCATCGACTGGTCGCTGGACAAGTTCGCGATCCTCTCGATGGGCCTCGGCCTGGCCGGCGGGATGGTCGCCTACTGGGCGCTCCGCAAGAAGGGCGAGTTCGGCCGGGTCTCGATCGCGATCTGGGTGCTGCTCTACCTGACGTTCCTGGTCTTCGTGATCCTCAGCGGCGACACTGGTGCCACCCACGCTGGGGGACATTAGGCGGAGTCCGCCCATCCGTCTACGGATTCTGTGGGCGGGCGGGTGAGGTTTCGACCAGCGGAGTCCGATCATCCATTCATGGATGTCGTGATCGGACGGGTTTCACTGGGAGGGCGGGTCCGACCCCGCCCGACTCCTTATGCACTCAGACCGGGCTGCCCTCGAAGAGCAGGTAGCGCAGCGTGTAGCGGAAGCTGCCGTCGTCGGCTTCGTTCTCGGCCTCGACCACGGGCAGCGTCTCAATCCGCAGCTGCTCGTAGGCCTCCTCGCCGATCACGCCTTTCATGGTCAACCAGATCGGGTGGTTGTCATACCAGCGGTCGTTGAGCACGGCGGGTGAAGCCTCCTCGATCACCAGCTCCCGAGCCTCGGCCTGGAGCATGATCCCGCTCTCCGAGAAGAGTTCGCGGACCGCGAGCTCGTCGCCCCACCTGAACGGCGCGTCTTCGCCGCTCGGCGGAGCCTGACCGAAGCTCGATGCCACCGCGGCCTTCGCGATCTCCTGCATGTGCTGGAAAAGCCCTTCCTCGACCCACGAGGTGAGCGCGACCCGGCCCTCGGGCTCCAGCACCCGGCCGATCTCCGCCGCGCTGTCCTTGGGCGAGCTGGTGAAGATCAGGCCGAAAACCGAGGTGACGATCCCGAAGCTGTCCTCCTCGAAGGGCAGATCGCTCAGGTCACCCTGGACCCAGTTCGCGGTCAGCCCTTCCGTTGCCGCTCGATCGGCCGCCACCTCGAGCAGCCGCGGCGCACCGTCGAACCCGGTCACCTCGGCCCCGCGACGAGCCAGCTCGAGAGCTTCGTTTCCGGTGCCGCAGGCGAGGTCCAGCGCGGTCAGCCCGGAGACCGGCTCGACCGCGTCGGCGACCACCGGGGCGACCGGCGCCAGCTGTGCCGCCGTGATCTCGTAAGAGCCCTTGTCCCAGTTAGAAGGCGTGGCCAAGGCTCTGCTCAGCTCTCCTCGTTGATGGCGGCCAGAGCCTTGAGCACCAGGCCATCGTGCCTCTTCGGCTGGACCTTGGGGAAGACCTTGAGGATCTTCATGCCCCGGATGATGAAGGTGGCGCGCTGGACCCCCATGTACTTGTTCCCGTACATCGACTTCTCGACCCAGGTGCCGTACTTCTCGGCGACCTTGTGGTCCCTGTCCGCGACCAGGGTGAACTCGAGGTCGTTCTTCTGGTCGAACTTCGCGATGTCCTTGACCTCGTCCGGCGAGATGCCGATCACGGTCGCGCCGGCGGCGTCGTACTCGCTCCGGTTGTCGCGGATCGAGCAGGCCTGCGTTGTGCAGCCACTTGTGTTCGCCTTTGGATAAAAGTAGAGAACGACCAGCTCCTTGCGGTGATCGGAGAGCTTGACCTTCTCCCCGTGCTGGTCTTCGAGCGTGAAATCAGGAGCCTTGTCGCCTTCTTCGAGCATGCCGCGATCCTATCCAGTGGGTCCGCAGCCAGAGCCCCGCCCAACCATTAGTTGCTTCGAATGGGCGGGGCGGGTTCGACTTGGAGGGCGGGTCGGACCCCGCCCGACTCCTTATGTATGGCTCAAGGCCGAGCGGACCAACTGGGCCAGGGCCTGACCGCAGGTGCCGTCCGGGTCCTTCTCCGGGTTGAAGCAGGTGAGGTTGAAGCCGATCAGCCCGGGGGAGGACGCAAGCGGAGCGATCAGGCTGCGCAGCTCGGCCAGGCTCAGGCCGTCCGGCATCAGGTAGTCGGTGGCCGGGAACGCGTCTCGGTCGAGGATGTCGACGTCGAGGTGGAGCCAGAACTTCGATCCGCCGCTGGTCAGCTCGGCCTCGATCGAGCGGCCGACCCGGTCGAGATCGGCGTGGCGCAGGTCGTCCCGGTACTCGATCCGGCCGATCCCGAGGCCGGCGGGAAACGGGGCGATCAGGTCGAGCTCCTCCTGGTCGCGGGCGCCGATCAGGGCGACCCGCTCGGGCGGGACCAGCGGCTTCTCGCCCAGCACGTCCAGGAGCCTGCCGGGCGCGATCCCGAGGGCTGTCGCGACCGGCATGTCGGCGCCCTCGCCGGTCGGCGAGGTCACCCCGGTGAACAGGTCGAGATGGCCGTCGAAGTAGGCGAGGCCGAACTCGCCCAGGGAGTCGCGCGCCCCGGCCAGCGCCGCCGGCAGCAGCGTGCAGCAGCCGCCGAGCAGGACGGGAACCTTGCCCTCGGCGGTCAGACCGGCGACCGCCGATCGCACCTCCTCGCTCATCAGGAGGATGTCGTCAAAGGCCAGCCAGCCGTTTTCCGGGTCTCGCTCGAGGCCGTGGATCTGCTGGCTCGTGTCGCCCGCGTCCCCGAACCCGTCGGTTCCCAGCAGTTTCCGCAGAGCCGCCGGGCCGAGCTCGGTCCCTCCGACGATCCCGACGCTGTCGATCGGGACACCGAGAAGGGTCAGCGGCCCGCGCTCCACGTCAGTCCTCGCGGCCTATCTCCTGGCCTTCTTCGTCTTCGTCGAGCTCGTCGTCGCCCTGTTCGAGCGCGGTGCCGGAGACCGAGCCGCCGCTGCCCGGGTGGTAGTGGGTCTGGAAGTGTTCGAGCAGCTCGTCCCGCTGCTGCTCGTCGACCGCGACATCGTCGGCGATCCGCACCCAGTCGGCACCTTCGTAGGACTCCATGTTGAAGATCTCCTGGTCGATCGAGGCGGAGTCGTCGACCACGACCACTACTTCGGTCTGGGGGTTGAAGTAGGTCCCTGGCTGAACCACCAGCTCCTCGAGTTCGTAACGGGATTTGGAGTCATCCATGGGCTCATACTAACCACGGAGCGGCAGCGGCCAAACCGACCGGGACCGGTGCTAGCCGTACTCCTCGAGCATGCGGTCGACCTCGGCCTCGACCTCGAGCGGCGGTTCGCCCCGGCGTTCGCGTCGCTCGTTGCCGGCGATCACCACCTGGCGGATCTCCTCGCGGATCGCCGCCGTCTCGGGGTCTGGGCCGACCTCGGGAGGGGGTGGCTCGGCGGCCGCGTCGGCCAGGCCTTCCTGCTCGCCGGGCGGATGGCCCGCGAGCAGCCGCTCGACCTCGGCCTCGACGTCGACCGGCTGCTCGCCGCGGCGGGCCTGCCGGTACGCCTTGGCCTCGACCAGCTGCCGGATCTCCTCTCGCTGCTCGGCCTCGCCGCTCTCATCGAACTCGACCGCGAACCGGCCCTTGCCGATCTCGTCGTAGGCCCGCCCCGACCGCGCGAACGCCACTGCCGCGATCGGAACCACGATCACGCAGAGCAGGATCAACACGAGCGAGAGCTCGGCGGCACCGACGGCGAGGATTCCGCATGTGGCCATGTAACCAGGGTAATGCGGCTGGCTTCACCGCCGAAACCGCCCATCCGGTACCCTTGCGGAGAGTTATTGACTGACTAGTCAATCGGGCGCCGCCCGGCCCCTCGCCCCGGCCCCGCATCGAGCAAATCGAACGGTTCGAAAGCGACCGAAGGAGTTTGAGTAGAAGTGGTTGACTTCACGCTTAGCGACGAGCAGAAGGACCTGCGCGAGATGGCGCACAACTTCGCCGAGAAGGAGATGCGCAGCGTCGCCTTCGAGTACGACAAGGACGGCACCTGGCCCCAGGAAGTGATCGACAAGGCCTGGGAAGTCGGTCTGATGAACACCCATGTGCCCGAGGAGTACGGCGGGCCCGGCCTGGATTACCTCTCGGGCTGCCTGATCGAGGAGGAGTTCGGCTGGGGCTGCTCCGGCATCGGCACCTCGCTCGCCTGCAACGGCCTGGCTTCGGCGCCGGTCGCGCTCGGCGGCTCCGAGGAGACCAAGAAGAAGTACCTCGGCATGCTCTGCGAAGAGCCCAAGCTGGCTTCCTTCTGCCTGACCGAGCCGGACGCCGGCTCCGACGTGGCCGGCATGAAGACCCGCGCCGTCAAGAAGGGTGACAAGTACATCCTCAACGGCTCCAAGTGCTTCATCACCAACGGCCAGTACGCCGACTGGTTCACGGTCTACGCCAAGACCGACCCGGACGCCGGCAGCCGCGGCATCACCGCCTTCGTGGTCGACAAGCAGGACGGCATCATCGTCGACAAGAAGGAAGACAAGATGGGCCAGCGCGCGTCCAACACCGTCGCCCTCTCCTTCAATGACGTCGAGGTCCCGGCCGAGAACATGCTCGGCGAGGAGAACAAGGGCTTCAAGCTCGCGATGATGACCCTCGACCGCACCCGTCCCGGCGTGGCCGCGATGGCCACCGGCATCGCCCGGTCCGGCTTCGAGGCCGCGGTCCAGTACTCGAAGGAGCGCCAGCAGTTCGGCGTGCCGATCGCGATGCATCAGGCGATCCAGTTCCTGATCGCCGACATGGCGGTCAAGGTCGATGCCGCCCGCCTGCTCACCTGGCAGTCGGCCAGCCAGCTCGACAACGGCGAGCGCAACACGCTCACCTCCTCCGAGGCCAAGCGCTTCGCCTCCGACTCGGCGATGGAAGTCACCACCGATGCCGTCCAGGTCTTCGGCGGCTACGGCTTCATCAAGGAGTACGAGGTCGAGAAGTTCATGCGTGACGCCAAGATCATGCAGCTGTACGAAGGCACCAGCCAGATCCAGCGGATGGTGATCGCTCGCGAGGTTCTCCTCCCTCGCAGCGTCTAGCCGCACAGCGGCAATCCGTTACGTCAAAGGGCGGCCTCCGGGCCGCCCTTTTTCGTTGCTGGATGCCTGTTACGGGTAGCGGCCTGCTACGGGATAGCAGGGAACCGACGGTCCCGCGAAGCTCGCTGACTCCTGATGCGTTGTGGGGGTAACCGAACTTTTCGCTGTCTCCTGGGTGTTACCGTGCCCTGCGATGGAATCCACGCTTGCGGCTCCTGCCCAGTCCCAGTCATCCGAATCCCCGATCGTCAAGGCGGTCGGCCTTGAACGCGTCTATGGCGAGGGGGAAGCCGAAGTGCGCGCCCTTGACGGGGTGGACGTCGAGTTCGAGAAGGGTCGGTTCACCTCGATCATGGGCCCTTCCGGATCGGGCAAGTCGACCCTGATGCACATCCTCGCGGGCCTCGACAAGCCGACCGCCGGCACGGTCGAGATCGAGGGCACCGACATCACTCACCTCGGTGACGGCGACCTGACCCAGCTGCGCCGCGACAAGCTCGGTTTCGTCTTCCAGTTCTTCAACCTGCTGCCGGTCTTGACCGCCGAGGAGAACATCCTGTTGCCGCTCTCGATCGCCCGCAGGAAGCCGGACCGCGAGTGGGTAGACCAGGTGATCGACCGGGTCGGGCTGACCGATCGACGCGACCACCGGCCGTCCGAGCTCTCCGGCGGCCAGCAGCAGCGGGTCGCGGTGGCCCGGGCGCTGGTCACCAAGCCGGCCGTGCTGTTCGCCGACGAACCGACCGGCAACCTGGACTCGAAGGCCTCCGAAGATGTGCTGGCCCTGCTGCGGGGCGCGGTCGACGAGGTCGGTCAGACGGTGATCATGGTCACCCACGAGCCCGACGCGGCCGCCCACGGCGACCGCCTGATCGCGCTTCGCGACGGCAAGCTGGTGCACGACGCGCCGCCAGTTTCAGCCGACAACGTGATCGAGCTGCTGAAGACCCTCGGCTGAGGGCCGGGCGAGCGGAGTCCGCCGATGACGAGTCTGACTTTCAAGAACCTCTGGGCCCGCAAGTGGCGGTCCCTTATGACCGCGGTGGCGGTGATCTTCGGGATCGCGCTGGTCGCCGGCACCTACGTCCTCACCGACACCACTAACCAGGCCTTCGACCAGATCTTCAACGACTCGCTGGCCGGGACCGATGTGGTGGTCACCGCGAAGTCCGAGGTCGACCAACAGGACGGGACCACGCCGTCGTTCTCGGCCAAGGTGCTGAACGAGGTGAAGGGGGTCGACGGCGTGAAGGAAGCGGCCGGGGCTATCTTCACCCAGGGAGCGATCCTCGACAAGGACAACGACTCGGTCGGCGGCGGCTTCGCGCCGCAGTTCATCGCCTCGACCGGGCCAAAGATCTTTGAGGCTTCCACCTACCCGGAAGGTCACGCGCCGACCGGGCCACACGAGGCGACGCTCGACCAGGCCGCGGCCGACCGGGCCGGGCTCAAGCTCGGCGACGAGGTCCAGCTGGTCGGCACGACCAAGGCCGTGCCCTTCAAGCTGGTCGGCCTGACCAAGCTCGGCGGATCTTCGTTCGGCGGCACCTCGATCGCCCAGGTCCAGCTGCCGGTGGCGCAGAAACTGACCGCGAAGCAGGGCCAGTTCGACCAGATCTCGGTCGCCGCCGACAGCGGCGTCTCGCCGGAAGAGCTGCGAGACCGCGTCGCCAAGGTGGTGCCGAGTGAGCTCAGGGTCGAGACGGCCCAAGAGAATGCCGACCGCAACGCCAGCGAGATCAAGGACAGCCTCCAGTTCCTCACCATTGCCCTGCTGGCCTTCGCGGCGATCGCCCTGTTCGTCGGGTCCTTCGTGATCTTCAACGTCTTCTCGATCACGGTGGCCCAGCGCACCCGTGAGTTCGGGATGCTGCGGACCCTCGGCGCGAGCCGCCGCCAGATCCTGCGCTCGGTCCTGATCGAAGGCCTGATCATCGGACTGGTCGGGTCGATCCTCGGGATCCTGGTCGGCTACGGCCTGGCGGCCGGCCTGAGCGCCGTGCTGAAGGCGGTCGGGGCGGAGCTTCCCGCCAACTCGCTGCAGGTTCTGCCCCGGACGATCATCGTCTCCCTGGTCATCGGGGTCGGCGTGACCCTGGTCTCCTCGCTGATCCCGGCCTTCCGCTCGACCCGGGTCCCGCCGATCGCGGCGCTGGCCGAGAACCTGGTCATCGCCGGCAAGAACCGGGTAGTGGTCAGGACCGCGATCGCGATTCTCCTCGGCGCCCTCGGGCTGATCCTGATCGCGATGACCTTGATCACCGGCAAGGACGGCGGCAGCGGTGCCGCGCAGATCGGCGGTGGTGCGGTCTGCGTGCTCATCGCGATCTCGATCTTCGCCCCGAAGCTGGTCGCGCCGGCTGCCCGGATGATCGGCGCGCCGCTCGAGAAGGCCCGTGGTCTGACCGGGCGCCTGGCCCGCGAGAACGCCCAGCGGAACCCCTCGCGGACCGCGGTCACCGCGGCGGCACTGATGATCGGGCTCTCGCTGATCGCTTTCGTGACGATCTTCGCCTCCGGGCTGAGCAGCTCGGTCAACAAGGTGATCGACGATCAGCTGCCGGGCGAGATCACCCTCCAGGGCGAGGGCGGCATCCTGCCGTTCCCGGCCGGGGCCATCAAGGCCGTTCAGAGCGTCGACGGAGTCGAGGCAGCCTCCGGGATCCGCTTCGTCTCGGTCGAGGTGGACGGTGAGACGTCCGCGATCTCCTCGGTCGACCCTTCGAACATCACCAAGGTCTTCACGATCGAGTGGAAGGATGGCTCCGACTCCGACCTGACCGGGCTCGGCGACGGTGAGATCGTGATCGGCGACTCGCTGGCCGACAAGGTCGGCGCCGGGGTCGGCGACACCGTCACCCTGGTCTCGCAGAAGGGCCGGGAGTTCAAGTTCAAGGTCAACGGGATCATGAAGACCGACAGCATCTCGCTGGCCGGCCAGGGAATCATCAGCCAGCAGGCAATGCAGCGGGACTTCGACCAGAAGTCAGACGCGATCGGCCTGGTCAAGCTCGACTCCGGGGTCGATGTCGACAAGACACAGACCACGATCGAGGACACGCTGAAGGCCGAGAACTTCCCGACCGTGGACGTGCTCAACCAGAGTGAGCTCAAGGAGCAGCAGAAGTCACAGATCAACGGCCTGCTGGCCATGATCTACGTGCTGCTGGCGCTGGCGGTGGTGGTCTCCCTGGTCGGGATCGTGGTCACCCTGATCCTCTCGATCTACGAGCGGACCCGCGAGCTCGGCATGCTGCGGGCGGTTGGGATGTCCCGCCGCCAGGTGAAGCGGATGGTTCGCTACGAGGCGGTGATCACCGCGGTGATCGGGGCGATCTCCGGGCTGATCGTCGGGGTGATCTTCGCCTTCCTGATCGGGATCCCGCTGAGTGGCGACGGGTTCGAGCTGAGCTACCCGATCGGCACCTTGATCGTGATCCTGATCCTGACCGCTCTGGCCGGCGTGATCGCCGCGATCTACCCGGCCCGCAAGGCCGCGAAGCTCGACGTCCTCGAGGCCGTCTCCTACGAATAGGTCGAAGTGGGAAAAGTTGGCAATAATTGCCAACTTTTCCCACTTCGGTTCGATTGGATCAGGAGTCGAAGCCGAGGCCGAACCGGTCTAGCGTGCGGAGCCAGAGGCCGCGCCGGCCGTCGTTGCGGTCGGCGGCGGCGAGCCGGTTGCGCGTGAACTGGATCACGCCCCAGCGCAGCGGCTCGGGCGGGAACGGGATCGGCTTCGCGGTCGCGTACCTGAGCCGGGTCACCTCGTTGTCGACCCCGTCGATGATGTCGAGCGCGAGGTTGGCCGAGAAGCGGCTGGCGCCGACCCCGAGGCCGGTGTGGCCGACCGCCCAGCCGACCCGGCCACCGAGGGTCGTGCCGTAGAAGGCGAAGAACCTGGAACAGGTGTCGATCGCCCCGCCCCAGCGGTGGGAGAAGCGCACCCCCTCGAGCTGCGGGAAGGCGGTGAAGAACCGCTGTGCGAGCCCGGCGAAGCTCTCGTCCCGCTGGTAGGCGGCCTCCTCGACCCGGCCGCCGAAGTTGTAGATCGCGTCGTAGCCGCCCCAGAGGATGCGACCGCCGGGACGGTCGGCGGTCGCCGCGTCCGGCCCGCCGTCGATCGGCCGGTAGTAATGGAACTGGTTCGCGCTGTCGGACATGCCCTGGTGGTTCTGCCAGCCGAGCGAGTCCCACTGCTCGCGGGAGAGCGGTTCGGTGACCAGGACGTAGTCGTAGACCGGGACCACGCGGCGGCGGATCTGATGGACCGGAACCCGGAAGGCCGAGGTGGCGAGCAGGGCGCGGCCCGACCGGATCGAGCCGCTCGGGGTGCGGAGCCTGACCCCGGCCCCGGACTTCTCCAAATCTTCCATGGGCGTTCCCTCGTGGATCCGCACGCCGAGGCGTTTCGCGTAGGCGGCCAGGCCGTCGCAGAGATGGACCGGATGGACGGTCCACTCGCCCGTCTTCTTCCAGACGCCGCCTCGATATAGGGGGGAGTTCACCTCGGCCCTCATCTGGTCGGCGTCGAGCACGACCGCCTCATGGCCGTACTCGGCGAGCTCCTCGACCTCGCCCCGCAACTCCTCGAGCTGGGAGTCGGTAACCGCCACGTCGATCTCGCCGGGCTTTCTCAGGTCACACTCGATTCCCTGACCGGCGATCACTCCGCCGATCTCTTCGAGGTTCTCGAGCCCGAGCTGCTCGAGCAGGGGAACCTCGTCGGGGAAGCGGGCCAGGCCGTTGCCGAGGCCGTGGACCAGAGAGGAAGACATGAAGCCACCGTTTCGGCCGCTGGCTCCGATCGCGAGGCTCTCACGCTCGATCAGAACCACGTCGCGCTCGGGATTTCTCTCCTTGGCTCGGACCGCCGCCCAGAGACCGGTCAGGCCACCGCCGACCACGATCAGGTCGGCCTCGGCGGGACCCTCGAGCGGTGGGTGGAGCGCCGGCCGCGGCCCCGAAAGCCAGAACGGGGCCGGCTCCGCCTCCGCGTAGGAGCTGCGGTCCTCAGGGGTCGGTTCGGCCTTGGGCCAGACTTCTTTTTTGCTTGCTGGGCGGGCGATTGACGGACTGTAGCCGACCGGCCGGGCGACGCCCCTCCGGCCGCCTGCCCGTCGGGGTCACCGGCGAACGTTCAGCTTCTTCTTCGCCGGCCGGTAGCCCTTCTTCGCGACCTTGAGCACCAGCTTGCCCGCCCGCTTCGGCTTGAGCTTGAGGGTCGCCTTGCCGTTGTAGGTGGTCAGGGTCGAACGCCCCGCGAGGCTCACCCGCACCGCGTCGACCGGCGCGAGCCTGCCGGCCGCGTCGCGGCCCTTGACCGTGACCTTGACCACGGCCTTGCGGCCCTGGCGCAGCCTGCTCGCCGAAGCCTTGAGCTTCAGTCCCCGGCAGGGCTTCTTCGGCAGGGTGCGGGTAAACGGCAGGGTGGCCGTGAAGCCGCAGCCGTTTCCATCGACGATGGTGAGGTGCCCGGATCCGTTCACCTTGAGCTTGCGTCCGTTGCGCTCGAAAGTCGTGAGCGCGGTCGGCGCGGGGTGGAAGCGGAAGGCGATGTCCCAGGCCTGGCCTTCGCTGGCCGCGGTCCGGTAGGTCCAGCTGGCCGGCTGCTGCGGCGTCGCGCGGAAGAGCCCCCGGCCGATCGCCGCCTTCAGGTCGGGCCGCCAGAACTCCCAGTCATGGCTGCCCTTGTGGACCGTGTAAGTGATCTTGCCGTTGCCGGCGTCCTTGACTGCCTGTACCGCCGCGTCATTTTGGATCTTGAGGAACTTCTCCAGCACCAGGCTCACCCCGTCCCCGTCGGTGACGTAGCCGGGGTTCGATGGGTCGTTCTGGGGCCGAACCGCCGGGTCGGGCTCGCCGTTGCCGGTGTAGACGTCGAGATTGGTGTAACGGTAGTTCGGGCCGAGCGCGATCGGGTCGTGCCCCTCGGCGTAGAACCCGGTCGAGGGGCCGTACACGGTCTCGTAGGGGGTGCCGCCGGCCGCGGCCGCAAAGGCGATCGTCGATTCCGGGGTCCGGATCGAGGCAAAGGCGGAGAGCGGCACCGCCGTGCCGAAGAAGCCGGGCAGCTGCGAGGCGGTCAGCCAGGTGCCGTAGCCGCCCATCGAGAAGCCGGCCACCGCGTGGTACCGGCGCTCCGGGCGGATGCTGAACCGGCGCTGAACCTGCGGCAGCAGGGCCTCGCGGATGTAGTCCTCCCAGGCCGGGTCGCCTCGCAGGCCGTCGTTCCACCAGTCGGTGTAGAACCCCTGGGCGGCCTCCGGCATCACGATCACCGCGTTCAGATGCTTCGCCGTGTTCCGGATGTCACCGAGCAGGGGGTCGGCCCAGGAGTCGAAACGCTCGCCCGAGCCGTGGTAGAGCAGCAGCAGCGGGTAACGCTTCTTCGGCGTGTAGCCGTCGGGCAGCAGCACGTTGGCCATCAGCTTGCCGGGATGGGGGCCCATGTTCGCCGTGACCGGTCCGGCCAGGTGCTGGTTCGAGGGGTCGACGTACGGGCTCGAAGCGTCGATCGTGACCAGCTTCTGAGCCGTGGCCGGCGCGGCCCCGAGGATCAGGGCCGCCAGGACTGCCAGCATCGTCGCCAGCGGCAGGCGGACAGCGCGGAACGGACGGTCTCTCCCCAACTCCGAATTCGGCATGACGGAATCCTATCCGCGCTTACTGCTCGAGGGTGCCGGCGAGGCGGGCGGCGAGGGAGGAGTAGCGGCGCCCCGCCTCGTCGCGGCGCACCCCCACCTCGAGCGAGGGCCGGTCGCCGACCAGCACGCACATCTCCCGGGCCCGCGTGATCGCGGTGTAGATCAGGGGTCGCGAGAGCATGCCGGAGTGCGAGCGGTGGCAGACGAAGATGACCACCGGGATCTCGCAGCCCTGCGACTTGTGGACCGAGATCGCGTAGGCCAGCTTGAGATCGCCGGTCTCCGAGTACGGCAGCTCGACCGATTGGCCGTCATCGGTTTCGAGGACGATCATCTCCTCGTCGGGATCGTCCTCGACCAGGAAGCAGATCGTGCCGTTCATCAGCCCGAACTCGTAGGCGTTGCGGGTCTGGATCAGCCGGTCGCCGATCCGGAAGCGGTCGCTCACCGCCTTCTTCCCATCCGGGTTGAGTCGCTGCTGCAGCTCGCGGTTGAGGACGTCGATCCCGGCCTCTCCCCGGTAGATCGGGGCGAGCACCTGGGCATCCCGGATCGGGTCGAGCCCGAGGCCGGCCTCGACCCGCTCGCCGACCATCTCGACCACCGCGCCGCGGACCCGCTCCGGGGTGACTCGCTCGAGGAAGTGGAAGTCCTGGACCTGGTCGGGTCCCGGGCTCAGGTGCGGCGGCCGGCCCTGGTTCACCTCGTGGGCGGCGGTCGTGATCATCGAGCGGGCCGCCTGCCGGAAGATGTGAGTCAGCCGGGTGGCCGGCACGATGCCTGACTCGATCAGGTCGGCGAAGGGCTTTCCGGCCCCGACCGGCGGCAGCTGATCGGCGTCGCCGACCAGGACGATGTGCGTTTCCTGGCTGAGGCCGGCCAGCAGGACATCGGCCATGTGGAGGTTGATCATCGAGGCTTCATCGACGATCAGCAGGCCGACCGGCAGGGGGTGGCCCGGCTTGTAGGTCGGCTCCGACCCGGGCCGCCACTCGAGCAGGCGATGAATGGTCATCGCCTCAGCTCCCGTCGCCTCGGTCAGCCGGCGGGCGGCCCGGCCGGTCGGGGCACAGAGCCCGACCCGGACCCCGGCCGCCTTCGCTTCACGGACGATCTCCCGGGTGCAGACGGTCTTGCCGACGCCGGGGCCGCCGGTGACCACCGAGACGCGCGAGCCAAAGGCCCCGAGCACCGCCTGCCACTGCTCGCCGGTCAGCTTCCCGTCACCGCTCTGCTCGGGCGAGTGGTCGAGAACCGCCTCGCTCGCCGCCCGCTCCTTCAGCTCGCTGGCCAGCAAGCACTCGCGGTCCAGCGTGGACTGGCGGTAGACCCGGCCGTCCTCGGTGATCAGCCCGTGGGCCCTGGTCAGCACGTCCGGGTCCGGGCGGTAGCCGAGCAGCTTGGTCGCTTGGCCGACCAGCTCGTCGGCCGGCAGATGGGTGTGGCCGCGGCGTTCCGCCTCGCCGAGCAGGTACCAGGCGGCAGCCTGGGCGCGGCGGTCCGACTCCGGCGGGAAGCCGGCCGCGATCGCGATCGTGTCGGCGCGAGCGAAGCCGACCCCGTCGATCTCGGTCAGGCTGTACGGATCCTCGCGGATCGTCCGCATCGCCTTGTCGCCGAAGCGTGCGTGGATCTTTCCCGCGAGGTGGGCGAGGCCGTGCGGCGCGAGCTCGACGTGGAGGTCGCGCACCGCCCGGGTTTCGTACCAGCTCTCCAGGGCGGCTTCCCGCTGCTTGGGCCCGAGCCCCGGCAGGGAGCCGATGATCCCGTCCGGATCGGCCGCGATCTTCTCCAGCACCTCCGGCCCGTGCAGCTCGCAGAGCGCCTCGGCCCGGACCGGGCCGATGTGGCGGAGCGAGCTGAGATAGGCGACCTGACCGGCCCGGTCGGAAGGGTCCATCGGCAGCGCGGTGAAGACCTTTACCTGCGGTCCGAACTTCTGGTGCTCGGTCCACTCGCCGGTCAGCTTTGCCCGCTCGCCAGGGTTGAGGTGGCCGATCGTGCCGGTGGCGACGAACTCCTCGCCGGAGTCGTCGCGGACCTCGACGACCGCGAAACCGTCATCCTCGGCGGCCCAGATCACGTGGACCACCTCGACGGCCCCGCTGAACGAGGCTTCGCTTTCGAAGAGTTGTCCGGTGGACTCCACCAACGCAGGGTAATGGGCGACGCGGGACGTGATTAGACTCGCGTCTGATGGCTGAGCGTTCCAAGCCGCTTGGAGATGCGGTCGCCGAGGCGACCGAGGCCGCGAGCCTGCCCAAGCCGGCGCGCCGCAAGCGGGGCGGCAAGGCGCAGGACGTCTTCGGCGGGGAGATGCGGCGGCGCGATCTGCTGCCGCTGCTGATCTTCCACCTGATCCGCGATGAACCGTCATACGGCAATCAGCTGATCGACGCGATCGAGTCCCTCACCCAGGGAGTGGTCTCGGTCAACCCGAACACGATGTACCCGCTGCTGCGCGATCTGGAGAGCAAAGGCCTGATCGAGGGCAGCTGGGAACACCCGGACAAACGGACCCGGCGCTTCTACTCGATAACCCCGTCCGGGGAAGAGGCCTACCGGCAACTGCTGTCCGAGATCGAGCCTTTCCTCGACTCGGTGATCCGGTCGGTGACCATGATCAAGGCCGAGGTCTACGGCGCCTGAACGGTGCCACCCGGGTGACCCAACCTGCGATCTCGGGCCTCAGGTGGTAAGTTGCGCGACGTTAGGCCGGGAGGAGAGAACCGGCGCAGCACATGATGTTGGAGGAAGTTATGCCGACTGGGACAGTCAAGTGGTTCAGTGACGAAAAGGGTTTCGGGTTCATCACACCTGATGATGGCTCGAAGGACGTCTTCGTCCACCACACCGCCATTCAGGCCGATGGGTTCCGCACCCTGGCCGAGGGTGCGAAAGTGAACTACGAAGCTGAGGATGGCCCCAAGGGTCCCGCCGCCGCTTCTGTCGAGCCCGTCTGAGAACGGTTTCGAAGCAGTTCGGAAACGGCCGCCTTCGGGCGGCCGTTTCATTTGCAGGGCCAGAACCCCCTCGCGTTACGGCGGGGTTGAGACCGCGGCGGGGCAGGAGTAACTTCTGTTCTCATGTACAGCACGGGTGGTGTTGCCGATCGTTTCGTTCCCCTCTGGTCCCGAGTCGAAGACCGGCTCGGCGGCCCGCTCCCAGCGGCGCTGCGCTTCTGGGACGGCAGCGAGGTCGGTCCGGGAGAGGAGGGCGAGTGCCCGGATGTGATCGTGCTCCGGAGCAAACGTGCCCTGAGTTACGCGGCGGCCCGGCCGGACCAGCTCGGCATCGCGCGGGCCTACGTGGCCGGAGACCTGGTTCTGGAGGGCAGCATCGAACGGGTGATGGCCGCCGGGGCCAGCCTCTACGGCTTCGATTTCACGATTCAGGACAAGCTCGAGGCGGTCAAGCTGGCGGCCCAGCTCGGGGCGATCAAGATCCCGCCCCCGAAGCCGCCCCAGTCCGAGGCCAAGCCGCACGGCCGGCTGCACTCCCTGCGCCGGGACAGCGAGTCGATCCAGCACCATTACGACGTCTCGAACGAGTTCTACCGGCTGTTCCTCGGACCCACCATGGTCTACTCCTGCGCCTACTTCACCTCGCCGGAAGACACCCTCGAGGAGGCCCAGACCCGCAAGCTGGACGTGGTCTGCCAGAAGCTCCGGCTCGAAGAGGGTGAGCGGCTGCTCGACATCGGCTGCGGCTGGGGCTCGATGGCGATTCACGCGGCGGAGAACTACGGCGTCAACGTGCTCGGTGTCACCCTCTCGCCCTCTCAGGCGGAGATGGCCCGCGAGCGCGTGGCCGAGGCCGGGCTCGAGGACAAGGTCGAGATCCGGGTGCAGGACTACCGGGAGGTGGCCGATGGTCCCTTCGACAAGATCTGCTCGATCGGCATGTTCGAGCACACCGGTTCGGACATCGACACCTACTTCGTCGAGACCGCCCGGCTGGGGAAGCCCGGCGGGCTGGCGCTGCACCACGGGATCTGCCGGCAGCACACCGAGGAGGAATCGCCCAACACCTTCATCACCCGGTACGTCTTCCCGGACGGGGAGCTGCACCGGGCGGCCCGGGTGATCGCCGGCCTCGAGCGCTCCGGCCAGGAGCTGCGCGACGTCGAGAACCTGCGTGAGCATTACGCCCTGACCCTGAGGCGCTGGGTGGAGAATCTGGCCGAGAACCAGGCCGCCGCGGTGGAACAGGTCGGGGAGGAGAGGGAGCGGATCTGGCGGCTCTACATGACGGCGAGCTTCCTCGCCTTCGAGCGCGGCGACATCGGCGTCAACCAGATTCTCGGGGTGATCCCGGAGCATGAGCCGGTAGCGCTCTACCGGCCCTCGCCGGAGCTCCCCCTGGCCCGCCCCTCCTTCCTGCGAGAACCGGCCTCAATGGATCAGGTCGGGTAGGCCGGAGCCGCTCACGAACTCGCTCGCCTGCTCGACGTTGAGAGGCGGCGCGATCAGATAGCCCTGGGCGAGGCTGCAGCCCAGGTCGCGGACCATCTGGAGCTGGGTCTCGGAGGCCACCGCTTCGGCGACGACCAGCAGCGAGAGCGCCCGGCCGATCTGAGCGATCGCGTCGGCGATCGCGGAGGTTCCCGGGTCGCCCCGACCGAGGCCGTCGACGAACTTGCGGTCGATCTTGATCGCGTCGAGCGGGAACTCGCTCAGGTAGCTGAGCGAGGAGTAGCCGGTGCCGAAATCGTCCAGGGCCAGGCGGACCCCGAGATCGTGGATCTCCCGCAGCACGTCATTGATCACGTCGGTGCCGGTCAGCAGCACGTTCTCGGTGATCTCGATCGCGAGGTGCTCGGGTCGCATGTCGCTGGTGACCAGAAGCTCGGCGATCTCTCCCGCAAGGCCGGGCTTGTGGATCTGGCGCGGCGAGGCATTGACCGAGACCGTGATCCGGTCGTCGGGATCCAGGCCCGCGTTCCAGACCCCGGCCTGCCGCACCGCCTCGGCCATGATCCAGCTGTCGATCCGGCTGATCAGGTCGCTTTCCTCGGCGATCGGGATGAACAGGTCGGGCTCGAGCGTGCCCTCCTCGGGATGGTGCCAGCGGGTGAGCGCCTCGAAGGCCCGCAGCTTGCCGGTGCGGAGGCTGATGATCGGCTGGTAGACGGCCTCGAGCTCATCGTTCTCGATCGCGCTGTGCAGTTCACGCTCCACGTTCAGCCGGCGCAGGACCCGGTCCCGGATCGACCGGCCGAACGACTCGACCCGGGCCCGGCCGGACTCCTTGGCCAGGTACATCGCGGCGTCCGCGTCCCGGATCAGATCCTCGGCCGACTTGGGCTCCTCGTGGCCCGGCTGGTAGGTGGCGACCCCGATGCTGGCCGTGATGAACCGCTCGGTCCCGGCCACCGGGATCGCTTCCGAGAGGTTGTCCAGCATCCGCCGGGCGACCTCGCTGGCCTCCTCGACCGACTTGATCGAGGCGAGCACGATGCCGAACTCGTCGCCGCCGAAACGGGCCACCGTGTCGCCCCGCCGGACACTGGCCGAGAGGCGAGGGGCGATCTCGCGCAGCAGCTCGTCCCCGGCGTGATGGCCGATGCCGTCGTTGATCAGCTTGAAATGGTCGATGTCGAGGAAGAGCAGCCCGACGATGCCCTGCCGTGAGCCGGCCGCGTCGATCGCTTCGGAGAGCCGCCGGGTGAAGAGCTGGCGATTGGGCAGATCGGTCAGCGGGTCGTGATTCAGGCGGTGCTGAAGCGAGAGGTCGGTCCGGCTGCGTTCGATCGAGTTGCCGAGCACGTTGGCGGCCGCGCGCAGGAAGTTGCCGTCCTGCTCCGAGTAGTCGCTGACCCGGCCGGAGTGGACGATGATGATCCCGAACTGGTCGACCGCGCCCATGATCGGTGCGATCATCGAGCTCTTGACCGGCTCCGGCAGGAAGGGTGTGAAACGGGAGAGGCGGGGGTCGTCATCCCAGGACGGGATCAGGACCACGTCACCCTGGGTCAGATGGCTGTCCGGGTACTGCTCCGGGTCGTAGGGCAGGACGCTGGACCAGCCGAGGTCCGCGGAGCGGTTGCACAGGTGAAGCTTCTCGTAGTTCTCCTGCTCCCAGATCGAGGCCTCGAGCACCCCTTCCATCTGGCCGATCCAGTCGACCGCGTACTTGAGCAGCGAGTCCGGGTCCTCGCCCCGGATCGCCATCTCGCCGAGCCGCGCGACGAGGACCTGTTGCTCCGCCTTCAGCTCGATCGATGCCTCGGCCGCCTTCAGGGCGGAGATGTCCTGCATCACGCCGTGCCAGAGCGGCACGCCTTCGTCGTTGCGGATCAGCCGGGCCCGCTCGTAGATCCAGACGTAGCGGCCGTCCCGCGCCCGCATCCGGTACTCGGCCGGCGGATGGACCTCGAGCCCGATCAGCCGTTCGTCCTCGAAGGCGATCGCGTGCTCACGGTCATCCGGGTGGATCGACTCGTACCAGAGCCGCGGGTCGGCCATCCACTCCTCGGGCGTGTACCCGAGGACCCGGGTGATCTGCGGACTGACGTAGAGCCAGCGGCCCGACTCGCCCATCTCGGCCGTGTAGAGGATCGCCGGAACCGAGTCGATCAGGTGCTCGAAGCCCTCCGGGTCCATCTTCTCCCGGACCAGGTCGAACTCCTCGGGGCTGGGCCCAGGCCCCGTGAAGGAGCGCCCGGAATCGTCGGTGACCGGGTCCGAGTACTGGCGGAGCCAGATCGCGAGGGTGTTCGCGGCAGCCTCCAGATCCTCGACCCGGGCCGAGCTCTCGGCGGACCAGGCCGCCGCGATCCGGATGCCCTCGTGCTCCGACGGGGAGAAGCAGGCGATGGTCATGCCTTCCACCTCGGTGCCGGGCACCCCGACCTCAACCCCGATCGGGATCGAGGTCAATTCGGCGATGGTCTGGGGGCCGAGCCGAGCCGGACGGGCCGCGATCGGGCCGGTGTTGTCGCTGACCACGGAGCCGATCGCGCCGAACTGCTCGACCGCGGCCCGCGCGGTGACCTCGGCCGCTTCACTCACCGAACGCGACTGGCGCAGTTCGGAAAGCAGCGCTTCGTGGGCGGGCGGGTTGCCCGGGCGTTGGCGTCGGCCGGAACTCATGCGATCACTGCAATTGACCTTACGGCAGCTTCGACGAGTCCGGGCGAAGTTCCGATGTTGAGCCGAAAGTGCCCAGTCCCGCCCTGACCGAACCCGGGGCCCGAGGAAACCGCGACCCGGGCACGATCGAGGATCGGGGCCGCTGGGTCGGGCCCGAGGCCGAGCCGGCGGGCATCGATCCAGGCCAGATAGCCGGCCGCCGGGGGACGATAGCCGGCCGCGGGAAGGTGCTCGGCCAGCAGTTCGCCCAGCAGGCGCCGGTTCTGGTCGAGTTGCGCGAGCACCTGCCCGAGCCAGTCCTCGCCGGACTCGAAGGCCGCCTGCGAGGCGATCACTCCCAGATGCGCGGGATGGGTGGCTCCGTGTGGCAGCCGCGACACGAGGCCGGCTGCACGCTCGCCGGCCGTGACGATCACCGCGCAGCCGAGGCCGGCGATGTTGAAGGTCTTCGAGGCGGAGGTGACGCAGATCCCGCACTCTCGGGCCGCGTCCGAGACCTCGAGGAAGGGCGTGTGGCTGGCGCCCGGGAGGGTGAGGGGCGCGTGGATCTCGTCGGCCAGGATCCAGGCCTCGTGCTCGACCGCGAGCTCGGCCAGCCGGCTCAGTTCGGCGCGGGTGGGGACCGTCCCGGTCGGGTTGTGCGGACTGCAGAGGATCATCGCCTTCGCTCCCTCGGCGAAGGCCCGGCCGATCGCTTCGAGATCCAGCCGGTCGTCCTTGTCGAGGGGCACTTCGACCAGACTGCGGCCCGCCTCGGGGACGATCGTGAAGAACGGGAAGTAGACCGGCGGGTTGATGATCACGCCCTCGCCCGGCGCGGAGACCAGCTCGAGCAGGGCCCGCAGGCCGCCGACCACGTCGCTGGTCGCGGTCACCTGCCCCGGGTCCACCGCCCAGTTCCAGCGACGGCCGGCGAAGCCGGCGAAAGCGTCGGCCAGCCCCGACCCGTCGGGATAGGCGTAGCCCGCGTCGTCGAGCTCGACCGCCTCGACCAGGGCTTCCTTCACGGGCCGGGCCAGCGGGAAGTCCATCTCCGCCACGAAGGCCGGCAGGACATCCGGCGGATAGGCGGTCCACTTCGCGGAGCGCCGCCGGCGCAGCCGTTCCAGCGGGAGGTCGGTCAGGTTGTACTTGGTCGGGGTCAGTTCGGTTCTTTCAGGCGGGTTCCTCGACGGGACCTCGGATCTCATTCTCGTCGGGCAAAAATAGACTGATCAGGAATCCGGGTAGCGGCAGGATCGCGATCACGACCAGCACCGTGGTGAGGGATGTCTGATCGGCCAGCAGCCCGAGCAGCCAGGCGATCAGCCCACCGAAGCCGATCGCAGCACCGAGCGTGACGCCGGAAGCCACCCCGATCCGGTTCGGCAAGAACTCCTGGCCGAGCACGACCGAGATCGAGAAGGTCCCGACCAGGAAGAAGCCGATCGCCGCCAGCAGAGGGAAGGCGATCACCTCCCCGACGTCGAGCAGCAGCAGGATGAGCGGGACCACCACGCCCAGGGAGACGGTGAGCACCGGCCGGGTGCCGACCCGGTCGGCCACCCGACCGCCGACCAGGGTGCCGATCGCGCCGGTGACCAGCAGCACCGTGAGCGCCGCGTTGCCGACCGCGTCGGTGGTTCCCATGTGAGTGATCAGGTAGACCGGGACGAAGGCCTGGAGCCCGAAGTAGGCGGCCGAGCGGAAGCCGGCCACGGCAGCGACCCCGGTGAACGCCCACCAGCGGTCCTCGCCTTGGCTCCCGTCTCCGTCGCCCGCGGCGGCAATCGTCGCGAGGCGCAGCGAATCGATGCGCGGCAGCTCCCGCGCGAGCAGCAGCGCCGCGATGGTCATCGGCAGCGCGAACCAGGCCATTCCGCCCAGTCCGAAGGCGAGCACCAGGCCGGTCACGACCACCGGGCCGAGCGCGAAGCCGGCGTTGCCGCCGACCGCGTAGAGGCTCATCGCGGTTGCCCGGCGCCTGGTCCCGGCCACGTAGTTGGCGTTGCGTGCGCCCTCCGGGTGGTAGGCGCCGACCCCGAGCCCGGCCAGCGCCACAGAGGCCAGGGTGAGCGGGAACGAGTGGACCAGGCCGACCGCCGAGATGCCCAGGCCGCCCAGCAGGATCCCGCCGGGCAGCAGCCAGGAGAGCGAGCGGCGGTCGGTCAGCAAACCGAACAGCGGCTGCAGCACCGAGGAGGCGAAGGTCATGACCAGGATCAGCGCGGTCGCCTCGGAGTAGCTGTAGCCGCGACGGGCGATCAGGAACGGGATCAGCGCCGGAACCGCCCCCTGACAGACATCAACCAGCGCGTGCCCGGAGGCGAGCACGCCGATCGAACGCCGGTCCATGTCATCGAGGGCTGTCATCCCCCCGTAAGGCTACGACGCTCTAGGCGGCGTCGGAGAAGCGGCGATGCAGGCGGTCCTGTTCGGCGTTCAGGCCGGCCAGGTTGAGCCAGGCGGGGTTGACCTTCTCCAGATCACGCCGGACCGAGGGCGCGACCGGTTCGAGGCTGGCCTCGAGACAGGCGTTGAACTGGCGCGACAGATCCTCGTCGCTGTCCGTCTGCTCGCGCTTCTTGAGGTAGGAGCGATGCCACCGGGTCAGGGCCTCCGTGGCTCGCGAAAAGATCTCGTCCGGACCCGGGCGGGCGGCGCCGTAATGGGCGAGGTAGATCGTCTCCGCCCCGACCGAGGCGAGCCGGTCGATCGAGGTCAGCGAGTCCTCGAGCGAGAAATCCCAGGGTGGGGTGGAGGGCCGGACCACCCGGCTGCCGGGCAGCTGGATCCCGAGCGCGTCGCCGCAGAAGAGCGATAAGGTCGCCGGGTCGAGGAAGGCAATGTGGGCGGCTGTGTGGCCGGGCGTCGCGATCGCCTCGATCGACCGGTCACCCAGATCGATCCGGGTGCCGTCCCTGAGCGCCGTGATGCGTGTCGGGTCGATCGGGGCGGGCCGGCCGTGGACCTTCTCGAAGCGGTCCCCGTAGACCTTCTTCATGTCCGAAGCCAGGGCTGCCGGGTCGGCCAGGCGAGCGGTCGCGTCGGCCGGTGCGGCGATCCGGGCGTTCGGGAAGCGCTCGGCGATCACCCCGGCGCCGGCGGCGGCGTCGGGATGGATGTGTGTGAGCAGGATCAGGTCGACCTCGATCCGTTCGGCCCGCAGCGCCTCGAGCACCCGCGCGGCGGACTTGACCGGGCCGGGATCGATCAGCGCGGTCCGCTCGCCCCGGATCAGGTAGGAGCAGGAGCGGCCGGGAATGTCATCCGGCATCGGGTCGATCAGGAGCGGGTCGGTGCCGCTGAGCGAGGCGGGGGTGACATGGCTCTGGCCGGCTTCCACCTCGCCGCTCTCGCCGCGGCTGCGGCGGCCGAAAACCTTGGTGGGGACGTGGAAGCGTGTGTTCATCTCATCCTCGTCTTCTCTAACCACTCATCTTCCCTATGGATTCGGTATTCCCTGCTAATCCGAGGGAAGACCGCTCGTAGGGATCCACAAACGGGTGGCCTGCGGTCGCATCCTTAAAGCGAAACGCCCGCCGGATGGCGGGCGCGCTCGCGGGTACTGCGTGGTTCGGTTGAACCTAGATGGCTTCGACCGAAGCAGCGGCCGGACCCTTGGGGCCGTCCTCTGCCTCGTAGCTCACCTTGGCGCCCTCGGCGAGGGTGCGGAACCCATCCGACTGGATGGCGGTGTGATGGACGAAGACGTCCTTCGAACCGTCGTCCGGCGTGATGAAGCCGAAGCCCTTTTCGTCGCTGAACCACTTGACTGTGCCAGTAGGCATTTAGTCCTCCAACATCGGTGCTGCGAAACGCGGAGGATGCCGGTAAAGCAACGACTGCGAGCGCTACACACGTCTTTGCCGGGATTTGATTCCCCGGCCCAATGGCGGGACCGTAGCAGCATCTGCCCGATCTCGCTTGTTTTGTTACAAACTTCCTCAGCTCGGGCGCTGGCCGCGCGAGCGGTTCTGGCGGCGCTTGCGCCCGCCGCCTTGCCCGCGGCCAGAGTTCCCGTCGCTGCCGCCGCGGTTGCCTCCCCGGCCGTTGCGCGACCGGTTGCCGCCCTGGCCCTTGGGCCGGTCAGCGGTCCGCGGGCTCCGCTTCGGGTGGCTCTCGGAGTGGATCGAGATCGGCGCACCGCTCGCCTCCCACTCGCGCTGTAGGCCGAGCGAGTGCGCGATCTTCCCCATCTCCTTGGCCTGATCGGACATCACGAAGCTGATCCCGACCCCGTCGGCGCCGGCCCGGCCGGTGCGGCCGACCCGGTGGACGAAGGTGTCCCGGTCTTCCGGCAGGTCGAAATTGATCACGTGGGTCACGTCGGCGACATCGATCCCGCGGGCGGCGACATCGGTCGCGACCAGGGTGTCGACCCGGCCCTTCTCGAAGTCGGCCAGGGCGCGCTGCCGCTGGTTCTGAGACTTGTTGCCGTGCATCGCCACGGCCCGGACCTGGCGGCTGCGCTTGCTCAGCTTCTTGACCAGCCGGTCGGCGCCGTGCTTGGTGCGGACGAAGACCAGGGTGCGGCCGCGCTCGCCGTTCTCGAGCTCGGAGATCAGCGTGTCCACCTTCGCCTCATGCGAGACGTGGACGAAGCGGTGCTCGATCTTGCCCTGCTTCTCCGGCGACGGCTCGTTGACGTGGGTCTTCGGGTCGATCGTGTAGGCCGCAGCCAGCTTGCCGGCGGCACCTTCGAGGGTTGCCGAGAAGAAGAGAGTCTGGCGCTCCGCGTCGAGCTGCTTGACGATCCGGTCGACGGCCGGCTTGAAGCCCATGTCGAGCATGCGGTCGGCTTCGTCCAGGATCAGGGTCCGGACGTTGTCGAGAGTGAACGCGCCACGCTGAAGCTGATCTTCGAGCCGGCCCGGGCAGGCGACGATGATGTGGGCCCGGGCGGCGCGCTTGGCCTGCTGCTGCAGGCCGACCCCGCCGTAGACGGCCGCGATCCGGAGGGCCCGGGCGTGACAGATCCCTTCCATCTCATCGACGATCTGGCTGGCCAGCTCGCGGGTCGGGGCGAGGATCAACGCTGCCGGGCGCCGGTCGTCCGCCTCGACGAGGTCCACGAGTGGAACCCCGAAGGCGAGGGTCTTGCCGGATCCGGTCGGGGACTGGACCAGCACGTCATCGCCCTCGAGGATGTCCTCGATGACCTGACGCTGGATGGGGAACGGTGCTTCGATTCCGCGCTTGCGGAGAGAATCGACCACGGCTTTGGACACGCCGAGATCGGCAAAAGACTGCTTGGACATGCTGTTCAACTTCCTGTGAGGGGTGTGAGGGGAGATCCGGTAACCCCAAGACGCCGGTGAAACCGCGCGAAAACAGGAAGGAACAGAACCTCGATCGCATCCAGGACGGATCACGACCGCGAAACACGGTATCAGGCCCAATCCCTATAGCCTTATTGACTCGCGAGTCAACTTCTCGCGAAGGCGCGGGCCAGACGCCCGCCAGGCTCTCTCAACTCAACGCCCCGGAGGACCAAGAAACCTCATGTTCGTACACAAGGCAGCCGTCGTCGGCGGCGGCACCATGGGCGGTCAGATCGCCCAGGCGATCGCCGCTTCAGACATCCCGGTCGTGATTAAGGACGTCGACCAGAAGTTCGTCGACGCCGCGATCGAAGAAGTCAAGAACGTCACCGCCGGCCAGCTCGGCAGCAAGGTCAAGAAGGAGAAGATCACCCAGGAACAGGCGGACGCCCGTCTGGCCGAGGTCCTCGCCAACGTGACCGGCACCGTCACCTACGACGAGTTCGGTGACGTCGACTTCGTGATCGAAGCCGTCCCGGAGAAGATGGCGATCAAGCAGGCCGTTTTCGCCGAGCTCGACGCGGTCACCCCGGGCCACGCGATCCTCTCCTCGAACACGTCCGCGCTCTCGATCTCCGAAATCGGTGAAGCGACCCTCCGTCCCGACAAGGTCGTCGGCTTCCACTTCTTCTACCCGGCCTCGGTCATGCCGCTGGTCGAGGTGATCATCGGCGACGACACCTCCTCCGAGACCGCCCAGACCTCCTCGAACTTCGCTCAGGCCATCGGCAAGCAGCCGATCACCTGCGGTGAGGTGCCCGGCTTCGTGGTCAACCGCATCCTCAACTCCGCGGTCGGCGAGATCTGGCGCGCCCAGGAAGAGCGCGGCCTCTCGATCAAGAAGATCGACGAAGGCGTCGGCGCCGCGAACGTCGCCCCGATGGGCCCGTTCATCCTGGTCGACCTGCTCGGCCTCGACACCGTCTACCACGTCGCCGACCACCTCAACAAGTCCTACGGCGACCGCTTCTACGTCCACCAGGGCATGAAGCAGCTGGTCGCCGACGGCAAGCTCGGCGCCAAGACCGGCGGCGAGGGCCTCTACAAGGACGGCGAGCCGAACGTCCCCGGTGACGCGGACGCGGACGCCCAGGAGCTGGCTGACCTCTTCCTCGCCAAGGCGCTGGTCGAGGCCTGCCTGATCCTCGAAGAAGGTGTCTGCTCGGTCCGAGACATCGACGTCGGAATGATGGCCGGCGCCGGGCTCGACCCCCGTCGCGGCCTGTTCCCGCCGTTCTGGAAGGCCGACATCGAGGGTCTCGACGTCTCGCTCGAGCGGATCGAGAAGCTCAACGAGAAGTACGGCGACGAGCGCTTCCCGGTGCCGGTCACCCTCAAGCGCCTGGTCGCCCAGGGCCGCCTCGGTTTCAACTCCGGTCAGGGCTTCTACCCCTACCCGAAGCCGGACGAGGGAGATCAGCCCGAGAAGGTCAAGCTGGAGACCCGCGGCGACGTCGCGATCGCCTGGCTGGCCAACCCGCCGATGAACGCGATCTCGCCTCAGGTGATCGAGGATCTGGCCGCGGTCTGGGAGAAGGTCAACGCCAACCCCGAGATCGGCGCGATGGTGATCGCCTCGACCATGCCGATCGTCTTCTCGGCCGGCGCCGACATCAAGGCGTTCACCCAGATGGACACCGAGGGTGGAGCCGCGCTGATCAACAACGGCCACGAGCTCCTCAAGAGCTTCGGCGAGGGACGCGTCGCCACCGTCGCCGCGGTCAACTCGCTCGCCTTCGGCGGCGGTTGTGAGCTGGCGATGGCCTGTGACTTCCGCATCGCCGCGGAATCCGCCGTCTTCGGCCAGCCCGAGGTCAAGCTGGGCATCATCCCCGGCTTCGGTGGCACCCAGCGCCTGCCGCGCCTGGTCGGCTGGGGCAAGGCGCTCGAGATGAACACCGTCGGCGATCCGATCTCCTCGATCGAAGCGCTCGAGTTCGGGCTCGTCAACGAGCTCGTCCCGGACCAGGAGCTGTTCGACGTCGCTCTCAACTGGGCCAAGCGCCTGGCCGGCCAGGCCCCGCTCGCGATCGAGCAGGTCAAGCAGGTCAGCTTCCGCGGTGGCGACGCCGACGCCGGCATCGACGCCGAGAAGCAGGGCTTCGCCACGGTCTTCTTCAGCGAAGACGGCAAGGAAGGCATCAGCGCCTTCCTCGGCAAGCGCAAGCCGAACTGGCAGGCCAAGTAGCTCGTTTCCCAGCTGCACCTGTCACGTCGAAAGGGCGGCCTCAGGGCCGCCCTTTCGCGTGCACGTCGCTCTGGCCAATTCCTTGCTTGCGGGGTAGCAGGGAACCGACGTCTCATAAATAAGTCGGGCGGGGTCACATAAATAAGTCGGCGAGCTGCGCTCCGCCTCCCAGGCTGACCCGTCCGTTCAGAACATCAAATATTTGATGAACGGACTCCGCTCGGTGAAACACCAACCTGACCTCCCTCGAAGCGCCCCTGCCGGGGTGCACACGTGGGGTGAAACTGATTTCCAGTCATCACGCTCGGTTTTCAGTTTCACCCTTGGGGTGACCACCCGGCCCGTCGTTAACGGCGGACTACTTTTAGGCGGTACGTCGAGTCGTTGCCGGACTGGGCGGAAGAGGGGGTGAGGGCGAGCCAGATGGTCTGGGCGTGCCGCTTCAGATTGCGGACCACGATCCCCTCCGTCTTCGGGTAGGGACGGTCCGAGCGGACGATCAGCTTGCGGCCGGGCTTGGCAATCCGCTTCGCCCTCGGCTTGAGGGCGGAAAGCACCACGTCGCCCTCGATCTGGCTGACGCTGACGACGATCCTCCGGCGCGCCGGGATCAGGACGCGGTACACGTCCGCCGGATCCTTGGCGCGGGAGAGGGTGGCGGTGATGACCCGGCGCTTGCCGGATCCGGACCGCCACAGGTAAGGCGACTTGACCCCGATCATCGAGCCGTCCACCCAGCGGATGTCATCGTTCGGCTCGTAGGGGTCGATCGGGGGATTCGGGGCCGTGAGGCTCTCCTCGATGCTGAGCAGCCCCTCGCCGTAGTCAGGGTCCCGGCCGGGTTCGCCGAGATCGGTGCTCGCGCCGGTCAGGAGACTGGCGATCTGGAGGCTGCCCAGCTCAGGCCGGACCTGGCGCAGCCAGGCCGCGGCGGCCGAGACCATCGGGGCCGCGAAGCTGGTTCCGTTGACCTTGTCCCAACCTCGGACGATCGTGGAAGCGCCGTTGCTGCCGGTGGTCTTGTAGACGACGGGGGCCATCACTCCGGCGCCCGGCGCGGTGATGTCCACGCCGGCATTACGGGTCGAGAACGAGGCGACGGTCGAGTTCTCGTCAACCGCCCCGACCGCGAGCACATGAGGATCGATCGCGGGCCGGACCGCCGCGTTGCCGGAGGCACCCGAGTTGCCGGCCGAGGCGACCGGAACCACGCTCTTGCGCACGGCGAACTGGGTCGCCTTGAAGTGGGTGAAGCAGGTGCCGGCGGGGAAGGTGTAGCTCATGTTGATCACCGCGGCACCGCGTTTGACCGCCCTGGTAACCGCCTTGGAGGCGCTCGAACAGGTGAGGCCGGAGGCGAAGAGGCGCATCCGGGCACCCGGCCAGACTCCGCGGATCCCGAGCATCTCGCCCGGTGAGCCGATGATGCCGGCAACCGCGGTCCCGTGCCAGTCGGCCTCGGGGCCGAGTGACTTGGCCCCGGTCAGCCTCGCCTTGCTCAGGTCCGGGTGAAGCGGATCGAGCGATTCCTCGATCACGCCGATCAGAGGGCTCTTGCCGGTCACGGTGGGCGGTGTCACGTCGATCGGGTTGACGATCCGGTTCAGCCACCACTGCTCGCTGCTCAGCAGGTCGTTCGGGTAACCCTGACGCTGGATCGGCACGTCGGGCTCGGCGTAGACGAGCCGGTCGGCCCGCTCGAGCTGTCCGGCGAGGCGCCTGGCCTCCGACCGGGGCACCCGGTAGCTGCCGAGACCGCCGATCCTGGTCGCGTCGAATCGGGCCGCGATGCGGGCTGTCGACCCGCCCGGAACGCCACCGATGATCCAGCGATCGCTGTGCGCGCCGGGAGTCGAAGCGCTCGCGCCGGCATCCGCGGGCAGGATCATCGGCGGTTCCAGCGGCGAGGCCGCGGCGGCCCCGACCACCGCGAGGCTGAGCAGAGTCACCGAGAAGACGGCGAGCAGCACCAGCAGGATCGGAAACTCACCGACCCTCGCCGCCGGCTGGGTGGGACGACGGTCCCCAGTCTGATCTTCGGTTTGACGCATGCCTGTCTGTAACCCGCGACTTCGGTCGCGGTATCGCGATTAACCCAAAATATTCCAGAACCGGGCGGAAGATCCCCACCAGCCCCATCCGTTTAGGCTCCCGGCATGGCGTATCCGGAAGCGGTTCTTTTCGACAACGACGGTCTTTTGCTTGACACCGAAGCGGTATGGAGCCGTGGCGAACAGGCGCTCTTCGAGCGTCGCGGGATGGAGTTCACGATCGATCACAAGCGCAGCCTGGTCGGCTGCTCGGCCGAGCTCGCGGGTCGGAAGCTGGCCCGCTTCCTGGACGAGCCGGGTCGTGAGGAACAGATCATGGATGAGCTCAACGAGCTGGTCCTGGCCGAGCTCGAAGGCGGAGTGGACGCGATGGTCGGCGCCCGAGAGCTGATCGAGCTGCTGCGGCTGGCCGGTGTCCCGATCGCCCTCGTCTCGAACTCGCCCCGCCTCTTCATCGAGCGTTCACATGAGGTGGCCGGGACCGGTCTGCCGTTCGATGTTGTGGTCAGCGGCCATGAGGTCCCGGAGGCCAAGCCCGCCCCGGACGCCTATCTGGAGGCCTGTCGCCTGCTGGAGGTCGAGCCGGGAGACCGCGCGGTCGCGCTCGAGGACTCGCCTTCGGGGGTCACCGCGGCCGTCGCTGCCGGACTCTTCGTGATCGGCATCCCCTCGGTTCCGGGGATCGAGCTCGATCAAGCTGATCTGGTCGCCACCTCGCTCGAGGAGGAGCCCGTGCTCCACGCCCTCGGCATCGAACCGCGCTAAACGCCGGAACTCGCGCCTACTGATCGAGGATCCGCCGGCGGCGGATGACTCGCTCCGCCACCTCCACGGCTTCCTCCACCCGCTCCAGATCACCATCGTCCGCGTGACCGCGGCGTGCCCGCTCGGAAATGCCGGCCAGGGCGGGGAGCAACTCTTCGAGACGGTCTAGATCCCGCTCGTGACCTTCGTCGTCGACCGCGAACTCGAGCTCCGCGATCGTGGCGCCGACCGCCGCCTCGGCGGCCACCCGGGCCGCGATCTCGTTCCCGGTGGCCAGATCCAGGGTTACTCGCGGGACCAGGACTTCGCAGGCCGCGGCCGGCTCTCGCCCGGCTAGTATGGCAGCGGTGCGGGCCAGCGAGCCGGCCTGGGCCAGGTGCGCCCTGCGGTTCTGGCCGGTGCCACCCCGAGCGTCTACCTCCAGGGCCTGGAGAAAGCGTCCGGAGGCAACCTGGTCACCTTCTCCGCAGCCGATCCGCGCGGCGACGATCGAATCCGCCTCCGACGGCGTCCCGAAGGGGACGCCTGCCGCTGCCGCGTGCGCGGCTCGGGCCCGGTCCAGGGTCGCCAGGGCGTCGTCGATCAGCTCGCCGGTGAGCGCGGAGTCGAGTTGGCCGAGCCAGGACTCCGCCGCGGCTTCCCCCTCGAATGGCTGGTCGGTCAGGATCACCGTCGCGACGGCGACGCTGACCGTCACCGGAGGGCTGCTCTCGACCGCCCGGCGCGGCCGGCGCCGACGCCGGCGGGCGGGAGGCAGGGCGCCCTCGGTTTCGGTCACCAGGACCCGTTCGGCGGGACCGCTGCGAATCAGGTAGCGGCCATCGTCGAGGGGCAGGCTGCCGGCCAACTCGAACTGGACGAAGCCGAAAAGCGCGCCGATGGTGGCTAGTCGCCTTCGCCGGACCGGTCCGACTTGGCCGGGAGCGACTCGTCGGACGGGGTCGTCGGCACTTCGGGGTTTCGGATCTGGCCGAGCCGCTCGGTCAGCTTCTCCCACTGCTCGGCACCGAGGCTGGAGGCGATCGATCCGCCCGGCTCCTCGGAGCCGATGGTCGGGCTGAAGGCGACGTGCAGGTGGTCACCGTGATCGCCCATGGCGAACCCGGCCGGCTGCGGGTAATCCATCAACGAGATCACCTCGTCGGGGGTCATCGTGCCCTGCAGGCTGAGGACGAGGCGGGCGACCTGGTCGGTCAGCGAGCCTGGGCCCTGCGTGCCGGGGCTGACGACCTCGTCGTTGATTATCGCGATGTCCATCGCCGAGCCGCGCGTGTGATTGGAGACGTTGCCCGAGGTGGTGATCGAGGACTCGCGGCCGCAGAGCATCGAGCTGATCGTGAGCGAGTATCCGTGGGCGGTGATGAACTCCATGGTGGCCAGGAGGCGACGGTCGATCTGACCGCCGGCGATGTAGTCCCGGTCGCACTGCTTCATGATCGTCATCTTCGGATCGTTCAGGACCCGCTTCTGCAGCGCCGACTTGGAGAGCAGCAGGATGCCGCCGGCGCCGAGCCGTTCGGAGAAGCGGTCCTTGCCCCGGGCGCTGTAGATGTTGGTCTCGGCCAGCAGCTTCCAACCGTCGAGGAAGGGTTTGGGATCGATCTGAGGGGTGTCTTCACCGCCGGGCTGGATCGAGAAGTTGACCGCGGCGGCCGGGGTCTCGGCGAGGCGGCCGAGCACCGTGCCGGCGATCACCTGCGAGCCCTTCTTGAGCTCGTGGAGCTCGGTCGTGTCGGGATCGAAGCGGTAGATGCCGGACTTGCTGCCGTCATAGATCAGGTAATCGCCCGGCTTGCCTTCGATGCCGATGCCCTCGGCCTGGCGGACCGAGTTCAGGACCGATTGACCGTCGGTGGTCGCCCGGTGCTGGTTGCTCGGGCGGAGCGGACTGGCGTAGACCCGTCCGCGGACGCCTTCGGTGTTGTGGTTGGACTCGGAGGGAACCTGGCGGATCTCGCTCTGCTCGGCGCGCCGGTCGCTCGCGGCGGCGATCGCCGGATCCTGCTCCTCACTGGTCGACGGGTCGGAGGCCGAAGCGGCGGCTGCCTCATCGGCGGCGTCGGGGTCGACCAGCACTTCGCTGATGTCCTGCTGCTGTTTTTTGCTCGGGGCGGACTGAGCCTCATCCTCAGCCTGAGGGTTAGAGTCGCCGCCCCGATCGCTCGGATTCGGTTCCGCGGCGGCCTTGGCCTCACCCATCTCGGCCTTGGCGTCAGGGTGCAGCTCGGCCCCGTCGTCGGGCGGTGTTCCGAGGTCTGATTCCTCGGGCGCCGTGGGCGAGGTCTGCTTGGGCTGCGGCACGGGGTGGACCGTGGAGACCGAACCGAGGCCCGCGTACGAGTAGCGGTTGCCGTAGACGTCTTCGAGCACCACGGTCCCGGCTTCATGGTCGATCTCGACGATCTTGCCGTCATTCACCGCGATCACCGGGGAGCCGCCCGAGGCCGAGATCGCGATCGTGCGGCGATCCGCCGAGGACTGGATGTTCTGGGAGGCGGTCCCGTTCTTCTTCGCTGCCTCGGTGGAGACCTGGCCCTCGTAGCTGGCGTCCGCGGCGGCGACCGGGAAACGGGCGCCCTCGGTCAGGCCGGTCAGGGCGCTGATCACCTCGGGCGGGATCTCGGAGTAGATCTTCGCGTACTTGAGGATCAGCTGGACGTACCAGTCGGCGTGGTTGTAGGCGAAGATCGCCTTGTAAGGGTCGTCCTGGTAGCCGAAGAACTTGAGGTAGTTGGCGGCCGAGCAGATCGCGTCAACCGGGTTGTAGGGGTCACGGACCTTGTCGCCGTTCGCGTCGACTCCCCACTCGGCCCAGGAGGCGGGCATGAAGGCCATCCAGCCGTTGGCGCCCGCCGAAGAAGTCGCCACGTTGGTGCCGAAGCTGGTCTCGGTCCGGTTGATCGAGGCCAGCACGTACCAAGGGACGCCGTACTGGCTGCCGCAGGCCTGGTAGATCGGCAGCAGGAACGGCGGGATCTCGAACTGGCTGATCACGAAGTTGGGGACGGTCAGCGCATCGGAGGTCATCGGGTCGGTATCGACATCGCTGCCGGGGCCGACGCCGCCGTTCAGGTCCGGGTCCTGTTCGACGAAATCCGGCTCGCTGTCGCCGGGGGTGATCTCGCCACCTGATCCGTTCGTGCTCCCGGGCTCGTTGCCGCCCTTGTTGCCGGTGCCGCTGCCACCCGTCTGGTTGGGGCCGACGCCACCGGTGCTCGGCGTGCTCACCGCACCTGAAGGCTGGCCGCCGCCGGTCATGTCCGTGCCGGCCGATGGGGTCACCGGGACATCGGTCGCGGCCGGAGCGGTCTGGCCGTCAACCGCCGCGAGGCAGCTGGCGGCGCCCGGAGCGCAGGGGACTGGGGTGCTGGACGCCGCCGCGGTGTGGGCGACAAACCAAGTCAGGGAGCCGAAAAACAGCGCGAAAAAGAGGACCGCAAACTTGGCGGCCGGCGTGCTGCGGAATGTGCTCGTTGAACCCTGGTCCACCTTTGGCTTCCCAACTAAAACAGACACGGCCGACGCCCTCCCGTGGCGCGGCAGGGGAACCGTATCGCAACCGGTTTCGCCGACACAGCGACACTTCCTGCCGGCCCGTCGGGGACCGCCTCCGGAACGCCGCTTAATATGGTGCCATGTCAGCTGAAGACGACGCCAACGAGGGAATCAGGGATCGGGTCCAGTCGAAGGGCGAGAAGGCCGCCGCGGACCTCGCGCAGGCGCTGATCGGCAGTCCCGCCTTTGGTCAGGCGGTGACGGCCGCGGTGGCGGCCCGGGACCGGGCCGCGGACGCCCAGCGTGCCGCGATGGGCGCGATGGGGGTCTCTTCCCAGGATGACGCGGACCGGCTCGAAAGGCGGGTTCGGGTACTTTCCAACCGCCTTGAGGAGACTGAGGATCGCCTCGATGCGGTCCTCGATCAGATCCGCGAGCTCCGGGCCGACCTGAAGAGCCTCAAAGCGTCGGACGGCAAGAAGAAATAGCAATACCTGACCCTCTAGTCGAGGGTTAGGCTTAGGAGTTCAGGCGGCCGAGGGCCGCCTTGCCGGTCGTGCGGAACCGATTCCAGAGCTCATCCTCGCCGAGCCGTCCGCCGGAGCCGTCTTCGGCGACGATCAGCAGAGCGGCGGCGGGGATTTCCAGCCGCTCGCACATCGCGAAGCTCGCCGCGGTCTGGAGATCCCGGGCGATCGCCGGTCCAGCTCCCGCCGCCTCTCCGCCGGGCCTTTCGACCCTTTCGCCGGCTACTGCCTCGTAACGGGCGACCAGGTCGTGGCTGGAGATCGTCGCTCGCCGGCCCAGCCCGTCCAGCCTCCGGAGCAGATCCGGATCGGGCAAGGTCGCGTCACCGGCGCCGAGCGCCCGGCTGGCACCGTCGAAGGAGAGCGCCCTTTCGACCAGGATCGCCACGCCGAGCTCCAAGCCGGGGTCGATCGCGAGACAGGTCCCGAGCCGGAGGACGCGTTCGATCCCCTGCTCGGCGAGGTCGCCGATCACCGCGACTGCGCCCGGCCCGCCGGATCCGGTCGACTGGACGGTCAGCGGCGTTCCCTCGACGGTGATGCCCGTATACCCCCAGAGGCCGCGCGCCTGATGGCTCATCCGGGGCTGGACGGTCAGCTCCTGCGCCAGGGCGAACGCCCGCCGCGGATCACCGACCAGCACGGCGTCGCCGGCGGCGGTCTCGATCGGATTCATCTTCACTGGCATAGCCTCTAAACTAGTCCCATGGCCGAAAGCGGATCCGAAAAGCCAGGTGGCCGCGGAGTTCCAGACAGCCTCAAGGACGCGATCGAAGGCGCCTTCGCCGCGACCGAGCGCACCCGGGCCCAGGCCCAGGACTTGACCGAGAAGACTCGCAGCCGGGCCCAGGGCCTGGTGGACGAGGTCACGAGGCGCGGTTCTGACGCTCGCGGCACGCTCGACGGGCTACGGCTGGTCAGCCGTGACGAGCTTCGTCAACTGGAAGAGCGGATTGACGAGCTTTCCAGTCGTGTAGCCGAATTGGAGCGCAAGTCCAAGGCTGAACCTGAGGGTTAGGGTTGAGCGAAATGGCCACGTATACGGTGGTCGGGACGGTGCGGGGGACGGGATGAGCGGAAAACGGATCGTCATCGCCGGGGTTTCCACCCGATGGGGGTCGGAACTTGCCCGGAATCTGCAGGGGCGGCCGGAGGTCAGCGAGATCATCGGCATCGATTCCGCGCCCCCGAGCGCTGATCTCGGCGCCGCGGCGTTCGTCGAGGCCGACATCCGCAACCCGACCATCTCGCGGATCCTGCCGTCGCTGGAACCGGATGTGGTGGTCCACTGCGGAATCGTCTGGTACCCGGAGAAGGGAAGGCCGTCCCGGGCGCTCCATGACATCAACGTGATCGGCACCCTCCAGCTGCTCGCTGCCTGCGAGAAGGTGCCCGCTCTCCAGTCGCTGATCGTCCGCGGCTCGGCCGCGATCTACGGCTCGGCACCCGGCTCGCCCTCCTTCTTCACCGAGGAGATGGCCCGGCGCTACCCGCTCGTGACCAGGTTCCAGCGAGACATCGGCGAGCTCGAGGGCTACTTCGACAGCTTCGCCCGGCGTCGCCCCCAGGTCACCTGCTGCATGCTCCGCTTCCAGGTCGAGATGGGCCCCGGGCTCGACACACCTCTCTGCCGTTACCTCAGCCTGCCGGTGGTGCCGACCCGGATGGGGTTCGACCCGCGGCTGCAGCTGCTCCACGTCGATGACGCGACCGGCGCGCTGGCGGCCGCCGCCCTGAACCCCGTCCCGGGCCCGGTCAACGTCGCGCCGGACGGGGCGATCTCGCTCAGCCGTCTGCTCCGGCTCTGCGGCAAGACGGCGATCGGAGTTCCGCCGGTGATCACCGGGATCATCGACCGGCGGGTCGGCAACTACCTCGGCAGCGCCGATCTCTACCGGGACGGTGAGTTGCTCCTGCGGTACGGGCGCGGCTGCGACAACCGGCGCCTGCGGGAGGAGGTGGGCTACGAGCTCGCCTTCGACACCGAAGGGACCGTACGCGACTTCGCCCGGGCCTCGCGCGGCATCAAGATCCTGCCGCCCTCGCCGTATCCCGGCTCGCCGGTCCGGAGCGTGCCGCGATGACCGGTCCGGAGGCGCCGCTGCCGGAAGCGGTGCTGGAGTGGGCCGCCACGGTCCACTCGACGTCGGACCGCATCGTGCGGCGGCTGACCGGCGAGTACCACGAGGACGAGTGGGGCTTCGACGAGGAGTTCACCGAGGCCGTCTTCCCGCTCTTCGAGTTCCTCTACTCGACCTGGTGGCGGGTCCAGGTTGAGGGGGCGGCCAACGTCCCCGGTCACGGCCGGGCCCTGCTGGTCGCCAACCACTCGGGGACGATCTTCCCCTTTGACGGGGCGATGATCGCGACCGCGATCCAGAAGGAGCATCCGCTGCCCCGCTGGCTCCGGGCGATGGTTCTCAACTGGGCCTTCGATCTGCCCTTCGTGAGCTACGTCCTGCGTCGCCTCGGAGGGGTCGCCGCTAACCCGTCCAACCTCATGCGTCTGCTCGAGGAGGACCAGCCGGTGATGGTTTTCCCGGAAGGGCAGAAGGGGTTCGGGAAGTCATTCGCCGACCGTTACCGGCTGCAGCGCTTCGGTCGGGGAGGCTTCGTCGAGGTGGCGCTGGAGACCGGCGCCCCGATCGTCCCGGTGGCCGTGGTCGGGGCGGAGGAGATCTATCCGAAGCTGGGCGAATCGAAACCGCTGGCTCGCCTGCTCGGTTCGCCCTACGTGCCGATCACGCCGACCTTCCCGTGGCTCGGCCCGCTCGGCCTGTTGCCGCTTCCGTCGCGCTGGCGGATCGAGTTCCTCGAGCCGATCGACCTCTCCGCCTACGGGCCCGGCTCGAGCGAGGACCGCTCGCTCGTCTTCGATCTCTCCGAGCAGGTCAGGAGCCAGATTCAGGAGGCTCTCTACCGGGGCCTGGTCGAGCGAGGACCAGCCTTTTGTAAGTAGTCGGTGAGCTTCGCCCCGCCTCCCAGTCAAGCCCGCCAGTTCACAGAAACAAGGGATGGATGAACTGGCTCCGCTCGGCTATCTCCGAGCAGTTCGCTGGGAAATGAGTTAGGGTACCCAAAGTTTTCGTCCGGCGGTCCTTTTCGAGGCCGCGCAAACACACTAAAAGAGGTATCCCGTTGACCTGGAAGCCCCGCAAACCCGCCCTCTCGCTGCTGGCCGTACCCGCCGTCGCGGCGGCGCTCATCGCCGGTTGCGGCAGCGATGATTCGAGCTCCGATTCCGACCAGCCCGACGCGGGCCTGACCGCCGTCAAGTCGTATCTGACCGACCACTCAGCCGACCTGGTCACCCAGACCGCGGCCCTGAAGACGGCCGGCAACTCGTACTACGACCTGGCCAAAGCCAACAACTTCAACTACGCGAAGCTGCTGAAGGAAGATTGCGAAGCGGTCGACGCGGCCCTGACCGATGCCAAGAACGCCTTCGTCAAGGCCAACCCCGCCTACGAGGAGATGGAAGGCATCGTCGCCGGCATCCCGCGGACCGCGCAGTACGACACCGACATCGACGCAGGCTCGGACGCCTCCGATCCAGAGAGCGCCGTCTCCTTCAACCTGACTCTTCCCAACGGGAAGGTGATGAAGCAGCCGGGCAACCTCTTCTTCCTGATCGAGACCTCGCTCTACGGCACCAACGAGGATCTCATCGCCAAGGGCGTCAGGCCCGACGTGAACTGCGACGGCAAGGTCGAGTTCGGCGAGGGGCTTCCCGAGGCCAACGCCTTCAAGGCCTCGGTCGACGAGATCAACAAGCAGGCCGGCGACCTCGACAAGGACGCGAAGGAGATCGTGATCACCCCGTCCGACGCGTTCACCGCGATCACCGTGATGACCCCGACCATGAGCGAGTACTTCGAGCAGTGGAAGCTCTCCTCGTTCGTTTCCGGCGAGGGCAAGCAGGAGGAAGCGGGCTTCGTCGCCACCTCGCGCCTCTCGGACATCGCCGACATCCTCACCGGCATCGACTTCACGTATGACGAGGTCGAGCCGCTGATCGCCGAGAAGAACGCCGATCAGGCCGAGCAGACCGCGTCCGAGCTGGGCAACCTGCTCTCGACCGCCGAGGATCTCCGTGACCGAGAGGCCGCCGGTGAGAAGTTCACCGCTCGCCAGGCCGATCAGCTCGGGGCCGAGATGCAGGCCCGGGCCGAGCGGATCGCCGGTCAGGTGACCCAGGCGGCCAAGGATCTCGACATCGAGATCCAGGAAGGCTAGGCGCTTGGCCGCAAGGCCCGAGCAAGAGTTGGCGGCGGCTTCAAACCTAGGTTCTGCCAGAAGCCGCGTCATCGCGGCCGTCGCGACACTCGTCGCGGCGGCCGCATTCATCGTTGCGGCGGGGCCGGCCGGTGCCGCCCAGGCTCCGGCCTGGCGTGCGGCCGACGGGATCACCACCGACCTCTTCGAGGCCCAGACCGATCTGATCCTGCAGGACCCTGCGGGCGGCTCGATCGATCGGGCCCACCGGACTCTCTCGGGTCCGCTGAAGCGGGGCCTCGCGGTCAGTGCCCCGGCCGAGCTCAGGCAGATCGAAGAGCAGCTCGACCGCGCCGCGCGGGCCGTTGAATCCGGGGATTCGGTCACTCTCGCGGCCGCCCGCGGCACCGTGATCGCGGCGCTCCGTCGCGGTGCCTACCATCGCGCGATCGCGTTGACCGAGGCGGGCCGGCCGGCCGCGGCCCGGGAGTGGCTGCAGATCCGTGATTTCCGCCAGAGCACCCGCTTCACCCGGGTCGGCACCGAAGCGACCGACGCCCTGATCGCGCTCGCCGCGCGTGAGCTGACCCCGGACGAGGCGGTGCTTCAGGTTCGCAAGGACCTCCTCGACACCTACCAGTCGCGGCTCGGCACCAACCTGGACGAGGCCGAGAAGGCCGCCGAGCGCCAGTTCCCCGAAAGGCTGGCCGAGGCGGCCGCGATCACCGACGGCTACTGGCAGATCCTCGCCGACGAGTTCGAGGAGCAGCGAGGCCGCGAAGAGGCCGCTGAGACGACCCGCGATTTCGGTCGCCTCGCCGCGGCGGCGGCACGCACCGACCGGCCTGCCTTCCGGGCCGCGGCCGGTGCGACCGCCGATGATCTCGACGCCTTCACCGCCGCCCCGTTCACCGACGAAGAGCTGGCCCGCCGGGCCGCTCAGCTCACTCGCTTCCTCGACCTGATCCCGGTCGAGTACAACGACGGCACCGACGACGGCCGCATCACCATCCCCTTCGAGCTGCAGGAGGCGACCGCCTTCCACGACGGCGTCGAGCAGGCCTTCTCCGACCTCGAGGCGGCCCTGCTCGAGATCGATCCGCAGGCGGTCGAGGAAGTCAAGGCCGACCTCGACCAGCTCGGCGCCTACGTGAACGACGCGAACGAGCGCCGTGAAGTGGTCCCCGAGTCGAAAGTCGAGGATCTCCACCAGAAGATCTCCGACCGGCTCGACGAGATCTTCCCCGAGGACTGGAAGAAGTCCAGCGACGAAGCGGACTTCGACCTGGTCGAGATCAGCCTCGACCAGCTGGTCGCCGCGGTCGGTGCCGGGCAGAAGGCCCAGGCCGAGCAGGCCCGGCTCTCGGCCTACGCTTTCTTCGAGTTCGGCCCGGAACTGAAGCTGAATGCGTTCGACCCCCAGCTGGTCGCCGAGATCGAAGGCCTCTTCTGGTACGGCGCCCGCGGGGTGCGCGGCCTCGCCACCTTGATCTCGAACGGCGCTCCTTCCTCCGAGGTGCGCGAGACCACCCTGGTGCTGGAGGAGGCTCTGGCCGAGGCCCGCGACAAGACCGGGGAGGGCGTGAGCGACGCGACCGCGATCACCAACGCGGCGCTGATCGTCTTTCGTGAAGGGCTCGAGGCGATCCTGATCATCGCCGCGATCACCGCCTCGATGATCGGGGCGCGGGCCGCCCTCCGCAAGCCGATCTACCGGGGCGCCCTGCTCGCCCTGCCGGCCAGCGTGCTCGGCTTCATCCTCGCCGTGGCGCTGCTGGGATCGTTGGCCGCCTACGGCGAGAAGCTCGAGGCGGTCGTGGGGGTGGTGGCGATCGGGGTCCTTGTCGTGGTCCTCAACTGGTTCTTCCACCGGGTCTACTGGACCGAGTGGATCGCGACCCACCGCAAACGCGGCAAGGCCCTGACCGGTGACGTCGCCGCCGGCGCTGCCGCCGGGGCCGCGACGATCGCCGGCCTCTACGTGCTCGGCTTCACCTCCGTCTTTCGCGAGGGGATGGAGACCGTGCTCTTCCTGCAGGCGCTTCAGCTCTCCTCGGGAGTCGGCGTCGTCGTCTCCGGCGTCGCCCTGGGCCTGGCCGGCACCGCGATCGTCGGCTTCATCACGTTCAAGGCGGAACGCAAGCTGCCCTACAAGAAGATGCTGATCGTGACCGGGGTCCTGATCGCCCTGGTGCTCTTCACCATGGTCGGCAACACGGTCCGCACCCTGCAGGGGGTCGGCTGGTTCCCGATCCACCCGATCGACGTCGACATACCCCTCTGGATGGGCACCTGGCTCGGCATCCACCCTTCGGTCGAGACCCTTCTCGCCCAGCTGCTCGCGCTCGTCTTCGTGATCGGCAGCTACTGGGCCGCCGGCTGGTACTCAAAGCGTCAAGCCCGCATCCAGCGCGAGCGTTACGAAGCAGAGCAGACGAGCAAGACCGTCGAGCCCGGAGCGGTACGGGAGCCGGTCTGACGAACGGTCAGTTCTTCTAGACTGATCGCATGGCTAGGGAGACAAGGCTCGGGAGGTCGGCCTTCATGCTCGTGCTGGCCGGCGTGAGGTGGCGGTGGTCGATTTCTGATGGCTATGCGACAGCTTCATGAAAGCAAGGGCGTCGCGCCGAAGCTGGGTGGAGAGCTTGTTCAGTTCGACTGCGTTTGGCAGCCGCATGTCAATAGAGGCGAAGACGAGGACGAATGATGAGACGTAGACCGATGCTCACCGCGTTCGTCGTGGGATTGGTTGTTCTGGCCGGCGTTCTCGTCTTGTTGTCTAGGAATGGACCGGAGAATCGGGTCCCGGTCGTTGCGGGAGTCGTTCCGGGTACGTCTGGGGCAGTGTTGACCGCCGCCGATCGGGATGAGCTGCTCGAAAAGCAGGGCGGCCGGGTGTCCGTATCTTCGGAGGCTCCGCGGCCGCCGGAGGTTCCAGGCGAACTGGTGGGTCCTCTGAATCCACGGTGCCTGAGTTCCTATGTTCCGATTAGCTGCCGAAACAGATGGAGGGCGGGCGGGTACAAAGGAGAGAGCTATCGAGTGGTGAATGTGTTTGCTGGCGGCTTTCGAAGGTATACGGACACCGGTCTTTTCTACATCGGGAGAGACGATTTTCCTGGCACTGAGTCGTACTCGTCACGCGTAGTAGTGCCGCGGGCTGGTTCGATTGAGATCACTGATGCGCCGTTGGGCGAGGAGGGCTCTGCCCACGTATGGGATGCGCATATCGGCTTTGAGGGAGACACGGGCATGGTGGGCTATCTAGACCTGGCCGATGATTCGGTTCATGTCACTGGTGGACCGGTCGAGGGAGCCTGTCCGGCCGGCACGCATGGGGTACCGCCGGTTTGCGAGTTCGACCGGTCGAGGTTCGGGGCCTTGGAGGTCAGGCAGAGCAAGAGATCGGTTAGGCCGGGCGGCAAGATTGTTTTCAGGTTCACGGTTTCGAGTGTCGGGGAAGCGGAGATACGTCGGGCAAAGGTTTGCGGCCGGGCGCCGAGGAAGCTGGTTTCGGGGAAGCGGTGCTTTTGGATCGGGAAGATGCCGCCGGGTAAGGTCGCTTCCGGCCGGCTCCGCTTCAGGGTCAAGAAGTCGGTCAGGCCGGGACGGAAGGTGGATGTGAGTTTCAAGACCTGGGCGGATCCCTGGCCGGTCGAAGCGACCGATCCCGGGATCAGGCACGCGAAATCGACGCTGAAGGTGAAGCGCCGCGGGTAATCGCCAGACATGACCTGGTCAGGTTGGTCGACCAGGGTGATAAGGTCGTGACATGGAAGTGACAGTCCAAGAGGCCAAGACCCAGCTTTCCAGGCTGCTTCGCCGCGTCGAGGCGGGGGAGACCGTCACTATTCGACGGGGCCGGGAGCCAGTTGCTGTGCTCAGCAAGATCCGGACCGAGCCGGGTACCCGGAAGATCTGGGGTGACCTCGAAGGTTCGATCGGCCCGGAGTTCGACGAGCTTCCTGAGGAATTCGAGCCCTACGTTTGAGCCAGGTTCTGCTCGATACGAACGTCGTCGTCTGGCTGCTGCTGGGTGACCGTCAGGCGCTGACCGATGCCGCGCTGGCGGTGCTTGAGGATCCGGTCAACAGCCTCACGGTGAGTGCGGTCTCGGTCTGGGAGATCGCGATCAAGCGAGCCCGGGGCAGGCTTGAGATCAGCGAGAGATGGTTTGAGGAGCTGGGCCGCCTGGATTTCGAGGCGATGCCGATCTCGGCGCTTCACGCCCGCCAGGTTGAAGCCCTGCCGGCGCACCACCGCGACCCGTTCGACCGTCTGCTGATAGGCCAGTCACTGATCGAACGCATGCCGATCATCACCTCGGACAGCAAGTTCGCCCGTTACGGGGTGGAAGTCATCTGGTGAGCGGCCGGGCCGAACCCGGCCCTTTGACAATCGAACAAGCGATGCGGGGGTCATTTCCTCCGAGGGGCCAAAAGCGGTTCCTCCTCCCGTTTCTAGATTTGCCCGGTCAGCTGCTCGCTAACTCACTACCGGTGGGTCTGGGCTTACCGGATCACAGGAGGAATACTCGAAATGAGCCTCAAGAAACTCGGCATCGCGTCACTGTTGACGCTGCTTGCCGCCCTGGCGGTGCCAGGGATAGCCTCGGCCGGGGTGGCTGAAGATCTAGCCGCCAAGGCAACCGAACTGGACATGGCCTTCATCGCCCTGGCCTGCGTGCTGGTGCTCTTCATGCAGGCCGGCTTCATGTTCCTGGAGATCGGCTTCTCGCGGATGAAGAACGCCGGCGCGGGAGTGATGAAGATCTTCGTCAACTTCGCCGTCGTAACCATCGCCTGGTGGGTGATGGGCCAGGCGATCGCCGGGTTCGGCAACGACCTGATCGGGACCTCCGGATTCTTCTACCACTTCGGACAGATGGTCAATGACGGTGACGGGGGTCAGGTCGCGGTCGGCTCATCGGACGCGATGCTCATGCTCTACGGCCTGGCCTTCTGCGCGGTCTCGCTCGCGATCGTCTGGGGCACCACGCTGGAGCGCATCAAGTTCGGCGTCTACATCGTCTACGGGCTCGTGTTCGGCGCCGTGATCTATCCCGTGGTCGCCCACTCGGTCTGGGGCGGCGGCCTGCTCTCCGACGTCGGCGGCAAGCCGGTCATGGACTTCGCCGGCTCCTCGGTCGTCCACCTGACCGGCGCGGTCGGCGGTCTCGCCGCGCTGCTCCACCTGGGCGCCCGCAAGGGCAAGTACGGGCCGGACGGCTCGCCCCGAGCGATCCCCGGGCACTCGATGCCGCTGGTCGGCCTCGGGATCATGATCCTCTGGATCGGCTGGTTCGGCTTCAACGGAGGCTCCACCTTCGGCACCGACGGCAGCTTCTTCGGCGAGGTCATGCTGAACACCCAGATCGCGGCTGCGTCCGGCGTGATCGGCGCGATCCTGATCACCTATCTGAAGACGAGGTCGCTGGACGTCGGCATGGCCGGCAACGGTGCGATCGCCGGGCTGGTCGGAATCACCGCGGGCTGCGGCTTCGTCGAGACCTGGGCCGCGCCGATCATCGGCTTCATCGCCGGCATCATCGTGGTCTACGGGGTCCTGACCATCGAGAAGTACCTGGACGACCCGATCGGCGCGCTTTCCGCGCACGGCCTGGCCGGCATCTGGGGTACCGTGGCGGTCGGCCTGTTCGCCTCGCCGCGCCTGATCGCGGACGGCGCCGGGGCCGGTCTCTGGTACGGCATCTTCGGTGACGCGAGCTTCAGCTCGACCCTCGGCCAGCTCGGGGTCCAGGCCCTGGCCGTGGTCGCAACGTTCACCTTCGTGTTCGCGGTCTCGTACGCGATGTTCGCCGCGATCAAGGCTCTGATGGGCATCCGGGTCTCGGAAGCTGAAGAGGACGCCGGGCTCGACATCGCCTCCCACGGCATGTACGGCTACCCAGAGTCATTCATCCCGCAGCCGGAGTTGCCGGTCGGGGAGTACACACCGTCGATGGCCGGCACGCCGGTCGCGCCGGTCGAATCTCCCGGCCAGGCCTAGAAAGGAAGATGCTCAGATGAAGAAGATCGAAGCATTCATCCGCCACGAGGCCTTCGAGCCGATCCGGGCGGACCTGCTCGAAAAGGGGATCCCCTCGATGTCGATCCTGGAGGCCAAGGGCTCCGGGCGGCAGAAGGGAATCGTCGAGACCTACCGGGGATCGACGGTTACGGTCAACGTGCGACCGAAGCTCAAGCTCGAGATCGTGGTGGCCGATTCCGAAAAAGACCTCGTCGTCGAAACGATCCTGCGTCACGCCAGATCCGGAGAGATCGGAGACGGCAAGATCTTCGTGATTCCGGTCGAGGAGTCGATCAGGATCAGAACCGGCGAGCGAGGAGACGAAGTCACCCAGCTCCATCTCGACTAGCGATGGGCTGACACGGATCGGGCGGCGGGGCCGGTTGCCCCGCCGCCCTTTCCCGTTGCCTGGACTTTGAACAACGCGGATCGAAAAACAACGACCGGAGGGGGAGCCGCCGGATACGCTGCCCGGGTGGCCGACCGGAGCAGAATCGGAGTCCTGGTGACCGGCGGCACCGTCGGCTCGCGCTCCGAACCGATCGGGGGCAGGGAACGCCTGGTGACCCTCAGCGAGTCCGAGGATCAGCTCGACGTCCTGGCCGGGCCGATCGTCACCGGCATCCTCCAGGAGGAGGGAATCACGACCGTTCTCCGCCAGCCGTTGAACATGCTCTCGGAGAACATGGCGCCGGAGCACTGGGTGACGATCGCCCGGGAGATCGAGGAACTGCTGGCCGACGAAGCGGTCGCCGGGATTCTCGTCCTGCACGGCACCGACACCATGTCCTTCAGCTCGACCGCGCTCTCCTTCATGCTCGCGGGAGTTCCCGTGCCGGTGGTCTTCACCGGTTCGAACCTCCCGCCGAACGAGGAGAGCTCCGACGCGGACAAGAACATCGGCGACGCGCTGGTCGCGCTGCGGCACCTCACCCCGGGGGTCTACCTCTCCTTCGCCGGGCGACCGAACGCGAAGAGCCGGATCCACGACGGTGTCTCCGTCCGCAAGGCGCGCGGTTCCGGGCCCGCCTTCGTCTCGGCCGGTCGTGTTCACGCCGCTGAGGTCGACTGGGGCCGGTTCGAGTGGACGCTGAAGACGCGCCAGCCGGGTGTGGGTGCGGAGCCGGCCGAGCCGGCGGCCAGCCCGTCCTTCCGGATCGCGGCCGACGACCGGGCACTGCGAGTCGACCTCAACCCGGGCATCGACCTGGAAGCGATGTCCGAGCTGCTGACCAGCCGCGGGTATCGCGGGGTCTGCCTCACTCTCTATCCGGCGCTGACCGCCCCGACCGAGCCGCCGCGCGCTTCCGTGCCCGAGTTCGCCCGGCGCTGCGCCGAGGCCGGCATCGTCCTGGCCCTGACCATGAACGCGCGGCCGGTCGGGATGAGGAACCACTACGAGTCGAAGTTTCAGCTCGAGGACGCCGGCGCGGTCCTGCTGCCGGTCATTCCCGAGGTCGCGCTGGTCAAGATGATGTGGGCGCTCGGCCTGAGCGACGAGTACGCCGAGGTGCGGGAGATCCTCGAAACCGAGGTGACGGGAGAGTTCGGGGGTAGGTAGAGGCAAGTACCATGCGGCGCATGGCGGACGGGGATCAGATCAGCCTTAATGAGGCGGCCCGCCGGGCTGGGGTCTCGCCCGCCACGCTGACCCGCTGGGCGGACGAGAAAGTGGTGCCGGTGCGCCGGGGCCGCTGGACCGCGGCGGCGGCCGCCCAGGCCCGGATCGTCGCCCGGATGCGCGAGCGGGGCCACTCGCTCGAGGAGCTCAAGGAAGCGGGCAAGGAAGGCAAGCTCTCCTTCGGGATGGCGGAGGATCTGTTCACCGACACCAGCGAGCGCTTCGACCTGGAAACCGCGGCTGAGCAGACCGGGTTGAGCGTCGAGGTCCTGGAGCGGGTGATGACCGTGCTCGGGACTCCGAGCGACCGGGAACAGACCCTCTCCGCCCGGGACATCGAAGCCTTCAACCGGTTGGGCGAGGCCGCCGAGGCCGGCCTGCCGGTCGAGGCGCTGCTGCAGCTGACCCGGGTCTACGCCCAGGCGGTCCGCCGGATCGCCGACGCCGAGGTGCGGCTCTTCCACCTCTTCGTCCACGAGCCGATGATCCGCGACGGCCTGACCGAGATCGAGATGGCCGAGGAGCTCGGCGATCTTGCCCGCCGGACCTCGCCGACCGCCACGCCCCTGTTCGAGTACCTGCACGACCGCTACCTGCGTTACTTCCTCGAACAGGACGTGATCGGCCACATGGAGTCCGACTTCGGCGGCGACACCAACCTCGACCAGGTGCGGACCACGCTCTGCTTCATCGACCTGACCGGGTTCACCCGTTTCACCGAGCAGGAGGGCGACGCGACCGCGTTCTCGGTGATCGAGCAGTTCACCGAGACGGTCGAGGCGACCCTGCCGCCCGAGGCCAGCATCGTCAAGACGATCGGGGACGAGGTGATGGTCGTCTCACCGGATTCCGCTTCCCTGGCCGAGTGGGCGGTCGGCTTCCTGGCCCTGTTCGACGATCGGCCCAAGCCGCGGGCCGGCATCCACCACGGCGCGGTCGTCTTCCGCGACGGTGACTACTTCGGCAGCCAGGTCAACCTCGCCCACCGGGTCGTGAACCGGGCGCTCGGCGGGGAGGTGCTGATCACCGACGCGGTGGCGGCCTCGATCGAAGACCACCCCGACCTTGAAACCGACCCGATCGGTGAGGTAGACCTGAAGGGATTCCCGGTCCCGACCCCGCTCTTCGTGATCCGTGCCCGAACCTAAAGTCCATGAGCTCGCCCGGACGATCCGCCGATCGGGGCTCGTGTCCGACGGCGACCGGGGAGTGGTCATGGTTTCGGGTGGTGCCGACTCGGTCGCGCTGCTCACCGGACTGGCCGAGGTGCTCGGGCCGGAGCGGCTGGTCGTCCTGCACGTCAACTACGGGCTGCGCGAGGAGGCCGACGCCGACGAGGAACTGGTCGCCCAGCTCTGCGGCCGCCTCGGGGTGGAACTCGAGGTCGTGCGTGCGGGCCGCGCGGAGGGCAACATCGAGGCCTGGGCGCGGGAGATCAGGCACCGCGAGGCCGAGCGGATCCGGGCCGGGCGGGAGCTCGACTGGATCGCGGTCGGGCATAACCGCTCGGATGCGGTCGAGACCTTCCTCTACCGGCTGGCCTCCTCACCCGGCGTCCGGCCGCTCCTGGCGATGCCGCCCCGTTCCGGCCGTCTGATCCGGCCGCTCCTCTCGCTCGATCGCAAACGGATCCGGTCGATCGTTGAAGGCGTGGCCCCCTACGCCGAGGATGAGACCAACCAGGACCCGTCCTTCGCCCGCAACCGGATCCGGCTCGAAGTGATTCCGACGCTCGAACGGGTCAACTCCGGGGCCCAGGCCAACATCATCCGCACCCGCTCGGAGCTCGAGGAGGATGAGGAGGCCCTGATGGACGAAGCCATCGCCGCGGTCGGCTCCCTGGGGGAGGATTCGAGCGACGGGCTGCCCGCGGAGCTCCTCTCGGGCTCCCACCCGGCGGTGCGGCGACGCATGATCCGGCATCTGGCCGAGGGGGAGCTGGGCCGCCCGGTCGCGATTTCGCGGCATCTCGCCGCCGAGGCAGTCCGGCTGGCCGCGGCGCCGGAAGGGGGGAGCCTGGACCTCGGCGGCGGCGATTACCTCCTGGCCGAGGGCGGCCGGCTGCGGGTCATCAGCGGCGATGACGTCGATGCCGCGGTGCCGGAGCCGATCAGGGTCAATCCTGCTGGCTTGACTTACTTTGGGGCGTGGGAGATCGTCTCGTCGTGCACGACGGAGGAAGAAGCGCGGCCGAGCTTCGGCAACCCCTGGGCGGCGTTCCTGGATGCCGAAGGACTCGGGGAGTGGCTCGCCGGGCAGCCCTCGGGCCCGGATGATCTGGCGCTCACGCTTCGCCCGTGGCGTGTCGGGGACCGGGTGGAGCCGCTCGGGATGAGCGGCTCCAAGAAGCTCCAGGATGTCTTTACGGACGCCCTGGTGCCGGCCTCGAAGCGCCGAACCTGGCCGGTGCTGGTGATCGGGCCGACGGTCATCTGGGTTCCCGGGCTGGTTCGTTCGAAACACCTGCTGATCAGCCATCCGGAGCGGTCGGTGCAGCGTCTCGAAGCCACGCCGCCCGAGCGTCTCTAGACTGGCGGCGATGGCAGCCACGCCTCCGAATGAACTGGCCGCCGTGGGCGAGGTCCTGATCTCTGCCGCGGAGCTGGAAGAGAAGGTCTCCGAGCTCGGTGCTCGGATCAGCCGCGACTACCAGGGCAAGGATCTGGTCATGGTCGGGGTGCTGCGCGGGGCTGTGGTCTTCATCGCCGACCTGCTGCGCCACCTGACCGTGCCCTGCGAGATCGACTTCATGGCCGTTTCCAGTTACGGGTCCTCACGAGACTCCTCCGGCGTGGTGCGGATCCTCAAGGACCTCGACGACTCGATCACCGGCCGTGACGTGCTGATCATCGAGGACATCGTCGATTCGGGACTGACCCTCAACTACCTGATGCGGAACCTCCAGGCCCGCGATCCGGCCTCGCTGGAGGTCTGCACCCTGCTGACCAAACCGGAGCGTCGCCGGGTCGAAGTGCCGATCCGGTACACCGGCTTTGAGATCCCGAACGAGTTCGTGGTCGGCTATGGGCTTGATTTCGGCCAGCGGTACCGAAATCTGGATCATGTGGCGCTGCTGCCCGAAGACACTCTTCCCGGGCGCTGAGCGGGGGTCTGGGCGATGAGTGCGAAATATTCATTCGGGACCGCTCTCCAATGCCGTCTGGCGGGTTCTCCCTGCTAGTCTGATTATTCGGTCTGACCGAGGGAGATGACTCCCGCAGGGCCGAGAAAGCGACCCAAGATTTGAAACGGTTCTTCAAGAGCGCGGCATTTCCCATCCTGCTGGTGGTCATCCTGGCCTTCGTCGCGCAGCGCGTGATCAGCCCGGACAGCGGCGACAAGCCGCCGACCTACAACGAGTTCCTGACCATGGTCGACAAGGGCGAGATCGATTCGGTCACGGTCAACACCAAGAACAACTCGCTTGACGTCACCGAGAAATCGACCGACGGCTCCGATTCCAAGGGTGAGAAGTTCGAGACCGGTTACCCGCCCAACACCGAGCAGAGCCTGATCAACCAGCTCCGCGAAGGCGATGTGGCGACCACGGTCAAGGGCACCGGCGGCAGCAGCCTGCTCTCGATGCTGACTTACATCCTGCCCTTCCTGCTCTTCTTCGGCTTCTGGATCTTCCTGATGAACCAGATGCAAGGCGGGGGCTCGCGGGTGATGAGCTTCGGCAAGTCGAAGGCCAAGAAGATGGCGGTCGACGCGCCCAAGATCACCTTCAAGGACGTCGCCGGGGCCGACGAGGCCGTGCAGGAGCTGCAGGAGATCAAGGAATTCCTGCAGACCCCTAAGAAATTCCAGTCGCTCGGAGCGCGAATACCCAAGGGTGTGCTGCTCTACGGCCCGCCCGGCACCGGCAAGACCCTGCTGGCCCGCGCCGTGGCCGGCGAGGCCGGGGTGCCGTTCTTCTCGATCTCCGGCTCGGACTTCGTCGAGATGTTCGTCGGGGTCGGCGCCAGCCGGGTCCGCGACCTCTTCGAGCAGGCCAAGCAGAACTCGCCCTGCATCATCTTCATGGACGAGATCGACGCGGTCGGCCGCCATCGCGGCGCCGGCATGGGCGGCGGTCACGACGAGCGCGAGCAGACCCTCAACCAGCTGCTGGTCGAGATGGACGGCTTCGAGATCAAGGACAACATCATCCTGATCGCCGCCACCAACCGGCCCGACATCCTCGACCCGGCCCTGCTCCGTCCCGGCCGCTTCGACCGCCAGGTCGCGGTCGATCGCCCCGACCGCCAGGGTCGCAAGAAGATCCTCGAGGTCCACTCCCGCGGCAAGCCGCTCGCCTCCGGCATCGATCTCGACGCTCTGGCCGGCCAGACCCCCGGCTTCACCGGCGCCGACCTCTCCAACCTGATCAACGAGGCGGCCCTGCTCACGGCCCGCTCCGGCAAGCGCGAGATCACCCAGGATGAGCTCGAAGAGGGCATCATGCGCGTGGTCGCCGGCCCGGAGAAGAAGACCAGGGTCATGTCGGAGAAGGAACGGAAGATCACCGCGTACCACGAGATGGGGCACGCGATCGTCGGTCACCTGCTGCCGAACTGCGACCCGGTTCACAAGGTTTCCGTGATCAGCCGCGGCCAGGCGCTCGGCTACACGATCTCGCTGCCGGCCGAGGACAAGTTCCTCACCTCCCGAGCTGAGCTGACCGAGACCATGGCGATGACCCTGGGCGGCCGTGCCGCCGAGGAGCTGGTCTTCAACGAGGTCACGACCGGCGCCTCCAACGACCTCGAGAAGGTCACCCAGACCGCGAAGCAAATGGTCATGCGTTTCGGCATGTCGGAGCGGCTCGGTCCCCGGGTCTTCGGACATGATCGCGGCCAGCCTTTCCTCGGCCGGGACATGGGTTCCGAACCGGATTACTCGGATGAGATCGCCCGCGAGATCGATGACGAGATCCGCCGCATCGTCGAGAACGCCCACCAGACCGCCCGCGACATCCTCGACGAGCGTCGCGAAGACCTCGAACGGATCTCCGAGATCCTGTTGGTCCGCGAGACGATCGACGCCGACCAGTTCGTCGCTCTGCTTGAAGGAGCCAGCGAGGAAGAGGTCTTCCCGCCGGAGAGCGAGTCCGGCTCGACCGAAGAGGATTACCCCTCCGAGCCGGAGCCGGTCAACAAGCCCTCGACCGATCCCGCTCCGACCCCGCCGCGCCCCGGCTATGCCGGCGGCATGACGGACTGAAGAACCCGTAGTCGGCCCGGTCTGCGCCGGGCCTCCCAATCGAACCCGTCCGTTCAGGACGTCAAATATTTGATGAACGGACTCCGCCCCGGTCGAATTCGATTTGTACGGACGCGAGCCTAGAATGGGTTCTCGTGGATGCGATCGAGACCGAGGTCGTCGTTGTCGGGGCCGGTCTGGCCGGGCTCTCTGCTGCGCGGGAGCTGAAGAAGAGGGGCATCGACTGTGTGGTGGTCGAGGCCCGGGACCGGGTCGGTGGCCGGACTCTCAACGAGCCGATCAGCGAGGGTGAGATCGTCGAGCTCGGCGGGCAGTGGGTCGGGCCGACCCAGGATCGCGTCCTGAACCTGATCGCCGAGCTCGGCCTGGAGACCTTCCCGACCTTCAGCGAGGGCAGGAACGTGTTCGAGCGGGCGGGCCGGATCCGGACCTACGCCGGGACCATCCCCAAGGCGAACCCGGTTGCCTTGGCGGAGGTGGGGGTCGCGCTGAAGCGACTCAACCGGATGGCGGAAAAGGTCGAGGTCGAGCATCTATGGACGCAGCCCGAGCTGTCGGGCTGGGACGGTGAGACCTTCGCCAGCTGGATGCGGCGGAACGTGAAGACCTCGACCGCCCGAGACCTGTTGCGGCTCGCGATCGAGGCGGTCTGGGCGGCCGAGCCGGAGGACGTCTCGCTGCTCCACGCGCTCTTCTACATCCGTTCGGCCGGTTCCCTGGAGCTGCTGCTCGATACGGAGGGCGGCGCCCAGGACTCGCGGGTCGTCGGCGGGACCCAGCTGATCGCCGAACGGATGGCGGCCGAGCTCGGGGACGGGATCCGGCTCGGATTTCCAGTGCGGCGGGTCGCCTGGCAGGAGATGCCCGGCGAGGTACCTGACGGGCCGCCCGGGCTCGGCCCTTACTCGGTGACGGTAGAGGCCGATGAACTCACGGTTGCCGCGCGGGCCGCGGTGATCGCCCTGCCTCCCGCGGTGGCGGGGCGACTCGAGTACGACCCGATCCTGCCCGCCGTCCGGGATGGTCTCACCCAGCGGATGGTCCAGGGGACCGTGGTCAAGTGCCACGCGATCTATCCGGAACCCTTCTGGCGGGCCGACGGCCTCTCCGGCCAGGCGACCAGCGCCGACGGGCCGGTCTCGGTCACCTTCGACAACTCGCCGCCCTCGGGCAGCCCCGGTGTGCTGCTCGCCTTCCTGGAGGGGAACGCCGCCCGGCGGGCCACCGATCTGCCGCCCGAGCAGCGCCGCCGGATCGTGCTCGAGTGCCTGGTCCGTCTTTTCGGACCGAAAGCGGCCAACCCCGAGCGCTTCGTCGACAAGGCCTGGGCGGCCGACGAGTTCGCGCGCGGCTGCTACGGCGGCTATCTCCCGCCCGGCGCCTGGATGCTCTACGGCCAGGCGCTCCGGGCTCCGATCGGTCCTCTCCACTGGGCGGGTGCCGAGACCGCCACCAAGTGGGCGGGCTACATGGACGGAGCGATCAGCTCCGGCGTCCGCGCCGCCGGCGAAGCGGCGGGAGGCGCACGATGAAGGTGATGGGCGTGGTCAACGTGACCCCGGATTCGTTCTCCGACGGAGGCGAGTTCTTCGACCACGAGAAGGCGATCGAGCACGGTCTCGAGCTGGTCCGGGAAGGGGCCGACGTACTCGACATCGGGGGCGAATCGACCCGCCCGGGGGCTGCCGGAGTCGAGCTCGAGGAGGAGCTCCGACGGGTCATCCCGGTGATCGAAGGTCTTTCCGGTGCGGCGACGGTCTCGATCGACACGGCCAAGGCCGAAGTGGCCCGGCGGGCGATCGCGGCCGGCGCGAAGATCGTCAATGACGTGACCGCCCTGCGGGGTGACCCGGAAATGCCGGCGGTCTGCGCCGAGGCCGGGGTAGAGCTGGTGCTGATGCACATGCTCGGGACGCCGCGGACGATGCAGGACGACCCCCGCTATGACGACGTGGTCGCCGAGGTGGCCGAGTTCCTGGCGGTCCAGATCGGCGTGGCGGAGGCTGCCGGGATTGCCCGGGAGAAGCTCTGGATCGACCCCGGTATCGGCTTCGGCAAGACCGTCGACCACAACCTCTCCCTGCTCAAGGCCACCGGCACCTTCGTCCACATGGGTCTCCCGGTCCTGGTCGGGCCGTCCCGCAAGCGTTTCATCGGCTCGCTCAGTGACGGCGCCCCGGAAAGCCAGCGGCTCGGCGGCACGATCGCCGCCTGCCTGGCCGCGATGGAGCGCGGCGCCACGATGGTCCGGGTTCATGACGTGGCCCCGGTCGTCCAGGCGATCCGGATCGCCTCGGCCGTCGAATCGGCGGACCGATAGCCGGGCCCCGGCACCGGTAGCTTTCCGGTCATGGCCGAACCCGACGCCAGCCCCGTGATCCGCCTCAGCGGAGTCGAGCTCCACACCAACCACGGTGTGACCGACGCGGAACAGGAGCTCGGTCAACGGATGCTCTTCGACATCGAGATGTTCCCGGATCAGATCACGGCTACCGAAACCGACGAGATTGAGGGCACCATCGATTACGGCGCGGTAACCGGATCGCTGGTCGAGGCTGCCACCGGGACCCGTTACCGGACCCTGGAGCGCCTGGTCACCGTGATCGCCGACGCCCTGCTTGAAGAGTTCCCCCTCGCTGCGGTGCGGGTGAGGGCGACCAAGCCCGAGCCGCCGGTCCCGGTGAGCATGACCGGCGCCTCGGTCGAGATCTTTCGCCGCCGCCATGCCTGACCGCGTGATCTACCTCGGTCTCGGCTCGAACGTGGGGGACCGCTACGGCCACCTGCGGGACGCGATCCGTCGCCTCCAGGACAAAGGCCTCGTCCTCGAAGCCGTCTCCTCGGCCTGGGAGACCGAGCCGGTCGGGGAGATCCTCGACCAGCCCGATTTCCTCAACGCCGCGATCCGGGTCCGCAGCGAGCTTGAGCCCGACGATCTGCTGACCGTCCTCAAGGCGGTCGAGGCCGAACTCGGCCGGGCGACCGGCCTGCCGCGGCACTCGCCGCGGGTGATCGACGTCGACCTGCTTCTCATGGGCGATCTCGAGTACGAGTCGGATCGACTGCGCCTGCCGCATCGGGAGGTGACCTCGCGACGCTTCGTGCTTGCCCCTCTGCTCGAGCTGGACCCGGAGTTGGCCCTCCCGGACGGCACGCGGCTGGCCGACGCGATGGCGGTCCTGGAAACCGGCCTCGAAGGGGCCGAGGAGGGCCAGGACATCCGCCGGGCCGGGCCGCTACTCGAAGAGTGAGGTCTGCTCGGCCGGCTCCGGCTCCGGCTCCACCTTCGTCTCGGCGCCCGGTGGTCTCATCGCCGGCCTCCTCTCGCTCCGGCGCCGAGGTCTGAAGCGGCCGCGCGCGGCGGCGGTCACCCGTTGCTGCTCGACCTTCGGCAATTGGCTGCGCCCCTTGAACAGGCGCTCGTACTCGGGCAGGAGCTCGGGCCGTTCGGCCCGCAGCCACTCGAAGAAGACGTTGCGGGTCTCCTTGCGCAGGTGGAGGGCGACGGGCGTGACGAAATCCGCTCCGGCCGCGGAGGCCGCTTCCAGGATCGGCTCGATCTGCTCCGGGCGGTCGTTGATTCCCGGCATGATCGGGGCGATCAGGATGCCCGACGGGATGCCGCTCCGTCTCAGCTCGGCGACCGCCTCCAGCCGGGCCCGCGGGCTGGGAGTGTGCGGCTCGGTGGCCCGCCAGGCCGCCTCGTCCACGGTCGGCACCGAGAGGTTGACCCCGACCGGGCGTTCCCGGTTCATCCGCTCGAAGATCGGCAGGTCGGAGAGCACCAGCGGGGACTTGGTCAGGACCGAGGCCGGCGTCTCTGCCTCATCTAGCGCTTCGAGCACCCCGCGGGTCAGCCGGTACCGGCTCTCGACCCACTGGTAGGGATCCGTGTTGGTGCCGAGCGCGACCAGCTCCCGCCGCCAGGAAGACCGGGCCAGCTCCGCCCGCAGCACCTCCGGCACATTCACCTTGACCACGATCTCGCGCTCGAAATCGCGGCCCGCGTTGAAACCCAGGTAGGTGTGGGTGGGCCGCACGAAGCAGTAGACGCAGGCGTGGCTGCAGCCGCGATACGGGTTCACCGTCCAGCCGAAGCCGTACGGCCCTTCCGGGACCTTGTTCAGGGCGGACTTGGCCCGCACCTCGTGGAAGCGGATACCCATCGCCTCCGGGGCTTTGAAGGTGCGGACCGGGCCGAGGCCGGCGTCCTCCATGCCGGGCAGGGTCGGCCGACGGCCGGCCTCCGCGGGCCGTCCGTCGGCCGTCACCCTCTGTTGGTCCCAGCGCACGAACATATGTTCGCATTAACGGGAGGCAGTAGACTGCCGCCATGTCCGACGCATACGACTTTGCAGTCAGCCGCGACGATCTGCGGGAGGCCTCGATCCTCGATTCACCGGGGGCCGACCGGGAACTGGGGGAAGGGCAGATTCTGCTGGAGATCGACCACTTCTCACTGACCGCGAACAACGTCACCTACGGCGCGATGGGCGAGGCGATGGACTACTGGAACTTCTACCCGGCCCCGGACGGGCTGGGTCGTATCCCCGCCTGGGGTTACGCCGAGGTGATCGCCTCGCAGGCGGACGGGATCGAGGAAGGTGCCCGGGTCTTCGGCTACCTGCCGATGTCGACCCACGCGGTGCTCGAGCCCGGCCGCGTACGCGAGAGTGGGTTCACCGACCTCACCGAGTACCGGGCCGGGCTGCCCGCCGTCTACAACGAGTACCGGCTGGTCCGCGGCGAGCGGGACGAGGACCGAGAACGGCTCGTCGCGATCTTCATGCCGCTCTACGGGACCTCCTGGCTGCTGGCCGACTGGCTGAACGAGATCGAGTTCGCCGGGGCAACCCGGCTGGTCGCCTCGAGCGCCTCGAGCAAGACCGCCCTGGGGCTCGGCCACGCCCTTCAGGCCGATTTCGACTCACCGATCGAGACCGTGGGGCTCACCTCTCCCGGCAACCTCGAGTTCACCCGGGGCACCGAGCACTGGGACGATGTGGTCACCTACGACGACCTGGACGCCCTCGACCCGGGAACGCGGACGATCTACGTCGACTTCGGCGGCAACGCGAAATTGCGCCACCGGGTCCACGCTCATTTCGGCGACCGGCTGCTGGCCAGCGTCGCGGTCGGGATCGCCGACTGGGAGTCGATGGTGCCGGAGGAGGGCGCCTCGCTGCCCGGCCCGCAGCCGCAGTTCTTCTTCGCCCCGGACCGGGTCGTGAAGCGCAACGCCGACTGGGGCGAGGACGGCCTCGGCCAGCGGCTGGCCCGCAGCCAGGACCGCTTCACCGACCGCAGCCACGACTGGATGGAAGTGCGGACCGGCTCCGGCGCCGAGGCTATCCGCGAATCGCTCCTCGAGCTGATGGACGGCAGGGTCCCGCCGAACCAGGGAATCTCGATCAACCCCTAGCCGCCGGATTCATCGACAGCGGAGTTGTCGGCAAATACGACTGAAAACTCCGCTGTCGGCGTCCTAGATGTAGCGGCGGGCGGTGACCGCGGCGCTGCGGCCGTAGCCGCGGCCGAAGAGCACCGCGTGGACCAGCAGCGGCTGCAGCTGCCAGAACCCGATCCGCTCACGAAAGCCGTCGGCCAGCGGACTGACCTCGTCGTAGGCCGAGTAGAAGGTCGCTCCCGGGCTGCCGAACAGCTCCAGCATCGCGAGGTCGAGCTCGCGGTGGGCGCCGTGGGCGGCCGGGTCGATCAGCCAGGGACGGCCGTCGCTCCAAAGCAGGTTGCCGGACCAGAGGTCACCGTGGATCCGGGCCGGTGGCTCGACCGGCCCGGCCAGTTCACCGGCCCGACCGGCGACCTGCTCGATCACGTCCCGGTCCGACGAGCCGAGGCCGTCCATCTCGTAGGCGACCTCGCTCAGGTGCCGGAGCCGGTTCGCGTAGATCCCGGCGAAGCCTTCCTCGGGTCCGGCCGGCGAGAGGGGCATGTGCGCCTCGCCGAACCTGAGTTCGGCACCGGTCGCGCCGGGGGCGAGCTGGTCGAAGCGCTCCGCTCCGGCCTGATGGATCAGGGCCAGTCCGCGCCCGAGCTCTTTCTCGTCGCCGGTGTCGCCGGGCTCGACCCATTCGAGTATGAGCCCCGGTTCCGTGCCGTCTTCGACCGCCGCCGCCACCTTCGGCACCGGCAGGGCCTCGACCTCACCCAGCCAACGAAGTCCGGCCGCCTCGTTCGCGAACTCGGTTACCGACCCACCGACCCGGCTCTTCGCGAAGTACGTCTCACCCTGGACGGTCTCGATCCGCCAGCCCCGGTTGATGTCCCCGCCGCCCCCTGCCACGCAGCGGGCCAGGTCGGCGTCGAGAGCTCGGGCGACGGAATCGGGAAAGCCGGACATGGCCGCAGGGTAGACCGCAGTCGGGCTCCGCCGATGCCCGGGTCGGTGAGGTCCGGGGAGTAGGTTTCGGGGAGTAGGTTTGGAGGACAGACCTGAATGGAGGCGGAAGTGAGTGATGCTGAGCGGATTGTGATCGTCGGTGCGAGCCTGACCGGGGCGCGGGCCGCCCAGGGGGCGCGTGAGGCCGGTTTCGAGGGTGAGATCGTGCTGATCGGGGATGAGCCGGAACGACCGTACGAGCGGCCACCGCTTTCCAAGGACTATCTGCGCGGCGAGAAGGACGATCTCTCCTGGGTTCATGACGAGTCCTTCTACGCCGACCAGGGCGTCGAGCTCAGGACCTCGACCTTCGTCACCGGCATCGATCCCGGCGAGCGGACCGTCCTGATCGAGGGCTCCGACCCCGTGCCCTGGGACCGCCTGCTGCTGGCGACCGGCTGCGAGCCGCGCCGGATCGACGTGCCCGGAGCCGACCTGGACGGCATCCGCTACCTGCGGACCGTCGCCGATTCGGCAGCGCTCGGCGAGCACCTTCGCGAGGGCGTGAAGCTGGCCGTGATCGGGGCCGGCTGGATCGGCTCCGAAGTGGCCGCGTCTGCCCGCCAGAAGGACTGCGAGGTGACCCTGATCGAACCGCAGGAGGTGCCGCTGGAGAAGGTCCTCGGGACCGAGATCGGCGGCGTCTATCGTGACGTGCACCTCGACCACGGGGTCGATTTCAAGTCCGGGACCGGGGTCGAGGCCTTTCTCGGCGACGGCCGGGTGGAAAAGGTGAAGACCACGGCGGGCGAGGTCGAGGCCGACCTGGTCGTGGTCGGCATCGGTGTGGTCCCGCGGACCGGTCTGGCCGAGATGGTCGGGCTGGAGCTGAACAATGGCGTGCCGGTCGACGCCGGCCTGCGCACCGAGGTCGAGGGGATCTACGCGGCCGGCGACATCGCCAACCAGTTCCATCCCTTCTTCGACGAGCGGATCCGGGTCGAGCACTGGGCCAACGCGCGCCGACAGGGCCTGGCCGCTGGCCGTTCCATCGCCGGCGAGGAGGTCGTCTACGACGATCTGCCGTACTTCTACTCGGACCAGTACGACGTCGGCATGGAGTACGTCGGGTACGCGACCGAGTGGGACGAGGTCGTGGTCCGCGGCAGCACCGAGGACCGCGAGTTCATCGCCTTCTGGCTGAAGGACGGCCGGGTGCTGGCGGGGATGAACGTGAACATCTGGGATGTCTCCGACACGATCGGCGAGCTGATCAAGTCCCGCCGCCCGGTCGACACCGCCGCCCTGGCCAACCCGGACACAGATCTCGCCACCCTCTGACCGGACGGCGTTATTCGTTCTTGAGTGGCTCCAGCCACTCCGGTGGGAGAGCCGGCGGCACGTCGCCGGCGTAGTCAGGGCAGACTCGCCGCGCGGCCTGGCCGATCGGCCGGTCCTCGATGAACGGGCGCAGGTCCTGCAGAGTCATCGCGAGGCGGACGCTGGTCGCGATCTGAAAATCGGCCGCGTTCGGGGTCTCGGCGCCGAGCGTGCCTTCGGCGACCCAGGCGTCGAGCCGGTCCAGCCAACCGGGGAGAGCGGCCAGGTTGCCCCGGACGTTCTCGTCGGTTGAGTCGTTGACCTTGTACTCGCCCCAGATGATCGGGCCGCTCGTGTAGGCCGCGATCGAGGGCGGCAGCGGCAGGCTTGAGCCTTCGAGGAAGGTGGCGATCGAGCGAGGCTGGCGGCGGACCGCGTTCCAGAGGATCTGCCGCACCGCGTGCTGCAGCTCGGCCTCACCGAACGCCTCGGCGATCAGCACGTTCTTCCGGGCCTCCTCGTCGGCGGGGAGGAGCGGCGGCTCGGGCACGATCCGGTCCAGCGCCCGGGCGATGTCAACCGACCCCTGGAGCTTCTCGCCGTTGAACCTCAGGGCCGGAACCGTGGTCCCGGGGAAACCGGCCGCGCGCACGATCGCCTTGTGGGCGAGCGGCAACAGGTCCACCGTCTTGTACTCGATGCCCTTGAAATCGAGCATCAGCTTGACGCTGATCGCAGGATGGGACCCGGGCAGTGAGAACAGCGTCGCCTTGCTCATGGGAACCATCTTAAGTCGGCCTATTCCTGCCACACTTTCTGACCCCATGCTTCTCGCGATAGACGTCGGCAACACCCAGACCCATCTCGGGGCCTTCGAGGGCACCGAGCTGACCCGTCACTGGCGCTTCCAGACCCGGGCCGGAGCGACCAGCGACGAGCTGGCCGAACGGATCGCCGGCCTGATGGCCCTGCGCGGCACCGGCTTCTCGGACCTGGACGGCCTCGTTGTCTCCTCGGTCGTGCCACCGCTCGGCGCCGAGTACACCCGGCTGGCCGAGGGGTACCTCGAAGTCGATTGTCTGCTGGTCGGCCCGGGTATCCGTACCGGCATGGCGATCGAGATCGACAACCCGGCCGAAGTCGGAGCCGACCGGCTGGTCAACGCGATCGCCGCCTACGAGGAAGTCGGTGATGTCTGCGTCGGGGTCGACTTCGGGACCGGGATCAACTTCGACGCGGTCTCGGCGGAGGGTGCCTACCTGGGCGGCGCGATCGCGCCCGGGGTGGAGATCTCGTTGACCGCGCTGACCGAGCGTGCCGCCCGGATCTCCCGGATCGACCTCGGGCAGCCGAAGAAGGCGATCGGCACCTCATCGCGTGAGGCGATCCAGGTCGGAGTGCTCTACGGCTTCGCCGGACTGGTCGACGGGATCGCGCGCCGGATCAACGAACAGCTCGGCGGGCAGGCTCGTTTCATCGCCACCGGCGGCTACGCGAACTGGATCGTCCCCTACTCGGATGAGATCGACGAGATCGACGACCTCCTCACGCTCAAGGGGCTCCGGATCATCCATGAACGTAACTCGGGGAACCGTGGCTGAGGTCTCGGCGACGGAGACCGGATCACAGCCCGCACTCACAGAACCATTTGAGATCGGCGGGGTGAAGATCTCGAACCGTGTGTTGCTGGCCCCGCTGGCCAGCATCGGCAACTGGTTCGTGCGGCTGCAGGCGAAGCGCTTCGGAGCGGGTCTCGCGGTCTCCGAGATGGTCTCCAGCTTTGGCCTCCATTACGGCAACGAGAAGACGATGAAGGAACTGCTGCGGATCCATCCGGACGAGCATCCGGTCTCGATCCAGCTCTTCGGCCAGTCCCCGGAGGCGATGGAGTCGGGAGCGCGGATCGCGGCCGAGGCCGGTGCCGATCTGATCGATATCAACATGGGCTGTCCCGTGCCCAAGGTCCGCAAGACCGGGGCCGGCGCGCAGCTGCTCTCCGATCCGGAGCTCGCCCTCGAACTCGCTCGCGCGGCCCGGGCCGGCAGTGGCCTGCCGGTCAGCGTGAAGATCCGTTCGGGTCTGATGCCGGGCGACCGCTCCGGCTTCGATCTCTCGGTCCGGCTGGTCGAGGAGGCCGGGGTGGCCGCGATCGGCTTCCATCCGCGGGTCGCCAAGCAGGGCCACAAGGGGCAGCCGGATTACGCGATGGCCCGTGAGCTGAGCGAGACGATCGACGTGCCGATGATCATCTCCGGCGGTCTGCGCACCCCTCAAGCGGCGCGGGCCGCCTACCGCGAGTCGAACGCCGCCGCGGTGATGATCGCTCGCGGCTCGCTCGGCTACCCGTGGGTCTTTTCCGAGTTGACTGGCCGTGAGGTCGAACCGCCCTCGCCGGAGACGATCATGGCCGAGCTGGCCTGGGTGATGGACCGGGCCGAAGAGCATCTCGGGGCCGAGCGGGCCGGCCGGTACCTCCGCAAGTTCTACCCCTGGTACCTCGACCAGATGGACGTGCCGAAGTTGGTCCGCAATGAGCTCTGCCAGACGGCCGGGCTGGACCGGGCCCGGGAGATCGTCGCCTCGATCGGCCGGGGCGAGCCGGTGGCAACGTGAACGCGGCTTCCAACCTCTCCGAGCGGGTCGAGAGCTGGCGAGCCAAGGGTCAGCTCGAGGAGTTCCGCGGGCGCCAGATCCACAGCTTCTTTCAGCCGGGCGAGGGACCGCTTCTGGTCTTCCTGCACGGCTTCCCGACCTGCTCGTATGACTGGCGGTACCTGGTCGAGCTGCTCCCCGACCAGGCGATCCTCGCTTTCGACTTCCTCGGCTTCGGTCTCTCCGACAAGCCGAAGGACCACTCCTACACGCTCTCCTGGCAAGCCGATCTGACCGAGGAGCTGATCTGCCGCCACCGCGGCGAGATGCCGGTCTACGTCTGCGCGCATGACCTCGGATCCTCGGTGGCGACCGAGCTGTTGGCTCGCGACCTGGCGGGTGAGCTCCGCTTCGACCTGGCCGGGCTCCTGCTCTTCAACGGCTCGATCCTGGTCGAGCGCTCGAACCCGACCCTGGCCCAGAAACTGCTGCGCGGCCCGCTCGGCCCGCTGGCCGCCCGCTTCTCGAACGAGGCGTTCTTCCGCCGCCAGTTCTCCTCGGTCTTCGGTGAGGCCCGCCCGATGACCGATGCCGACGCGGCCGATTACTGGGGTTTGATGACCTTCAACGACGGCAACCGCCTCGGTCACAAGCTGGTCTCCTACATGGACGAGCGCGAGATCTACGCCGACCGCTGGCACGGCGCTCTTTCCCGCTGGCAGGGCGACCTGCAGCTGGCCTGGGGCATGCAGGATCCGGTCGCCGTGCCGGACATCCTCGACGGCTTGCTGGAGATGCGGCCGGAACTGCCGGTGGTCCGCCTGCCGGAGATCGGCCACTACCCGCAGGTCGAGGATCCGGAGGGGTTCTCCCAGGTGCTGGCACGGGCGCTCGCCGGCAGCACGTCCTCGTTATAATCGCGCGTTCGCTGCCCTGTCGGCGCACCGTCGCGTCGCTCAGGGCGTTCGTCATTTTCAGGGCCGGGGAGTTCGCACCGGCCGTCCCAAGAGAGGTTGATACCTGTGAGTCGCCAGTCTGAAATCACGCCTGATGGTCTGAAGAAGCTCGAGGAAGAGATCGAGTATCTCTCGACGGTCCGCCGTCGCGAGGTGGCCGAACGGATTCGCGAGGCCCGTGACTTCGGTGACATTTCCGAGAACGCCGAGTACGACGACGCCAAGAACGAGCAGGCTCAGCTCGAGGCTCAGATCGTCCAGCTCGAAGAACGCCTGCGCCGCTCGACCGTGGTCGAGGAAGGCTCGGCCGACAAGGGCGAGGTCTCCTTTGGCTCGGTCGTCCACATCAAGGACCAGGATTCGGGCAGCTCGAAGAAGTTCCAGATCGTCGGTTCGACCGAGGCCGATCTCGCCGAGGGCAAGCTCTCCAGTGAATCGCCGATCGGAGCGGCACTGATCGGCGGCAAGGTCAACCAGATCGTGACCATCCCGGCCCCGCGCGGCCCGGAAAAGCAGTTCAAGATCACCAAGATCGAAGCCGCCTGAGGCCCGGGTCGGGGGATAGCCGGCGATGAGCGCGAGCGAAAACCAGGAAACCGCGACCACCGAGGATGCGGCGGAAGGTTTCGCCGGCATCCTCGCCGAACGGCGCGAGAAGCTGGACCGGCTGCGGGCCGACGGCGTTGAGCCGTTCCCGCACTCGTTCTCTCCGCGGGAGGACGTCGCGTCGGTGATCGAGGCCCACGAGGGTCTCGAGGCGGGCACGGAGACCGATTCGGTCCATCGCATCGCTGGTCGGATCACCGGCCGGCGCGGTCACGGCAAGGCCGCCTTCATCGATCTGCGCGACGCTTCGGGCCAGATCCAGATTCACGCCAAGGCAGACGTCCTCGGGGACCGGTACGGGCTGCTCGACGACCTCGACCTCGGTGATTTCATCGGGGTTGAAGGTCGCGCCATCGTCACCCGCCGCGGCCAGCTCTCGATCGAGGCGGCCGATTGGCAGATCCTCGCCAAGGCGCTGCGGCCGCCGCCGGACAAGTTCCACGGGCTCGAGGACACCGAAACCCGCTATCGCCGCCGCGAACTCGACCTGATCGCGAACGAGGAGTCCCGCGAGATCTTCCGGGTCCGGGCCCGCACGGTTTCGGAGGTGCGGCGCTGGCTCGACGACCACGGCTTCTTCGAGGTCGAGACCCCGGTCCTGCAGCCGCTTTACGGTGGCGCCCTGGCCCGCCCCTTCACCACTCATCACAACGCGCTGGACCGCCAGCTCTATCTGCGCATCGCCACCGAGCTCTACCTCAAGCGCTGTGTGGTCGGCGGTATCGACAAGGTCTACGAGCTGGGCAAGGACTTCCGCAACGAGGGCATCTCGATGAAGCACAACCCCGAGTTCACGATGCTCGAGTGGTACGAGGCCTACGCCGATTACACCGACACCGCGGCCGAGCTGGAGGACCTCGTTTCGGGGGTGGCCGAGAAGGTGCTGGGCAAGGCTGAGATCGAGCGGGACGGGCGGACGATCAGCCTCGCCGCCCCCTGGCACCGGATTACCCTGCGGGACGCGATCCTCGAGCACTCCGGGATCGACATCGACCAGCTGACCGACCGCGATGACCTGTCGGACGCCCTCGGCAACGAGGACGAAACCGCCGGCTGGGGCAAGCTGGTCGACACCGTCTTCTCGAAGCGGGTCGAGCCGCAGCTGATCGAGCCGACTTTCATCCTCGACTACCCGGAAGAGCTCTCGCCCTTCGCCAAGGGGCACCGGAGCAAGCCCGGGGTGGTGGAACGCTGGGAGGCCTTCATCGGCGGGGTGGAGATCGCCAACTCCTTCACCGAGCTGAACGATCCGGACGAGCAGCGTCGCCGCTTCGAGCAGCAGGCGGCCGAGATCGACCGCGGCGACGACGAGGCTCAGCCCTTCGACGAGTCCTTCATCGAGGCGCTCGAACAGGGAATGCCCCCGACCGGCGGGGTCGGCCTCGGCATCGATCGTCTCGTGATGATGCTGACCGGCGCCTCATCGCTCAGGGAAGTGGTCCTCTTCCCGGCGATGCGCGACTGACCGACCGCAAAGCGGAAGCCGGGATCAGCCTAGCCGGAGAGGGAGGCTCGGTATACTGGGTTATTCGCTCGATCCCTCAAGACCGGAGGTCAGATCCCAAGGAGTTTCACGATTGAAACGGGATAGGGCAACCGGCACTTTGCCGACTCAAAAGACGTCCCGGAGAGAAGCAGCAAAGATGGATCGCAGTAACCGACCGACCGACCACCGATACTCAGTCAACCGACGAGGTTTGAGGTAGAAGAGAAACTTGTTCGAGAGATTCACAGAACGCGCACGACAGGTAGTTGTCCTGGCTCAGGAAGAGGCTCGGACGCTCAAGCACAACTACATCGGCACCGAGCACATCCTGCTCGGACTGCTGCGCGAGGAAGAGGGCCTCGCCGCGCGGGTCCTTGAATCGCTGGAAATCACCGTGGAGCGCGTGCGCGCCCAGGTGGTCCGGATCGTCGGTTCGGGCGAGGAAGTGACTTCCGGTCAGATCCCCTTCACGCCACGGGCGAAGAAGGTGCTGGAGCTGGCCCTGCGCGAGGCGCTGAGCCTCGGCCACAACTACATCGGCACTGAACACATCCTGCTTGGCCTGGTTCGCGAGAACGAAGGCGTCGCGGCCCGCATCCTGCTCGATTTCGATGCCGACTCGGACAAGATCCGCAACGAGGTCATCCGCATGCTTTCCGGTCCCGGCGGACGTCGGCCCGGCCAGAGCGGCAGCGGCGGCTCGACCGGCAGCAGCCAGGCCGAGGGTCAGGGCAAGAAGTCCTCGAAGCTGCTCGACCAGTTCGGGCGCAACCTGACCAAGCTGGCCGAGGACGGCAAGCTGGATCCGGTCGTCGGCCGTGAGACCGAGATCGAGCGGATCATGCAGATCCTCTCCCGCCGCACCAAGAACAACCCGGTCCTGCTGGGTGAGCCCGGGGTCGGCAAGACCGCCGTGGTCGAGGGCCTGGCTTCACGCATCATCAAGGGCGAAGTGCCGGAGATGCTGCGGAACAAGCAGATTTACACGCTCGATCTGGCCGCACTGGTCGCCGGGTCGAAGTACCGCGGCGAGTTCGAGGAACGCCTCAAGAAGGTGATGAAGGAGATCGCCTCGCGCGGCGACATCGTCCTGTTCATCGACGAGATCCACAACCTGGTCGGCGCCGGTGCCGCCGAGGGCGCGATCGACGCGGCCTCGATCCTGAAGCCGGCCCTGGCCCGTGGTGAGATCCAGACCATTGGCGCGACCACGCTCGACGAGTACCGCAAGTACCTGGAGCGCGACTCCGCGCTGGAGCGCCGCTTCCAGCAGATCCGGGTCGATCAGCCGACCCCCGAGCAGACGGTCAAGATCCTCGAAGGCCTGCGGGAGCGTTACGAGCAGCACCACAAGGTGCAGATCTCCGATGACGCGCTGGAAGCCGCCGCCGAGCTGGCCGACCGCTACATCTCCGACCGTTTCCTGCCGGACAAGGCGATCGACCTGATCGACGAGGCCGCCTCGCGGATGCGGATCAAGTCAATGACCGCACCACCGGTCTACCGTGATCTCGAGGAAGAGATCGAGACCGCGCGCCGCGAGAAGGAAGCCGCGATCGAGGCCCAGGAGTTCGAGAAGGCCGCCAACCTGCGTGACACCGAGCGCCAGCTCACCACCCGTAAGCGTCAGCTCGAAGAGGAGTGGGCGGAGGGCGAGGAGGGCGAGCGCCCGGTGCTCGGCGAGGAAGAGATCGCCGACATCGTCTCGATGTGGACCGGCATCCCGGTCTTCAAGTTGACCGAGGCCGAGACCAAGAAGCTGATCCAGATGGAGAGCGAGCTGCACAAGCGCGTGATCGGCCAGGAGGCGGCGATCGAAGCCGTCTCGAAGGCGATCCGCCGTTCCCGGGCCGGGATCAAGGACCCGAAGCGCCCGGCCGGCTCATTCGTATTCCTCGGCCCCTCGGGCGTCGGCAAGACCGAGCTCGCCCGCACCCTGGCCGAGTTCCTGTTCGGCGACGAGGAATCGATGGTCCGCATCGACATGTCCGAGTACATGGAGAAGCACGCGGTCAGCCGCCTGGTCGGCTCGCCTCCCGGCTACGTCGGCTACGACGAGGGCGGCCAGCTGACCGAGGCCGTGCGCCGCAAGCCGTACTCGGTGCTGCTGCTGGACGAGATCGAGAAGGCCCACCCGGATGTCTTCAACATCCTTCTCCAGATCCTGGAGGACGGCCGCCTGACCGACTCGCAGGGCCGCACCGTGGACTTCCGCAACGCGATCATCATCATGACCTCGAACATCGGGGCCAACGAGATCGCCCGCAACCAGGGCATCGGCTTCACCGTCTCCGACGAGACCGGCATCTCCTACGACGACATGAAGGGCCGCATCATGAGCGAGCTCCGCAAGGTCTTCCGGCCGGAGTTCCTCAACCGGATCGACGAGGTCATCGTCTTCCACAAGCTGAGCCGCGAGGAAGTGCGCGAGATCATCGAGCTGATGCTGGCGAGAGTCAGGAACCAGGTTGCCGAGCACGAGCTGATGCTCGAGCTCGACAACGGCGCCAAGGACTTCCTTGCCGACAAGGGCTGGGATCCCTCGATGGGCGCCCGGCCGCTGCGCCGCGCGATCCAGCGCTACATCGAGGACCCGTTGGCCGACGAGGTGCTGAAGGCCGGTGGCGGCGACTCGGTGGCCGGTTCGCTGGTCACGGTGACTCGCGACGAGTCCGGCGACGATGAGGACAAGCCGCTCAAGATGAAGATCACCAAGCCGCGCAAGTCCCGCAAGAAGAAGGAAGACGGGCCCGAGAAGGTCGGGGTCGGAGCCGGCTCTTCCGGCTCGGGATCGAGCGAGCCGCCTCCCGGCAAGCCGGAAGCGCCGGACGGTCCCGCGGCGGAATCCGCCGCCGAGTGACCTGTTGACCGCGTCACGCGGTCGTTTCCGGTGTTCTTACGGCTAGACTGACCCGGCACTCGAAGGGATGGAGGGTTCTGTTGCGGGAAGGCCGTGCGAAAACCGGATCGATTCGAAGCGCCATCGCGGCGTTGGCGTTCGCCTACCTGATGCTCCTCGCTCCGAGTGCGGCGTCGGCCGGCTGGAACGCACCCACCACTGTGTCCGGTGTTGGCTCAAGCACCAGTCAGACCCGTATCGCGGCAGGGACAGATGGCGATTCATGGGTCATCTGGAAGCGTGAGGTCGGCGGTTTCGACGTGATCCAGGGCACCAGGGTCGCGGCCGCTGACGGCAGTCAGGGTCCGATCGCGACCCTCTCCGCGCCCAACGCGAATGCGACCGATCCCGTGATTGAAGCGCGGGCCGACGGTTCCGCAATGGTCGCCTGGCTGAATGTTTCTGCCCCCGATGACACGGTCTACTCCCGATCGATTGCGGCTGACGGAACACTCGGCCCGATCCAGATCAGATCGGCTGCGGGACCCGCGGGCCGCCCTGCCAAGGACATCGCGCTGGCCCTTGGTGCCGACGGCACGGCCGGAATAGCCTGGCGTAAGTTCAACGGCCTGAGCTGGATCCTCCAGGCGGTGAAGGTAGCCGCCGACGGTACCTCCGGCACCGTCCAGAATCTTTCCGATCCCGCCAGCTCGGTCACCAGCCTGGACATCGCTGCTGAGCCGGCCGGTGATCCCGCCGCCGTCGTCGGCTACGGATTGGTGTGGACGGGCGGCGCCGGAACATCCGGGAATGTGTTCGGCTGTCAGATCAATCCGGACGGCAGCTTTTCCGAGCCTTTCCAGGCACTGTGGCCCTACGTCAACCCGAACTTCCCTGACCCGGGACAACCAGACGGCATTGGGATGGGCGGTGACCCGCACGGCATTCAGATCGGATATGAACGAGACGGGTCGGCCAACATCATTTGGCTCCGTAATCGCACGGACTGGAAGGTCAACGGAGTGCCGGATAACTTGATTGACAACAATGTGAGTCCCCCGGTTCGCGCCCGGCTTGAGGATGACCCGGACGACACGCCTTTTGTCCACAAGGCGGTTGAACGGATCCGCTTGGCCGGCGGCGAAGGAGTTCCGGCGGTGTTCCCCGGCCCAGGGGTGCCGACCACCGTTTCGCCGGAAACGCCGGTGGTTCAGGGTCAGCCCTATGAGATCAGCAGCCTGACGGTTTCCACACCGTTCAACGGTCGGCCGGTGATGGCTTGGGTCCACAACCTTGAAGGGGGTGGGTCGCAAATCCAAACCCGGCAGGCGCTTCGCGGTGGCATCCTTCAGGGCTGGGCAGAGCCGGCCGGCAACTCAACCGGGATATACGAGCGCCCGGTCCTCGTTGCCAACACGAACGGCGCCGCGGTCCTGAGCTGGGGCGTTCCGTCCGCTGTCCCCGGCGAGTACAACTGGCAGTGGAGCCGCTTCTCGAACTCGTCGGCCGCTACTGGCTTCACGCCCACGGACATCTACTCGAGAGACGTAGGTTCGGTGGTCGCCGAGTCGGGGAACACGATGGCGGCGTACACAGGAGTCGATCCTGCTTTCGTTGGTGCGACCAAGGTAGTCACCTTCACTTCACCGGGCATAGCAGTCACCCCGCCCAGCCACAATTTCGGCAGAGTCAGGATCGGAGTCGGCGCGACGGTCTCGATTCAGATCCGGGGCAGAGGCGAGACCACAAGCAAGGTCACCGGCATCGCGCTGTCCGGATCCGGCGCATCGGACTTCAACCTTTCCAGCGCGAACGAATGCGTGAAGACCCTGAATTCCGGGGAGAACTGCCTGTTCAAGGTCACGTTCAGCCCTCGAACGACTGAAGCGGAGACTGCCGTCGTTACAGTCAATTCGGAAGTCGGTTCATTTGAGACGAGCCTGGTCGGCCGCGGAGTCAATGAGACCCGCAACCGGATCACCGCTAAGCCTCGCAATTCGGCGGCTCGCAAGGGGCGTGTGGTGCGGATCCGGGTGAACGCTGCGAACGTCGGCGGAGTTGCCTCGAACAACACCAAGGTCTGCGTGAACCTGAGGAAGCGGGCACTGAAGCTGGCCGGCAACCGCTGCCGGAGTCTCGGCTCGCTGGCGGCCGGAGCCAGCCGCAAGCTCAACTTCCGGATCCGGGTCAGGTGGCGTGCCCCACGGGGCAAGAAGCTGCCGGTCACCTTCCGCATGCGCTCCGGCAACGCCGTGGTGCGCCAGGCGGTGGTGCGGATCCGGCGCAAGGGCCGGTAGAGGAACCCGGCCCCGCCGGCCTCTAGTCCCGCCCGTAGGCGATGAAGTCCGGGTGCCGCCAGATCTTCTCGGCGCGGCGCTTCGCGATCGCCTCGAGGTACGGCTCGATCGGCCTTTCCGGCGGCCCCCACCAGCGGCCCGAGTACCAGGCGCCCATGCTGCCCTTGAGGTCCCCGGCCCGATACTTCTTTCCGTTCCCGGTCACCGTGTTCAGCCAGGTCTGCTTGCCGTCGAAGTAGGAACGGATGATCGCCCCGTAGTAATCGGCGTTGAAGGCGGTGAAGTAACGGGCGATCTTGCACTTGCCGCGGCAGTGGTAGGGGCGGCGCACCTGGTAGAGGCCGAAAGAGTCGCCGTTGTCACCGAGCACGTCCATGTCCCACCAGGACTCGACCGCGGCCGCCGCCCGCATCGTGTCGGTGTCGATGCCCCACTTGAGCGACGCCCACTGGATGATCTCATCGGTGGTCCCCTTGAACCGCCCGTTCACGAACCGTTTGTAGGGCATGTCGCTCCGTTTCCGCCACGCCTTCAGCATCTTCTTGCCCGGTACCCGGTGGTTGTCCCGGTAGTTCATCGGCCGTGGCTCGAAGCGGTTGCGGCTGACCAGCTTCGCGGCCGCCTTGCTGCTGCGCGGCCCCCAGCCGACCGGCTTGGTCTTCTGGTACCTGGCGTGGGCGGCGACCGGGACCGCGAGCGCGCAGGCGGCGATCAGGGCGGCGCAGATGAGGCGTCTGCTCAAAGCTGATCTTCCGGCGGCACCTCGAGGTACCGGATCATCTCGAACGGCTCATCGAGGGCGGCCAGCGCGTTGAGGAACATCCCGGTGGCCATGAAGCGCGCCACCTCGGGCCGGGTCGCCCCGCTGATCTCCAGCACATCCTCGAAGAGCCGGTTGAAACCATCGCGGACCGGCCCCTTCAGGTCATCGCTGCCAGCCGCGGCGAAGATCTGCAGGTGGCAGCGGACCCGGTCGTCGTCCTGGATCAGGTCGAGATAGGCGAGGCCCATCTTGCGGATCCGTTCGTACGGGCTGTCTTCGGGCAGGGCGGTCTCGCGGAAGGTCTCGCGGATCCGGTCGTTCAGAACGTCATGACAGGCGAGGAAGAGGGCTCGCTTGTTCTCGAACAGCGCGTAGATGTAGGGCTGTCGGATGCCGGCCCGGGCGGCGATCATCGAGGTCGAGGTGCCGGCATACCCGTAGCGGCCGAACTCGACCAGAGCGGCATCGATCACTTCTGTCCGGCGCGCCTCCTGCGAAACCCTGGGTTTTCTCGCCTGCTCCGACATCCCTGTGTCCTTCGGTCGCTCGGGCCACACGTCCAGTACCCCGATTCATCTTTGCGCATGCCCTCTTCGGGTACCGAAAGGCGACTTTGGCGAAACAGAATCATCAAGTGTCCCGTCAGGCCTGGCTTCTGGCCTTGAGAACGTCGTCGGCCGCTGCCTGTGCAGCTTCGATCTGGCCTGCCACCAAGTCGAGTCCGTTGTCCCAGAAAGAGGGGTCGCTCAAATCAACCTCGACCAGGGCGCCAAGTTGCTCTGGCGACCTGGAACCGCCCGCCTTCAGCATCTCCAGGTAGCCGGGCACGATCGCCTCGCCCTGCTCCTCATAGAGGCGATAGACGGAGAGCGCCAGCAGCTGCCCGTACGCGTAGGCGTAGACATAGCCGGGCGAACCGATGAAATGGGGCACGTACGACCACCAGGCGCGGTAGCCGTCGGTGATCTCGACCGAGTCCCCGAGCAGCTCCTCCTGGGTCTCGCCCCACAGCTCGCCGAAACGCTCGACCGAAAGCTCGCCTTCCCCGCGTCGGGCCGTGTGAACCCGGTCCTCGAACTGATTCATCGCGATCTGACGGAAGATCGTCGCGATCTGGCCCTCGACCGATTCGGAGAGCAGGCCGAGCCGTGAGGCCGGGTTCTCCTCGGCGGCCAGCAGCCGGCCGAAGACCAGCTCCTCGGCGAAGACGGAGGCGGTCTCGGCCACGGTCAGCGGCGTGTCCTGATGGAAGATGCCCTGCTTGGCGGCCAAGGCCTGGTGCAGCCCGTGGCCGAGCTCGTGGGCCAAGGTCAGCACGTCCCGGCGCCGGTCGGTGTAGTTCAGCATCACGTAGGGGTGAACCGACGGCACGGTCGAGGCGGAGAAGGCGCCCCCGCGCTTGTCCGGGGCCGGCGGCGCATCGATCCAGCGACCCTCGAAGAAGCGCCCGACGACCTCGCCGGCCTCCGGCGCCAGTGAATCGAAGGCGCTCTGGACGATCTCCCGCCCGGACTCCCACTCGATCGTCTCGTCGTCGGTCGCGATCGCGGCCATCCGGTCGTAATCGGCCAGGCGGTCGACCTCCAGCAGCTTCGCCTTGGTCCGGTACCAGGAGCGGGCCAGGTCGTAGCGGTTCTTGACCGCCTCGACCAGCGCCTGGACCGACTCGTCCGAGGCCTCGTTGCTGAGATTGCGGGTTGCCAGCCAGTGCGGGTAGGAACGCAGGCGATCCTTGATCGCCTTGTCCTGAAGCAGGGTGTTGAAGACGTAGGCGCGGGTCCTGAGGCCCGGTTCCAGCGACTCGGTGATCGCCTCGGCGCTCTTCCTGCGGACCTCGCGATCGGGGTCGTGGAGGCGCGAGAGCGCGATGTCGAGGCTGACCGGCTCGTCGGCCTCGGGCAGGTTCACGCGGATCGCCGAGGTCAGTTCATCGAAGAGGCGGGACCAGGCGCCGGCCCCGGTCACGGAGAGCTCGGTCGCCATCTTCTCCTCGGGCGCGCTCAGCAGATGGTCGCGGTAGCGGCGCTCGTTTCTCAGGTGGTGCTCGCAGAACTCGAGGCCCGGCGTGGCGAGCAGCTCCTCGGCCTTCTCGTCGTCGAGCGCCGCCCATTCCAGCTCGAAGAAGAGCAGGCGCGTCTGGATCTGGGTCGCCCGTTCGGAGCCCATCTGGAGCAGGGCGCCGTTGGCCGGGTCGGCCGTGTCGGCGGCGAAGCGCAGATGCGCGTAGTTGAGCGCCCGGCCCGCGCGGTCGGAGATATCGGCCAGCTTGGTCATCGCGACGATCAGGCCGGGCCCGTCGAGCGCGTCGACCTTGCCCTCGTACTCGGCCGCGAACTTCTCCGAGGCCTTGTCGGCCTCGTCCAGCAGCGCGGTGACCGCCGCTTCCGGATCAGCGGCATCGCCCTCGAGCAGGTCGTCGAGGTTCCAGGTGACCTCGGCCAGGGCGGCGTCGGCTTCGGCGGCGCTCACGATGCGGCCTTACCGGAGTCCGTGGCATCGATTCCGGGGCCGGCGGCCTTCGCCTTGAGCTGGCGGCGGACGATCACGTCACCGATCAGCGAACCGATCGCGCCGCCGGTGATCACCGTGATCACCGGGAACCACCAGCCCCACCACCGCTGCATCGAGCCGTAGGCGCAGAGACCGATCAGGACGATGAAGAAGAAGCCGTGGATCGGCCCCAGCACGGAGACGATCTCATGCTTGTCGGCCACGAACCGGGAGGCCCAGACCAGCGGGATCAACAGCAGGAAGTCGAGGATCGCGACGCCGGCGATGATGTTCAGGAAACGGATCTCCCGGCTGCCGCCCGGGGCCTCGGTGACGAGGTCTTCAGAGGTGCTCATGTCCCGTTGAAGCTATCAATCCGCCGCTCTCGCAAAGGGAAGCGGCTGTCAGTAGAGCGGGGTGGTCAGGTGGATCCCGGCGTAGACCGTGGCCAGGGTGAGGACGAAGGTGAGCACCATCAGGAAGCGACTGTTGCCTCGTGACATGTGCACGCCGACTGCGATGAAGGTGGCGATCACCAGAGTCATCTTGACGTGGAACTGGCTGTTGTCCCAGAGCTCGAAATGGGAGGCCATCATCAGCCCGGTCAGCAGCAGGACGCCGAGCGCGACCAGCGAGCCCATCCCGAAGCCCCTGGCGACCGCTCCGACCTGGGACTGGTCTTCGCCCTTGAGGAGGACGGGGACTACGTTGGCGGCGAGCATGATCTGACCCCCGAGGAAGTAGGCCATGGCGATGACGTGGAGGAAGAGCATGATTGTCCAAAACATGCCCCGGAGGATATGACCTTCCCGCCCGCCACCAAGCGGAGCCCGCCCAACCATTAGACGCTTCCCTGGGTGGGCGGGTTTGACATGGCGGGCGGGTCGGATCCCGCCCGACTTATTTACGCAAGGGGGCGAAGGTGTCCTTCGCCCCCCTTACTCTCATGAGGTGGCGAAGATCCGCGCACAACACGTCTGCCAGAGCTGCGGCCATGTGGCGATGGCCTGGACCGGGCAGTGCCCCGACTGCCGGGAGTGGAACACGCTGGTCGAACAGGCCGCCCCGAAAGCCGCGCCGAAGAGCGCCGGCAAGGGCGGCAACGGCCGCAGTCTCAGGGCCGGCCCGCCGGGCGGGGCAGTGCCGCTCCGTGAGGTCCAGGCGACCCGGGTCGAGCGCCTGACAACCGGGATCGGCGAACTCGACCGGGTGCTCGGCGGTGGCGTGGTGCCCGGATCCCTGATCCTCCTCGGTGGTTCTCCCGGGATCGGCAAGAGTACCCTGACCGGCATGGCGCTGGCCAACCTCCAGGCGGCCGGTGCCGAGACCCTTTACGTATCCGGCGAGGAGTCGGCGGCTCAGGTCCGGATGCGGGCCGAGCGGCTGGGGCCGGCCGCGCTCGAGGTGAAGGCTCTGGCCGAGAGCTCGCTGGAAACCGTGCTCGGCACGATCGAGGCGGAGCGGCCGGCGGTCTGCGTGATCGACTCGATCCAGACCATGCACAGCGCCGAGCTGAGCGGTGCGCCCGGTTCGGTCGGCCAGGTCCGCGAGGCGGCCAACGCGCTGGCGGAACAGGCGAAACGGCTTGACGTGGCCGTGATCCTGGTCGGCCACGTGACCAAGGAGGGGAGCCTGGCCGGGCCTCGGGTGCTGGAGCACCTGGTCGATTGCGTGCTGCGGTTCGAGGGCGAGCGGGAACGGACCTGGCGCACCCTGCGGGCGATCAAGAACCGCTTCGGTGCGACCTCGGAGGTCGGGGTTTTCGAGATGCGGTCCGGCGGTCTGACCGAGGTGCTTGACCCGTCGGCCCGCTTCGTCGAGGAGGCGACGGGTGCGCAGGGATCGGTCGTCCTGGCCTCGATGGAGGGCACGCGCCCGGTCCTGGTCGAGGTGCAGGCGCTGGTTTCGCCCAGCGAGCTGGAGGTCCCCCGACGGGTCGTGAACGGCATCGATCGCAACCGACTCAGCATGATCCTCGCGGTGCTCGCCCGGCACGCGAGGCTCGGCCTGGGAACGGCGGATGTCTTCGTCAACGTGGTCGGCGGGGTTCGGATCGACGAGCCCGGCGCCGATCTGGCTGTGGCGCTCGCGGTCGCGTCGGCTCAGCGCGGCGAGCCGCTGACCGGACCGGAGGCGCGCCCGCTGGCCTGTTTCGGCGAGTTGGGCCTGACCGGCGACCTCAGGTATGTCGCCCACGCCGACCGTCGGGTGGCGGAGGCGGCCAAGTTCGGATTGGCGCCGGTGGTCGGCCCGCGGAGCGCCGATCGCACCTCCGGCCTGGCCCCCTGCGCCACGGTCCGCCAGGCTCTGAAAGTCGCATTTTCCGGGAATCGGGCCCGAGGCGAGGTCGAAGCCGCCTGAGGGGCTGATCTTCAGGCAAGGCTAAATTCGGCTTCAGGGGCGGGATCCACCCGCCGGGGGACGCTCGGCAACCGACCGCCCAGAGTAGCAGCAGACCGCATTACAATGCGGAATCTGGCATAATTCTCTGGATGGCACCGGTAGTCGAGAGTGATCTGGCACATCTTTCTGAACGTCAGGATCCCCGGTTGCTGCGCGCGATCGACGCAGTCGCCCCCGGAACCGAGCTTCGCGAGGGGATCGACAACATCCTTCACGCCCGCACCGGCGGCCTGATCGTGGTCGGCGAGACCGAGGATTTCGCCTTCATGCTTTCCGGCGGGATCCGGTTGGACATCGATTACAGCCCGGCCATGCTCTACCAGGTGGCCAAGATGGACGGCGCGATCCTGATCAACGCCGATGGCAGCAAGATCACCTGGGCCAACGTGCAGATGATGCCGGACCCGACCATCCACTCGGTCGAGACCGGGACCCGGCACCGCACCGCGGAGCGAATCTCCAAGCAGGTCGACGCGCTGGTCATCGCGATCTCGGAACGGCGCCAGGTCGTCTCGCTTTACCTCGACGGAGCCAAGTACATCCTGCAGGACATCCCGGCCGTGCTGGCCAAGTCCAACCAGGCGCTGGCCACCCTGAACAAGTACCGGACCCGGCTCGACGAGCTGTCCAGCCGGCTGACCCGGGCCGAGTTCAGCGGCGGGGTCGTGCTCTACGACGCGCTCGCGGTGCTGCAGCGCTCGGAGCTGGTCTCACGCATGGCGACCGAGGTCGAGCGATACGTGATCGAGCTCGGCACCGAGGGCCGCCTGATCGAGATGCAGCTGGAAGAGACCATGGTCGGCGTGGCCGCCGAGCGACTGGCGTTGATGCGTGATTACGCGGTCGAGGACACCGAGGAGAACGTCCAGTTCATGCTCGAGGAGCTGGCCGCGCTTTCGCATCAGGACGTGCTCGACTTCGGGCGCCTGGCGGAGTTGCTCGGCTACGACCGCAAGGTCAACACGCTCGATCTGGTCACCGAGCCGCGCGGCTACCGGACCCTGAACCAGGTCCCGCGCCTGCCGCGGCTCGTGGTCCAGAAGATCGTCCAGAACTTTGGCAGCGTCGAGGCGGCTCTCCACGCCCCCGACGAGGAGCTTGCCGCCGTTGACGGCGTTGGTCCGGCCCGGGCCAAGGAGATCCGCGAAGGAGTGCGGAGACTCCAGGAGTCCGTCATGGCAGACCGGTTTTTGAACACATGACGGCCCGGGTGTCGTCAGCGAAGAGACAAAGGAGCATCTGATTTCCGATTCAGACGCAGTGAACGGCGAAGAAATTACTGAGGAAGATCTCGATCTTGCTCCGTACGTGTGCGATTTCGAGGAGGGCGACAAGGTCGTCTACCCGCACCACGGGGCCGGCGTCGTTCTGAAGAAGGCGGATGCCGAGCTGATGGGCGAGACCCGCGAGTACCTGACGATCAAGATCCTCCACAACGACCTGACCGTGAAGGTCCCGTCGGAGAAGGCCGGCGAAGCGGGCCTGCGGCGCGTGATCGACGAGGACGAGATCAAGAAGGTCATCTCGGTGCTCTCGGACGAGGTTTCCGACATGCCCAAGAACTGGAACCGCCGGTTCAAGTACAACAAGGAAAAGATCAAGACGGGTGACGTCTTCGAGCTGGCCGAAGTGGTTCGCAACCTCGCTCTGCGCGAGATGGAGAAGGGCCTCTCGACCGGTGAGAAGCAGATGTACACCCGGGCCAAGAAGATCCTCGCTTCAGAGTTCATGTACGCGCTCGACAAGGATGAAGAGGGAGCCGAGAGCTACCTCGACAACTTGCTTGAGGAGCGCTACGAAGCTTCGGTGGCCGCCGCCGCGGCCTAGGCCGCGGGTCGGGGAGACCCCGACGGCATGGCGGTACCGGCACTCATAGTGGCCGCCGGTTCCGGGCAGAGGCTCGGAGCCGGCGGGCCCAAGGCCCTGGTCGAACTGGCCGGCCGGCCACTCTACGCGTGGTCGGTCGAGGCCTGCCGCCAGGCGAGCTGGATCGACCGGATCTACGTCGCGGTGCCGCCGGGGCAGGCCGACCGGTTCACCGAGCCCGGCATCGTGACCGTGGAAGGGGGCGAGACCCGTTCCCACTCGGTCGCCAACGGCCTTGCCGCGATCAAGGCGGACAGCTCGGCGGAGATGATCGTCGTGCATGACGCGGCCCGGCCGCTGGTCAGCCCGGCTTTGATCGACGCCGCGGTGATCGGCCTGGACGGGGACGCCGAGCTTCACGCGCTGATCGCCGCCGCGCCGATGACCGACACGGTCAAGCGCCTCGGCGAGGACGGCGTGGTGGTCGAGACGCTAGACCGCTCGGCTCTGGTCTCGGTCCAGACCCCGCAGGCCTTCCGGGTCGGTTTCCTGGAGCAAGCGATCGCCTCGGGCAACCTGGCGGAGGCGACTGACGACGCGTCCCTGGTCGAGGCGGCCGGGGGGTCGGTCGGCGTGATCGAGGCGTCCTCCGGCAATATCAAGGTGACTGTTCCGCGAGACCTGGATCTCGCCGCCTTCCTGCTCGAAAGAGGCCAATGACCTCAGTGATCACCGACTATCACCTGCACCTGCGCGGCGATGATCTCGCGGCGCGAGCCGATGAGCATTTCACCGCGGAGAACATCGCCGGGTACGTCGAGGCCGCCGGTGCGGCCGGTGTGACCGACCTCGGCTGTGCCGAGCACATGTACCGCTTCACCGAGGCACTGACCGTGTGGCGGCACCCCTTCTGGGACGAGTGGGCGATCGATGACATCGACGCCTACGTGGAGGCCGTCAAGGCCAGCCCGATCAAGCTCGGGATCGAGGGCGACTACGTCCTCGGAGCCGAGGAGCAGCTCGAGGCGATGCTCGGCTCAAGGCCCTTCGATTACGTGGTCGGCTCGGTCCACTTCCTCGGTGATTACTCGCTCGATACCGAGGAGTACACGATCTGGGACGGGACCCAGGATGCGGACGAGATCTGGCGCCGCTACTTCGAGACGCTGGCCAGCGCGGCCCGCTCCGGCCTGTTCGACATCCTCGCCCACCCGGACCTGGTCAAGGTCTGGGGCCGGGCCGGGCGGCTGCCCTCGGTCGATCCCAGGGCCATGTACGAACCGGCGATCGAGGCGATCGCCGAGTCGGGCATCGCGGTCGAGGTCTCGACCGCCGGCCTGCGGAAAGGAGTCGGCGAGATCTACCCGGCTCCCGCCTTCATGGAGATGTGCGTCGAGGCTGGCGCCTGCTTCGCGCTTTCTTCCGACGCCCACGAAGCCGGCCAGATCGGCTTCCGCTACCCGGAGGCGCTGGAGTTCCTCTCCGCCCACGGAGTGAGCGAGCTGGCTGTCTTCGAGGGTCGCGAGCGGACCCTGGTAGCGGTCGGGGAGCTCGGTGGCTCGAACGATGGGCGAGGGCCCGGCAACCCGGCGGAAACGGCGGTCTGAGATGCCGGTGAGCGTCGGGATCGGATACGACAGCCACCGGTTCGCGGAGGGCCGCCCTCTGATCCTGGGCGGGGTGGAGATCCCGCACGAGCGAGGCCTGGACGGTCATTCCGACGCTGACGTGCTCACTCACGCGGTGATCGACGCGATCCTCGGCGCGGCCGGGCTCGGCGACATCGGCCAGATCTTCCCCGACACCGACCCGGCCTGGGAGCGGGCGGACTCGGTCGGGCTGCTCAGCACCGTGATCGGCATGCTCCGCGGGCCGGTCCTCAACGCCGACGCCACTCTGATCTGCGAGCAGCCGAAGCTCGGCCCCCACCGGTCGGCCATGGAGGCACGGCTGTCTGACGTGACCGGAGCCCGGATCAGCGTCAAGGCGACGACCAACGAAGGCATGGGCTGGATCGGCCGTGGCGAGGGCATCGCCTGCATGGCGGTCGCGACCGTGGACCTGCAGTAGATGATCGATCATCTAAAGTCGGCCGCGATGAACCCGCTCCGGACGGTCGGCGACAGCCTGGCCAACAAGGCGTTCGAACTCAAGACCCTGCGGAAGGCAGGCGTGGTCGGCGGGCTCGGACCGACCGGTCTTCCGCTCGCGGCCTCGGCGCTGATCCGGGGTGGTGCCACCCCGGCCACCGCGATCCGCATCGCCGCGGTCAAACACCCGGACAACGTCTACCTCGAGGACGTCAAGGGAACACTCACCTTCGGCGAGGTCCACCGGCGAAGCAACGCGATGGCCCGTGCCTTCGCCGGGCTTGGGATCGGGCCGGGCGACGGCCTGGCGGTGATGTGCCGCAACCATCGCGGCTTCGTCGAGGCCAACCTGGCCGGCTGGAAGCTCGGCGCGACGGTGATCCTCCTCAACACCATGTTCTCCGGTCCGCAGCTCGCCGACGTGATCGAGCGGGAGGGCGCCAAGGTCGTGGTCCTCGACCAGGAATTCGAGCAGCTGCTCTCCGGCGTCGGGTCCGAGGTCGGGCAGATCTGCGGGTTCGAGGACGAGCCCGGCTCCTCCGGGCTGCCGACCCTCGAGAGCCTGATCGCCGTGAGCGACGACGGCGATCTGCCCTGGCCGGAGGAGAAGGGGCGCAACATCATCCTCACCTCGGGCACGACCGGTACCCCCAAGGGTGCCCAGCGTCCCGCCCCGAGCGGCCTGAGCGTGATGGTCGGCATGTTCGACCGGATCCCCCACCATCAGGGCGAGACGATGGTGATGGCGGCGCCGCTCTTCCACTCCTGGGGCTATCTCAACTCGGTGATCGGAACCTCGATCGGGGCGCGGCTCGTGCTCCAACGCCGCTTCGACCCCGCCGAAACGATGGAACTGGTCGACGAGCACGGGGCGGAGGTGCTGGTCGCGGTGCCGGTCATGCTGCAGCGCATCCTCGAGCTCGATGAGTCGATCAGCCAGAGCTTTCGCGCCGAGAACCTGGAGATCGTCACGCTCTCCGGGTCGGCTCTGCCGGGCGGTCTCGCCACCGCCTGGATGGATCGGTACGGCGACAACATCTACAACTTCTACGGCTCGACCGAGGTGGCGATGGGGTCGATCGCGACGCCGGAAGACCTGCGGGCCGATCCGGCAACCGCGGGGCGTCCGCCGTACGGCACCAGCGTGCGGCTGATCGACGAGACCGGCCGCGAGGTGCCGCGGGGCGAGACCGGTCGGATCTTCATCCGCAACGAGATGACCTTCGACGGCTACACGGGCGGCGGAGGCAAGGAGAGCCTCGACGGGTACCTCTCGAGCGGGGACGTCGGCCACTTCGACGCGAACGGGCGCCTCTTCATCGATGGCCGCGACGACGAGATGATCGTCTCCGGGGGCGAGAACGTGTTCCCGGCCGAAGTCGAGGATCTGATCGCCGCGCATGACGATGTCGCGGAGGCGGCGGTGATCGGCGTCGAGGACGAGAAGTTCGGCCAGGCACTGCGGGCCTTCGTCGTGCTGAAGCGGGCCGACGCGCTCGGCGAGACCGAGATCCGGGCCTACGTCAAGGCCAACCTGGCCTCCTACAAGGCGCCCCGAGACGTGGTCTTCCTATCCGAACTCCCCAGAAACGCGACCGGCAAAGTCGTGAAAAAAGACCTGGCTTGCTAGTTTTCAAGCGACGATGAGCGATTCCACCCCAGCTCCGTCGGAGGAAAAAGCCGCATCGAGCAACGGGCTGCCGCCCGAGCTTCGCAAGCTCGGTGAGTCCTCCGGCAAACTCAGCTCGAGGATCGAGGCCCTCGCCAAGGAACTGACCGCCAGCGAAGCGCGCGCCCGCGAAGCCGAGGTAGCCGCCCGCGAAGCCGAGCTGAAAGCACTTGCCACGGCCCGCGATTCCGTCGTGCAGGCTCGCAACGAGCGCCAGAAGGCCGAGGCCGCCAAGGCATCGGCGGCGACCGCCGACCAGCGGGTCGAGGCGGTCCGGGCCCAGGCGGCGCGCGAGACCGCCGAGGCCAGGGAAGAGATCAAGACCAAGGCCCGCGAGACGCTGCGCAAGCTGAGCGCCGAGGCCCGCGAGAAGATCGAGGCTTCCCGCGAGGCCCGGGTCAAGGCCGAGGAACGGGTCAAGGAGCTCGAGCAGAAGGACGCGGACCAGCGCGAGGCGCAGGCCAAGATCGAGGCTGATCTGAAGCGGGTCGAGGGCACCCTGAAGCAGGAGCGTGAAACCCGGGACGAGGCGATGGCCAAGGTCGCCGCCGAGGGTGAGGAGCGTCTCGCCGCCCGCACCAAGCACCTCGAGGAAGTAGCGGAGCGGCTGGCCAAGGAAGCCCGGCAGGCAGCCGAGCGAGAAGCGAAGAACCGAATCGAGGCAGCCGACGAACGGGCCCGCAAGGCCCAGGACCGGACCGCTCAGGCCGAGGCTCACGCCAACGAGTTCGAGTCGCTGGCCCGCCAGAAGATCGCCGAGCTCGAGGCTGACGTCGACCGTCGGGTGATGGAAGGGACCGAGCAGGTCCGGCGCGAAGCCGCCGAGCGGGTCGAGCAGCTGGTCGAGCGATTCGGCCGCGAAGCCGAGGAAGACGCCCGCCAGCGGGCCGACCAGCGCCTGCGCGAGGAAGACCAACGGATCCAGCGCGAGGCTGAGCGCCGCGCCGATCTGGCCCGGCAGTCGGCCGAAGAGGACGTTCAGGCGGCCGCGGACCGCGCTCGTCAGGAGGCGATCGCCGCCGCTTCCAGCACCGCACCGGAGTGGGAGCGCTCCGAGCCCGGCGAAGGCAACGAAGGACCCGCACCCCGCCGCCGTCGCGGCGGGCCCGGGGCCGGCGGTTACCGAACCTTCTGAGTTGGCGCTCCCGCCTTACAGCTCGGCCCTGCAGTGACCGGCCGAAGCGGCATGCGCGAGGTCAGGATCAGAGACACGATGAGCGGGGGCCTCCTCGCGCTGCCCGAGGACGGCGAGATCGGGATCTACGCCTGCGGGCCGACCGTCTACAGCAGGATCCACATCGGCAACGCCCGTCCCTTCGTGATCTTCTCGCTGCTCGCCCGCTTCCTCCGTAGCGAGGGCTACACGGCGAAGCTGGCGATCAACGTAACCGACATCAACGACAAGATCTACACCGCCGCCGCCGAACGCGAGATGCCTTCCGGCGAGCTGGCCGGCGAGATGACCCGTGCCTACTTCGAGGACACGGGGCGGCTCGGGCTCGGCCGGCCGGACGTGGAACCGCTGGCGACCGAGACGATCGGCCCGATCGTCGATCTGATCTCGACCCTGGTCGAGGAGGGTCACGCCTACGAGTCCGGTGGCGACGTCTACTTCTCGGTCCGGAGCTTCGACGGCTACGGCAAGCTTTCCCACCGGCCCACCGGGGAGATGGAGCAGGGCGAGGGTGACGACGCCGGCTCGCTGAAGCGGGATCCGCTCGACTTCGCGCTCTGGAAGACCCACAAGGAGGGCGAGGACACGAGCTGGGACTCGCCCTGGGGCCCGGGCCGCCCGGGCTGGCACATCGAGTGCTCGGCGATGGCCGAGGCCGAGCTGGGCCAGCCCTTCACGATCCACGGCGGCGGCTCCGACCTGGTCTTCCCCCATCACGAGAACGAGATCGCGCAGTCCGAGGCCGCCCGTGGCCGCGAGCTGGCCCGGATCTGGATGCACAACGGGATGATCGAGACCGGCTCGGAGAAGATGTCGAAATCGATCGGCAACATCTTTCAGCTCTCCGAGGCGCTTGACGTCTACGGGCCCGAAACCGTGGTCGCCTACCTGATCTCCGGCCATTACCGCCAGCCGCTGGCCTTCGGCGAGGGACCGCTCGAGCAGGCGGCGGCCGGCAACGAGCGCCTGCGCAACTTCTTGCGTGAGAACCCGCCCGCCGAATCGTCCGGAGAGGATCTCGGCGAGGAGGCTCGGGCGGCCGCGGATCGCTTCCGCGATGCCCTGGCCGATGATTTCAACACGCCTCGGGCGATGCGCGAGGCCTTCGACCTGGTCCGGGCTGCCAACCAGCGCCCCGACGACCTCGCCCTCGCGGGGGCCGGCACGGTCCTGGCGGGCATGCTGGACTTGGTCGGGCTCGGCTCTCTCGCTTCGAGTGGGGAGGAGGGGCCGGAGACTGAAGCCCTGGAGCTGCTCGAGGCACGAAACGCGGCCCGGGCCGAGAAGGACTGGGAGCGGGCCGATCAGATCCGGGATCGCCTGGCCGAGCTCGGCTGGGAGGTCCGCGACGGGGCCGAAGGCGCCCGACTGGTGCCCCGCTCTTGACGGCCCGGCCCCGCTGAGATGGCTGACACCGATTTCATCTACGGCCGCAATCCCGTCGCTGAGGCGGAGCGGGGGCGCCGCCGCGTCCTGAGAACGTGGCAGGCACCTCAGACTCCGGAGGCGAAGCTGGTCGAGCTCTGTGGTTCAAGTGACCATCAGGGGATCGTGGCCGAGGTGGAGCCGTTTCCTTACGTGAGCGGGAATGACTTCCTCGGCGAGGACGACGCGCTTGTGGTGGTGCTGGACCAGATCCAGGACCCGCGCAACCTGGGGGCGGTCTGCCGCTCGGCCGAGGCCGCTGGGGCGAGCGGGGTGGTAATCCCCGAGCGTCGCGCCGCCACGATCACGGCTGCCGCAGCGAAAGCCTCGGCCGGCGCGGTCGAGCATCTGAAGATCGCCCGGGTTCGCAACATCAGTGACTGGATCGCCGCGGCGAAGGACGCCGGCTTCTGGGTCTGGGGGGCCGACGGCAACTCCGACCAGGCTCCCTGGGAGGTCGATCTGACCGGCAAGACCGCGCTGGTGCTCGGCACCGAAGAGAAGGGGCTGCGCCCGCGGGTCGCCGAGTCCTGCGATGGCCTGATCGCGATTCCCCAGGCCGGCCAGGTCGATTCACTCAACGTCTCGGTCGCCGCTTCGGTCCTGATTTTCGAAGCGATCCGCCAGCGCTCCTGACGGCCTCCGACGCGGCGCCTCGCCGCACCTCACGGAGCGTGCCGTGCCGAGCACTGTCGCACTCCGCGATGCACGCCGATGCTTGGTCGGAGACCGTCAGGCCCGCCCCTTTCCCTGCAATCCCGATTGCAGTTTTGGAGGCATCGAGTTGACAGAACTCTGCGCGTGTGTAAACTAATCTCCAGATAAAGGGTGAAGCTCAACTTGAGTGTGAGTTTCATCTGTCAGTAAGGGCGTCCAGGGGAGGTAAGTGGCGCCACAGGCCTTCTTCTAAGGAGAATGTGCGGTGGCTACCCCAACCTCAATTTCCCATAACCAGACCGTTTCCGACGTCCCTGCCAGACCTCTTCGCGGTAACTCTAACCCTCGACTTGAGCCTGATGATGAGACTCTCGTCGCGTTTGCCAAGCGTGGCCGGAAGGATGCCGCCGATCGGCTGATCCGCCGGTACCACAGCTTCGTCCGGCTCAAGGCCTCTTCCTACTTCCTGGTCGGCGGTGACTCCGACGACCTGGTTCAGGAGGGGCTGCTCGGCCTCCACAAGGCGATCCGGGACTACCGGACCGACCGTGAATCGAGCTTCCGCAACTTCGCCGAGCTCTGCATCACCCGCCAGATCATCACCGCGGTGAAGACCGCCACCCGCAACAAGCACGCCCCCCTCAATCAGTACGTCTCGTTCGGCCAGTCGCCCGCTTCGAACACCGAGTCCGAGACCACGATGGAGGAGATCCTGCCCGGCCCGACCGCGTTCGACCCGGTCAACCAGGCGATCTCATCCGAAGAGCTCTCCTCGCTGGTGTCCTGCCTCCAGTCCACTCTGTCGGAGATGGAGAGCAGCGTGCTCGGCTACTACCTCGAGGATCGCTCCTACGAGGACGTCGCCGCCCTGCTCGGCTGCGAGACCAAGACCGTCGACAACGCCCTGCAGCGGGTCAAGCGCAAGGTCACCAAGCACCTCGAGTCACGCGACGTCGCCGTCTGAGCACCCGAAGGTCGGGCGATTCGGCCCGGCCTGACAGAATCACGCCTCCTGCCCGGCTAGCTCAACTGGCTAGAGCACCTGTCTTGTAAACAGGAGGTTTCCGGTTCGACCCCGGAGCCGGGCTTTCGCGGCCTTCCCCGCCGGCCTCCTCGGTTTCAGCCTCCGGGCGAGACACGTCGGCCGATCTATGACCGATTTGGGACCTCTCGGCCCGTCCGGTGCGTACAGGTCGTGTGGACTTGGTGAGTTCTGACTGCGATCCTGGGAGGGTGGGGAGAATCGAGCGGATGACAATCGGCGAAAACTCGAAGGACCGAGTTGGAGTTGAACAGTCCGAGAGTCACTGGATCGACGAGGCACGTCGCGGCTCGGAAGCCGCCATGGAGCATCTCTTCCGAACCTACTGGCCAGGAGCCCATCGTGCCGCCTACCTCGTGGTCCGCGACTGGACTGCTTCTGAAGACATCGCCCAAGAGGCGTTCTTGGGCGCAGTGAGATCGCTGGACAAGTTCGACCGGACCAGGCCCTTCGGCCCCTGGTTGCACCGGATCGTCGTGAACAGGTCGATCGATTGGTGCCGGCGAAGGGCGGCGCGTCATGAAGTGAGTGACACCCGAACCGGTCCGGAGCCCGCGGCGGCTGAAACCGATCCTCCCGATCCTTACCTCCGCGATCAGGTCGTCGAGGCGCTCGGCTCTCTCTCGCCGGAACACCGGGCGGTCGTCGTCCTCCGCTACTACCTCGAGTACACGCCGGGGGAGATCGCCGGAGTTCTCGAGTTGAAACGGGGAACCGTGAATTCGCGCCTGCGACGGGCGCTGGACCAACTGGGATACGCGACGGATGGCATCCAGGACGGAGAGGCGACGTGAGGGACGACGAGCTGAGAGCCGCGCTCAAGGAGGCGCCGCTCCCCGATCCGGACGCTGCGGAGGAGAGGGCGTGGCAGGTCGTCCACGCCGCTTTCGTGAGCGAACTCGAGGAGATGGCCGAGGAAGGCCGGACCGAACGACAGGGGGTCGCCGGCCGATGGGATGACCTCAAGAAAGCCCCGTTCGGGCTCCGACTCGGGGGTTTTCTGATTGCCCTCGTCGTCGGGGTTAGCGTGATCACTCCGGCACGGGCGCTGGTCGCGGGGTGGGTGGAGGACGCGATCCGGGGGCCGAAGGTCGAGTCGACCACGATCTCGGTTTCGCCGCCCGGGGGCGGACGACTGTTGGTGCAAGGTTCGGGCGGCACCTGGGTGACCGACGACGATGGATCAAGGAGGCATGTGGGCTCATTCGAGGATTCGGTCTGGTCGCCACGGGGGCGGTTCGTGGCCGCCGTGGATGACCGTCAGCTCGTGGCGCTCGAGCCGGATGGTGACGTGCGCTGGGCGTTGACCAGGCCCACGCGGGTTTCCCTGCCTAGCTGGAACTCGCCCGATGGCTTCCGTATCGCCTACGTCGAAGGTCGGCAGCTGCGGATCATCGCCGGTGACGGTACCGGGGACAGCCCACTGGCGGGCGGGGTCGATGCCGTGCGACCGGCCTGGAGACCGGGACCGGCCTATGACCTCGCCTTCGCCCGTCCCGGAGGTAGGGTGGAGGTGATCGACACCCGGTCCGGGGAGAGGCTCTTCTCACACAAGGAGGGCGGCCGGATAGGAGGACTCGAGTGGTCTCACAACGGATCGCGCCTGATGGTCTGGACGAAGGGGTCCGTCTCGATTCTCGATTCTGCCGGTCGGGAAGTGTGGACCTATTCGCCACGGCCCGGCCGGAGCATCGGCGCCGCGACGATTCGTCCCGGGTCCTCGCAGCTCGTCCTGATCGAGGCTGGTCAGCAGAGCCGGGTCCTTCTCACCGGTCCCGGACGGCGCCAAACGACGCTCCTCGCAGCGGGCAGGCTGGTCGACCCGCTCTGGTCAGCGGGCGGGAAGCAGTTGATGATCGCCTGGCCTGAAACCGATCAGTGGCTCTTTCTTCGCGGAGCTGATCTCGATCGGGTCGACGCGCTGGGAGAAATAGCCGGCCAGTTCTCGCCGGGAGCAGGAGAACGGGCCTCATTTCCACGGGCAACCGGCTGGTGTTGTTCCCGGTGAGCCGGTTCATCGGGACCCCTGAAGGGTCGAGTTGCGTATCTGAGACATGCGCGCGAAGTGGTTCCTCACAGCGATCCTCGTGGCCCTGGCCCTCAGCGGCTGTGGCGATTCCGGAGGTAACGGGGAGTCTGAACAGGGCCGGGAAGCCACGGTGCTGGAACGGCTCGCCGAACCGGATACCGGGCCAAAGTGGGATGTCGCGAGTCGCGACCGCTCGCTGATGGCCCGCCTGCCGGCGGGCTGGGGCGAGGTGTCGGACATCGATCCGCTAGCCCTGGTCACGCTTTCCTCCGGTCCGGTCGCAGGTCGTATCATCAGCCCTTGTCTGCCGGGTGAGGTGCTTGATGAGCTCCCGGTCGGGGGAGCACTCGTCCGTATATCGGAGGATTTTCCGTCGGCTAGAAGGGGTGGCACTGTCGGCCGCCGTTACCCACCTCGTCCGAAACACTTTCGACTCGGCCACCCGCGGCCGTCCGAATGTGGCTATTCCTACGCTTTCGCGTTTCGGGAAGGTGGGCGCGACCTGGCCGTCTGGGTATGGACCAAGCCATTGGTCGCCGGCTCGGGCTCCGGAATCCAGCACGGCCGGCTGGGCCAGCTCTCGTCGGCTACCAGCCGGCAGTTGCTTCGTCTGCTCGACGGGCTTCGGGTACGGCCGGCCGCGGTAGAACCCGTCCGGGTTCCGTTTCTGGCGCTCGACTGTCACCAACCGAACACCTTGGACTGTGATCGCGTATGGGTGCAGGTCAATACCCGGATCAGGATGAGGCGCCTGTCGGTGCGGATCAACCGCTGGTGGGCGGGATCCGCCGATGGCTGGGTGCCATCGGGGCAGATCATGTCCCTGCCGACGAAGTTGGGCGGGACGCCATCTGACAAGAACCCGGTGCCCGGTGCGGCTTTGCCCGGCACGGTCTGGGGAGGCGTGATCCGGCAGGCAGGCCTGCGGGGAGGAAAACCCGCTTTCGAGCGAGCTCTGCCCGTGTCGGGTGAATACTGGGTGGGCACCGGCACCCGTGCGGATCCCCGGATTCGTGCCGATCTAGAAGTCATCTCTCCACGTGGACGTTGGGACTTCTGGAACGTCGGACTGATCGCCGGGCACGGCTGAGGAGCTGGCGATGTTGCTTGCGACCAAGGCCGGTCGGCGGATGCTCGTGGCCTGCTCGTTGCTTGGCCTGCTCGTCGCGGGATGTTCGTCCAGCGATGAGCAACGAGATGCCGATGGCGCCACGACCAGCCGGGCTGAGCGCTATCCGGGGATCAGGCATTTCCCGCGCGAACTGCGGAAAGTCATCCGGCACGACGACCGAGCACTCTCGGAGACCCTGGCGGCGATCCCGACGATGTTCATCCTCTCCTACTCATGTGCCAGCGACGGACGCAAGGCTCTGACGGTGACCGGTTATCCACGTTCCGCTACTTCTCATATCAAGATCCGAGCCAACGGCAGGACAGCCGCTCGGGGCACTGTTTACCCGGGTAGCGTCCTGGGGTCATTTCTCGATGCGGACGGGAGCCAGACGGTGGTCGCCCGTCAGGCCACTTCAGCTCAGATTCAAGACGTACAAGTCGAAGTCAGATTCGACACGCAAGGACAGTGCCGGGTCGACGACCTGACCATGAAGATGCACCGGAAGTCGTAGTCCTTGTAATCGCGTCGCTACTCTGCTCCGTCGTTCAGCCGTGCAAAACGGATCGGTAGGTGAGTTCCTGGATGTCGTCGTCCAGGGTTCGGCTTTCGATCAGTTCGAGATCGAAGTCGGTTGCGCCATCGAAGATTGGTTCCGAGCCGGTCTGGCCGGTGATCACGGGGAAGACCGTGACCTGGACGCGGTCGACCAGGCCGGCGGCCATCAAGGCCCGGTTCATCGAGAGGCTGCCGTGTGAGCGGAGCGGCACCTCGGACTCCTCCTTGAGGGCGGCGATTACCTCGACGGCGTCGCCGCGTGCGATGGTCGCGTCCGGCCAGTCGAGGGGTTCTTCCAAGGTGGACGACACCACCGTCGCGGGCAGGTTGACCATCCGGGTGACCCACGGGTCGCGGACCTCGGATTCCTCGCTGCTCGCGCCCAGCATCCGCGCGAATGCCCGGTACGTGTTGGCGCCGAACACCATGCGCTGCTCGCCCTCGTACGAAGCGAGGCGGTGGTCGAGCAGCTCCGGGCCCTGTTTGCCCCAGTAGCCGGTCCAGTCGCTGCTGCTCTGGGCGGAGCCGAAGCCGTCGAGGCTGGAGAAGACATCGAAGGTGTAGGTGGCAGTCATGTTGTCCTCCTTGAGGATCGTTGATCGAGGGTGCTGCTGCAAGGACTCCGGATCCGCGCGAAACTCATCGGCGGACGGCTCTCACCCCTGCATTCTCGGGTCCTGCGTCGGATCCGCGTACATGGGCGGACACCCCTCGGCGACCGCGTCGGGGCGCAACTCGTAATGCCAGGGTTCATTGGCGTAGATCTGGCAGAGCCCATACCGCGACCCGTGTGCGGACAGCCAGGATGCGGCCTCGGCGGGCCCGATGTCGACCGCGTCGCCCGACACATGTGGTGAAGTCTCGGGCGTCGCCACCCAGCGTGCCGCCTCCGCCGCCGAGCCATACTCGGCCACCGCCTGGTCGAGAAGGCTTTGCTGATGCTCCGGCGAGCGCCAGCCACTGTTGATCGTGAAGCTGACCCCGTCGCGGCCGGCGTCCGTGGCGGCCTGACGCAGCGCGCCGCGCAGGTCCGGATCGAGATTGGCCACCTCCGGGCCACTTTCACCGAAGACCGTGAGATCCTCGCCGGACCTCGATGTGGACGAACTCCCGTGGGATCGTTCCGCTTGAGAGGAAGACGAGAACTGATGACTCACCGCCGTCGCGAGGAGCGCTACCGCCACCAGTGATGCGGCGCTACGCAGCAGAAAGGTGCGAAGCCGGCGCGTGCGAGTCCGGTAGATCGTGATCGGAGGCCGGTTGCTGTGTGGCATGCCCCCAGTCAAGGCGCTGGCGCGTTGCCGGCCCGTATGCGGTTTTCGATACGCCGACGATACGCACCACCTCTTAGCATCGAGACATGCGTGTGCTGCTCGTCGAGGACGAGCCCTATATGGCCGAGGCCATCCGCGACGGCCTGCGCCTCGAAGCGATCGCGGCCGACATCGCCGGTGATGGCGACACCGCGCTGGAGTTGCTGAGCCTCAACGCGTACGACATAGCCGTGCTCGACCGCGACGTTCCCGGGCCCTCCGGCGACGAGATCGCGAAGCACATAGTCGCCTCGGAGAGCGGCATCCCGATCCTGATGCTCACCGCGGCCGACCGCCTGGACGACAAGACCTCGGGCTTCGAGCTCGGCGCCGACGACTACCTGACCAAGCCGTTCGAGCTCCGGGAGCTGGTGCTCAGGCTCAGGGCGCTGGACCGCCGGCGGGCGCGCAGCAGGCCGCCGGTGCGGGAGATCGCGGGCCTTCGACTCGATCCGTTTCGCCGCGAGGTCTACCGCGACGATCGCTACGTCGCCCTGACCCGTAAGCAGTTCGCGGTGCTCGAGGTCCTGGTCGACGCCGAGGGTGGAGTCGTCAGCGCCGAGGAGCTGCTCGCGCGGGCCTGGGACGAGAACGCCGACCCGTTCACCAACGCGGTGCGGATCACGGTCTCGGCGCTGCGCAAGCGACTCGGTGAACCCTGGGTCATCGCCACGGTGGCCGGCGTCGGCTACCGCATCGATACGGAAGCGGACCTCGAGGGCGAGGGAAGCGAGCGTGGATAGGGCCGATAGAGCGCCAGGGATGAGTGCTCGGCTCAAGCTCGCCCTCAGCTACGCGGGATTCCTCACGATCGCCGGAGCCCTGCTCCTCGCGGTCTTCTGGTTCTTTCTGATCAGGGACAGGTCGAGCCTCTACATCCCCACGGTCGACGATTACCTGCTGATCTTCGACCCCAGCAACTTCGGTCCGCGCATATTCAGTCCGGCGGCCATCGCCTCGCTCGCGTTCATGCTGCTCGTGGGCTTGATCGGCGGGTGGCTTCTGGCCGGTCGCATGCTCGCTCCCCTTTCCAGAATCACCGAGGCCACGCGAGTGGCCGCGACGGGGTCGCTCACTCACCGGATCAATCTGGAAGGACCCCAGGACGAGTTTCGTGAGCTCGCCGACAGCTTTGACCTCATGCTCGCGCGGCTCGAAGCGCAGGCCGCCGAACAGCAACGATTTGCCGCCAACGCATCCCATGAGCTGCGCACGCCGCTGGCCGTCACCCAGACCCTGATCGATGTCGCCCGCAACGACCCGAACCACGACAGCGACGAGCTGCTCAAACGACTCCACGCCGTCAACGCCCGGGCGATCGATCTCACCGAGGCTTTGCTCCTGCTCAGTCGTACCGACCAAGGCGCTTTCGCCAGGGAACCGGTCGACCTGTCTCTCGTGGCCGAAGAAGCCGCCGAGACCCTCGTCCCGCTCGCCGAGAAATACGGCGTCAAGGTCGAGACATCCGGGGAGCTTGCCCCGACCGTCGGCTCACCCGCTCTCCTCCTGCAGATGGCTACGAACCTGGTGCACAACGGGATCGTCCACAACCTTCCCGATGGCGGCACCGTGCAGGTCAACACGAGCATCGGCCCCGAATCCGCCGTGTTGACGGTCGAGAACACGGGCGAGACACTCACTCCGCAGCTGGTCTCGACGCTGACCGAACCGTTTCAGCGCGGCACCGAGCGCATTCGCAGCGGCCACGACGGCGTCGGGCTCGGCCTGGCGATCGTCAAGAGCATCGCCCGCTCTCACGACGGAACCCTGGCGATCGTCGCCCGCCCCGACGGCGGCCTCCGCGTCACTGTGAAGCTCCCCGTCATGCCGTCCTCAGAGCCACGATAGGAGGCATGCGGGAGGCTCGAACGGCGGGCAGCAGGCCCGCGATCGCTCCGATCAGGATGGCGGAGGCGATGCCCCCCGACCAGGCCTCGACGGGAATCGTGACCGCCCAGCCCTTGGAGCTCGCGTAGACGGCCGTCGTCAAGGCAGACGGGCGTTACCAGCTCGTATCTGAATTTGGATATGCCGACGATACGGTCAGTCGACCAGGAGGCAGACGATCTGGACCGCGCGGTCGACGTCGGGACCGCTTTCGGTCATCGCGTCGTTGTAGATGAATCCCTCGATGATTCGGGTCATCGCGTAGGCCAGGTCGGGGGCCGGGGCCCGGAGGGTGATCGTGCCGGCCTTCGCCTCCTCGTCTAGCAGCTCGGCGATCCGGTCCACCACCGTCGACTGGACCAGCCCGCCGCGGGTGGTCAGCAGGCGGAAGGCGAGTTCGGTCTCGTTCTGGACGAAGCGCCGCTGCGGTTCGAAGTCCACGATCGAGTCGACGAAGGCGCGGGCGAAGAGCTCGATCCGACGCAGCCCCTTCTCGCCTTCGGCGGCTTCCCGGCCGATCCGCACCGCTTCCTCGCCGAAGAAGCAGAGGATCTCGGAGAGCAGCTGGTCCCGGGGGCCGGTCCAGCGGTAGAGGGTGGTCTTGGAGATGTCCAGCTCCTGGGCCAGCTTCTCCATGTCAAGCCGCGGCCCACGCACGAATGCCCTGAGGGCGGCCCGGAAGGCGTCGGCCGGGGTGGCGCGGGGAGCCCCGAGCCCCGCGGCCTCTTCCTGATGGGCCACGAACGCCTTCGATGTGCTGACTGTCGCCTCCATGGGGTGGTGGGCACTCTACAGGGCTGTGCTACGAATCCAAACGTTTACACAAAAGTGTACGAATCTGATATTTGTACACCATCGCATCGATAACCCAAGCGCGTGTACATGTGCTGAACACAGGAGAGAGTGGGATGAGAACCAAGCTGATCGCGGCAGGGGCCGTGCTCATGTCAGTGCTGCTGGTGGCGGTCGCCGGCGTCGGGACGGCCTCGGCCCAGACCAAGCCGCCCTTCTACCCGATCGACAAGAAGACGATCAAGGTGCCGGGCGACGTTCAGCCGTGGCTGCCTACCTATAGCCCGGACGGTAAGAACATCGTCTTCCAGAACCAGCTCGACGGCTCGACCTGGACCACTTCGAAGAAGGGCAAGGGCACCCGCTGCATCACCTGCGGGTTTGCCGACCGCCCGGCGATCATCGGCGGCTTCACCTACGTGTTCCCGGACAACAAGCGGCTCTTCGTGAGCGAGGAGCTCGGCGGTCTCGGCGGCGTCGATTCCGGGCCGACCGCGGACGCCTGGATCCTCGAGTGCAGCCCCAGCGTCTTCAAGTGCGAGTCGCACAAGTACCTGCCGGTCGACATGTCCGACGACAAGGTCGGGGTGCCGCTGATCGTTCAGCGTCGCACCTGGCACCTCGCCCCGGACGGCGTTCACCTCGGCTGGATGGACCTCCGTCTCGACGGCACGGTCATGATCGTCGGTCGCCTGACCCGGCTGGACGACCGCTACAAGGTGGTCGACCAGAAGGCGGTGAACCCGTACCGACCCACGTCCCCGACTGACGCGAACGCGCAGAACTGGGCCGGCGACAACCAGCTCTGGGAGCTCAAGAGCTTCGTTGACGGCGGCGCCGCGATCACCGCGATAGGCGGCTCCGGCTACAACCTCAACCCGGTCAAGATCAACCTCAAGACCGGCAAGGTGACCCCGATCACCGGCAATCCGGACTGGGACGAGGACGGCTCATTTTCCCCCGACGGGGAGATGATGGCGCTCTACTCGTGGCGGACCCGCCACCGGATCGACGCCTTCGGCTGGATCCCCCAGATCGACTCGTTCGTCGAAATGCCGGCCGCCGCCGCGGTGGCCCCGTTCTACGTCTCCACCTGGCCGGGCTTCCAGTGCGACCTCTCGCCCTGGCTGCTTTCCTCGGCCGGCGACCAGAAGGGCAGGCTGATCGGCCAGCCGCTCAACGTCTACCCCGGAAAGAACCTGACCCCGGGCAACAACCTGTCCGGCAACCAGTTCTGGAGCCCGAACAGCCAGGACGTGCTGCTGCAGGAGCGGCTCCGGACCGTGCCCTCGGCCAGTCTCGACGAGCACATCCGCCAGAAGGGCCTGGTCCCGAACCGGGTCGCGATCGCGCACATCGAGCGTCCGGCCGGCAAGCCGATCAAGACCGTGAGTTCGGCGGTCGGCAGCTGGGCGATCCCGCCGACCGAGTACCGGCCTTCCGTCGGCTCGAACACGTCGGTGACCGTGAACGGCAAGGCCGGCGGCACAGCCGACCTGGTCTACGAGGGCAACCTCCGCGAGGGCAGCTGGGAGTCCGTCTTCCACAACTATTCCAAGGATGGTGAGACCTTCGTGAACGGTCCCTACAAGGTGACCAAGACCGCCGAGGGCGTGTGGCACATCACCGCTGACATCAAGGTGACCGGCCAGCACAAGGGCAGCCTGAAGGCCGACCTCGAGATCGGCCCGGGCGACCCGCTCCCCTACAAGAAGGGCACCTTCGTCGCCGTCTATGACGGCAAGCGGGCGCCGAACCTGCCCAAGCTGGGCGCCTGTTACAAGGACCTGCCGCAGAAGAGTCGGCTCAAGGCGAAGGTCAAGGCGAAGCGGCGCGGCAAGAGAACCGCCGTGACGGTGACCGTAACGGCCAACGTCTACGGCGACAAGCGGCCGGTGCAGAACGCAAAGGTCAAACTGGCCGGCCGTACCCTCCGCACCAACAAGTCCGGACGGGCCAGGGTCGAGCTTCGCGGCCGTGGCAAGCGCAAGGTCGTGGTGAGCGCCGGTGACACCTTCATCAAGACGACGAAGAAGGTGCGGCTCAAGGGACGCTGAGCCGACGCTCCGGTAGCGGTAGCGTGAGCGGGCCGGCCTTTCGGGGCCGGTCCGTTTCTTTGCACGCAGGAAGGGAATACGAACTCAATGCCACCTGGTTACCTGATCACCGTTCTGATCATCGGTGCCTGCGTCGCGATCTTGCTGGCCCGGCCTCGTCCCCAGAGCAGGGTCGGGACCATCTCCTACATCGTGGGCGGCCTGCTGATCAACGAGCAGCCCCACTGGTACGCGGCGCTGCTCGCCGTGATCACCGTGCTCGCCGTGGCTCAGGGTGAGATCACCGCGGCGGGCTGGGGCGCCGTGGCGCTGGCCGGAGTGGTGGCCGCCGGGCTTTTCGTCCTCCTGGCCCGGGCCTTTCCGAGCCGGGACGCCCTCAGAACGGCGGTCGCCCGGCTCGACGAGCAGGCGGTTGACCGGCTGGCCGGAACGCGCTCGTACCTCGTTGCCCTCTTGGCTCCGGTGCCCCTCGGGCGGGCGCTGGTGCGTCGGACCAGAAACATCGCCTACGGCCCGGCTGGGAAAGCGAACCGGCTCGACGTCTACCGTCCGCGCGGCGAAGCGACGGGTCCGACTCTGATCTACCTCCACGGCGGGCGGTTCCGCATGGGCGACAAGCAGCGGGAGTCTCAGCTGATGAAGTACCGGCTCGCTCGTCAGGGCTGGGTCGTGATCAGCGCCAACTACCGGCTCAACCCGGAAGGCAAGTTCCCTGATTTCCTGATCGACCTGAAACGGGTGGTCGCCTGGGCCCGTAGTGACGGCCTCGCCTTCGGCGTCGATCCCGAACGGATACTCCTGGCCGGCTCCTCGGCCGGCGCCCATATCTCGGCGATGGCGGCGTTGACCCCGAACCGCCCGGATCTCCAGCCTGGCTTCGAGGAGGTCGAGACCTCGGTCCGGGGAGTGATCGGCCTGTACGGCTACTACGGTCGGCTCAATGTCTCCGGCGAGGCCGCGCGGGCGATCCCGTCCAGCCCGATCGATCTGGCTCACCCGGACGCGCCGCCCTTCCTGCTGATCGACGCCGGCCACGACAGCGTGATCGGCCCTGAGAGCACCAAGCAACTGCTCGCGGCGCTCGAAACGGCCGGCAGCAAGGTTGCCCGGGCCGAGTTGCCGGGGGCGGAGCACACCTTCGACTTCCTCCGCTCGGTCCGGAACGAGAACACGATCGACGCGATCGAGGATTTCGCCGGGTTGGCCTGCGGCCGGCGCGAGTGAGCCGGTTGTAACCGGGTCCGGCGCGACGTGTAGGAATCTGTTGTGACCCAAGACCAGCTCGAGGCCTACCACGAGTACACGCGCAAGCACGGGGTGAACCGTGGTCTCTACCTCCTCGCGCGGATCATCCTGCAGCCGTTTTTCCTCGTCTACTTCCGGCTTTCCAGACAGGGCCGCGCGAACGCCCGGATCAAGGGAGCGACGATCGTCGCCGCCAATCACCGCAGTTTCCTCGACCCCTTCGTGATCGGCACCTGCCTGCCCTGGGGCAAGCCGATGAACTACGTGGCCAAGGTCGAGCTCTTCGAGAAACGCTGGCAGGGGTTCCTGCTCTGCCGGGTCGGCGCCTTCCCGATCCGCCGGGGAGAGGCCGACGAGCTGGCGATCGAGACGGCCGAGAAGGTGCTGGAGCGGGGCGGCTCGATCTGCATCTTCCCGGAGGGAACCCGGATCCGCAAAGGCTCCCTGGGCAAGGCAAAGCGGGGCGTGGGCAGGCTGGCGCTGCGCAGCGGCGCCCCGGTGCTGCCGGTCGCGGTCACCGGCAGCGAGAACGTACGGCGCGGCTGGCGGATCCGGCCCCGCAAGGTTGACATCAGGGTTGGCCGGCCGATGTCCTTCCCGCAGTCGGAGGCCCCGTCGCCGGCCCTCGCGGCCTCGGTCACCGATCGGATCTGGCCGAACATCGAACTCCAGTGGGAGGACATAGGCGGTCTGCCGCCGATGCGCCGCGCCGCGGTGATCGGTGCCGGCAGCTGGGGAACCGCGGTGGCAGTGCTCCTCGCCCGCGGGGGTCTCGAGGTTCAGCTCGGCACCCGCACCGCCGAGCAGGCCGAGGAGATGGCGCTGGCCCGCGAGAACACCAGGTACCTGCCGGGGGTGAGGCTGCCGGAGGGAATCGAGGTTCGGCCATCCGGCCAGATCGAGCTCGGCGGGGTGGACCTGCTGGTGATCGCCGTTCCCTCGGCTTCCTACCCGCAGGCGGTCGGCGCCGTAGCTGACCGGGTCGGCAACCGGGCCGGGGTCCTGCTCCTGGCCAAGGGCCTGATCGCGCCGAAGGGTCAGTTTCCCTCGGAGTACGTAGCCGGGCGGATCCGCTCACGCGGGGTCTCCTGCCTCGGCGGGCCGGCCCACGCCCGCGAGGCGGTCTCAGGGTCGGCGGCGCTGGTGCTCGGCAGCGGCGACAGCGACCTCCGTGCCCAGCTCGGTGACGTGTTCGACCGGGCCGGACTGGTCTGCGAGCGCTCCCGGGACGTGGTCGGGGTGGAGATGGCCGGGGCGGCCAAGAACGCCGCCGTGCTGGCCGCTGCCGCGGCCGAGCCCCATGGTCTCAACGCGGCCGGCATCGCCGCCGCCGCGGTCTGGGACGAGTGCGTCGGCTACGCGGTGACCAAGGGGGCCGATCTCGAAACCTTCAACGGCCTGGCCGGGGTCGGCGATCTGCTCGCCACCGTGATGGCCTCCGGCAGCCGCAACCGGCGGGCCGGTGAGCTGCTCGGCAAGGGCAGCGCCCCCGACCAGATCCGGGAGACGATCGGTCAGGCCTCGGAAGCCCTCGACTCCGTGCCCCAGATCGCGGCCACGGTCGCGGCGGCGGGCTGCCCCGCCGACGGCCTCACCGGGCTGGCCGATCTCGCCACCGGCGCGATCAGCTCGGATGAGTGGGTCGCGGCGCTCCGGCGTTCCGGTCACTCACGGAGGGCGGCATAATGTTCGGACGTGTCCGGTCCCGGCGCCACACCCACCCCGGAGTCAAAGGCCGAGACCGATCGGGCCTTCGCGCAGCTGTACCGCGACCACCTCAAGGATGTCTACTCGTACGCCTACTACCGGATCGGCAACCATCACGACGCCGAGGATCTGACCGAGCAGACCTTTCTCCAGGCCTACCGTCATTTCGGTCGGGCCCGAAAAGAGTCCGACGGGCGTCCGATGCGCCCCTGGCTGATCCGGATCGCCCACAACCTCGCGGCGAACTATCACCGCGACCGTTCGCGCAAGCCCCAGACTCCGCTCGACAGCGTCGAACCGCCGGCCGCGCGCCACTCGACCGAGGATCTGGTCGAAGGCCGCGAGGAGCTGAGGGCGGTCATCGAGAACCTTCAGGAACTGCCCGACGAGCGGCGCGAGGCGCTGGTCATGCGCTTCGCCTTGGGCATGGACAACCGGGAGATCGCCCGGGCGATGGGCAAGTCCGACGGGGCGACCAAGGTGCTGATCCATCGCGCGATCAAGCAGCTGCAAGAGCTGCTCGAAGCGGAAGGGATACCGATTGAGCATGGATGAGATCCGGCTCGAGAACCTGCTCGCCGACGCGCTGAAACCGGTCGAGCCGCCACAGCGGATGTCGGACCGGCTTCACGACACCTTCTCGGCGATCACCGACGCGGCCGCCTCCGACCTGAGCGAGTGGGCCGAGGAACTGACCGAGAGCGAGCTTCAGTCGCTGCGCGACCCGCGCAACTGGATTCGTCCGGTGACCGCGCTGGCGGCCGGCGGCCTCGCCACGGGCGCCCTGATCCTGGTCGGCTTCCGCCGGCGCGGCCGGACATAAGGAAAGTGCCCCGATCTTCGCCGGGGCACCAGAGAAACCGCTCCTCCCGAGGAGCAACTGATGGAGGGAGGAGCTCAGCCGTCGGCTACTCGACGGCGCTTGCGGACCTTGCGACGGCGCCTCTTTTGGCGACGCTTCTCGGCGCGTGACTCGAGGCGGCTCTCGAGCCCCCGGGCCCAGGTGGCGATCCGGTCCCAGCGGCTCGCGACGTAGGCGCTCAGCCCGGCCAGTCCGATCAGCAGGTTGACCAGATTCACCCAGCGCGTGGCGGGCAGAGCGTCCAGCAGCCAGGTTCCGTTGGTGGCGAGAATCCCCCAGATCCCGAGCCCGGTGAAGAGGAAGCCGGCGAGCAGAGTGAAAAGGCGGGGGAGGGGTCGGGCGAGGAACAGGCCGACCAGCCCAGCCGCGACGTGGAAGGCGCTGGCCCAGCCGTTGACCGTGTAGAAGCCGAGCAGGTCGGTGGCTAGTTCGTGCGCCTTGAACTCGGTGTTGGCGAGCAGACCGGCGAAACCGAGCAGAACCAGGAAGGCGCCGACCGAGGTTGCGTATAGGCGGGCGTAAGCAGTCCTCTCCATCGGGTGCCATTGTAGGGTTCTGAACCTTGGCTACCTGTTACCGCCACCCGAGAGTTGAGACGGGAGTCTCCTGTTCCAGCTGCGGCCGGCCGATCTGCCCGGACTGCATGACGCCGACCCCGGTCGGCATGCGCTGCCCGGAATGCGCGAGTGAGAAGACGCGGGTCCGGTCCGGTTCCGCGGCCACCAGCCAGGTTGGCGGCTACCCAGCGACGATTGCCCTGATCGCGATCAACGTCGTGGTCTTCCTGGCCGAGATGGCGACCGGATCAGGCGGCCTCAGCTCGACCACGTCCGACCTGATCCGGGATTACGGCCTGGTCGGCGGCGCGGTCGGAAACGGCGAGACCTACCGGCTTCTGACCGCGGGCTTCCTCCACGCGGGCTTCATGCATGTCGCCTTCAACATGATCGCGCTGTATTTCCTCGGGCGGGTGCTCGAGCCGTCGGTGGGAACGGTCCGGTTCCTGATGATCTACTTCGCTTCGCTGCTCGCGGGTTCGCTCGGCGCGATCCTGCTCAGCGCCAACAACGCGATCACGGTCGGCGCCTCGGGCGCCGTTTTCGGCCTTTTCGCGGCGACCTTCATCATCGCTTACGGCCGTGGTCTCGGTCACGTGGCGAATGAGATCGGGGTGATCATCGGCATCAACCTGCTGCTCACCTTCACGATCAGCGGCATCAGCATCGGTGGGCACCTTGGTGGCCTGGCCGGCGGCGCCCTCTGCGGCCTGCTGGTCATCGCCGGCGAGCGCGGCTATCTCGGCTCGAACGCGAAGTTCGTCGAGTACGCCGGCATGATCGTGATCGCCGTCGCGGCGGTAGTCCTCGCGATCTCCGCGGCCGAACCGATACCCGGCCTGCGCTTCGCCTGACGCTTACGCGATCCGGTGGTGCGCGAGGCCGTCGCCGGTTACCCTCGGCATCTCGGGGTGGAGCAGCCCAGCTAGCAGCTCGATCCCGTCGACCAGCCGCGGACCGGGCCGGGAGAAGGACGCCGCCGCATCGACCGCGACGATCCGGCCGGCTCCCGTGGATCTGATCCGGTCGACCACTTCGTCGCCGAGGCTGAGCGCGAACAGCATCTCGGTGGAGGAGGGCACGAGCGAAGCGATGCGCATGGCTTCAATATCCCAGCTACGGGTACCTTCAACGCATGACGTTGCTCGACGACAAGGAAATTCAGGATCGGCTGGCGGAACTCGACGGCTGGAGTCTGGAAGGGCGGCAGATCGTCCGCGAGTTCGAGCTCGAGGACTTCGTCGGCTCGATCCGCTTCGTCGACTCGCTGGTCGAGCCGGCCGAAGCGATGAACCACCATCCCGACCTGGCGATCTCCTGGAACAAGGTCACGGTGGCGATCACCAACCACGCCGAAGGCGGCCTGACAGAGGCGGATTTCGAGCTTGCCACCAAGATCGACGGGATCGCCGCTCATAAGTAAGTCGGCGAGCTGCGCTCCGCCTCCCAGGCAAACCCGTCCGTTCAGAACATCAAATACTTGATGAACGGACTCCGCTCGGTGAAATATCAGCCTGACCACCTTTGAAGCACCCGTCACTCCCAGAGGTGCACAGGTGGGGTGAAACTGATTTCCAGTCATCACCCTCGGTTTTCAGTTTCACCGTTAGCGATCCGGCTACCCGGACCTCTGCCCAGGGTTCGCGAGATGCCGATTATGGCCACATAACGCCGCCGGCCATAACTTGGATCTCGCCGCTGATCCCACCCCGACCAGAGCCGGCCCATCCATCATCTATTTCTGTGGGCCAGCGGGTTTCACTGGGAGGCCCGCCGAAGGCGGTGCCGACTCCTTATGTCCCTGGGAGGGCGGGTCGGACCCCGCCCGGCTTACTTATGTGAACGCGCCCGGCTTGCTTTATGAATAGTCGTAGAAGCCGCGGCCGGTTTTTCGGCCTAGGTGGCCGGCGGCGACGAACTCTTGGATCGAGGTCGGGGCGAGGTGGTCGGGGTTGTCCGATTCGGCGTTGAGGGCCTGGCCGATCGCGACCGCGACGTCGAGCCCGACCAGGTCGAGCAGGGCGAGGGGGCCCATCGGATGTGCGACGCCGAGGGTCATGCACTGATCGACCGCCGCCGCCTCGAGGCCGGTTCGCTCCTGGTAGCGGACCGCGTCGAAGAGGAAGGGGAAGAGCAGCCGGTTGACCGCGAACCCGGCGGTGTCGGGCACCTCGACCGCGGTCTTCTCGAGAATGTGGCACCAGTCGTGGGCCCGCTCCGCCACCTCGCTGCCGACCGTGTCTGGGAAGATCAACTCGACCAGCTGCATCGCCGGGACCGGGTTGAACACATGGAGCCCGTAAAGCCGCTCGGGAATGCCGGAATCCCGGCCGAGCTCGGTGATCGAGAGGGAGGAGGTGGTGGTCGCGAAGTCGGCGCTCGGGGCAGCAGCCGCGACCCGGCGCAGCAGCTCCGCCTTGGCCGCCGCATCCTCGACGATCGCCTCGACCAGCAGGTCCGCCTCGGTCAGGTCATCGGCCGCCAGGGTGGCGCTGACCCGCGACGGGTCGGCGCCGGCGATCCGCCGGCTGGCCTTCTCGGTGGCGGCCAAGGCTCGCTCGGCTGACTCTTCCGAACGGACTAGCAGCAGGACCCGCGAACTCGAGACCGAGGCGACGGCTGCCAGGCCGGTCGCGATCGTGCCGCTGCCCGCGATAGCGACGAACTCATACGGTGTTGCGCTCATGGAGGCTGGAGACTATTCGGATCTACAGTCAGACCGAATTGACTGACGAATCAATCAGCTACGATTGAAGTCAGGTTTTCAACCCCTGAAGCCACCCGACTGGAAACTTAGAAAGGCGAAGATGAGCAAGTTCGGCGGTCGTGAAGTCGTAATCGTGGAGGCGGTCCGTACCCCGGTCGGTCGCGGCCACAAGGAGAAGGGCTACTACAAGGACGTTCACCCCTCGAACCTGCTGGCTCACGCGTACAAGAACGTCGTCGAGCGGGCCGGGATCGATCCGGCGCTGGTCGAGGACGTGGTCGCCGGCTGCGTGCAGCAGTTCGGTGAGCAGAGCATCAACATCGGCCGCAACGCCTGGCTCGAAGCCGGCTTCCCGATCGAGACCCCGGCCACCACGATCGACCGTCAGTGCGGTTCCGCCCAGCAGGCGATCAACTACGCCGCGGCGATGATCGCCTCCGGAGTCCATGACGTGATGATCGGCGGCGGGGTCGAGCACATGGGACACATCTCCTTCGGCGATGCGGCCAAGGTGATGGGCGAGTACGGCTTCGCCTACTCCCCTGAGTTGCTGGAGAAGTACGACCTGGTCAACCAGGGCATTTCGGCCGAGATGATCGCCGACAAGTGGGAGATCCCCAAGGTGGATCTCGACGAGATCGCGGTCCGTTCTCACGCGCTCGCGCAGCAGGCCACCGAGGAAGGCCGTTTCGAGCGCGAGATCGCTCCCTTCTCGGTCAACGGTGACACCTACACCACCGACCAGGGCATCCGTCCCGGCACCAGCCTGGAGGGCCTCGCCGGCCTGAAGCCGGCCTTCAAGGAAGACGGCAAGATCACCGCCGGCAACTCCTCGCAGGTCTCCGACGGCGCCGCCGCCGTGTTGCTGATGACCAAGGAGAAGGCAGACGAGCTGGGCCTCAAGGCTCGCGCCCGCATCGTCGACCAGACCGCGGTCGGGGTTGACCCGGTGATCATGCTGACCGGTCCGATCCCGGCCACCAAGAAGATCCTCGAGCGCAACGACATGAGCATGGATGACATCGACCTGACCGAGATCAACGAGGCCTTCGCCTCCGTGGTCAAGGCCTGGGAGATCGAGTTGAAGCCCGACATGGACAAGGTCAACGTCAACGGCGGCGCGATCGCCCTCGGCCATCCGCTCGGCTCGACCGGTGCTCGTCTGATGACCACCCTGCTCCACGAGCTCGAGCGTCAGGACAAGAAGACCGGCCTGGTCACCATGTGCTGCGGCGGCGGCATCGGTACCGCAACGCTCATCGAGCGCCTCTAGCTCGAAGGAGAGAAGCATTGAAAAGGCCCGCCCCCGAAAGGGGCGGGCCTTTTCGTTCCGGAGAGAGCCGTTACTTCGAGGCGGACCGGACCTTGTACTTGTGGAAGACGAACTGGCGCTTGCCGTGCTTGAAGCGCTTCGCCCGGATCGTCTGACGGACCACGAGCAGCTTCTTGTTGGGCCGCTTCGCGTACTTGGCGATCCGCTTCTTGTACTTCGGCTTGATCCGCAGCTTCACGACCTTCCACTTGCCGGCCCGCTGGGCGGCATTGGCGACCCGGGTCATCGGCCGCGCGAGCTTGCGCTTCGGTGACTTGCGGGTCACGCCGACGGCCTTGCCGCGGCAGCGCGGCTTGAACCGAGGCGGGCACTTGAGCCGCAGGAAGAGGAACTTGCCGTTGTACATCGCGGTGACGTTGTTCGGGGGCTTGGTGGCCTGGTGATTTCCACCGTTCCCACCGTTCCCGCCATTGCCTCCGTTGCCGCCGCCCGGACCGGTGGGGCCGGTCGGACCGGTCGGAGAGGTGGGCCCGGTCGGGCCCGTGGGTGAGGTCGGGCCGGTCGGACCGGTCGGCTCGGTGGGGCCGGTCGGACCCGTCGGGCCCGTCGGGCCGGTCGGACCGGTGGGCGTCGGACGACGCGCGGTCAGCGCCACATCGTCGTAGTCGAAGGTACCGGACGGCAGCAGCGCCACGACGGTCGAGAGACTGGTGCTGATCACGATCCGGTACTTGTCGCCGATGGTGAGGCCGTCAGCGGCGAGCGCCGCCCCGGGAACGGAGGCCCAGGCTGCGGCGTCAGCCGCGGGGCCGGTCGGGATCAGCGGGATGACCGTCGAGTCGCCGCTCTTGACCAGATCAACCTTCCAGGTCGCGTCGGTAAGCGTGAGGAGGTCGGTGATCGCCGCCTTACGGGAGAGCGCGAAGCTCAGTTCCTCGGCCGGTTCTCCTTGAGCTCCGTTGTAGGTGAACTCGGGGCTCGTCCAGATGCCGGTCGAGGTGCCCCCGAGTACGGTCGACAGGAGGTTCTGCGACGTGTCGCGGAGGAAGCCGTCACCGGAACCGTCGCTTCCGCCGTCACCTTCGACCGCGCCCGTCATGGTCGGGCAGAGAAGCCCCGGCCCGACCAACGGAATGCAGAGGGAGCCATAGCTCGTGGTGTGCGTCCAGCCACCGTCGGACGAGCCGAGGCTGGTGCCGTCACCGCCGGGGTAGACCGTCGTGATGCCTTCGTCGATCCCACCGGTGCCGGCCAGCCAGAGGTCACCCGGTCCGCCGATGAAACCGTCAACGGTCTGGCAGACCAACCCGCCTTCTTCCGTGTTCGGCACGGTGAAACCGGTGTGGAGACTGCCTTCACCACTGTCCGGGTCAAACGGGGCGGCGTTGTGCGTGCCGCCCGGCTCGGTCAGAGTGCCGGTCGTCTTCAGGTCGAGCGGGAAGCTCGCCGAGCAGGTGCTGCCGGCAACCGCGATGCTGACCCTGAGCGGGACATCGATATCGGCCGAACCCGAGTCGACGTCGAAGGTTCCCGAGATCGGGCCGGTCGCGGTGATCGTCACCACGGCGTCAAGGCCCGAGACTTGGATCGTCTTCTGGGGAAACACGAAACCAGAAGCTCCCGCGGTGAAGACGTCGGTGGCGGTATCGACCTCGCCCCGCAAGGTCGCCGGTGGGTCAGGCGGCGAGGCGTCGGGGTCGATCAGCTTCAGGCCCTGGGTTCCGGAGTCCGTTCCGAGGTTGATGATCCCGCGATCGAGGTTGAAGAGCACTGGATCGGCCGAGGCCGTCCCCGCCATCGCGCCGAACGCGATCAGCAGCATCGCCAGCCCGCTCAGTCTCAGCAAAAGCCTGTTCATAGGTCCCTTTCCTTCCCTTTCCCTTTGGTGCCTGGTGGCGGTAGCCACACGGCGAAACACAATCAATCAAATACCAAGTGGCGGTCGATTTCAAACAGATACGCTGCGGCGCATGACTGCAATGGAGCGGGTTTCGGTCGGAATCATGGGGGAGACGCCGGAGGACATGGCGGCGCTCGCGCAGAAGGCGGAAGCCGCCGGGTTGGATTGTGGCTGGGCGATCGAGCTCTTCCGCAACGCCTTCACCCAGACCACCTTTCTCGGCGCGAAGACCGCTTCGATCGGGATCGGCACCGCGATCGCCTGGGGCTTCGTCCGCAGCCCGATGACCATGGCGATGAGCGCGATGGACATCGACGAGATCTCCGGCGGCCGCTTCCGGCTCGGTCTCGGCCCCGGGGTGAAGCGCCTCAACGAGACCTGGCACAACGCCGATTACGGGCGTCCGGCGCCCCACCTGCGAGAGACGATCGAGGCGGTTCGCGCGATAGTCCACGCCGCCGCGGCCGGTGAGGCGGTCGCTTTCAAGGGCGAGTACTACGACCTCGACATCAAGGGCTGGTACCGCGCGAGCCCGCCGGTCCGGGCCGATATCCCGATCTACACCGCGGCGGTCCAGAAAGGCATGTCGCGAATGGCCGGTGACGTCGCTGACGGCCTGATCGGCCACCCGCTTTGCTCGGCCCGCTGGATCGAGGAGGTGATCGTGCCGGCCTTCGAGCTCGGTCTTTCCCGCTCGAACCGGGAGCGTTCCTCATTCACGTACATGCCCAGCATCTGCGTCGCGATCGACGATGACTACGAACGCGGCCTCGATGCGGCCCGCCGCACGGTCGCTTTCTACTCGACCGTCAAGACCTACATGCCCCTCTATGAGCTCCACGGGTTCGGTCAGAACGCCGTGGCGGCCGGTGAGGCGTTCCGCCGCGGTGACATCCAGGGTGTGGCGGACGCGATCCCGGACGAGATGGTCGAGACGTACTGCGCGGTCGGCACCCCGGACAAGGTCCGGGCGAAGGTGGCCGAGGTGGCCCAGTTCGCCGACGCGATCTTTCCCGGCGCCCCGACCTACTTCATCCCGAACGAGCAGGTCACCGAGTACAACGAGAAGATCATTCAGACCTTCGGCAGCGCCGCGACCCAGACCTGAAAAGCATCCATGTCGGTGACCGCGGGACCGTGGCCAGGCAGCAGCAGTGTCGGCTCCAGCGCCGCCAGGCGACGGATCGAGCGGCGGTTCTCGGCCGGGTCGTAGGTGAACATCTCCGGCGGTTCGTCGAGGCCGGTGCGGCCGGTGGCGTAATTGATGTTGCGAATCACGTCGCCGCAGATCGCGACGCCGTCCGACTCGCGGAAGTAGACGACGTGTCCCCGGGCGTGCCCCGGGGTGTGGAGCACGGTGAAATCGCCTACCCTCTCGCCGTCCTCGAGGACCCGGGAGACCTTGTGCGGCGGGCCTTCCCAGAAGCCCTGGAGCTTCTTCACCAGGTCACTCGTGACCTGCTCGCCGGAGACCGGGACCCGGCCTTCCATCGCGTCGACGTCATCGGCGTGGCAGGCGAGCGGGATGTCGCGGTCGCGGCAGATCTCGCGGGCCATCCCCTGGTGGTCGGGGTGGACGTGAGTCAGGGCCAGCAGCGACAGCTTTCGAGCTCGGATCTGACGCGGGATGCGGAACCGGTCCCAGGTCGTGCCGGCGTCGAAGAGGATGTCGCCGGCCAGGTAGACGTTGACCATCGGCAGGGGGAACTGGCCGATGCGCTCGACTCCGGGGGCGACCTGCTTCAGGGCCACTCGGCGGTCCCGCTCAGTGGATCGGGGATGTGCCGGGCTGGCCGCTGTGATGCGCGAGGTCTTCGAGCCGGGCCATCTCACGCTCGCCGAAGACGCGGGCGGGGTCCTGCGGGTCCAGGTTCTCGATCAGCCTGGCCACCCGGACCCGCACCTGCTGGGCGAAGTGGGGGGTGACGGCGCCGGTCAGCTCCCGGATGTCCTCTGGAGTGATCCTCTGGCCGGAGTTCAGCACTCCGATGTGTTCGGTTTCGCTCATCCTGAACTCGCAGTCTCCACGATTTCGAGCTCGAGCGCATCGTCGAACCTGGCCTGCTCGTCAACCGAGATGATCGAATCGTCGCCGATCACCCAGCCATGGCTGACCACGCCCTGGGTCGGGTCGCTTACGTAGCCGGGCTTCACGTCAAGCAGATAGTCCTCGACCACCTGCGGCAGCTTCTCGCTCGAGTCGGTCAGGAGCAGGGCCGGCCAGGTGCCGTTGCTGGAGAGCGCGGTCGTGGCGATCACGTCCATCGGCCGGTCGGCACGGGCCAGCGTGTAACCGTGGCCGGGTTCGTTCAGGTTCCATCCGAACAGCCCGTTCGAGTACCTGACCAGCTCGACGGCAGCGGTCTCCGGATCGTCGCCACCGACCCGCTCGACAGTGCTTCCCGCCTTGTCGAGCTGCTTGAGGGCCTTGCTGGAGACCACGTTGGCGGGACCCAGGACGAAGATCGGAACGGCCTTGTTCGCCTTCTGCTTGATCACGTCGAGCGTCGCCTTCGGGACCTCGTCCTTGCCGGTGAAGAGCACCACGTCACCGGAGCGGGCGGCCCAGGTCGCGGCCGGGGTGGCGTACTCGGGCTCCTCGGAAGAGACCACGACGAAGGCGCCGGGCGGGCCGTCGACGAGATCCGCCTTCTCCTTGGCGACGGCGGCCGCGACCGCGGCCGGGTCGGCGCCGTCGATCCGCTTCACCTCGTATCCGGAGGGCGGCGCGACCTTGCCGACGGTGAAGACCTTGTTCTCGCCGGTCTGCGGGGAGCCGAGCGGGTTCAGCTGGGCGAGCGTGTCGGTCCCGGTCGCGGACAGAGTGCCCGAGGGGGCGAGCAGGATCGGGGCCCCGACCGGCAAGGCGGTCAGGGTCGCCGCGGCGACGCCGGACTGCCAGTCGTTCGCGTCAACCAGGGTGACCGCCGAGGGCGGCGTCCCCGGTCCCGAGGTCGGGTAGGCGGCGAGCGCGGCTGCCATCGAGATGTCAACCGGGTCGCTGCCGCTGATCCGGGTGGTGTTGCGGGTTGCGGCAGACGGGAATCCCAGCGGGCCGTTGGCGTGGCCGACGATGGTTCCCTGATCACCGTCGGTGCCGGCTTCGGTGCTAGCGACACCGGCCGGGGAGTTGTCGCCTTCGTCTCGGCCGACGTCAAAGAAGAAGTAGGCGACGAAGGCGCCGAGGATCAGGATCAGGACGAGCAGGATCGAGAGTCCCAGCCACGGCACTCCGGCGGCCTGTGGGCTCCCTGGCGGCGCGTTGATCGGTCGTCTTCCTGAGCTTGCCACGGCCTGAACCGTATCCAACGCCGGAAGTCGTAAGAATGGCGGCGATGCCATACCCCACCGGGACAATCACCAACGACGCCGGCCACCTCGAAATAGGGGATTGCGACGTGGTCGAACTCGCCCGCGAGTTCGGGACCCCGGCCTATGTCTTCGCGGTCGCCGAGATGAGGGATCGTGCCCGTGCCTACCAGAAGGCCTTCGCCGCTCACACCGACCGCTTCGAGGTGCTCTTCGCCAGCAAGGCGCTTCCGGTCACCGCCGCGTACCGGCTCTTCGCCGAGGAGGGGCTCTCGGTCGATGTCGCCTCCGGCGGCGAGCTGACCATGGCGCTCACCGCCGGCTTCGATCCGGCCCGGATCTACATGCATGGCAACAACAAGACCGACGCGGAACTCGCCCTGGCCGGGCAGGTCGGGGTCGGTCACCTGATCGTCGACTCCTTCGATGAGATCGAACGCTGCGAGCGCGTCCTCCGCCGGCCGCAGGACGTGTTGATCCGGGTCACGCCCGGCATCAAGCCCTCGACTCACTCCTTCATCCAGACCGGCCAGCTCGACTCCAAGTTCGGCTTCAGCCTCGAAGACGGCACGGCGGCCCGGGCGATCGAGCGCACCCTCGCTTCCGACACCTTGAACCTGGTCGGGCTCCACTTTCACATCGGCTCGCAGATCTTCGAGATCGAGCCTTTCCGGCTGGCGGTCGAGGCGCTGGGCGAGCTGCGCGGCGATTGGTGCGAGGTGCTCGACCTGGGCGGCGGTCTCGGCATCGCCTACGACGAGGAGGATTCGCCGCCGCCGATCGAGGAGTACGTGAACCTCAAGGTCCAGGCGGTTCGCGACGTGTTCGGCGAGAACGTGAAGATCCTGATCGAGCCGGGCAGGTCGCTGGTCGGCACGGCCGGGGTCACGATCTACAGCATCGGCACGGTCAAGGAGATCCCGGACGTCCGGACCTACGTGGCCGTGGACGGCGGCATGTCCGACAACCTGCGGCCGATGCTCTATGACGCGAAGTACACCGCGGTGATCGCCAACCGCGCCGGTGACCAGGCCGACACCACGGTCACCGTCGCCGGGTCGCACTGCGAGTCCGGGGATATCCTGATCCGAGATGTCGATCTCGCGGACCCCCGGGTGGGCGACATCCTGCTGACTCCAGCGACCGGGGCATACGGACACTCGATGGCGAACAACTACAACGGAATGCCGCGCCCGCCCGTGATCTTCTGCGAGAACGGCAAGGCCACGGTCGTGGTCAGGCGCGAGAGCTGGGACGATCTGCTGAAGAGGGACATGTGAGCGAGATTCTGCGTATCGGACTGCTGGGCCGCGGGACGGTCGGTTCCGCCTTCGACCAGTTGGTCGAGGACCGGGCCGAACAGGTTGAAGCGGCGACCGGGCGGCGCTTTCAGGTGACCGGGATCCTGACCAGGAGCCAGGGCGACTTCGGCGAGATCCTGCCCGATGCCGACGTGATCGTCGAGCTGATGGGCGGCACCGACACCGCGCGCGAGCACGTCCTCGCCGCGCTGAAGGCCGGCGTCCCCGTGGTGACCGCGAACAAGCAGCTGCTCGCCCAGCACGGTCCCGAGCTCTTCGCCGCGGCCGAAGAGGCCGGGGTGCAGCTCCGCTTCGAGGCGGCGGTCGCCGCCGTGGTCCCGGTGATCCGGGTGGTCCAGGAGAGCTTCGGCGCGGTCGAGTTCAACAAGGTCTTCGGCATCGTCAACGGCACCACCAATTTCATCCTTTCCGAGATGGCCGCCACCGGCGCCTCCTACGGCGACGTGCTGAAGCGGGCCCAGGAGCTCGGTTACGCCGAGGCCGATCCGACCGAAGACGTGAACGGGGCGGACGCCGCCGCCAAGATGGCGATCCTCGCGCGGCTTGCCTTCCACGCCCCGGTCACCCTCGACCAGGTCGACTTCGAGGGGATCGAGGAGATCCAGCCGGACGACCTCGCCTACGCCAAGGAGCTCGGCCTCTCGCTGAAGCTGCTCGGGGTTGCCGAGAAGCTGGAGGACGGCATCACGGTGCGGGTCTTCCCGTGCTTCCTCTACCCGGGTCATCCACTGGCCCCGATCGAGGGCCCGTTCAACGCGGTCATGGTCGAGGCGCCGGAGATCACCGAGGTGACGATGTCCGGGCCCGGCGCCGGCGGTCTGCAGACGGCGGCGGCGGTGCTCGGTGACGTGGTCTCGGTCGCCGCGGGTGACGCCCGCACCCACACCGCCGACCGCGGGCTGCCGGTCCTGACCGACGTCGCCTCGTCCTTCTACCTCCATCTCGAGGTGGCCGACGAGTCCGGCGTGCTGGCCGAGGTGGCGAAGCTGCTCTCGGACTCCGGAATCTCGGTCAAGAGCGTGGTTCAGCGGGGCCTCGGTGACGACGCCCGCCTGGTCATGGTGGTTCACCGTTGCCTCGAGTCGGATTTCAAGTCCGCGGTCGCCGAGATCGCCCGCCTCGACTCACTCCGGTCGGGCCCGCGTTTCATTCGTGTAATCGAAGAAGAGTTCACCGCCTAGAAAGCGACCCCGGGGAGCCATGCCACAGCCACTGATCGAGAGATACCGCGACACCCTGCCGCTCGAGCCGGGCGACCCGGTCGTCAGCCTGAACGAGGGGTCGACCCCGCTGGTCCCGGCCCCGCGGCTCTCCGAGCGGGTCGGAGCCCAGGTCTACCTCAAGGTCGAAGGCGCGAACCCGACCGGGTCCTTCAAGGACCGCGGCATGACCGTCGCCGTCTCGCGAGCCGCCGGCCGCGGGGCCAAGGCCGTGATCTGCGCTTCGACCGGCAACACCGCCGCCTCGGCCGCGGCCTACGCGGTCCGGGCCGGCCTGCGCGGCGCCGTGATCGTGCCGGAGGGCAACATCGCGATCGGCAAACTCGCCCAGGCGCTGATGCACGGCGCCCGGGTGATCGCGCTCCAGGGCAACTTCGACGACGCGCTCACCGCGGTCCGCGACCTGGCCGAGCGCCACCCGATCGAGTTGGTCAACTCGGTCAACCCCTACCGGATCGAGGGCCAGAAGACCGCCGCTTTCGAGTTGATCGACGAGCTGGGACAGGCGCCGGACGCGCTGGCGATCCCGGTCGGCAACGCCGGCAACATCTCGGCCTACTGGAAGGGCTTTCAGGAGCGCGGCGCGGCGCCGATCTGTTACGGCTTCCAGGCGGCCGGCTCGGCCCCGCTGGTCGACGGCGCCCCGGTCGCCAAGCCGGAAACGATCGCCACCGCGATCCGGATCGGCAACCCGGCCCGCTGGGAGGAGGCGATGAACGCCTTCAACACCTCCCGCGGACGGGTCGCCGCGGTCACCGACGAGCAGATCCTCGACGCCTACCGCTGGCTGGCCGCCAACGAGGGCGTCTTCTGCGAACCGGCCTCGGCCGCCTCGGTGGCCGGCATCCTCAACCACGGCCTGCCGGTAACCGATGGGATGGAGGAGCCGGAGACCGTGGTCTGCGTCCTCACCGGCCACGGCCTCAAGGACCCCGACACCGCCCTCGGCAAGGCCCCCGCGGTGATCAACTGCGTCAACGAGATCGGCGCAATCGAAGAAGCTGTCTTCGGGTAATAACAAGTCGGCGAGCTTCGCTCCGCCTCCAACTCGAACCCGCCGGCCCACAGAAATAGATAATGGATGGGCCGGCTCCGGCTTGTGGTTATTTCCGGAGCTTGTAGCCGGACTTGAACATGCGGTAGTTCGCGTAGGTGAGGGCGGCGGTGGCGATCGTCAGGAAGCCGAGAGCCAGCCAGACGCTGATGTCCGAGATGCCGAGAAAACCGTAACGGACCAGCGAGATCATGTAGTAGACCGGGTTGAAGTGGGTCAGGGTCTGGTACGGCTCGGGCAGTAGCGAAGCCGAGTAGAAGACGCCGCCGAGGAAGATCAGCGGCTGCAGGATGAAGGTCTGGGCGAAGGAGACATCGTCGAACTGCTCGGCCCTCACCCCGACCAGGACGCCGAGGCTGGCGAAGAACCAGCCGACCAGGAACAGGGCCGGGATCAGGACGTAGAAGTGCTTGACCGGCAGGTCGATCAGCAGGCTGGCGACGATGAAGGTGACCACCGAGATCAGCAGGCCGCGCAGGAAGCCGCCGAGGGTGAAGGCGAGCAAGAGCTGGCCCGGCGAGGCGGGGGAGGAGAGCTGGTCGTCGATCGCTCCCTGGAACTTCTGCTGGAGGATCGAGGACGAGTTGTTGCTGAACGAGTTGATCGCGAAAGCCATCATGATCAGGCCCGGAATCACGAAGACGATGTAATCGAAGCCGTGGAGCTCGCCGACCCGCGAGCCGAGGGCGGCGCCGAAGATCGAGATGTAGAGGAAGGTCTCGAGCAGGGGCGCGCCGAGCGTCTGGCGGGGAATCTTCAGGAAGCGGCTGACCTCGCGCCGGGTCAGGGCGACGAGGCGGATCATCGAGGGGCTCAAGCTTCCCGCTCCTCCTCGGCGCCGACGTGGGCTCGCGAAAGCTCCTTGCGGCCGACCAGTTCCAGGTAGGCGTCCTCGAGGCTGCCGACCCCGAACCGCTCGGACAGCTCGGCGCTGGACCCCTGGTCGACGATCTCGCCACCGTTGATGAAGGCGATCCGGCTGCAGAGCTGCTCGGCCTCCTCCAGGTAATGGGTGGTGAGCAGGATCGTGGTTCCTTCCGTGTTGACCTGTCGCACGTAATGCCAGAGCTCGAGCCTGAGTTCGACGTCGACCCCGGCGGTCGGCTCGTCCAGGATCAGCAGCCGCGGCCGGTGCATCAGCGCCCGGGCCAGGATCAGCCGGCGCTTCATACCACCCGAAAGCTCGCGGGTGCGGTCGTTCCGTTTCTCGACCAGGGAGAACGACTCGAGCAGCTCATCGACCCGTTCCTTGCGGTCCTGCTTGGCCATGCCGAAGTAGCCGCCGTGGAAGTCCAGCGTCTCCTCCACAGTCAGGAACCAGTCGATGTTCAGCTCCTGCGGGGCGAGGCCGACCGCTTCCCGGGCCGCCCGATAGTCGCTCACGGCGCTGTGGCCGAAGACCTTGATCTCACCCGAGGTCGGCCCGGCCAGACCGGTCGAGCAGTGGATCAGGGTCGACTTGCCGGCCCCGTTCGGGCCGAGCAGGCCGAAGAACTCGCCGTCGGCGATCTCCAGCGAAACCCCCTTCAGGGCCTCCGTCCCGTTCGGGTAGCGCTTGACCAGGTCGGTTATTTCGAGGGCAGGTGTGAGGGGTGAGGGTGAGGGAGATTCCACCGCGCCATTCTGGCAAGTCGGGTGGTTCGCCAGAACCTGGCCGGAGATTCACAGGGCGTGCTTGGGCGTAAATCGGAGCTGGAGCCAAAGCGTGATGGTGCCGCCGACCACCAGCAGCGTCAAGTTGATCCCCAGCACCACCATCGCTCCCCACGCCTCGCTCCACTCCGAAAGGGCGCAAGCGACCCCGAAGAAGGCCGACGCGGGCACGGTGGTCACCGAGATCGCCACTCCTACCGCCGTGGCGGCCCGCGTCTCGAACGAGAGCATCGCGGCCACGCCCGCTCCCAGGGCGATCAGCCCCGTGGAGTAGTCGGCGTGGGCGAGGCCGCGGAGCTCGATCGAGCGGACGTCGAAGTCAGCGCTGAGAATGCCCACCAGCTGCAGGGACAGCGTCACGGCCAACGCGACCAGCAGCACCACGCCCATACCCAGAACCAGCGTGAAGAACGAGGTGAGAGCAAGCCTCATTCGACGGCCGACCACACCGACACACGTAGCGCAGAGCGGCATCAGGTCCGGGCTGACAGCCATCGCACCGACGATCAGGATGATGCTCGACTGGATGACTCCCAGCCCGGCGATCCAACCGGCGACCGCCATCAGCAGGAAGTACCGAGCGACCGGGCGGGCGTTGGCGCGGGCCTCGCCGACGATCTCGACCCACGAGTACCCGCCGCTGGCCGAGATCCCTCCGTCCCGCAGACCGTGGGTCAGGATGTCCTGCCGGACCAGCACGTAGTCCCGATCGTTGAGCCCCTGGCGGTGCAGCGCGTCCAGCACGTCGTCGGCGGCCACCGGCTCGACGTCCGCGGAGAGGACAGACCGGCCGGTGACGATCTCCGGGTCTACGGTCATCCGCAGGATGCCCTCGACGCTCGCCAAAGATCTGATCAGAGCGTCGCATTCGCCTTGATCGACATCGACTCTCAGGCGAAGCAGTTCGAACCCCCGTTCACGGGCTGGAGGTTATCCACAGGAGCATCCACGAACTGGCTCAACAACCGTTCCGGCCATAAGAAGATAATTTCTGCGGGGTGACTGAACGCCATCGTCTTGTGAAGGTTCCCGCCTCCTCGGCCAATCTAGGGCCAGGTTACGACGTTATGGCGGTCGCGCTCGATCTCCATCTCGAGCTCGAGGTCAGCGAGTGCGGCGAGTTCTCGGTTTCCTGCGATGGCCTGGACGTGCCGCTTGACCGGGACAACCTCGTGGTGCGGGCCTTCGAGTCGCTGCATCCGGCTGACGGGATCGCTTTCCGGATCGGTGGCGAGATACCGCTGGCCCGGGGGATGGGATCCAGCGCCGCGGCGATCGTCGCCGGCCTGGTCGCGGCCGACCATCTCTTCGAGCTCGGCCTGGAACGCCAGGATCTGCTCGAGCGGGCGACCGCGCTCGAGGGCCACCCGGACAACGTCGCGGCGGCGATCTGCGGCGGTTTCGTGGTCTGCACGAGCGGCCCGCGGCTGACCGCGACCGTGATCGACTCGCCGGAGGGTCTCGAGGGCATCCTGGTCATCCCCGACACCGAGGTTTCGACCCGGCTTGCCCGGGAGGCGATCCCGGGGGAGATCCCGATCAAGGACGCTGTCGCCAACGCCGCCTCGGCCGCCCACCTCGCGCTCGGCCTCAGCCGAGGTGATTTCGATCTGATCGGGATGGGCCTCCACGATCGTCTCCACCAGGAGCGCCGCCGTCACCTCTTCCCGAGATCGATGGAGATCGTCGAGCAGGCAGGGGAGATGGGGGCGATCGGCGCCACCATCTCCGGGGCGGGCCCGACCGTGCTGGTCTGGACAAACTGGCAGGAAACGGGTGGAATCGTCGCTCGCCTGAGAGAAAAATGCGAGGGCTGGGCCACGGTGAAACGAGTCGGCTTCAGCCCCCTGGGAGCGGACGTCCCGGAGCTCTGACCGATCTTCAGGGTGCCGGCGAATCTGAAGAAGCCAGCGCTATGCATCCTGCTGATCGCCCCATTCTTCGGTGAGTCGCTTTCCGGAGCGACGCCGCCGCTTGATCTGATCCTGCCCTGGAACCTCGCCCTGATGGTAGGGCTCTACGGCTGCGGGGTGCTGATCTGCCGCGCTGGCCCTGCTGCTCACCGTCTTTCACTCGGCGGTCAGCATCTGCTCCTCGGTGCTGGTGGTCGAGCGGATCTTCCCCGGGCAGCAGGATCGACCGTGGGTCGGCCGCCGCGGCATGGGCGTGGCCGTTTTCGTCTTCGTGGTCGCGGTGCCGGTCGTCTGCGGCGAGTTCTACTGGCCTTCGGCTCCGAACCTGATCGCGGCGGCCCTGCTGATGCTGGCTCTGATCGCGGCCGCCTTCTGGCAGCGCCGCTTCGACTTCGGTTCGTCCCCGCGGCCGGCTTCGGGAGGCTCCCGGCAGTCCCCGAGGCGAATCAGCTGGATCGCCTTTGTCGCGACGCTGATCTTCTGGTTCGTGGTCTACAGCCTGCCCGAGAGCGGCATCGCTTGGCCGGTCGGGATCCTGCTCGCGGCCCTTCCGGTCATCGCGGGGGTCTGGCTGATCGCCCGCCGGGCGAGCGGTGACCGATTCGGCCCCGACGCGCTGCGGGTGATCACCGGGATCCTCGCCTTCTTCGCCCTGCTCGACATCTTCGTCGCGCCGCTCGCCCGACCCGACATGCTGATCAGCGCCGCAGTGGTCATCTTGCTGCTCCGCTGGCTTTGGAAAAGCGAAGGCCGGGTCGGACCCCGCCCGACTTGTATTTAGCTTTCCAACTGAGCCTTGGCCTCGGCGAGGGCCGCAGGAAAGTCGAGACGCTCCAGAACCTCGACCGTGAGCTGCGCGTAGTCGAGCGCCTTGCGCCGCCGGTACTCGAAGATCGGCTTGGCGGCGCGGGCCGATTCGGGGTACACGATCGAGCGTCGGATCACCGTCTCGAAGACCAGGTCACCGAACTCCTCGCGCATCGTCTCCAGGGTCGAACGGGCGTGGTTGGTGCGCATGTCGGCGATGTTGAGCAGCAGGCCCAGCAGTTCCAGGTCCGGGTTCAGGTTCTCCCGGGCGAGACCGATCACTTCCATCGCCTGTTCGGCGCCCTGCTCGGAGAAATGCTCGGCCTGAGTCGAGAGGATCGCCCGGTCGGCGGCGACCAACGCGTTCACGGTCAGCAGGCCCAGGGTCGGCGGGCAGTCGATCAGGATCAGGTCGTAGCGCCGTTTCGGCTCCCGCAGAGCGTTGCGGAGCGTGAGCTCGCGCCCGATCTTCCCGGCCAGCATCAACTCCGCCTCGGCCAGTCCGAGATTGGCGGGAATCACATCGCCGCCACCGGGACCGGTGTGAACCGCGTCGATCGCCCGTTCCTGTCCGGCAAGCACCTCACCCAGGGTCGGGAAGGCGTCAGCCGGGATGCCGAAATACTCGGAAAGGTTGCCCTGAGGGTCGGCGTCGATCGCGAGGACCGAGAGACCCGAACGGCGCATCCCCTCGGCCAGAGACCTGGTCAGCGTCGTCTTTCCGGTGCCGCCCTTCTGGGAGAGGATCGCGATGGTCGTAGACACCGGCACACCCTATCGCCGCGCACATCGTAGAATCCGCCTCGATGGGTCCCGTATTCACCGAAGTCGAGATTGACGCACCCCGCGAGGAAGTCTTCGAGTACCTCATGGACTTCGACACCCGTCCGTATCTCTACGGCGAGGCGATCATGAACTTCCGGCTCCTGCGGCTCAACTCGCGGGGGATCGGGGCCGGCGCCCGCTGGCAGTTCAAGCGCAAGAAGGCTTGGGCCGATTCGGCGATCACCGCAGCCGAGCCTCCCGCCCGGATCTCCGAACGGGGAGTCACCGGCAGCTACAACAAGACGGCGACCGGGACCGAGTGGGAAATGGACGAGACCGCGACCGGGGTCACCGTGGTCCGGATCAGCTACTGGACGGTCCCCACGGGCCTGGCCAAGGCTTTCGATCGCATGACCGGTGGGTCCGGCTGGCATCGTCGCCGGCTGAACAAGGCCGGGCATCGGCTTCGTGAGGCGATCGAGTCGGGTCGCGAAGAGCGGGTCGACGTTCCGGTGGCCGGCGGCAACCGTCACGCGACCGGGGTCGCGTAGCGGCCGCTCAGCACGTCCCGATAAGGCCGAATAAACTCTCCGACCGATGGATAGATTCTCGAAGAGCAACCTGTTCCGTGGCCTCGTCCTGGCCCTCGTCGTCGCGATCTCCGGTCTTGCGCTTGCCGCCTGCGGCGGTGGCCATGAGGAGAAGGAAGGTCTCGCTGAGGGCGAGATCGTCGAGCTGGGTCCGCTCCAGTACAACGTGCTCTTCACCCGTCCTCTGAACATCAATGACATCGAGGACTCCCAGTACCTGGTCGGCAAGCCGGCGCCGGGGCCCGATCAGATGTACATCGGCGTGTTCGTCCACGTCCACAACACCAGCGACGACCCGCACACGATCCCGGACAAATTCCAGATCGAGACCACCGCGGGCCGCAAGTACCAGAACATTCCGAGCAAGAGCACTTACGCGCTCCAGCCGGGTGCGACGGTCGAGCCGCACGACAACATCCCGCAGACCGACTCGACCGCCCAGGTCGGGCCGATCCAGGCTTCGATGCTGCTCTACCTGATCGATCGCGCGTCCGCCGAGCAGCGTCCGGTACAGCTGACCATCGAGGGTGAAGACGGTCCCGCCACCTTCGACCTCGACCTCTAGGCCTCCGGCCTCCGGGCCGCTCGGCCTGGACCGGCAGCCGGCGCTCGTCGGTCAGGCGATCGCCGCGATCGGTGCCGCCCTTTCGCTGCTGGGGCCGTTCTCCGACGTCGTCGCCGGGATCGGGGTCGCGGCCCTGATAGTCGGTGTGATCCTCGCGGCCCCGGCCGGCCGTTTCCCCGGCCCGGTGATGGTCGAGTGGTGGTCGCTCCTCGCCATCTCGGCTCTCGCCGTCCTCGCCGGCTTCGGCCTCGGCTTCTGGCTCACCGCCCTCGGTGGCGTCATCTTGACCGCAGGCGCGATAACCGCGCTGGTCGCCGTCTTCTTCGGCACCCCGGTCCGCCCCGAGTAGAAGCAGGGACCGGGCCCGCAAGGACTCGGCCACCAGAGTCCATGCCGACGGCGGAGTTGTCGGCAAATAGGTCTGAGAAGTCCGCTGTCGGCGGTCTGACCGTGTCGAGATGTCTGTGTCACAAAAAAGTTACGCCTGTCGAGACACATGTGAGCTGATTCCCGGCATGGTCGGGCAATGGATTCGAACTTGACATCGGTCGAATCATCGTCACGCCTGTTGCGCCGCCTCTACCGCTACATGGCTTCCCGCGGGTTCATCGCGGGACGGGGGGAACTCCTAGACGCAGGGTTCTCTCACTCCCGGATCGACTGCTGGCTCCGGAACGGTCGGCTGATCAAAGTTGTCCGCGGCGTCTACTCCTATGGTCGGGATGTCGAATCCCGGGGAGCTGCCTGGAGGGCGGCCTTGGCGGCAGCCGGGCCTGCTTCGATGCTGACGGGTAAAAGCGCCTGCGAGGCCTGGGGCATGATCCAGCCGCGCGGCGTGATGCCGGCTCGGATCGAGGTCGCTACCAGTACAGGTGACACAAGGGTCCTTCCTGGAGTTTCACCGGCGCTACGCGGAACCCGGATCGAAGTGCGGAAGCGGCAGTTCGATCGATCCGACGTCCGATGGAGGGACGGAATTGCCCTGGCGAGTCCGGTTCTCGCGCTGTCGGAGCTGGCGGGGGACGCATCGGCGAGCGAAGTGCGTTTTGCGTTCCTTGAAGCATGCCGGCTCAAGCTCGTCGTACGTCGGGATATCCGGGATCTCTACGAACGACTCCGACGGAGGCGCGGAGCGCCAAAGATAAGGCCTCTACTTGCACTCTGGGTGCCGAAGCTCGAAAGAATCAAGTCGGTATTCGAAGGCCTGATCTTGCTCGGCCTGGTGGAGCGTCGGCTGCCCTTGCCCGAGGTCAATGTGAAGGTCGGCGGCTACGAGGTCGACTTCTACTGGCCGGATGACAGGCTGGTCCTGGAGGCCGACGGTGAGGCCTTCCACAGCGATCCGGCCCAACGCGCGATCGATGCGGCGAAGCAAAGGGATCTAGAGCGGCAAGGCTTGACAGTCTTGCGTGCGACTTTCAAGCAATTCGAGCGGGACCCGCACGCGGTTCTGGACGAAGTGGCTTCCAGAGTTCAGGCCGACGGCGGAGTTGTCGGCAAATAGGTCTGAGAAGTCCGCTGTCGGCCGGCTCGCTAAAGGCCGTCGCTGAGGATGGCGCCGGCGATCGGGGCGGCCACGGTGCCGCCGTCGCCGTCCGCGTCGATGATCATCACGCAGACCGCGAGCTTGGGCTTGTCGGAGGGGGCGAAGCCGGCGAACCACGCGTCCTCGATCAGGATGTCCTCACCTTCTTCGTCGACCTCGCCGCTGGGGCCGACCTCGGCGGTGCCGGTCTTGCCGGCGACCTGCGCTTCGGAGATCGCAGCAGCAGGGCCGGTGCCGGAGGTGACGACCGAGACCATCAGATCCGCGACCTGCGCGGCGATCTTCTGACTGGTCACCCGGACCGGCCTGGTTTCCGGCTGAAGGTCAGGTTCGCGGGTGATCGGGGTGGGCAGGGAGACCCCCTTGTTGGCGACCGCCTGGGCCACGCTGGCCATCAGCAGAGGGGTCGCCTGGACGCGGCCCTGCCCGATCCCGGAGACGCCGAGATCGCTTTCGTACTCGCCCGGTCTGGGGATGGTCGGGGTCGGCGGGTCGACCGCGGCCAGGCCGGCCGCGTTCCAGACCTGCGGTGGCCGGTTGAACCCGTACTTCTCGGCCGTCGAGGACATGCCCTGTTCGCCGATCTGCTCGGCCAGCGGCGCGAAGACCGAGTTGCAGGAATGCGCGAACGCCTCGGTGAAGGTGCCGCCGCACACCTCGCCGTGCGCGTTCTTGATCATCCGGCCGTCAGCCGGGGCCTCGGTCACATAGTCGTAGGAGGACTTGAGCGTGGCGGAGCCCGTTTCGAGGGCGGCAGTCGCGGTGACGATCTTCATGGTCGAGCCGGGCGGCTGCAGGACTGAGTAGGCCTGGCCGGCCAGTGCCCGGATGTAGCCCTTGCGCGCGTCCAGCACGGCGACGCCTCCCGGCGCTCCGGCCAGGTTGCTCACCGCCGAGTTCTGGAGGTTGGGGTCGATCGTCGTCTTCAGCGGCGGGGCGGGGGAGGGCTTGCCGCTGCCGAGCTCGCGTCCGTCGCCATCGCTGCCGCCGTTGATCGGCTTCGCGTACAGGGTTCCCCCGGGGGTGCCGGTGAGGCGACCGTTGAAGGCGAGCTCGAGGCCGCTGGTCCCGGTGCTGTCACCGGGCTCGTACCCGAGCGCGATGCTGGCGAGATCCTTGCCGCTGTCCTCGGACTGCCCGGTTACCCCGGTCACGTCGATCATCGCGTCACCGAGCGGGTGCTCGCGTGCGTCGACCGGGCCTTCGGCCATGACCTGGCCGTCCAGGGCGAGGATCTTCGCGCGGTTCGGCATCTTCGTCGTGCGGGTGAGTTCCTCGTTCAGCTCGAGGCCGGGGAAAAGCAGGCTGTTCTGCCAGGCGATCCCGTCCGAGCCGAAGGTGAACTTGAGCGGCTGCTCGATCGTGCCGAAGGCCAGCGTGTGCGCCTTGACCGGAACCTCGGCGTTGGTCTCGTCGCCCTCGGCGTCCGAGTGCTCGATCGTCTTCAGGGTGGCCTCCGCTTCGGAAGCCTGGTAGCGCTCGGTGAAGCGCTCCAGAGAGATGCCCGCCTGCGACTTTGTGCTGAGCAGCCCGTACATCTCGTCGTAATCGCCCTGCTGCCAGGCCTTGACGTAATCCTCGGCCGCATCCCGATGGGGGCTGCCGGGGCATCCCTTGACCGCTCCCAGGACGAAAGCGAGCAGCGCGACTCCGACCAGAGGCAGTGCCCTCGTCTTTAATCTCTTCTGCCTTTCCAGGCGTGAAGGCGGACGCCCCATCAGAGCTGAAAAATACCGGTGCCGCCGGTGGTTAGAGGTTGTGACCCGAACAGAACGGCCTTACTTCGCCCGCAAGTTCTAGATTGGCCGGGTGACTCCGCTCGATTGGGGCATCGCGATCTTCACCTTCGGACTGGCGCTCTGGGGCTTTCGCCGCGGCCTGATAGTCGGTGCCCTGGGCCTGGCCGGACTGGTTCTGGGAGCGATGATCGGCTCCCGCCTGGCCCCCGTTTTTCTCGATCACGGCTCGAACTCGCCGTACGCTCCGCTGGTCGCCCTGGTCGGCGCGATCGTGGTCGGGTCGGTCGCCCTGGCCCTCGCGGTGACGCTGGGTGAGAAGGTCCGGGACTCGGCGGTGCGCCACCCGTTCTGGGAGACGATCGACGGCATAGGCGGGGCGCTGCTGGTCGCCGCGGTCGGACTCGGAATCGTCTGGGTCCTGGCCGCGGTCGCCGTGTACTACCCGAGCTCGCAGGGTCTCAGGCGGGATGTGCAGAGGTCCCTGCTGGTCGGGGCGGTCAACGACGTGATGCCGCCTTCGGGCCCCCTGATGCAGGCCCTTCACCGCTTCGACCCGGTCCCGCGGTTCGTCTCCTCACCGGGCGATATCGCCCGGCCAGATCGTGGCACTGGCAGTGCCTCGGCCGTCCGGACCGCGGCCGACTCGGTGGTCAAGGTCTCCGGGACCTGCAACGGCTTCGGCATCATGGGCTCGGGATGGGCGGTCGGTCCCGACACCTTCGTCACCAACGCCCACGTGGTGGCGGGGCAGGACGACACGCGGGTCGAGGCGAACGACGGTCAGAAGGCCGATGCCACGGTGATCGCCTACAACCCCCGCAACGACATCGCGATCCTGCGGGCCGACGTCGACCTGCCGGCCCTGCCCGCCCTCGCCCGCGCCCGCCGAGGAACGGACGCGGCGGTGATCGGCTATCCCAACGACGGGCCGCTGACCATCACTCCCGCCCGGGCCGGCGAGACCCGCATGCTGCTGGGCGACGACGCCTACGGCTCGGGCCCGTTCGAGCGCTCGATGCTCACCCTGCGCGGGCTGGTCCGGCACGGCAACTCCGGTGGGCCGCTGGTCGATTCCCAGGGACGGGTTCTCGGCACCGTGTTCGCGGCGACCACCGAGGGCCCGGCCGGCGGCCTCGCGATCCCGAACCGAGTTCTGGCCCGGATCAGCGCCCGGGCCAACGGGCAGGAAGTAGACACCGGCCACTGCGCCTGAGCGGGGTCTGGTGAATCGGCTCCGCTAAAGTTCATAGACGGTGACCGGTTCAACCGCCAACTGGGAGGCGCCTGACGGGCGTCCCGCGAAGCCGGCTCTGACTGAAGTCTGCCCTCACTTTCACGCAGGCATCGAGCTGATCGGCAAGCGCTGGAGTGGCGCGATCGTCTGGGCGCTGGCCGACGGCCCGCTCAGGTTCGCGGAGCTCAAGCGATCGATCCCCGGTCTCTCCGACCGGCTGCTTTCGCAGCGGCTGCGCGAGCTCGAGGACGCGGGCGTGACGGCCCGCGAAGTCGAGGACGGGCCGCAGGTCAAGGTCACCTACAGCCTCACCGAGATGGGCGAGGGCCTCAGACCGGCAGTCCTGGCTCTACGGGAGTGGGCCTGTGAATGGCAGGACTCTCTTCCTTGAACGCGTCGTCGAGCGCCCCGGTGTCCTCCTTGGTGACGGCATCCGGCCTCGGCCTCACGTAGGCGGTAGCGCCTGACTCGAGGTTGAGGGTTTCGAGCTCCGACCGGGTCAGCTGAGCCCAGACCTCCTGCTTCTCCGGCACAGTGAGCATCTCGACCCGGCCCGAGAACCCGAGCCTCACGACGCGGTCGATCTCGACCTCGACCGTGCCGGCGGCGGGGGCGGGGAGGATCTCGGTGTCATGCGGACGGACCAGCTTGCCGCCGAGGCTGTTCACCTCGCCGACGAAGCCCATCACGAACTCGTTCTCGGGCGAGTCGTAGAGGTCGGTGGCGGTGCCGGTCTGCTCGATCCGACCTTCGTTCATGACCACGATCTGCTGGGCGATGTCCATCGCCTCCTCCTGGTCGTGGGTCACGAAGATAGTGGTCACGTGGACCTCGTCATGCAGCCGCCGGAGCCAGGTGCGGAGATCTTTACGGACCTTCGCGTCGAGGGCGCCGAACGGCTCGTCGAGCAGCAGGACCGAGGGCTCGACGGCGAGCGCACGGGCCAGGGCCATACGCTGGCGCTGGCCGCCGGAGAGCTGCGAGGGGTAACGCTTGGCGAGGCCGGTCAGCTGGACCAGGTCGATCAGCTCGTTCACCCGGTCGCGGGTCTTCTGCTTCGGCCACTTGCGGACCTTCAGGCCGAAGGCGATGTTGTCGAAGACGGTCATGTGCTTGAAGGCCGCGTAATGCTGGAAGACGAAGCCGACGTTGCGGGTGCGGACCGGCTTTCTGGCCTGGTCCTCGCCGCCGATGAACACCTGGCCGCTGGTCGGGACCTCGAGGCCGGCGATCGTTCGCAGCAGGGTGGACTTGCCGGAGCCGGAGGGGCCGAGCAGGGCGGTCATCGAGCCGTCGGGAACGACCAGGTTGACGTCCCTCAGAGCTTGGAAATCACCGAACTCCTTGTTCACGTCCCGGACCTGGATGCCCTGGTTCTCGGAGCTGGGGTTTGCGCTGGTATCAGTCATTTCCGTCCTCTCGGCGACGCAGAAGGTTCATGGTGAGCAGGGTGCCCAGGGCGAGAATCGCCAGGATCAGCGAGGCCGAGTAGGCACCCACGGAGTTGAAGGTTTCGAACTGCTTGGAGACGTAGAGCGGCAGGGTCTGGGTCTCGCCGGAGATGTTTCCCGAGACGACCGTGACCGCGCCGAACTCGCCCAGGGCCCGTGCCGTGGTCAGCACGACGCCGTAGGTGACTCCCCAGCGGATCGCCGGCAGGGTGATCTTGCGGAAGGTCTGCCAGGGCCCGGCCCCGAGCGTCTCGGCGGCGGTTTCCTGGTCGGTCCCGATCTCCTGCATCACCGGGATCACCTCCCGGGCGACGAAGGGCAGCGAGACGAAGACGACCGCCATCACGATCCCCGGGGTGGAGAAGATCACCTGGATCCCCATCGCCGCGAGGTCGGCGCCGAACCAGCCGCCGGTCCCGTAGACGAGCACCAGGGCGAGGCCGATCACCACGGGCGAGACCGCGAACGGCATGTCGACCAAGGCATTGATCGCCCACTTGAAGCGAAAGTTGGTCCGGACCACCACGTGGGCGGCGGCGATCCCGAAGATCGTGTTGAGCGGCACCGCGATGATCACCGTGAGCAGCGAGAGCTTGAGTGCGTTGATCGCGTCGGGCCGGGTGATCTGGTCGATCACCTCGCCGATGCCGTCGTCGAAGGTCTTGACCAGCGCGACCCCGATCGGCGCGAGGAGCAGCAGCCCCAGATAGGCGAGGGCGACGAAGCGCAGCGAGTAGCGCGAAAGACGGTCGCTACCGGTCATGGCGGAGACCCCATTTCTGGATCAGGTTGACGAAGGCGAGCATGATCATCGAGATGACCAGCAGGACGACCGAGACCGCGGCGGCCCCGACGACGTTGTCCGACTCGATCTGCCCGCGGATGAAGACGGAGGCGACCTCGGTCTTGTACGGGACGTTGCCCGAGATCAGGACCAGGGCGCCGAACTCGCCGAGCGCGCGGGCGAAGGCCAGCGCGACCCCGGCCGCGATGCCCGGCAACAGGTTGGGGAAGATGATCCGGGTGAAGATGCGAAGCCGGCCGGCGCCCAGCGACTCGGCCGCGGACTCCATGTCACGGTCGAGCGAGAGCAGCAGGGGCTGGACCGCGCGGACCACGAACGGCAGGGTCACGAAGAGCAGCGCGATCACCACCGCGTACTTGGTGTACGCCGCCTCGATCTGGAACGGGCTGTCCTTGCCGTAGAGCGTCAGCAGGGTGAGGCTGGCGACGATGGTCGGCAGGGCGAAGGGCAGGTCGATCACCGAGTTGACGATCCCCTTGCCGGGGAAGTCGTCCCGGACCAGGACCCAGGCGATCAGCGTCCCCATGACGGCGTTGACCACCACCACGACCAGCGAGGCGAGCACGGTCAGCTTCAGCGCTGCGACGGCCTGAGGCTGGCTGACCGCGGTCCAGAACTCCGCCGGTCCGGCCGAGAACGCCTTGGCGGCGATCGCCGCCAGCGGGATCAGGACGATCAGGCTCAGGTAGGTGAGGACCAGGCCCTTGGTCAGGCCGGCCTCCAGCCCGGGCAGGCGAATGCCTGCCCGGGGCCGGGGGGCCGCCACGGCTGTGGCGTCAGCCTTCAGTGGAAACCCCCAGTTCCTTCTCGACCTCGGCGATCTTGCCGGTCTTGTCGTCGAAGAACTCGTCGGCGACCTTGTCCCAGCCACCGAAGTCACGAATCGTGAAGAGATCCTTCGGGGTCGGGTACTTCGACTCATCGACCAGCTTCTTGTTGACCGGGCGGTAGCCCTGCTCGGCCCAGATCTTCTGACCCTCGTCGCTCCAGAGGAAGTCGAGGAAATCACTGGCCGATTGCGGAGCATCGACCGTGACGGCGCCGGGCTGCTCGATCAGGATGGTCGACTCCGGCACGACGTAGTCGACGTCCTCGCCGGCGAGCTGGGCCGCGATCGCCTCGTTCTCGTAGGAGAGCAGGACGTCACCGGCACCGCCGACGAAAGCCTGCAGCGCGTCGCGAGCGCTGGCCGGCTGGACCGGCGCCTGGGAGAGGATCTGCTTGACGGTGTCGAGCGCTTCCTGCGCGCTCTGGCCGCTGTTCAGGGCCGAGCCGTAGATCGCCATGATGTTCCAGCGGGCGCCGCCGGAGGTGAACGGGTTCGGGGTCACGACTTCCAGCTTCTTGTCGATGATGTCCTGGAAGTTCTTGATCCCCTCGGGGTTGCCGGGGCGAGTCACGATCGAGACCACCGAGTTGGTGACGATCCCCTTGTACTTGTTGTTCTTCCAGTCCTTCGCGACCTGGCCGGCGTCGACCAGACGGGTCACGTCGGTCTCCAACGCGAAGTTGACGTAGCCGGCGGGCTGCCCGGCCTCGACCGCGCGGCTCTGGTCGCCGGAGGCGCCGAACGAGTTGCTGAACGAGACCCCTTCTCCGGGCGAGGTTTCGTTGAAGGCCGGCTCGAGGTGATCCTCGTAGGCCTGCTGGGGGGTGGAGTAGGCGACCAGCTGGACCTTGCTGCTGCCGCTGTCACCACCGTCGGCGCTGCTGCCGCAGCCCGCGACGGCCGCGCCGAAGGCGACCAGAGCGATCGCGAGAAGGGCTTGGATGCTGCGTCGGATTTTCTTGGAGCTGAAACTCATTCAGGTTATCCCCCTTGTTGATGAGGTTACTTTGTTTAGTCACAAACTCAATAAATGAGGTGGGCAAGGTAGCACGCCTGACGGCAGAATGTCGAGTCAGCCACTCATAAAAGTCAAATTTCCGATCAGTGATCCAGAGGATTCCTCGTTCTGATGCGAAATGAGCCGCCGGACTTTCTGGGTGACCTTGGTTGTCGTATGGACAACCAAGGTCACCCAGAAGCCCCCAGGCTCGACGGCGCGAGGAAGCGGGTCGGATTTCCGGCACAGGAACCGGTTATCCGACCCACCGTTGGCCGGCAGAGGGTCCTCTCGCCAGGTCGGTCGGATTTCCGTCGTGGGTGACGGTTATCCGACCCACTGCCGGGATGGGTCGTCGCCGGTGGGTGTCATGCTGGACGGGTGAACGAGCAGCCCGAAAGCGGATCGAGCGCCGCGGCGGCCGGCCAGCCCGCTCCACCCGGGAGCGAGCCGGCGCCGACCCCGGTCGGCGAGTATGCCGCCGCGCTCAAGCGCCAGCTGAACGCTCTGCCGCGAGCCACGATCACCGGTGAGCTGACCGGGGTCAGCCGCTCGAAGGTGCAGATCTACTTTGAGCTCCGCGACGAGCGGGGCGGGGTGCGCTGCGCGATGTGGCGGCGCGAGTTCGAACAGCTGAACCTGCCGGACGAGGTGATGCGCGACGGGGCCCAGATCGTCGCCACCGGTGGGCCCGACTACTACCCGGGCGGCCGCAACGCCTCGCCTTCCTTCAGTTTCCGGGCAACCGACATCCGGCCAGCCGGTGAAGGCGACCTGATCGCCCGGCTGGCCGAGCTCCGAAAGCGCTTCCTGGCGGAGGGGCTGACGGAGCCCCAGAAGGCGCTTCGGCGCCCCGCTTTGCCGCGGCGGATCGGCGTGATCACCGCCGAAGGCGGTGCCGCCCGGCAGGACCTGATCGCCGGCCTCGAACGTCGCGGCTGGCGAGGCGAGGTGGTCTGGGGGTTCGCGCCGGTTCAGGATCGCAAGGCCGCCCCGGTGATCACCCGGACCCTGAGTGACATGGCCGCTTTCGGAGAAGTCGAGGCGATCGTGGTCTGCCGCGGCGGCGGCAGCCTGACCGACCTCTGGGCCTTCTGCGACGAGAACCTCTGCCGCACAGTCGCGCTCTTGGCGGTCCCGGTGATCTCTGCGGTCGGTCACGAGCGCGACGTGACCCTGCTCGATGACGTCGCCGCGGTCCGCGCCTCGACCCCGACTCACGCGGCCGACGCGGTGGTCGGCATCGATCTGGCCGCCGCCCGTCGGTCCTTGATCCAGGCCACGAACCGGACTGTTAGGGCCGGCCAGGCGGCGGTACGGGACCGGATCGGGCCGCTGGCCGCGATGGCGAGCGGGCCCGGTCGCGCGATCCGGGCCGAGAGGGGCCGGCTGAACCAGAAGACCCGTGAGGTGAGAGCCTCGGCCGAACGGGGGATCAGGGTGCGCTCGGAGCTCACCGCTCAGACGCTCGAACGTGGCTTGACGCCGGCTTCCCGGCGCGCGGCCCAGCAGGTTGCTGCACGTCAGAATCGAAACTCGGCCCTGCCCGGCGAGCTCCTGGCCCAGGTCTCCCGCCGGCTCGAGGCCGGCGAGCGGAAGCTTCGGGCCGAGCGGGTCGCGCTGCGTGCGCACGACCCGCAGCGGACCCTGGAACGCGGTTACGCGCGGGTCGAGGACCGGGCCGGCGAGCCGGTGGTAAACGCCACCGGTGCGCGTCGAGCGGGCCAACTGAAGATCCATTTCGCCGACGACTCGGTGGACGCCACGGTCGGGACGGGCAGGCGCCGCCGGCCGCGGCAGAATGAAGACGAAGGAGAGTTCGAGCAGATCAGGATGGAAGGACTTGACGAAGGTGAGTGAAGAAAACCCCGAAGGGGCGCCCCGGACCTACGAGTCGGCCACCGCCCGGCTCGACGAGATCATCCACCGCCTCGATTCGGGTGAGGCCCAGCTCCGCGAAACGCTCGAGCTGTGCGAAGAGGCGAAGGGCTTGATCGAGTACTGCGCCGGCGAGCTCGCCGCGGTCGACCAGGGCCTCAAGGAGCTGAAGCTCGAGGATCTCGCCGGCTCGCTCGGGGGTACCGCCCCGCCCGCTTCCGCGCAGGCCGGATCCGAATCGGATTCTGAGCCTGGCGCCGCTTCAACACCGGACGAGCCGCCGCCCCCGGCGGACTCCGACGTTCCGTTCTAGGACCCGAAGCGCGCCGGAGCTGCGACGGACCCGGCGGCTTCGATCTGCCGGGAGAGCAATTCGCAGGCCCAGCACTTGCCGCAGGGCTGGTGGGCCGAGTCAGGTCCGCCGAGATAACGCCCCTTGGCGATGTCGCCGACCAGCCCGGCCACCGAGTCTCGGGCCTCCGCCAGCCGCTCCCGGTCGAAGCGGTCGCGGACCGGGTTCGTCGCGTCGCGGAGGAAGACGAACGCGGTTTCGACCTCTTCTACGCCGAGCGCCCGTGCGACCGCCAGGGCGTACAGGTCACGTTGCAGGTCGTACTTCTCCATCAGCTCGGACGGGCTCGTGCCGGTCAGCTGGTTCGACTTGTAGTCAAGGATCAGCGGCACGCCCGGGCCGGGGACCAGCAGGTCCGCGAATCCGCGGATCATCACCCCGTCGATCTCCAACAGCAGACTCGATTCGACGTCGACCCGGCCCGCCTTCACCTCGCGGCCGAGCTCCGAATCGACGAAGGACTCCAGCATCTCCCGGGCCGTAGCGGCTTCGGCCACCGCCACTCCGTGGCTGTCTAGAACCCGCCCGATCTCCTCCTCGGCGGGGATACGCCAGCGGCGGCGGGGCAGCTGTTCGAGCAGCTCGTGGACGGCCACGCCGAAGGCGGTCGAATCGAGCGGCCTCCGGTCCACCAGGTTCGGATCGAGCGGCTGGCCGGCGGGCTCCTCGGCAGAGGCTTCATCGGCCCGATCCGGATCGTCCAGCTTCAAGACCCGGGTCGCGAAGAACCGCGCCGGGCAGTCCCGGTACGAAGCAAGCGCCGAGTAGGAAAGAGGAACCTCCGGGAAAGCCGCCCGGGGCGGACGGGTGAGCGGTGGCCGTTCGTCCTCGCTCTCCAGCCCGGCCGGGACCGGCGCCTCGAGGACGTTCTCCAGCCCCTCGGCGTCCTCGGCCCGGACCAGGGTTACCTCGATCCGGCTGGCCGGGAAGTCGACCGCCACGCCCTCCGGGGGGTCGGCAGCCGGGATCTCGATCCCGTCTTCGAGCCCTTCGAGGCCGAAAGCCTGGGTCAGGCGGGCGGCAACCGGATTCGCCTCGGTCAAGCGAGGTGTTTCCTCGAGGTTGGCGACCCCGCTCAGGACCAGACGCTTCTGGGCTCTGGTCAGGGCGACGTGGAGGATGCGGAGCTCCTCGTCGGTGGTCTCCTGCCTGCCCTTCGCTTTGAGGTCAGCCCAGTCGTAGAGGTCGAGGCTCTTGCCCTCGGGCTCGGGCAGGCGCAGGCCGACGTCGAATCGGCCGGGCTCCTCGACCCGTGGCGATATCCAGATCACGCTCTCGGAGCTCGATTTCGATTCGCGGCCGAGATCGGCGACGCAGACCATCGGGAACTCGAGCCCCTTCGACTTGTGGACGGTCATCAGGCGGACCACGTCCGACTGCTCGTCCTCGGTCGCGACCGCCTCCTCCGAATCCAGGCGGGAACTGTCATCGATCCAGGCGACCAGTCCCCGCAGGTCACGGCCCTCGGCAGCCTCGTACTCGCCGGCGATCTCCGCGACGCGCCGGATGTTGGCCAGGCCGGTGCCGGAGGGGTCGCGCATCAGGTTGACCAGGTCATAACCGGTCTCCGACACCGCCGCCTTGACCAGTTCCGGGAGCGAAAGACCCGCCTGTCTCGAAACGAGGCTCCGCAGGGTTCCCACGAAGCGCGCCGCGCGTTCGCGGTCTTCCGCTTCGATTCCTTCGATGCCCCGATCGACGAGCCGCTCGACCCGGGGCCAGAGCGGTTCGGTCGAGCCGCGCTCTCTCGCCAGCAGCCAGAGCGCGCTCGGGCTGATCCCGCAGGCAGGACCGGCCAGGGTGCCGATCAGCGCCTCGTCATCCCGGGGGTTGGCCAGGGTCGCCAGCAGGGCTCGGAGATCGACACCCTCGCGGGTCTCCCAGAATCCGGTTCCACCGACCACGTAGGGTCGCAGGCCAACCTGCTTCAGGGCCGCCTCGAACAGCCACATGCGGGTCTTGGTCCGGAGCAGAATGACGATCTCGCCGGGGGGCACTCCCTCGTCGACGGCGGCGCGGATGTGCCAGGCCAACGCCAGCGCCTCCGCCTCGGGTTCGCCGCGGTGATCGGTGACGTACTGACCCTCGCCGGGCGCCGGTGCGAGCGGGCCGAAATCGGTCTCCTGCCACGCGCCCGCCTCGGTCAGCAGGAGCTCCACCTTCGGGGCCAGCGGATCCCCGTCGTCCCGGTCTTCCTCGGGCAGCCGGCCGACCCTGAGTTCCTCGAACTCGTGTCGCGTTCCCCCGGAATCCCCGCCGGGTTCGGCGTCGGTTCGCAGGCCTTCGATCAGCGCCTCGAGCTGGCGCCCGACCTCGTTCACGGCGCCGATGACCGGCGCCTCGGAGCGGAAGTTGGCGTTGAGCGAGAGCGGCTCGATCGGGAACCTGGTCTCGTCCCGCTCGCCGGCCTCTCGCCGCTCCGCATCCCCGGGTAGCCGGAAGGAGATCCCCGAGCGCCGCTGTCGGAACAGTTCGACGTCGGCGTAGCGGAATCCGTAGATCGCCTGCATCTCGTCACCGACCGTGAAAAGCCGGGCCGCTTCACCGCGAAGGGCGTCGATCAGGTCCATCTGCAGGCGGTTGGTGTCCTGGAACTCGTCGACCATGATCTCGACGAACTGCTCGCGATAGGTCGCGGCGATCTCGGGCCGCCTCAGCAGCAGGTCCAGGGTCTTCAGTTGAAGGTCCTCGAAGTCGAGGCCTCCGCGGCGGGCTTTCGCTTCCTCGTAGGCGGCGCCGTAATCGGCGAGCAGGGCCGAAAGGACTTCCCAGTAGCGCGGGCCCATCTCCCGGCTCAGCAGCTCGACCTTCGCCTGCGCGAACTTCTCGCAGAGCACCGGGATCACCTTCGAGCTGGCGTAAATATCGATCCCGTCGAGCAGCTCGAAGGTCAGGTCGTCCGGATCGAGGCGTTCGAGCGCCGCGATCACGTTCTCGGCCCGTTGGACCGGGGCCGCCGAAAGCTCGTCGTTCGCCTTGACGTCGAGCGCTTCCCGAAGCAGGTCCCGCTGGATCTCTTCCGGAGCGCGCCCGGGCGGTGGCTCGGGGAGGCGCGGCTCGAACTCTCCGGCAGCCCGGAGCCGTTCGTAGGCAGCCTGGATGCCCTTCCTGAGGGTCGACGGCGGGAACTGCGAGAGAACCTCGATAGCCCCTTCCGCCCCGGCCGCGGTCTCCAGGGCCGTCGCGTATGCGGCTTCCTTGAGGCGGTTCGCGACCACGTCATCGATCACGTCGAAGGCCGGATCGACCTCGGCCGCCACCGGGTGGCCGCGAAGGATGCGGGCGCAGATCGAGTGGAAGGTGCCGACCCAGAGCGAACTCATCGAGAAGTCCCGGCCACGGTCGTCCCGGAGCTTCCGGATCCGCTCCCGCAGCTCCCCCGCCGCCTTGTCGGTGAAGGTGAAGACCAGGATCGAGGCGGGCTCGACCGGCTCGCCCCGTCGGCCGTCTGTGTACTCGCCGGTCAGCAGCCGCTCGTAGCGAGCGACGGTGGTGCTCGTCTTGCCGGAGCCGGCGCCGGCGCTGAGCAGGATGTCGTCCGCATCGCTGTCGATCGCGGTGCGCTGTTGCGGGGTCAGTTTCACGCGCCGCCCCCGTTGCTCTCCGCGCCGGAGTCCGGGGTCCAGTCTGGTACCCCGGCGTGCTCGAAATGGTTCAGGCACTCGGAGGGGTCGTGGGCGAGTTCGCCGCGGAGGATCCGCCCCGCCGCGATCCCCGCCTTCTCGAACCCCTCGCGGATCTCCGCCGCCAGGTCGGGTGTGAAGTCGCCACGTACGAGCCCGATGTCCTTCAGCGAGTCGGCCCGGTCCGAGTGAACGAGCCCCCGGGCGGCCTTCTTCGCGGCGAAGATCGGCACGTAGAGGCCGGCTGTCGGTTCCAGCCCCCAGTGCTGCTCTAGGGCCATGAGATAGAGGTGGAGCTGGATCTTGCCTTCCCGCTTCAGCTCGGCCAGCGTCTTGTAGGAACTGGGACCCGACTTGTAGTCGAGCACGACCCCGTTGCCGTCCGGGTCTCGATCGATCCGGTCGATCGCGCCGCGCAGCATCCACCCCTCGCCTTCGAGGGGGCGCATCGAGTCCTCGTCGTCGAAGCCGAACTTCAGCTCGAACCCGACCGGCCGGAAGCGGCTCTCCCGGCGGCCGGCCTCCCGCCTGAGGAAACGGGTCAGCTCGGTCACGACCTGGCGGCGCTGGATGCGGTGGTCGGCCGAGTCCTCGCCGAGGTCGTGGAAGCGCCCGATCGTCTCGACCAGCTCCCGCATCTCGACGATCCATTGGTCCACGTCGGACTCGTTCGGCAGCGCTCCCGGATGGGCGGCGTAGAGCTTGGCCAGGACCCCGTGGATCAGGTTGCCGCGAGCTATCGCGACCGGGTCGGGGCCGAAGTTGACCGGCCGCATCGCCCGCTCGAAGAACCACTTGTACGGACACTCGATGAAGGCTTCGAGCGCGCTGGCCGAGAACATGTCCCGGCTTTCCAGGTCGGCCTTCGCGGCCGGTGAGTCGATGTTCCGGAAGCGGCGGGTGGACCTTTCGACCAGACGTGTCTCCCTCAACGCTTCGGCCGCGGTCGCGAGGGACGGGTCCGGCAGACTGTCCGGTTCGCTCGTGGCCGCCGCCCCGAGGGCCCACTCGTGCGGGCTCGGGGCATCGCCGACCGGGAAGACGATGTCGGAGCTCGAGCGGCGGATTCGACGGAGCCCGGAGCCGCCTCCCTCGAACAGGCGGGTGATCTCGCCGATCATCGCGGAGGGGAACTCCGCCTTGCCGTGGACGTCGGCCACCCGGTGCGAGAGCCAGAGCCGCCGGGTCGGGACCGCCAGGCAGGAGTAGAAGAGGTAGGTCTCCTGCTGCTCCTGGTCGGTCAGGTCGGGCATCCCGAGCTCGGCCCGGGCCTGCCTCGACATCAACGGGCTGCCCTCGCCGGTCCCGAGGTCCTTCTCCTGAAGCGACGCGATGAAGACGTATCCGGCCCGTTTGGCCCGCATCGAGTAGGGGCTTGAGATCTGAACCGTGTGCGCGGTCGGCACCGCCCACGTCTTGATCGTCCCGCTGGAGAGGGCATCGAGGAGCTGTCCCGATGTGACCTTCCCACCGCCGAGCTCGGAGAGCTCGTCAACCGCCCGGCAGATCGCAGTGGTCATCTGCGTCTCGGTCGCGACCGAAGCGCCGGGGGGCGAGTCGCCTCCGTTCCTGACCAGATTCTCCGCCGATATGCGCGCGACGGTTTTCGCGGCCGCACCCGTTTCGCCGGACGCGAGTTGATCCCAGCCGGGAATCTCGAGCCCGTGACGCTCAGCGATCGCCTTCGCCCGGGCGGCGCTTTCGACCCCGGCCCGCACCGCCTCGAACTCGGTCGCATCGATCCTCCCGGCATCGAGGCCGAGCGGCCCGCGCAGCAGAGCGAAGAACTCCCGGGGGCCGCCGCCGGGCTCGCCGGCCCGGAGCAGATTGATCACGGCCTGGCCTGCCGCGGTCTCGGTGGCGACGGTCTCCGCTTCGAGGGCTGCCGGTACCCCGTACTCGGTCAGGACCTCGAGGATCGCGCCGCCGTTCGTCGCCGGCGCGTCGATCGCGATCGCGATCTCGCCGGGATCGATCCCGGCGTCCAGCAGGCGGGCGATCTCGGCTCCGATCGCCTCCGCCTCACCCCGGCGGCCCGAGGCCTCGATCAGCGTGAGGGCCTCACTCGGGCGCAGACTCCCATCCTGGGCGTGGTCCAGGAAAGCACGCTCCAACCCGACCAGCAGCGGGTCGTGGTCCGGAGGAGTTTCCGGCCGGCTCGTTTCGCGCTCGACCGTGCCGCCGATCGCCTCCAGCCTGCCCAACAGATCCTCGGTCACCGCCATCGCCTGGTTGCCCCGCTCATGGGTCATCGCGATAGTCACGTCGGTCTCACCGGCAAGCCGCCGGATCAGCTCGATCTGCCGCGCCGTCAGGTCGTCGAACCCCGCGATGAAAACCGGCCGGCCCTGCCACGCCTCGAACGATCTGGCCGAGGCCAGGGCGGCCCGCGCCGGCAGGTCGGTGAGCCCGGTGTCACTCAGCGCCGTGAGATAGCCGCGGTAGACCTCGGCGATCGGCCCGACCGCGTCGGCCACGGTCGGGTCATCGAATGCCTCGGGACCGATCAGGTTGTCCCGGAACTCGTCGATCGTCTGCAGCGCCGCGTCGACCAAGCCGGGCTGATCGGGCAGCCGGCCCGCTATCGCGGGCCACCCGGACCGGATCGCCTCGGTCGCGATGGACCGGCGACGCAGAGGGGATGCGATCCGTCCCTCCGCGTCGTATCCACGCGTCGCGGATTCGTCACCGAGGATCTCGTCGACCAGGTCCTTGAAGTGGACGACCTTGCCACCGAGAAAGGCCCCGCGTTCCCTGGTCAGACGGCGCTCCCAGCCGAAGATGTCGTCGGTGGAAGGAACGACCAGAACCGGGTCGTCGGCCAGACGGGCCTCGAAACGCTCCCGCACGAGCTCGGTGCGGCCGGAGTTCGGGGGGCCTTTGATGATGGTCAGGGGCACAGGGGCAAGGTTACGGTCGCGCGCGGCGTCCGTTTCCTGACCTTCGGGACGCCTTGGCCACGCCTTCTCGGTCCCTGAGGGACGAATGATTTTCCGCGGTACACCCGCAAATTGCGGGTTTTCTGCAACATTTTTTGCGTCCTGTGGCATCTCTATCTTCATGGTTGTCCGCGCACCCAACCCCGAGGACGGCCCTCATGTCACTCTGTTTCGTCGATCCGGCTGATGCGATTCACGTCATTTCCGAATCGGTCGGCCGCGAGGCCCGTCGCCAGATCCTCGGGGAAGCGCTGCGTGCATGGGTGGACGAGATTCCCGAAGAGGAGCTCGAAGCCCAGTACGCCCGGGCGCTGGCCGACCTCGACCAGGATGACCTTTCGCTCCTCGCCGCCTGGCACGGTTCGATGGATCTCGGTCAGCCGGTCCCCAACCGAGATTTCCTGATGGGCGCATTCGGCTCCCTCGGCGAACACCGCCGCGAGGCGCTCAAGTTGGCAGCCGGCTTCCGCGGGGAAGAAGTCCTCGAAGACGGCCTCACCGAAGAGCTTGCCCTCGAGACGGTGGTCGGCTGGCTCTCCCCGGAACGGCTCCTCGACCTCGCCAATGAGGCGATCGAGCTCTACATCTGGGACCGAATCGGCTCCGATAATTAGCTGCTGCCTCCGGGCGGTCCGCAGGAGCCACCAGACCGTCCGCTGGGCTTCGTCAACGCTCGAAGGTTTGGGAACGCAATTCCATTGCGCCCCTGCACCTCCTCGCTTATTCCTCGCCAGCGAACGGCTGGAGGCCCCTGAGAACCACCCTCTCTTTGGTTCGTATGTAGGCCTGGTCTGACGGATGTGGAGTTCGCCTCCTGAGGCGTCTCGGGTGCATCGAGGTTGAACTTCAATCTCGACGATCTGTCCCGGGCGTTTTCTTTCCTTTCAATGCCCGATTCCACAGTGGGTCGGATAACCGGCACATATGACGGAAATCCGACCCACCGTGAGGCCGTTGTCGGTGGAGTGGCAGGAATTGTCTGGTATTGGTCCTTGCGGACAGATGGATTCGGGGTCACTATGGGGCCATGACTGCTGCCCGACGGATCGTGATCGTCGCCTATCCGGACCTTCAGCCGCTTGACGTGGTCGGGCCCGCCGAGGTTTTCGGGGGTGCCTCCGATCTGGTCGCGAAATGGGTCGACGGGGCGCCGACCGACCCCGCCTACGAGATTGAGGTGGTGGCCGAGACCGCCGAGCCCTTGGCGACTCGCTCCGGCGCCTACTCGATCCTGCCGGCGGGCTCGATCGAGGGTTGCCGCGGACCGATCGACACCCTGATCGTGGCCGGCGGGTCCGGGGTGCTCGAAGCCGAACAGTCGGAATCACTCGTTGCCTGGGTCCGGGAAGCTGCCGGTCGTTCGCGGCGCGTCGCCTCGGTCTGCTCGGGCTCGCTGCTGCTGGCCCGCGCCGGGCTGCTCGACGGTCACCGGGCGACCAGCCACTGGGCGACCTGCGCCGAGCTTTCGCGGCGCTACCCGGAGGTCGAGGTCGATCCCGACCCGATCTTCGTCCAGGACGGGCGGGTCTGGACCTCGGCCGGGGTCACCGCCGGCATGGACCTCTCCCTGGCCCTGGTCGCCGAAGACCTCGGCGAGAAGGTCGCCCTCGAGGTGGCCCGCTGGCTGGTTCTCTTCCTCCGGCGCCCCGGCGGGCAGGCCCAGTTCAGCTCCCACATCTCCGCGCCGGCCACCCGGCCCGGCTTGAGGGAGGTGCAGCTCTGGATGGCCGATCATCTCGACGCCGACCTGCGGGTCGAAGCGCTGGCCGAACGGGCGAGCATGAGCCCCCGCAACTTCGCCCGGGCCTTTCGCCGGGAAACCGGCGTCACCCCGGCCGCCTACGTCGAGACGCTGCGGCTCGAACGGGCCCGCCAGCTGCTCGAAGAAGCCGCGGGAGAGTCGATCGATGCGGTCGCGTTACGCAGCGGCTTCGGCACCCCGGAAACGATGCGGCGCACCTTCGCCCGCCGGCTCGCCGTCTCCCCGGCCGAGTACCGCCAACGATTTCGCCGCGACACGATCGCGGCCTGACCCGAAGGAGAACCATGCAAGTCGCGTATCTGCTTTACGACCGCTTCACCGCCCTCGACGTCACCGGACCGCACGAGGTCTTCAACTCGGTGCCCGACGTCGAGTCGGTCTTTGTCGGCGAGCGGGCCGGGCCGTACCGCAACGAGTCGGACACGCTCTCGCTGGTCGCCGACCGCTCGCTCGAAGAGGTGAGCAGCCCGGACATCCTGGTCGTACCCGGCGGCTACGGGACGCGGGCGCTGCTCGAGCACGAGCCGCTGCTGGGCTGGATCCGCCAGGTCGACGAGACGACCACCTGGACGACCTCGGTCTGCACCGGCTCTCTCCTGCTCGCGGCGGCCGGTCTGCTCGACGGTCGGCCGGCGACCACCCACTGGCTGGCCCGGAACACGCTCGCCGACCTGGGCGCGGACCCGGTATCGGACCGGGTCGTATTCGACGGCAAGTACGTGACCGGAGCCGGCGTCTCGGCAGGGATCGACATGGCCCTGACCCTGATCACCGAGGTCTACGGACCGGAGATGGCGCAGGCGGTCCAGCTCGGGATCGAGTACGACCCGCAGCCGCCGCAGGATGCCGGATCTCCGGAGAAAGCGTCGCCGCAGATCGTGGACCTGGTCAGCGCGGTCTTTCTCCGGAACTCCTAACTCTGCGGAAAAATACGGGAATGGCGCCCGTCGTTTCGTCTATGTTGGCCGCACAGAGTCAACAAGGCCGGAGGGAAAATGCACCGCCACATGAGTTCCCGTCCATCTTGCGTCGCAGACGCCCATCGTGGCTGATTCGCGCAACCTGCTCAGGGCCCGGCAGTTCTTCAAGCCCGAACGCTCCGCCGAAGGGTGGAGCGAGATCTCCCTCCGGCCGCGCGACTGGGAACAGGGTTACCGGGACCGTTGGCAGCACGACCGGGTCGTCCGCTCGACCCACGGCGTCAACTGCACCGGCTCCTGCTCCTGGAAGATCCACGTCAAGGATGGACTGGTCACCTGGGAGACCCAGCAGACCGATTACCCCTCGAACGGCACCGAGACTCCCGACTACGAACCTCGCGGCTGCCCGCGGGGTGCGTCGTTCTCCTGGTACGTCTACTCGCCGCTCCGGCCCAAGTTCCCGTACGTGCGCGGCGAGCTGCTCGCCATGTACCGCGAGGCGAAGCAGCGGCTAGGCGACCCGGTTGATGCCTGGGCCTCGATCGTCGATGACCCGGAGAAGGCGAAGGCTTACAAGTCGCGTCGCGGCAAGGGCGGCTTCCTGCGGGCCAGCTGGGCCGAGGTGACCGAGATTGCCGCTGCCGCCCACGTTCACACGATCAAGCGCTACGGGCCCGACCGCATCGTCGGGTTCAGCCCGATCCCGGCGATGTCACAGGTCTCCTACGCCGCCGGCACTCGCTTCCTCTCGCTGATCGGCGGGGTGCCGCTCAGCTTCTACGACTGGTACGCCGACCTGCCGCCGGCCTCGCCGCAGGTCTGGGGCGATCAGACCGACGTCCCGGAGTCCGCCGACTGGTGGGACGCGGCCTATCTGATCATGTGGGGCTCGAACATCCCGCAGACCCGGACCCCGGACGCCCACTTCATGACCGAGGCCCGCTATCGGGGTCAGAAGACGATCGTCGTCTCGCCCGACTACGCCGGCAACACCAAGTTCGCCGACCAGTGGTTGCCCGCCACCGCGGGTACCGACGGCGCCCTGGCGATGGCGATGGGCCACGTGATCCTCAAGGAGTTCTTCGTTGACCGGGAGGCCGAGTACTTCGGCGAGTACGCCCGCCGGTTCACCGACCTTCCCTTCCTGGTCGAGCTCGACGACCACGGCGACGGCACCGTTCACGGCGGTGCGATGCTGCGGGCCGAGGACATCGGCGAGGCGGGCGAGAACGCCGAGTGGAAGACGGTGCTGGTCGACTCGAAGACCAACCAGGCTGTGGTGCCGAACGGCTCGATCGGCGACCGTTGGGGCGAGGAGGGCAAGGGCAAGTGGAACCTCGACCTGGAGGGGATCGAGCCGGCGCTCACCCTGCTCGGCAGCCACGACGAGCTGGTCGAGGTGACCCTGCCTCGCTTCGACGGCGGCGAGACCGAGGGTGGGACCACCATGGTCCGCGGCGTCCCGGCCCGGCGGATCGGCGGCAAGCTGGTCACCACCGTGCTCGACCTGACCCTGGCCCAGTACGGGGTCGCGCGCGAGGGTCTGCCCGGAACCTGGCCGGACGGCTACTCCGACCCGGCCGAGCCGTACACGCCGGCCTGGCAGCAGGAGCACACCGGCGTCACCGCGGAGGTCTGCGAGCAGGTCGCCCGCGAGTTTGCCGCCAACGCGGAGAAGACCCGGGGTCGTTCGATGATCGTGATGGGAGCCGGGATCAACCACTGGTTCCACGCCGACCAGACCTATCGGGCGATCCTCTCGATGTTGCTCTTCTGCGGCTGCCAGGGAGTCAACGGCGGCGGCTGGGCCCATTACGTCGGCCAGGAGAAGGTGCGTCCGATCACCGGCTGGCAGACCCTCGCCTTCGCACTCGACTGGAACCGTCCGCCGCGCCACCAGGCGGCGACCCCGTTCTGGTATCTCGCCACCGACCAGTGGCGCTACGAGACCCGGCGTCCGGACGATTTCGTGTCGCCCGCCGGCGACGGGAAGTTCGAGCACGCCCACATCGTCGACGCGAACGCGAAGGCGGTCCGCCTCGGCTGGACGCCGGCCGCCCCGGCGCTCGACCGCAACCCGCTCGACCTCGCGGACGAGGCGAAGGCGGCCGGCAAGAGTTCGGCCGAGTACGTGGTCGAGGAGCTGAAGTCGGGCCGGCTCGGCTTCGCCTGCGAGGACCCGGACGACCCGGCCAACTTCCCGCGGGTCCTCAACCTCTGGCGGGCCAACCTGCTGGGCTCCTCGAGCAAGGGCCACGAGTATTTCCTCAAGCACCTGCTCGGCACCGACAGCGCCGTACGCACGCCGGAGTGCGAGCCGGACCAGCAGCCTGATGACGTCAAGTGGCGCGAGGAGGCCCCGGAGGGCAAGCTCGACCTGTTCATGACGATCGATTTCCGGATGAACGGCTCCTGCCTCTACTCGGACATCGTCCTGCCGGCGGCCACCTGGTACGAGAAGCACGACATCTCCTCGACCGACCTGCACCCCTTCGTCCACCCGTTCAACGCGGCTATTCCGCCGCCCTGGGAGGCGAAGACGGACTGGGACATCTTCAACGTGATCGCCGACCGCTTCTCCGAGCTGGCCGTCGACCACCTCGGCACGAGGACGGACATCGTGACCGCGCCGCTGCTCCACGACACCCCCGAGGAGCTGGCCCAGCCGGGCGGGGTGGTCCGGGACTGGCGGCTCGGCGAGTGCGAGCCGATCCCCGGCGAGACGATGCCGAAGCTGATCGAGGTCGAGCGGGACTTCACCGCGGTCGGCGAGAAGATGAACGCGCTCGGCCCGCTGGTCGAGCAGCTCGGGATCGGCGCCAAGGGGGTCAGCTGGAAGCCGGAGATCGAGGTCGAGGAGTTGCGCCGGCGAAACGGCATGGTTCGCGAGGGCGCCGGCGCCGGGCGGCCGGCGATCGAGACCGACATCGACGCCGCCGAGGTGATCCTCTCGCTCTCCGGCACGACCAACGGGCGGATCGCCAACGAGTCGTTCGAGGCGCTCGGCGCGCGGACCGGCAAGGACCTGACCGTGATCTCCGAGGAGCACGTCGACCAGCGGATCAACTTCGCCGACCTGCGGGTCCAGCCGCGCAAGGTCCACGCCTCGGCCGAGTGGTCTGGCTCGGAATCCCGCGAGCGGCGCTACTCGCCGTTCACCTCGAACATCGAGCATCTGATCCCCTTCCGGACCCTGACCGGCCGGCAGAGCTTCTACGTCGACCACGCCTGGATGCTGGACATGGGGGAGGGGCTGCCGGCCTATCGCCCGCCGGTCCGCTCCGCCCAGGTCTCGCCGAGAGGCGACGGATCGACGGACGACCCGCTCGAGGTAACGGTCCGGTTCCTCACGCCTCACTCGAAGTGGTCGATCCACTCCGAGTTCCAGGACAACCTCCACATGCTGACCCTCTTCCGGGGCGGTCCGGCGATGTGGATCTCGGAGCAGGACGCCGAGCGGGTCGGGGTGAAGGACAACGACTGGCTCGAGGTCTACAACTCCCACGGCGCCGTCTCCTGCCGGGCCGCCGTCTCCCGGCGGGTGCCGGACGGGATCGCGCTCTTCTACCACTCCCAGGATCGCCATGTGAACGTGCCGATCTCGGAGGTGACCGGGCGGCGCGGCGGCACCGACAACTCGCTGACCCGGATCTCGATGAAGCCGACCCACATGATCGGCGGCTACGCCCAGCTCTCCTACGGCTTCAACTACTACGGCCCCTGCGGAACCCAGCGCGATCAGCTGATCATGATCCGCAAGCGCCAGGAGGAGGTGCGGTACCAGTGAAGGTGCGGGCCCAGATGGGCATGGTCATGAACCTCGACAAGTGCATCGGCTGCCACACCTGTTCGGTCACATGCAAGAACGTGTGGACCAACCGGCGCGGCACCGAGTACGTCTGGTTCAACAACGTCGAGACGAAGCCGGGCCGGGGATTCCCGGTCGATTACGAGGACCAGTCGAAATGGAACGGTGGCTGGAAGCTGGACCGGCGCGGCCGGCTGAAGCTGAAGGCCGGTGGCCCGCTCCACAAGCTCGCCAACATCTTCTCCAACCCGGACCTGCCCGAACTCGACGACTACTACGACCCGTGGACCTATGACTACGACAAGCTGATCTCCTCGCCCTCGAGCGAGCATCAGCCGGTCGCCCGGCCGAAGTCCCAGGTCACCGGTCAGGACCTCGACATCCAGTGGGGCCCGAACTGGGATGACGACCTCGCCGGATCGGCCGAGCACGCCGCCTTCGACCCCAACTTCAAGCAGATCCAGGAAGAGGTCAAGCAGGGTTTCGAAGACACCTTCATGGTCTACCTGCCGCGGATCTGCGAGCACTGCATCAACCCGTCCTGCGTTGCCTCCTGCCCGTCAGGCGCGATGTACAAGCGGGAAGAGGACGGGATCGTCCTGGTCGACCAGGACGCCTGTCGTTCCTGGCGGTTCTGCGTCTCCGGCTGCCCCTACAAGAAGGTGTACTTCAACTGGCACACGGGCAAGGCGGAGAAGTGCAACTTCTGCTTTCCCCGGATCGAGGCGGGCATGCCGACGATCTGCTCCGAGACCTGCGTCGGCCGGCTGCGCCACCTCGGTGTGGTCCTGATCGACACCGACCGGGTCGAGGCGGCCGCCTCGGTCGCCGACGAGCACGATCTGCTCGACGCCCAGCTCGACCTGATGCTGGACCCCGAGGATCCCGAGGTCCGCGAGCAGGCGCTCCGGGACGGGATCCCCTCCGACTGGATCGACGCCGCCACGTACTCGCCGGTCTACGCGATGGCGAAGAAGTGGAGGATCGCGCTGCCGCTTCACCCGGAGTACCGGACCCTGCCGATGGTCTGGTACGTGCCGCCGCTCTCGCCGATGGAGTCGGTCGGCAAGGCGCTGATCCGCGACGGCGAGGACGAGGACGCGGAGAACGTCTTCGCGGCGATCGACCAGATGCGGATCCCGATGGAGTACCTCGCCTCGATCCTCTCGGCCGGAGATGTGGGGCCGATCCGCCAGTCGCTCGAACGGCTGGTCGCGATGCGGCGCTACATGCGTGACATCAACCTCGGCGACGAGGCGCGACCCGAGATCGCGACCGACGCCGGGATGGAACCGCATGAGCTGGAGGCGATGTACCGGATGGTCGCGATCGCCGATTACGACGATCGTTACGTGATCCCGAAACGCCACGGCGAGGTCTCCGGCGACGCCTTCGTCGAGCAGGGCTCGTGCGGGATCGATTTCGCCAACGGCGCTCCGGTGCCCGGCATGGGGGAGATGACCGGCGTGAACGGGCCAGACCCGGTGACCGGCGCGCTCGCCGCCGCCCGTGACGGACGGGCACCGGAGACCGGCGCGCTCGCGGTCGAGAAGCCCGACCCGGAGTTCGACGTGAGGGATCTGCTGACCCGCCACGGCGGTCGACCAGGCGCGACCGGCGCGGGAGGTGCCCATGGCTGAGCCGATCCACCCCCTGAAGCTGGTTTCGGTGCTGCTCCAGTACCCCGAGCCCGAGGTCGTCGAGCAGGTCAAGGGCCTGGCGATCAGCGAGGTCGGGCCGGTGACCGGTGCTCAGCGTGAGTCCCTGAGCGGCTTTCTCGAGTGGTACCGGCAGAGTGACCTCGATCAGCTCCGTCAGTCCTACGTGGACAACTTCGACTTCGACCGGCGCCGCAGCCTCCACCTCACCTACCAGCTCCACGGCGACAGCCGCCAGCGCGGCCTCGCTCTGCTCAAGATCAAGAACGCGTACCGCGACGCCGGCCTGGTCCCGGGCGAGGACGAGCTGCCGGACTTCCTGCCGCTGATGCTCGAGTTCGCGGTCCTCGCCCCGGATGGCGCGGGCGGTGAGTTGCTCGATCGCCACCGCGAGTCGATCGAGCTGATCCGGGCCGGGCTGGTCCGGGCGGAAAGCCCCTGGGCCGGCCTCTTCGACGTGATCCGCGACGGGATGCCCGGCCTCTCGAAGCGCCAGATCAACCGGATCAGGCGCCTGGCCGAGGAGGGGCCGCCGACCGAACAGGTAGGGATGGAGCCGTTCGCTCCCCCGGAGGTGATGCCGGGCCAGCCGGGGGATACGCCCCTGCCCCTGATCGGAGGCCGCGGGTGATCCCGCTCGCAACCAGCGTCCCGGCCACCGCTGCATATGTGGTGCTGCCCTATGTCGCCCTGGCGGTCGGGATCACCGGCCTGATCTGGCGTCGTCGCACGGACGAGTTCGGCTGGACCGCCCGTTCGACCGAGCTGCTCGAGGGCCGGATCCTGCGCTTCGCCAGCGTGATCTTCCATGTCGGGGTGCTGGCCGCGATCGGCGGCCACGTCCTTGGCATCCTGATCCCCCAGTCCTGGACCGACGCGGTCGGGATATCCGATCACGCCTACCACCTGCTGGCGGTGGCTGGTGGAGTCTCGGCCGGGATCGCGGTCCTGGTCGGATTCGTGGCGCTGATGTATCGCCGCTTCTCCAACCCGCGGGTCCGGGTGACCACGACCGACATGGATCTGGTGATCTTCGGCCTGCTCACGGTCGGGATCATCACGGGGCTCTCCGCGACCATCTTCAACATCCCCGACTCGGTCAACTACCGGGAATCGGTCGCGCCGTACTTCCGGCAGGTCTTCATCTTCCAGCCGGACGCCTCGCTGATGACCGACGGGGGCGTCGCCACGATCTTCCAGGTCCACGTCATCGCGGTCTGGTTCCTGTACGCGGCCTGGCCGTTCAGCCGGCTGGTCCACGCTTTCACCGTTCCGATCAACTATCCGCGCCGCAGCCCGATCGTCTATCGGCCCCGCAACCCGCGGCCGGCCGCGTCGCGTTCCAGGGCCTACGGCAGCGGCAACCTCGACTACACCCCGAGCATCCCGGCCGGGGCCCGGCCGACCGGCACCACCGGCGGACGCTCCCGAGCCGCACAGGGCGAATAGCCCGGACCCGAAAGCTCTTCTCGCCCACGCCCACACCAGGAGAATCCGATGGAAACTGACTCCACCAGCGGTTCCGGTCGAAACCTGATCCTTGCCACGGTCGCCTTCGCGGCCTGCTTCTCGGCCTGGGGAATGCTCGCCCCGATCGCCCCGGACCTCCAGGACAAGCTGGATCTGAGCAACATCCAGACCTCGATCATGATCTCGATCCCGGTGGTGCTGGGCTCGCTTCTCCGGATCCCGCTCGGGCTGCTGACCGACCGGGTCGGTGGGCGGGTCGTCTTCACCGGGATGCTGTTCTACTCGGCCGCGGCCGCGGTGCTGGTCGGGTTTGCCTCCTCCTACGCGACCCTGATCGGAGCTGGCTTCCTGCTCGGCGCCGCCGGCGCCTCGTTCGCGGTCGGCGTCCCGTTCGTCGCCCAGTGGTACCCGCCTGACCGTCAGGGCTTCGCGCTCGGCGTCTACGGCATGGGCAACATCGGCACCGCGATCGCCGCCTTCTCCGTGCCGGCGATCCGTGACTCGGCCGGCCAGGAGGTCGCCGGCCTCGTGTTCGCTGCGGTGATCGTCGTCTACGCGCTGATCTGGATGTCGATGGCCCGCCAGGCCCCGGTCGAGAAGGGGCCGCCGACCCGCTACCGGGAGGTTCTCGGCTCCGGCTGGAAGCTGTGGCGGCTCGCGCTCTTCTACTTCGTCACCTTCGGCGGCTTCGTCGCGATGGCGCTCTACCTGCCGAAGCTGCTGGTCGACTGGTTCGATCTCTCACTCACTGATGCCGGCCTGCGCGCGGCCGGCTTCACACTGGTGGCCACGGCCTGTCGCCCGATCGGCGGCATCCTCTCCGACCGGATCGGCGGCAACCGGGTGCTCGCCTTCTCCTTCCTCGGGGTCGGCATCGACGCGATCGGGCTCTCCTGGCAGGCCTCGGTCCCGAACATGGCTCTGACCACCTTCTTCTGCCTGACCATGGCCCTCTTCCTCGGTCTCGGCAGCGGCGCGGTATTCAAGCTGGTGCCGCTCTCGTTCCCCACGGCGACCGGCGCCGCGACCGGCATCGTCGGCGCGGCCGGCGGCCTGGGCGGCTTCTTCCCACCCCTGTTCCTCGGAGTGGTGAAGGACGCAACCGGAGACTTCGTGCTCGCCTTCGTCCTCCTGGTCGCCTTCGCCTGGCTCTGCGCCGGCCTGGCGTTTGAGGGACGGACTTAATTAACTAAGTCGGGCGGGGTCCGACCCGCCCTCCAAGTCAAACTCGCCGGCCTACAGAAACAAAGGATGGATAGGACGGCTCTGGTGGAGGTGCATGGGTGGGGTGAAACTGATTTCCGGTCATCACGCTCGGTTTTCAGTTTCACCGTCGGCGTACCGCTAGCGCTACGTCAACAAGGCGTGGACTTCGGCTCGAGCCTGGGCGGTTTCGCGGAAGTGGACGCCGTGGAGGCCTAGCTCGTTGGCCGCGTTGACGTTGATCTCCATGTCATCGATGAAGATGCACTGTTCCGGTTCCAGCTCGACCCGTTCGAGGGTGAGCTGATAGATCCGCGGGTCCGGCTTGCGGCAGCCGACGAAGGCCGAGTCGACCACGGTCTCGAACAGCTCGTCGACCGGCAGCATCGACCGCCACGCCGCCTCCCACTCCTTGACGTTGTTGGTCAGGAGCGCGGTGCGGGTGCCGTCCCGCCGAACTTCCCGGATCAGGTCGATCATGCCGGGGTTCGGGTCCAGCGCCTCGAAGAGCAGCTGGCCGAACCGGTCGATCTCCGGCCGGTGGCCGAGCTCCGGCTCGAGCGCGTCGGCAAGCCGGCGTTGGAACTCGACCTCGGTGATTCGGCCGCACTCGAGCTCGAACAGCGGGTTGCCGGCGTCGCTCGCGGCCATTGACCGCATCGCCGTGACGAATGCCTCGGGCGGGATCCCGACCCGGTCCTGGACCGAGAGGAAAGCATCGAGCAGCGGGGTGGTCAGCACCCCGCCGAAATCGGAGATGACCATCTCGATCCGGCTCATGCGGCGATCAGGGAGGGTCGGGTGATCTCGTAGCGACCGAGGCCGAGGTGGCCGTCCAGAGACCAGCGAAAGAGGGCCGTGCCCACGGTCGCCTCGCCGATCTTCGCCGTGCAGCCGGTGACCACCGAGCCGGCGCCGTGAAGTGCGGCGACGTCCTCGCTGGCCGGCCAGAGCTCGAGGGTCGCGCGGCGCTGCCGCCCGGCGGAGTCGTACTCGGTCGAGAGCAGCACCTCGTCGAACTCGATGTAACCGCCCGGGTGGGTGATCGCGGCGACGGTCTCTTCCTCGCCGTGCGCGCCGTCGCCACCGGGTGCGGCCGAGGCGAGGCAGATCAGGCCGCCGTCGGAGAGGATGATCGTCGCATCGCGAGTCAAGCCCGCCGGCTCCGGATTCCCGTCATCCGCGCGGTGGAGCACGCCGCGGCACTCGAGGTCGATCTCCTTGCCGTGATGAGTCAGGCGGCCGCGGGTCTCGACCAGGCTGGCCTCGCGCCGACCGGTCAGCTCACCGTCGAAGCGAATCGGCTCGCCGGTCGAGGTGATCGAGACGGCCAGCTCGCCGTGCTCGGTCTCCAACTCGAGCGGTGCGCCGTCGACCAGGGGATCGAGGCCGCCGTCCGGGATCGGCGCCGCGGCGATCACGTCCTCGCCGAGCATGATCGCCCCGTTGCCCCCGCCGGTCAGGCTGAGGAAGAGGCCGCTCTCCGGGTCAAGGATTTCGATCGACTTGGTCTTCATCGCTGTCCGACCCGGAGCGTAGCTGGGGGAGGGGCTCACCGTCGGGCCGGTCGGTCACATCGACCGCCTCGCCTTCGACGTCGAAGTCGGACCGGCGGGAATCGCGGTAGTAGCCATAGCCGCGATTGCCCCAGGAGGCAGAGGTCGCCGCGACCTTGAACTTCGAGGCGAAGACGGTCAGCGCGGCCAGCCGCACCAGCCAGCGGGTCGGCGGGAAGAGCAGCAGCAGGCCGAGGATGGAGGTGATGAAACCCGGGATGATCAGCAGCAGGGCGCCGGCGGTGATCATCACCCCGTCGAAGGCCTCGCGGGCCGGGGGTCGGCGCTCGTCGATCGCTCCGCGGAACCGGCGCCAGTGGGCTCGCCCGCGGTGTTGGAGGACGAGGATGCCCGAGACGGCCGAGGCGAAGAGCAGGAACAGCATCCAGAAGAACCCGAGCCAGTTCGCGACCTGGATCATGACGAACAGCTCCGCGATCGGCCAGATGATGAGCAGCGCCAGGATGAAGGCAAACATGGTCGAACAAAGGTTACGCAACCCGGTTCACACGGTCACGGAAAAGGTGGGTCGGATTTCCGGCACAGGTGACGGAAATCCGACCCACCGGCCGGGATGCCGACCTCGTTACGATGCAGGCATGGCTGAAGATCAGGCGACCATGCCGACCGAAGAGGAAGTTTTCGAAGCCCTTGAAGAAGTGATCGACCCCGAGCTGGGGCTCGATTTCGTCTCGCTTGGCCTCGTCTATGACGTCGAACTCGAATCACCGGACGTCTACATCACCTTCACCCTGACCACGCCGGCCTGCCCGATCGGCCCCCAGGTGTCGGAGCAGATGAAGGAGTTCGTCGGCAACCTGGGCGGTGTACGTGACGTACACCCGAAGATGATCTTCGATCCGCCGTGGTCACCGGAGATGATGACCGACGACGCCAAGTTCGCGCTCGGCTTCTAGGCCGGGCGAATCTAGCCCTTCGGGGCGGTCTTCTTCGAGTTCTTCGGTCCGGCCCCGTTCTTCGAGGCTGACTTTCCGCTGGCTTTCTTCGGCTTTTCGGGAGCGATCGAGTTTTCGATCTCCTCGGCGGCCGCCGAGAGCTCGGCCAGTGACTCGTTCAGGCCACGGCGGACCTGGCCGATGTCCGGCATCGCGTCGAAATCACCGATCAGGCCGATGTTGACCTGACCGGCGTAACTCATCACCCCGACCGCGAGCCCATGGTCCTTGGCCAGGAAGGCGACCGGATACGGCTGCGAGAGCTTGCGGCCCAGCACGTACAGCGGGATCTGCGGTCCCGGCACGTTGGTCACCAGCAGGTTGAACAGCCGGGTCGAGAAGGTGAGGCGGGCCGCCTGAGCCAGGAGGGTCGGGGGAGCGAAGTCATTGAGCCGCGCGATCACCTCGGCACCGAGCGCTTGCTTGGACTGCTTCAGGCCGTCCATCGAGGCGCTGACGATCTCCAGGCGGGCGACCGGATCCGGCTCGTAGACCGGCAGCGGGGCGCGCATCGTCGCGAGCTTGTTGCCGAGCTGTCCATGCTCGTCATCGGCGCGGACCGAAACCGGCACCATCGCCCGCAGTTCGAGACCCTCGGTTTCCACGTCGCGACCGATCAGCCAGCGGCGGATCGAACCGGCCGCGATCGCCAGCACGACGTCGTTCACGGTGGTCCCGAAGATGTCCTTGATCCGCTTGAACTCCTCCAGCGGGGCGCTGGTCCAGGTGATCCGGCGATGGGGGCCGATCGGCACGTTCAGCGGAACGTCCGGGGCCGCGTCGGCCAGCGCCCGGGCGACCTCGGCCAGGCCCTCGGCGCTCTCGCCGACCCGCCCGGCCAGGCTGGAGGGCTTGCGCAGCGCATTGATCGCCCGCTCGCCCAGCTTGACGGGCTCGGTCGCCAGTTCCTTGGCACCGCGTTCCAGCAGGCTCATGTTCGAGGGCAGGGGCTTCGGCTTCCACTCTTCCTTCGGGACGATCGGCTCGGCGTCCGCGGTCACGTCGAAGATCACGGTGCCGATGTCGACCCCGGAGATGCCGTCGATCATCGCGTGGTGGCTCTTGATGATGATCGCGAAGCGATCCCCCTCGAGCTCCTCGACCAGGAACATCTCCCAGAGCGGCTTCGAGCGGTCGAGCGACTGCGAGAAGAGGCGTGAGGCGAGGATCTTCAGCTCTCGCTCGCCGCCGGGCTTGGGCAGCGCGGTGTGCCGCAGGTGGTAGTTGAGGTTGAAGTCCGGGTCATCGGCCCAGAGCGGTCGGCCGGTGCCGTACGGCGGGTAGACCAGCTTCTGGCGGTACCTGGGCACGAAATCGAGCCGGGAGCCGATGTGAGCCTTGAACTCGTCGTAGCTGGGCGGGTCCCCGTCGAAGATCATCACCGCACCGATGTGCATGTGGGAGCTTTCGCTCTCGTTGGTCAGAAACTGCGCATCGATCGCGGTCAGGCGATCAAGTTCGTGGCTGGCGGGTTCCATTGCTCCCCATCGTGGACTAGAAAGAAACATTACTCGGGTACCCTTCGTCTATGCCCGAAACAGCGACAACCGGGATCGAGAAGGTCATCTTGGCCGCGCCGCGCGGCTACTGCGCCGGTGTCGACCGGGCCGTGCAGACGGTCGAACGTGCGCTCGACAACCACGGTGCCCCGATTTACGTACGCAAGGAGATCGTCCACAACAAGCACGTGGTCGAGCAGCTGGCCGCTCGCGGAGCGATCTTCGTCGATGAGGAGACCGAGGTGCCGGAGGGCGAGATCGTCGTCTTCTCCGCGCACGGGGTCTCCCCGGCCGTCCACGAGCGGGCTGCCGAGCGTCAGCTCCGCACGATCGATGCGACCTGCCCGCTGGTCACCAAGGTCCACGTCGAGGCCCGCAAGTTCGCGGCCGAGGGCTACACGATCGTGATGGTCGGCCACGAGGGTCACGAGGAAGTCGAAGGCACGATGGGCGAGGCGCCGGGCTCGATCGTGCTGGTCCAGACCGTGGAAGAGGTCGACCAGCTCGAGCTCGAGGATCCGGAGCACGTGGCCTTGATCACCCAGACCACGCTTTCGGTCGACGAGACCACCGAGATCATCGCCCGCCTGCGCGAGCGTTTCCCGGGGATCGTCACCGCCAAGAACGAGGACATCTGTTACGCGACGACCAACCGTCAGATCGCGGTCAAGCAGCTGGCCCGACAGTGCGACCTGGTGCTGGTGATCGGCTCGACCAACTCCTCGAACTCGAACCGCCTGGTCGAGGTGGCGCGTGAGCACGGCTCCGAGTCCTTCCTGATCGACAACCACACCCAGGTCAGGGAGGAGTGGCTGGACGGCGTGAAGACGGTCGGCATCACCTCCGGGGCCAGTGCTCCCGAAGAGCTGGTCGAGGATCTGGTCCAGCTGTTCCGCGAGCGCGGGGTCGAGGACGTCTCCGAGCTCCGCACGGTCGACGAGTCGGTCCGCTTCATGCTGCCCAAGGAGATCCGCAAGGGCCTCCCGATGGTGAACTGAGCGCCTGCCTTGAAGTTATTCGTCGTATGCGCGAATAACTTCAACCCAGACGAGTTCAGGCGACGGCGGGGGCGAAGCTGACCGACCAGATTGCGGGTGAGCCCTCGAGCTCGATCCCGATCCGGTGGGCGCCGTGGCGATCGTGCTCGGCCAGCCGGTAGAGGCCCGGTCCGTCGATCTCGACCTCGGTCTGCGACCCGCCGTCAAGCGTGACCCGCAGGCGGCCTGAACCCTCGGCGGTCGCGAAGGCACCGCCACCCTCGTACTCGACGTCAAAGGCCTTGCCGTCCTCGATCGTCCAGGGCCGGCCCTCGAACGGCACCAGCTCCTGGCCCGGCGGAGTGACCTCGGCGCCGGGGGCGTCGGTGGCGCGGACCGGCTCCATCGGGGCGGGCAGCTCCGGCAGGTTCTCGAAGGCCGCCTTGAGGGCCTCCTGGATCGCCTCCTCGGTGCCCTCGTAATCGCCCTCGCCGAAGTGGAACCAGCGCAGGATGCCACCCCGGCCCCAGAGGAAGAGCGAGGGCCAGCCCTCACAGCCGTAGCCGGTCCAGAGCAGCTGGCGGTCGTCGATCAGGACCGGGAACTCGACCCCGAGCCGGTGCAGCCCCCGCTCGGCGGCCGCCGGGTCGGCCCCGAAGGGAAACCGCGGAGCCTGCACTCCGAGCACCTTCAGGCCGAGCGGCTCGTAGCGTTCGTGCCACTCGGTCAGATAGGGCAGCGTGCGGACGCTGTTGAGCTGGCTGTAGTCCAGAAAATGCACCAGGACCGGCCCCTTCGCCGTGAGCACGGGCATCTTGCCGGGGTCCCGGCCGACCCAGGTCGCCTTGCCCGGGAGCTCGGGGGCGGCTATGTCATCTCGGAGCGGGTGGATGAAGTGATCGTATGGATATGATCGGGCTTCAGTCACCCCCTCTACGAGCTCTACGAGGAGAGAAACTCGTGAACACGAATCTGTGGGATCGCATCGAGCAGGCCCGGGCCGGACACAACGTCCTGGAGCACCCGTTCTACCAGCGCTGGTCAGCCGGCGAGCTGACCCGTGAAGAACTGGCCCATTACTCCGGCCAGTACCGCTACGCAACCGAGGCGATCGCCAAGCTGAGCGCCGACATCGCCGCCAACGCACCGGAGGCCGAGCGGCCGGGCCTCGAGGCCCATGCCGCCGAGGAACACGACCACGTCGCGATGTGGGACGGCTTCGTGAACGCGGTCGGCGGCACCGTCGGTGCCGAGCCGAACGCGGAGACGCTCGAGTGCGTCGAAACCTGGACCAAGGCGGACGGCTTCGGCCGCCAGCTCGCTCGCATGTTCGCGATCGAGTCCGGCCAGCCGGCGATCTCGAAGACCAAGACCGAAGGTCTCGGCGAGCATTACGAGGTGAGCGATGCCCCCGGCAACCTCTACTTCACGGTGCATGAGGAGATGGACGTCCATCACGCCGCCGAGGGTCGCAAGCTGATCGAGCGTCACATGAACGACTTCAGCGAGGACGAACTGGTCGAAGCGGCCGAGGAAGCCTTCAAGGCGAACTGGCTGCTGCTCGACGGTGTCGAGAAGGCGCGGGCCTGACTCTCCCGCTCGCACATGTCCTGTCCGCCGGGCAGGACATCCCGATTCCGGCGTGGCTCTTCGCTTGGGGAGCCTCAATTGTTCTCGTAGTCTCGTTTTTCGCTCTCTCAGCGGGCTGGCGCCGGGCCCGCTACGAGAGTGACACCTGGCGTCCGGTGGCGCCCGGCTTCGGCCGGGCCATCACCAGCCTTCCGGTCCGCATCCTCTGCGGGGCGATCGGCCTCTTCCTGCTCGGGGTCGCGATCTACTCCGGCTTCGAGGGCACCGAGGCGCCGGATCGCAACGTCACCCTGACCCTGCTCTTCGTCACGGCCTGGCTCGGCTTCCCCCTGCTGGGCGTGCTGCTCGGGAACCTCTTCCCGGCCTTCAACCCGTGGAACGCGATCGCCGCGCCGATCGGCTGGGCCTGGCGCCGGCTCGGGGGCGGCCCGCCGCCGCACCTCGAGTATCCGGAGCGGCTCGGTCGCTGGCCGGCCGTGGTTGGCCTGTTCCTGTTCGTCTGGATGGAACTGGTCTACGGCGAAGGCAGCGGAGTCGCGGTCGGGGTCTCGCCCGAGGCGGTTGCCCAGGCGGCGATCTTCTACACGGTCTACACGCTCGCCATGGTCGCGCTTTTCGGCCGCGAGACCTGGTTTCGGAAGGGCGAGACCTTCTCCGTCTACTTCGGCATGTTCGGTTCGCTTGGCAAGCTCGAGGTGAGGGGCCGCGAGCTCGGAGTCCGACGGCTCCTGGCCGGTGCGACCACCTGGGAGGCGGGCATCCCCGCCTCGGTGGCGCTGGTCATCACCTCGATCGGCACGACCACCTTCGACGGGGCCTCGGAAGGCGTGTTCAAGGACGGGATCCAGTGGCTGATCGACCGCTTCGCCGACCTCGGCTTCGGAGCCACCGCCGCGGTTCGGACCTCGAGCACTATCTTCATGCTGCTCAGCATCGGTGTCGTCTGTCTCGTCTACTTTGCCGGGGTGCGGGGGATGGGGACAGTGCCGGGCGCGCCCGACCGTCCGACCCTGTGGCGCCGCTTCGCCCACGCCCTGATCCCGATCGCCTTCGCCTATCTGCTCGCCCACTACTTCAGCCTCTTCTTCTTTCAGGAGCAGGCCCAGTTCACCTATCTGCTCTCCGACCCGCTCGGTACCGGGACCACCGACCTCTTCGGCACCGCTTCCTACGGCGTCGATTACAACGCGATCTCGAACGAGCTGGTCTGGTACGTCCAGGTCGGAGCCCTGGTCGCCGGTCACGTCGCCGGCCTGATCCTCGCCCACGATCGGGCTATCACCATCTGGAAGGACTACCGTGCCGCCGCCCGCTCCCAGTACTGGATGCTGGCGGTCATGGTCGCCTTCACCTGCTTCGGGTTGTTTCTCTTGTCGGTCTCCAACGCATAAATAAGTCGGCGAGCTCCACGGCACCTGAACGGGTCGGTAGTACGGACGTCTCATAAATAAAGGGGTCGCGCGGGCTACCGCCCTCGCTCAACAGACAACCCGCCCCACCCACAGAAGCAAAGAATGGTTGGGCGGGGCTCTACCCGAGGTGCTTCGGGAGGGGTGGTTCGGGTTTCTGGGTGACCTTGGTGGTCGTATGGACCCCTAACGTCACCCAGAACCGGTCAGGCTGGTGTTTCCACCGAGCGGAGCCGGCCCATCCATCATTTATTTCTGTGGGCCGGCGGGTTTGACTTGGAGGGCGGGTTGGACCCCGCCCGACTTACTTATGAGACGCCCGTTCCCCGCCACCCCGCAGCAGGCTGGTCCTAGATCGTGAGACTGGTGATTAGGGCTGCGCAGGCCACGGTGCTGGAGATCGTGCGGACGTGGTTCCAGGTTCTCCATGGTCGTAGGTAGCTAGCCCAGGCTTCGTCGGCTTCGGGGTCGTCGGTGGGGGCCTTGTCGATCTGGTTGTTGAGGGGGATGTTGAAGCGGATCGTCACCGCGATCGAACCGATGAGGTAGAGGATCGCGCCGGACAGGCTGAGCCAGCTGGCGGCGCCGTCGCGTTCGACGACCGCGGCACCGGCGACCAGGAGGCAGAGCAAGCCTGTCCCCAGGAACGGCAGCATGAACGGCGGTCTCGGCGCGGCGATGTTGATCCCCTGCATCGCGGCGACGGCAGCGGGTGCGGGGACGCGATTGAGGCCATCGGTGACGAAGGTCGAGAAGGCGAAGAAGACGCCGCCGACGACTCCACAGCCGATAGCGGTGGCGAAAGTCAGGACGAAGGTGAGATCAGTCATCGGTTTTCCTTTCGGTCGGATCAGGCCGTCAGTTCCGGGGCGGCGTGGTGCCAGGGACGCAGGTGCTTAGCGGCGAAGACCAGCGGGGCGAGCAGCAGACGCTGAGTCGCGAGGCCGAGAAAGGGAGCGTGCGCTTCCTGGTCGTAGCGCCTGGCCAGGGTGGCCAGGTCGAGCAGGTTGCGGGGCATCCCGCTCGGGCCCATCCGGCCCGCCTCGGCCATCGCCACCACTTCGGCGAACATGTCCTCCATCGCCAGGGCGGGGCGGACCTCGACCTCGACCCGAGCCTCCACCTCGCCGGCGTTGGCGAAGCCGTGCGCGACCCCGGGCTCCACCTCGACCGCCTCGCCCGGGCCGGCGAGGATCTTGCGCCGGCCGACTCGAAAGCTCATCAGGCCAGCCACAACCGTGAATCGCTCGGTCTGCACGGGATGCACGTGCCGAATCGGCACCGCGCCGCCGGGCCGCAGCCCGAGCTGGAAGGCGAGGAGCTTGCCGCCGCTGCTGGCGGCCGTCTCGCGGAAAGTGAATCTCTCGCCGGTCACGGGATTCTCGATTGTCTGTCCTGGCTGGATCATGTTCGTTCCTTTCGGATTGAGTGTGAATCCAGCTTCGCGATGTAGAACAGGACTGTCTATGACTAGACTTCCGTGATTCTTGATCGATCGTCCAGACAGGCAAGACAATCGGTGCGGGCCGGTAAGGTTGAGCCATGCCCGACGAGCCGCTTGAGAAAACCTTCGTCGACCCGCTCGGAGAAGCGCTGCAGCCGTTGCAGATGACCGGGGTCTTCTACTGCCGCTCGGAACTGAGCGAACCCTGGGGCATGGAGCTGATGCCGCTGCCAGGCTACGCCTGGTTTCACGTCATCACCGAGGGCAGCGCCGAGCTCGATGCCGAGGGTGAAACCCGCACCTTGCACCGGGGCGAGCTGGCCCTGGTCCCGCACGGCACCGGGCACACCCTGCGGAGCTCGCCCGGGACGGAGGCGCCGCCGATCCTGGATCTCGAGCGCGAGCGGATCAGCGATCGCTACGAGGTGCTGCGCCACGGCGGGGGCGGCCAGCCCAGCCGGATGATCTGCGGCGCGATCCGCTTCGAGCATCCGAGCGCGCGCGGCCTGATCGACCTGCTGCCCGCCATCGTCCAGGTCGGCGACTCGGTCTCCTCCGACGGGGGTTCGATCCGGGCGACTCTCGGACTCATCGCGGCCGAGACGGTGGAGCCGCAGCCCGGCGGTGAGGCGGTGGTCACTCGGTTGGCCGACATCCTCGTGATCCAGACCATACGTTCCTGGATCGAGACCGACCCCGGGGCGCAGTCGGGCTGGCTCGGAGCCCTGCGAGACCCGCGCATCGGCCGGTCGCTGAACCTGATCCACACGGACCCGGGCCGGGACTGGACGGTCGCCTCGCTTGCCCGGGAGGTGGCGATGTCACGTTCCGCCTTCGCCGCGCGATTCACCGAGCTGGTCGGTGTCCCGGCCCTGCGGTACCTGACCGAGTGGCGGATGGGCCTCGCCCGGGACCGCCTGGAAGCCGGTGACGTCACAGTCGGGGCCGTCGCCGAGGAGCTCGGCCACGGATCCGAGGCCGCTTTCTCCCGGGCCTTCAAACGGATCACCGGGTTCACCCCCGGCGCGGTCCCCCGGCGTGCGGACGCCTGGGATTACGACCCCGCTCCGACTACTTGATCCCGAGCAGGACCCGAGCTGCGGCGCTGGCGGTCTTCTCGGGGTTCTTGCCGTTGTAGAGCTGGGTTTGCTGGTTGACGCCGGTGGCGAGCGACTCGATCGCGGTGATCGTCTCGGCCGGGGCGAGCGGGGGTGAGAGCTCACCGGCTTCGATCGCCTGGTCGAGATCTGCCCGGAGGATCTTGGTCCAGCGGCCCCAGGTCTCGGCGATCGCCTCGCGGACCGGGCCGGGACGCCCGTCGAACTCGGTCGAGACCGCGGTCATCAGACAGCCGCCGCGAAACGGGCTGCCGGCCGAGTACGCGTACCAGGTGTCGAGACAGCCGAGCAGCCGCTGCTGCCCGGGGCTCAGATCCGAGTTCGGCAGCCAGACCCGCTCCGTGAAGTCCCTGGCGCCGAGTTCGACCACCTCGATTTGGAGGTCCTGCTTGCTGCGGAAATGCCCGGCCACGCCGGCCTTGCTCATCCCCAGGCTGGAGGCGAGCGCGCCGATCGAGATGCCTTCGAGGCCGACCTCGGAGGCGCCCTCGGCGGCTTCCCGCACGATTGCCTCGTGCGTCGACGCCGCCTCGGCTTGGGACTTGCGCGGGCTCACGGGCTGACTATAGATCGAGCGTGGCGCCCTCGGCCATCACCACGAGCTCCGGGTTGCCTTCACCGTCGAGGGACGATTCGAGGCGTTCGAGAATCTCGCCGGTCTGCTCGTAGACCGGCGGCTGGTGGATGCCGTCGTAATGGATCGGGATCACCCGGTCCGCTTCGAGGATCCGCGCTGCTGCCGCCGCCTGCTCGGGGCTGAGCGAGGCCTCGATCCCGCTGGCCGGCTGGCGGTGGGGGAAGGAGGTCAGGGCGCCGTTGACCGGCAGGAAGGCGGCGTCGATCGGACCGAGACGCAGTTTGATCAGCCACCAGGAGCCGTGGAAGAGCGTGTCGCCGGCGTGGATGATCCGCCTGCCGTCGGCCTCGATCACCCAGGAGATCTGGGGATCGCCGAAGCCGTCCACCGCGGGCACGGCCGTGGCGAGGAATGGCCCGACCTCGATCGTCTCCCACTCGTCCATCAGCGTCTGGTTGACGCCGGCCTCGGCAAGCTCCGCCTCCGCGACGGCGACGGCGCCGGTCTCCAGCGGCTCGCCCTCCATCGAGGCGGGCCGGTGAAGGGAGGCCTGCCCGGCGAGGTCGGCCGCGATCGCGCCCGCGTCGGTGTGATCGGCGTGCAGGTGGGTGACGAAGGCGGCCAGAGAGCTGCCTGGCTTCTCGATCTCCAGCAGTGGGGTGAGGGGCGGGCCGACGAAGGCCTCGATCGAGTTCCAGCCGAGCACGTGATCGACCACCACGATCTCGCCCTGTGATTCAACTTCGATTCCGGCCCAGCCAAGTCTTCTGACGCGCATGTTCATTCCTTTTGTTGTGATCCGTCGCGGCAAGTCGTGACAACTCCGGTCGAATTAAATAGCATACGATCGTTCGTACGGCAAGCGGGGACCGACCGAGTCTCTCCGGATAGCGGCGCGAATCCCAGCCAGACCGTCGCGTCCCTATGCTGCCTCTATGGGTTCTCCCGTCGAAACGGCCGAGATCTCGGTCGTCGTCCTCACCGTTTCCGATCGCTCCGCGCGGGGGGAGCGTGAGGACAGTTCCGGGCCGGCGGCGATCGAGGCTCTGCGCGAGGCCGGGGTCGAGGAGATCGGCGGGGCCGTGATCCCGGACGGCCGGGAAGTGGTCGAGAGCGCGATCGGTGACGCGATCGACGCCGGCGCGAATCTGATCCTCACCCTGGGCGGCACCGGAGTCGGTCCACGTGATCAGACTCCGGAGGGAACCCGGCCGCTGATCGAGGTGGAACTGCCGGGCATCGCCGAGGGGCTGCGGGCGACGGGAGCCGCGAAGGTCCCGACCGCCGTCCTCTCGCGAGGGCTGGCCGGGATCAGCCGACCTTCCTCCCGGGGGCACCGGTCGGTGATCGTCAACCTGCCGGGTTCGACCGGCGGCACTCGCGACGGGGTCGAGTACCTGGCCCCGCTCCTTCCTCACCTGATCGACCAGCTTCGCGGCGGTGACCACTGATGGGCCTGGCCGAGATAACCGCGGACGACCTCGATCTGAACCGCCACCTCGAAGCGGTTGACGGTCCTGAGTTCGGTGCCGTGGTCACTTTCGTCGGCCAGATCAGGGACCACGACCCCGACGCTGTCGGGACGGTAGAGCGGCTCGAGTACTCGGCTCACCCCGACGCGGAGGCCATCCTGCGGCGGATCGCGACCGAGCTCGAACGGCCCGAGATCCGCATCGCCGTGAGCCACCGGACGGGCACGGTGAAAGTGGGTGAGCCGGCGCTGATCGCCTGTGTCTCGGCCGGCCACCGGGAGCTCGCCTACGAGGTCAGCCGCGAGCTGGTCGAGAGGATCAAGTCCGAAGTACCGATCTGGAAGCAGCAGATCGCGGCCGACGGCAGCGAGAACTGGCAGGGACTCAGATGAGCGGCGGGCCGGGGCTGGTCGACGCCTTCGGCCGGGTCCACCGGGACCTGCGGATCTCGCTGACCGACAAGTGCTCGCTGCGCTGCACCTACTGCATGCCGGCCGAGGGGGTGCCGTGGATCCCAAAGCAGTCGGTTCTGACCCCCGACGAGATCGAACGGGTGGTCCGGGTGGCGGCCGCCGAAGGCATCCGCTCCGTCCGCCTGACCGGCGGCGAGCCCCTGATCAGCCCGAACCTGATCGAGATCGTCCGTCGGATCGCCGCGATCGAAGGCCCGGACGGTCGGCTGGAGGTGGCGATGACCACCAACGGGATCCGGCTGCCCGAGTTCATCCCCGGTCTCGAGGAAGCCGGACTGTCCCGTCTCAACGTCAGCATCGACACGCTCGACCCCGATCGCTTTCTGGAACTGACCCGCCGGGACCGGCTGATCGACGTGCTGGCCGGCATCGAGGCGGCCCGGCGCTCTTCGCTCAGGCCGCTCAAGCTGAACGCGGTGGTGATGCGCGGGGTGAACGAGGACGAGGTGGTCGACCTGGTCGAGTTCGCGATCGAGCACGGAGCCCAGATGCGGTTCATCGAGCACATGCCGCTTGACATCGGCCACACCTGGGACCGCGGTGAGATGGTCCCGCGGGAGGAGATCCTCGCGGCGCTGGGCAGGCGCTTCACGCTCGCGCCGGTGCCGGGTCGCGGCGGGGCGCCGGCCGAGCTGTTCACACTTGACGGCGGCCCCGAGACGGTGGGCGTGATCGCCTCGGTGACGGCCCCGTTCTGCGCCAACTGCGACCGGCTGCGGCTGACCGCCGACGGCCAGCTTCGCAACTGCCTCTTCGCCCGCGAGGAGCTCGACCTCAGGTCGGCGATCCGGGATGGCGCCTCGGACGAGGCGATTCGCGACATCCTCCGGGCGTCCGTCTCGAGCAAACGGGCCGGGCACGGCATCGACAGCCCGGACTTCGTTCAGCCGGACCGCGGCATGAACGCGATCGGCGGCTGACCGTCACCGGCCGTGGGGCCGGTCAGCCGCCGGCGAACGGCGGCAGCACGTCCACCCGGCACTCCTCCGGCAGCGCCGCGTCAGGCGAGGTGTGGTGCTCGCCGTCGACGAAGAAGGAGCACTGGTCCAGCACCTCGCGAAGCCGCCGGTCATCGCGCCCCGCCGCGCGGGCGCTCTCGACCAGGCAATCGACCAGCCCGGTCAGGGTAGAGGCCGATTCCACCTCGGTCTGCGGTGCGCCGAACGCCTCGGATGCGCCGGCGAAGAGCCTGACCGATACGCGGCTCAAGGCTCGCGCTGCTCCGCTGCGAGCGCGGTCAGCTTCGCGTGCATCTCTCCGAACCGGCGTTCGAAATCCGCTTCGGGGAGCCGGCCGAGCGCCAGCCCCAGAGCGAAGGTGGTGATCGGTGCCGCCGGTCGGGCGACGTCATGGGCGACGTCCCGGGTCAGGTCCAGAACCGCTCCCAGGTCCACTTTCTCCTCGATCCCAAGCAGCTCTGAGATCTGCGCGAACCAATCATCGAGCGCTTCCGGTGGAAGGTGCTTGGGATTTTCCTGGCTCATCTGTACTCCTTCTCGTTTCAGGTGAACTCGGCGAGGTCTTCCGGGGTGTCGAGATCCCGGGACAATCCTTCCGGATCCTGCACCTCGCGGAGCCTCAACTCTCCGAGCACCGCCTTGAGCGGCACTCCGGCGGGGTCGCCGATCCGGGTCAGGGCGGCCTCGAGCGAGCTGCGCCGGTAGATCCCGGCCAGCCACTGGACCCTCCCCTCGGCGAGCGCGGCCAGGCCGTCGAACTCATCGGCCCCGCGGAAGGACTCGGCCAGCAACCGGCAGAGCAGGGCGGCGTGGGGGAGGTCGCAGCCCAGCAGCATGATCCACTCGGCGCGTGCCTCGGGCAGAGCGGCGGCCAGGCCGGCGACCGGCCCTCCGTAGGCGGGCTCCTCCTGAACGCTCGTCGCGCCGTCGGCGGTGATTTCGCCCGCGATCACGACCCGTTCACAGCCGACCGCGGTGGCGCCGGAGGTCACGATGTCGATCAGCCTCCTGCCGCCGAGCCTGATCTCCCCTTTCTCGCGGCCGCCGAGCCGGGACCCCCGGCCGCCGGCCAGGATGATCGCCGTGGTCGGCTCCGGGATCAATCCTGCCTCCGCCAGGTGCCCGACTTGCCGCCTGTCTTCTCTTCCAGCCGGACCTGCTCGATCTCGATGCCCTTGTCGATCCCCTTGAACATGTCGACCAGGGCCAGAGCGGCGACCGAGACGGCGGTCAGGGCTTCCATCTCGACCCCGGTGCGATCCGCGGTGCGCACGGTCGCGGTGATGCTCACGCCTTGCTCCTCGGTCTCGAACTCGACCGCCGCGCCATGCACCCCGATCACGTGGGCGAGCGGCAGCAGCTCGGCGCACCGCTTGGCGCCTTGGATCCCGGCGATCCGAGCCACCGCGAGGGCGTCGCCCTTGGGCACCGAGTCATCCCGCAGCGCCGCCATGACGGCCGGCGGACAGCGCATGAATCCCGAGGCGGTCGCGGCCCGCACGGTCGGCTGCTTGGCGGTGACGTCGACCATGCGGGCCTGGCCCGACTCATCGAGATGGGTGAAAGTCACGGCGTTCTCCTCTGCTGGTGGTTGAACTGTTCGGGGTCCCGCAGGCGGACGGTCCGGACCAGGTCACCGGGCTCGACCGCCTCGACCCCGGCCTCGACCAGGGCGTACCCGTCGGCGTCGGCCAGGCTGGCGACAAGGTGGGAGCCGGAGCCGCCGGCCGCCGCCGGCAGCACCTCGCGTCGCTCACCGTCCCGGATCCGGACCGGGATCACCTGCATCCGGCCCCGGGGCGTGTTCCAGCTTTCACTGGCCCGGGCCGGCACGGGCTCGGGCAGGAGCTCGGTGAAGCCCTGCATCTTCCGCAACGCTGGCCGGACGAACATCTGGAAGGAAACCCAGGCGCTGACCGGATTCCCCGGCAGGCCGAAGACCAGGGGGCCGCCGCTCAGGCGCCCGGCGGCCTGGGGCTTGCCGGGCTGCATGGCGACCTGGTCGAAGCGGACCGAGTCGCCGCCTTCAAAAAGCGCCTTGACCGGGTCGAACGCGCCGACGCTGACCCCGCCCGTCATGACCAGCACGTCGCACTCGGTGGTCTGGCGTTCGATCTCCGCCGCAAGCTCGCCGGGCCCGTCGCCGGCATGGCCGCTCGACACCTCGGCACCGGCGTCCTCGGCCAGGAACGAGATCAGCAGTGCGTTCGAGTCGGGGATCTGCCCCCGGTCGAGTTCCTCGCCGGGGTCGACCAGCTCGTCTCCGGTGCTGACCACGCCGACCCGGGGCCGGCGAGACACCCGCAGCTCGCCGACTCCTGCGGACGCGATCGCCGCCAGCGACTCGGGATCGAGCCCGGTCCCGGCCGCGGCGACCAGCGCGCCGAGGGCCCGGTCCTCGCCGGCGTGCCGGACGTGGCGGCCCTTCTCCGGGGCGGCGTGGATCAGGACGCGGTCCGCGCCGCCATCGGTCTGCTCCTGGGGGACGACCGTGTCGGCGGCTCCCGGGACCGGTGCGCCGGTCATGATCCGGGCCGCCTCGCCGGGGCCGAGCGCCGGGTCTGACCCCGATCCGGCAGGAAGGTCAGCGACGACGCGAAGGGCGATGGGGGAGCTTTCGCCGGCGCCGGCGACATCCTCGTGGCGGACCGCGTACCCGTCCATCGCGGAGTTGGTCCAGGGCGGCACCGGAACGGCCGCGAGGACCGGCTCGGCCAGGCATCTGCCGCGGGCTTCGGCGAGCGCGACGGTCTCGGATCCGAGGCGATCGGTGAGCCCGAGAATCCGTTCCAGATGCTCGTCCACGGTGATCACCGGACGGATGCTATTTGTCTGCCCGGGGAGGGGCGGGCTCTATGATCGATCTGTGGGAAGAGCGGTCTCAGATCTGATGGTGACCCGGTTCTCGGCGGGTGGCGAGAAGAAGCGGCGCCGCGACGCTTTGGCCGGCGAAGAGCCGCTGGAGATACGCGTCAACGGCGCGCCTCTGGCGGTGACCATGCGCACCCCCGGCGCCGATTACGAGCTGGCGGCCGGGTTCCTGGTCTCCGAGGGAGTGGTGCGAAGGGCCTCCGACTTCGCCGAGGCCCGTTACTGCCGCGGGGCGGCGGCCGAAGGTGCCAACACCTACAACGTGCTCGACATCCGGCTCGGGCCGGAAGCAGCGCCGCTTCGGCCCGACCTGAGGCGGAACTTCTACACGACCAGCTCCTGCGGCGTCTGCGGCAAGAGCAGCATCGACGCGGTCGAGACGAACTCGGCCTTCGACCTTGCGCCGGTACGGACCGAAGTGGAGCTCGAGGTCCTGCTGGCCCTGCCGGACCGTCTCCGCGAGAGTCAGAGCATCTTCGAGCGGACCGGCGGCCTGCACGCGGCCGGCCTGTTCGATGCCTCGACCGGGGACCTGCTGGTCACCCGCGAGGACGTCGGGCGCCACAACGCGGTCGACAAGGTGATCGGCTGGGCCGTGATCGAAGATCGCCTGCCCCTTTCCGAGTGCGTGCTCCAGGTTTCCGGCCGGGCCAGCTTCGAGCTGGTCCAGAAGGCGAAGATGGCCGGAATCCCGATCTTCTCGGCGGTCTCCGCGCCTTCGTCGCTGGCCGCGAAGCTGGCGGCGGAGGCCCAGGTGACCCTGGCCGGGTTCGTGCGGGGCGACTCACTGGTCGCCTACAGCCACCCCGAACGGATCCGGACGGGCTCGGCGAAGACGAGAAACGAGCTCGCGGATCGAGCCAGGCGACTGACGGTGCCGTGAGCCCGCGACCTCCGGAAGAGGACTTCACCGATGCCGACCTGAAGGTCGGGCCGCCGAAGGAGGTAGCCGCCGGGCTGCCCTCGATCGCCCACGCGATGCTGCCGATCATCCGCAGCGCCGGTCCGCGCAAGACCCTGCGGGCCTCGTTCACCATGAATCACGCCCGCGGGTTCGATTGCCCCAGCTGCGCCTGGATCAGCGAGGACAAGCCCCCGGCGATCGATTTCTGCGAGAACGGGATGAAGTCCCTGAACTCGGAGATCGCCCAGGTCACGATCCCGCGCGAGTTCTGGGCGGGCAACTCGCTGACCGAGATGCTCGACAAGTCCGAGTACTGGCTGGGGCGGCAGGGGCGGATCACCGAGCCGGTCTACCGCGCGAAGGGGTCCGACCACTACGAGGTGATCGATTGGGAACGGGCGCTGAGCCTGATCGCCGACCGTCTGCGCGTACTCGACTCCCCGGACGACGCGGTCTTCTACACCTCGGGCCGGATCATGAACGAGCCGGCCTTCCTCTACGGGCTGTTCGCCCGGGAGTACGGCACCAACAACCTGCCCGATTGCTCGAACATGTGCCACGAGGCGACCGGCAACGGGATGAGCTGGTCGATCGGCGTCGGCAAGTCGACGATCGGCTACCGGGATTTCGAGCAGGCCGATCTGATCATGGTGATGGGGCAGAACCCCGGCACCAATCACCCCCGCATGCTGAACGCGCTCGAGGGCGCGAAGCGGAGCGGGACGGAGATCGTCGGGGTCAATCCGCTGCCCGAGGCGGCGCTGCTTCGCTACCGCAACCCCCAGAAGCCGCGGGGCCTGGCCGGCAAGGGCACCGTGATCTCCGACCAGTTCGTCCAGATCCGGGTCGGCGGCGACCAGCACCTGCTCCGGGCGATCGGCAAGCGGGTGCTCCAGGCCGAGGAGGCCGCACACGGGACGGTGATCGACCGCGATTTCATCGAGCGGTACTGCGAGGGGTTCGAGGAGTACCGGGCCGCCACCCTCGCCCTCGACGACGAAGAGGTGCTCGCCGCCACCGGTCTCGCCGCCGAGGAGATCGACGAGCTCGCGGAGCGCTACATCCGGTCGGAGGCGACCGTGATCACCTGGGCGCTCGGTCTGACCCAGCAGCGCAGCGCGGTCGAGACGATCACCGAGATCATGAACTTGCTCTTCCTCAAGGGCAACATCGGCCGGCCCGGGGCCGGCGCCTCGCCGATCCGCGGCCACAGCAACGTCCAGGGCGACCGCACGATGGGGATCTGGGAGCAGATGGGGGACTGGTTCCTCGACGCGCTGCAGAAGGAGTTCGGCTTCGAGCCGCCGCGTGAGCACGGCCTCGACACGGTCCAGGCGACCAACGCGATGGAGCGCGGGGAGGTGAAGTTCTTCATGAGCATGGCCGGCAATTTCGTGGCCGCGGTCTCGGACTCGAGCCGGGCCGAGGCAGGCATGAAGAGGGTCGGGATGACGGTCCACGTCTCGACCAAGCTGAACCGATCGCACGTGACCTGCGGCGAGGAATCGCTGATCCTGCCGGTGCTCGGCCGCTCCGAGCGTGACCGGCAGGAGACTGGCGACCAGCTGGTCACGGCCGAGGACTCGGTCTGTCGGATCACCGCCAGCCAGGGCAACATCGATCCGGTCGCTGACGGCCTGATCTCGGACGTCTCGGTGGTGACCCGGCTGGCCCGCCTCACCCTGCCCGACTCGGCAATCGACTGGGAAGGCTTCGAGGCCGATTACGGCCGGATCCGCGACTCGATCGGCCGGGTCATCCCAGGCTTCGAGGATTTCAACCGCAAGCTGGAGCGGGACGGGACATTCATCCTGCCCCACGGCCCACGGGACAGCCGCACCTTCCCGACTCCCTCGGGCAAGGCCCGCTTCGCGTCGGCAGAGGTCCCGGTGCTGGAGGTTCCCGCGGGCCGGCTCATCCTCAACACGGTCCGGGCGCATGATCAGCACAACACGGCGATCCTCGGGCTCAATGACCGTTACCGCGGGATCCGCAAGGGCCGGCTGGTGATCTTCGCCTGCCCGGAGGACATCGCGGCGCTCGGCCTGCGGGACGGTCAGACCGTGGACATCTTCAGCGAACGCCCCGGGGAGGAGGACCGGGTCCTGCGCGGCTATCGGCTGGTGGCTTATCCGAGCAAGCGGGGCTGCGCGGCGATGTACTTCCCGGAGGCCAACGAGCTGGTCCACCGGTCGGCCGTCGACGCCCGCAGCAACTGCCCGGCCTACAAGGACGTGATCATCCGGATCGAGCCCGGCCAGGCTCGGGCGGCGACGGGTCGCCCGGTCGCAATCTAGGGCATTCTTCGGTCAAAGCTCCGCAGATGCGGTTGTAAACTCGGTATTTTCCCGCATTTGCGTGCTGATATCCTGCGCCCATGTCCGGGACTGATTTCAAGGTCGCCGAGGCGGCCGCGCTGCTCGGGGTGAGTGACGACACGGTCCGCCGTTGGGCGGCGGACGGGCGTCTGACCCTCAAGGAAGGATCCGACGGGGTGAAGGTGGTCGACGGCCGCGAGCTCGCGGCGATCGCATCCGCCGCCAAGGTCGAGCCGGACGGCTCCGCCACCTTCTCGGTCCGCAACCGGATGCGGGGCATCGTCACCGCGGTGAAGACCGACGGCGTGATGGCCCAGGTCGACATTCAGGCCGGCCCGTTCCGGCTCGTCTCGCTGATCTCCAGCGAGGCGGTCGATCAACTCGGCATAGAGGTCGGCAAGGCCGTGATCGCGACGGCCAAGGCGACCAATGTGGGGGTGGAAGTTGCTACGTAAGATCGGTGACCTGCGGGCCTTCGCGGTGCTCGCCGCTGTGGCCCCGGTCTTCGGTCTCGTCGCCTGCGGCTCCGGCGATTCCGATTCGGGCGCCGGCGGCGAGCTGACCGTCTTCGCGGCGGCCTCGCTCACCGAGGCCTTCACCAACCTCGGCAAGCAGTACGAGGCCGAGCACGACGGAGCGAAGGTGAAGTTCAACTTCGCTTCGAGCTCGGATCTCGCCGCCCAGATCAACCAGGGTGCGCCGGCCGATGCCTTCGCCTCGGCCGACGAGCCGAACATGGCCAAAGTGGTCGATGCCGACCTGGCCGAGGGCGAGCCGCGGGCATTCGCCGGCAACGTGCTGGAGATCGCGGTGCCGAAGGGCAATCCCGGCAAGGTCGAGAGCCTCGCTGATCTGGCCGACCAGAGCCTGAAGGTCGCGATCTGCGACGTCGAGGCGCCCTGCGGCAACGCGGCCACCGAGGTGTTCGAGAAGGCCGGAGTCGACGCCTCGATCGACAGCTACGAGCCAGATGTGAAGTCGGTTCTGACCAAGGTCGAGCTGGGCGAGGTGGACGCCGGGCTCGTCTACCACTCCGACGTCCTCGCCGCCGGGGAGAAGATCGACTCGATCGAGATCCCGGAGAAGGACCAAGTGGTCAACACCTATCCGATCGTGATGGTCAAGGACGCCCCCAATCCCGAGGGTGGCCAGGATTTCATCGACCTCGTGCTGAGCGATGACGGCAAGGCGGAACTCGAGAAGTGGGCATTCCGCGCGCCCTGAGATTGGAGTCGAGTCGCGGATCTGCCGACCCGGGGCCGGCTGACCCGGGCCGGCTCTCCCGACCCCCGGCCGCCTTGAGCTGGCCGGCGGGTCTGGCCGTTCTCTTCCTGGTCCTGCCGCTGGTCGCGGTCGTGGTCAAGCTGCCCTGGGGGTCGATCACGGACATCCTCACCCGGGGCGACACCGTCGAGGCGCTCAGTCTCTCGCTGATGACCGCGGCGATCGCGACCCTGGTCTGCATCCTGCTCGGCATTCCCCTCGCCTGGTGGCTCGACTGGCTCAGCCGCTCCCCGCACAGCCTCCCGTATCGCCTGATCCGCTCCCTGGTCCTGATCCCGCTGGTCCTGCCGCCGGTGGTCGGCGGGGTCGCCCTGCTGATGCTGCTCGGCCGCCGCGGCGTGCTCGGCGGCCCGGTCCATGACCTGACCGGGTTCTCGATCCCGTTCACGACGAGCGCCGTGGTGATCGCGCAATCGTTCGTCGCCCTGCCGTTCCTGGTGCTCGCGGTCGAAGGGGCGCTGCGCTCGATCGACCGGAACCTGGACGAGGTGGCGCTCGATCTCGGCGCGACCCCGAGCCAGGCCTTCCTCCTGGTGGTCCTGCCGATCATCCGCCCGGCCGTGATCTCCGGCGCGGTGCTCTGCTTCGCCCGGGCCCTGGGTGAGTTCGGCGCGACGATCACCTTCGCCGGCAACCTGCCCGGAGTGACCCGGACCATGCCGATCGCCACCTACATCACGATGCAGAGCGACCCCGACGCGGCCATCACCCTCTCGCTGCTTCTCCTCGTGGTGGCCCTGGTCATCCTGGTCGCCCTTCGCGACCGCTGGACCAGGGGCGTCTTCGGCTGAACGGCGGAGACCGGTTCCGGGCTCGCGCGAGCGGTGCTTCAAGCTGTAGGCATGGCCCTGCTCATCCTTTTTGGATTCATCGCCGGGGCCGCGACCGCGGTCTCGCCTTGCGTGCTGCCCGTGCTGCCGGTAGCGCTGGCGGCCGGGTCGACCGGCGGTCGCAGGAGGCCGGTCGGGATCATCGTCGGCCTGGCCCTGTCGTTCACCTTCGCCACGGTGGCGCTGGTCTACGTGATCGACTCCCTGGGACTGCCGGACGAGCTGATCCGTGATCTGGCTATCGCCGTGCTGATCATTTTCGGAGTCGCGCTCATGGTGCCGTCGCTCTCAGCCAGGATCGAGGGCTGGATCAGCCGCGCGGTCGGCGGGGTCGGTCCGCGATCCGGCGGCGAGGGGTTCTGGTCCGGCACCCTCGTGGGAGCCAGCCTCGGGCTCGTTTACGCACCCTGCGCCGGCCCGATCCTGGCCGGCGTAATCACCGTCTCGGCCTCCCAGCCGTTCACGGCAGGACGCCTGCTCGTGGCCTTCAGCTACGGCCTCGGCTCAGCGCTGGTCCTGTACCTGCTGATGCTGGGCGGACGGCGGCTGGTCGACCCGTTGAAGAAACGGGTGCCCCGGATCCAGGCGGCGATGGGCCTGCTGATGATCATCTTCGGGATCGGCATGTTCGCCGACCTCGACCTCAAGTTCCAGAACCGGATCGCCGCCGACCTGCCCGCCGTCCTGGTCAACCCGACCAAGAGCATCGAGTCCAGCGAGGCGGCCGAGGACGCGCTCGCGCGCGTCCGTTCCGGCGGCACCGAGCAGGGGCGGAGGCTGGCCGAGAAAGTGGCGTCGGCCGATCAGAGCGTCGGCTCGCGGTCGGGCCTCCCGGTGATCGGCACCGCTCCCGAGTTCACCGACACCCAGCGCTGGTTCAACACACCCGGTGATCGACCCCTCACCATGGCGTCGCTCCGGGGCCGGGTGGTGCTGATCGATTTCTGGACCTACACCTGCATCAACTGCATCCGCACTCAGCCGTACCTGAAGGCCTGGGACCGCGAGTACCGCTCGAGGGGGCTGACGATCATCGGCGTGCACACGCCCGAGTTCCCGTTCGAGCGTGATGCCGGGAACGTCGAAGACGCGATCGAGCGGGCCGGCCTCAGCTACCCGGTGGTGCAGGACAACGCGTACGGGACCTGGAACGCCTACGGGAACCAGTTCTGGCCGGCCGAGTACTTCATCGACGCCGAAGGCCGGATCCGCTACGCCCACTTCGGCGAAGGCGAGTACGAGAAGAAGGAGCAGGTGATCCGCGAGCTGCTCGCCGAGGCCGGCCGCAACCCGGGCGAGCGCATGTCCGGGGCGAAGGGACAGCGGGCCGCGGCCGGGGTGACCACGCCGGAGAGCTATCTGGGGGCGGCCCGGGCCCAAAGCTTCGTCAACGGGATGATCCTGCCCGGCGTGCACGACTTCGGCCGCCTGCCGCGGCTGAGGCCGGACTCACTCGGGTACGGCGGCAAGTGGCGGATCACCTCCGAGAAGGCCGTCTCCGACGGTGGCGAGCTGGAGCTGAACTTCAAGGCGAAGCGGGTCTATCTGGTCCTGAGCTCGCCGGGGCACTCCCGCCGGGTCGGGGTCGAGCTCGACGGTCGGCCGATCGAGGCCAGGCAGGCCGGTTCCGACGTCCACGGCGGCGAGGTCGAGGTGACCGGTCAGCGGCTCTACGACCTGGTCGACCTGCCCGAAGTAGGTCGTCACAGGCTGGTCCTCGATCTCGAACCGGGCGTCGAGGGCTACGCCTTCACCTTTGGTTGAGGCCGCTACTCGATTGGTGCCGATCGGATGGTTCGGTTAACCCGAACCCAAACCGGGTATGCCGTTGTTACGGTGCCCGGGTGAGCGAGCTGGCGATAGAGACGAACGGCCTGGTCAAGGTCTTCGGTGAGAACCGGGCAGTCGACGGGGTTGATCTCCGGATCGCACCCGGGATGGTCTTCGGCCTGCTCGGCCCGAACGGGGCGGGCAAGACGACCACGATCCGCATGCTGGCCACCCTGCTGAGGCTGGATGGCGGCAGCGCCAAGGTCCTCGGGCATGACGTGGTGAGCGAGGCCGACCAGATTCGCCGGAGGGTGAGCATGACCGGCCAGTACGCATCCGTCGACGAGGATCTGACCGGCACGGAGAACCTGGTCATGCTCGCTCGGCTGCTGGGCTTCGACAAGGGCGGCTCGAAGCAGCGGGCGGCCGAGCTGCTCGAAGCGTTCGGCCTGACCGACGCGGCCGACCGCCAGATCAAGAACTACTCCGGGGGCATGCGCCGCCGGATCGACATCGCCGCCAGCCTGGTGGTGGCGCCGGACCTGATCTTCCTCGACGAGCCGACCACCGGGCTCGACCCGCGCAGTCGCAACCAGGTCTGGAACGTCGTCCGGGCGCTGGTCGCGGACGGCACCACGGTGCTGCTGACCACCCAGTACCTCGACGAGGCCGACCAGCTGGCCGACCGGATCGCGGTGATCGATCACGGCAAGGTGATCGCCGAGGGCACGAGCTCCGAGCTCAAGGCTTCGGTCGGGGCCGGCGCCCTCCACGTCCGGGTCGCCGACCCGGAGCAGACCTCGCGGGCCGAGGAGATGCTGGTCACCTCGCTCGGCGTCGAGGTTACGCGCGAGGCGGACGGCATCTCCCTCTCGGCCCGCGCCGACGACCCGAGCCGGGTCGCGTCGGCCCTGACCGAGCTCAACGGAGCCGGGGTGGAGGTCACCGAGTTCTCGCTCGGGCAGCCGAGCCTCGATGAGGTATTCCTCGCGCTCACCGGCCACCCGGCCGAGGACGCCGCCGTCAATCGCGAGCCCGAAACCGAACCGGCGCCGGAGGAAGTTCGATGACGACCACCATTCCGGACGCCGCCGATGAAGTGGTCGTCCTCGACGACGAGAAGCTGCGCACCGCGATCGGCAATCGCGAACGGCCGGCCACGCCCGGCCCCGTCGCCGCCTCGCTGACCTTCGGCTGGCGGGCGATGCTGAAGATCAAGCACGTGCCGGAGCAGCTCTTCGACGTGACCATGTTCCCGATCATGTTCACCCTGCTCTTCACCTACCTGTTCGGCGGCGCGCTGGAAGGCTCTCCGACCGAGTACATCCAGGTGCTCGCGCCCGGCATCCTGGTTCAGACGGTGGTCTTCATCACGATGTACGCCGGCATGGGCTTGAACAACGACATCAAGAAGGGCGTCTTCGACCGCTTCCGTTCGATGCCGGTCTGGCGTCCCGCTCCCATGGTCGGTCTGCTCCTCGGTGACGCGGTGAGGTTCATCATCGCCTCGATGGTCGTGCTCGCCCTCAGCCTGATCATCGGTTTCCGGCCCTCCGGCGGGGTCCTCGGCGTGGTCGCCGGGATCGCCCTGACCATCATCTTCGCGTTCAGCATCTCCTGGGTCTGGACGCTGCTCGGGCTGGTGATGCGGACCCCCGAGGCGGTGTTGAACACCTCGATGACGATCCTTTTCCCGCTCATGTTCGCCTCGAACATCTTCGTCGACCCGGCGACCATGCCGAACTGGCTTGAGACGGTGGTCAACCTCAACCCGGTAACCCACCTCACATCGGCGGTCCGCGGCCTGATGGGTGACGGCGTCGCGGCCGGTGATCTGGTCTGGGTCTTCGCTTCCGCGGCGGTCATGATCACGATCTTCGCCCCCCTCACGATGAGGCGCTACTCCCGTCTCTGATCAGCCGGCCGAGAGCGCGACGGCGCCGGCCAGGACCACGGCGATCCCGGCGATCTGGCGGCCGGTGAGTCGATCGCCGAGATGGAAGCGGGCGAGCAGGATCGTCACCACCGGGTAGAGCGAGCTCAGCACCGCGACCACGCTGAGCACGCCCTTGACCGAGGCGACCGCGTAGAACGAGTCGGCGACCATGGCCAGGAGCCCGATCAGGATCAGCCATCCCCACTCGGCGACCTTCAACTCTCCGCTCGGCCGGATCGCCAGGAAGGCCAGGGTGAAAACTCCGGCAGTGGTGCAGCGGGCCGCGATCAAGCCCCACTGGACGCTTCCCTCGGCCGAGTGATCCATCGCCAGCAGGAAGCCGCCGAGCCCGAGCGCGGCGAGCAGCCCGAACGCGATGCTGACCCGAGACCGTGAGGGGGAGCCAGGATCCTCTTCGCCCGGTCCGCCCAGCGAGAGCAGGCTCACCCCGGCGATCGCGACGATGATCCCGAACCACTGGACCGGCCCGGGTGAGTCCCCGCTGATCACCGAGGCGACCACGGGGACCATCGGCGCGGTCGCGGCGACGGCGGCGACCACACCCATCTTCCCGACCGCCAGGCCGCGGTAGAGCGCGGACAGGCCGACTACTTCAGCGAAACCGGCGAGGGCGCCGTAGCCGAGGTAGCGGGCACTCGGGACCTCACCGATCGCGACGGCCAGGGTGGCGGCGATCGCCACCAGCGCCGCGGCCTGGGAGGCCAGCAGCACGGTCAGCACCGGCACCTGCCGGCTCTTCAGCCCGCCGAGATAATCGGAGACGCCGTAGGCGAAGCTGGAAAGGAGCGCGAGTAGGACCGCCGGCATTCCGGCAGCCTATGAGGTTCGGCATCACGGGCGGCGAGTGAAGTCAGGGCGAGGTCCGTAGAAAGACGCGCTAATCCCGGAGTCGGCCTTTGAAAAAGGGAGCCATCCCGGCGGCGAACGCGACCCCGGCGGCGAACCCGGCTCCGAGTGACCGGCGGCTCACGTCGCCGTCTCTGGCCAGCCGCCTCAAGCCGAGGATCCCGGCTGGGAGCAGCGCGAGGGCGCCAGTCACCAGGCCCGGGTCGTAACGACGGTGCCTGGCGGCCCACCCGACGTGAAGCGCGGCGTTGCCGATGTGGCTGGTGTACAGCATCGCCTGGGGAGCGGCGGCCTTCGGCCCGGCCAGTACCGACAATGAGAGCAGCCAACCGAACCCGACGTTGATGATGAACCCGGCCCTCCGGTCGATCGGAAACTCGTCCGCGTCGCCGCCGAGCACTTCACGGTTGATCCAGGGCAGGAAACCGCCGGGCCAGACCCATTCCTCGGTCTGGTGAGCGAGCAGTGCGGCCAGCGGCCGCAGCTCCGGAACGGCGGCGGAGGCGGAAGCCACCGGCATGAGCGCCGCCGCCCCCAAGAGCGGCCACCGGCCGTGAGTTTCGTGTTTCGCCGCTCTAACGATGTCCGACACCGTAGACAACCAGAGTCCGATCATCCATTCAGTGATGTCTTGATCGGACGGGTTCCTGTGGTCATCCGGCGTAGACCGGATGACGTGCAGTTAGAGAATCTCGGCGAGGCGGGCTTCGAGCCGGTCGGCGATCTCCTCGCGGACCGGGCCGTTGCCGAGCCGCTCGACCAGCGACTGCAGGAAACCCTCGACCACGAGGGTGCGGGAGGTTTCCGCGTTCAGCCCCCGGGACTCGAGGTAGAAGAGCTGATCCTTGTCGACCTGGGCGATCGCGGCCGCGTGGGTGCAGGCGACATCGTCGGCCAGGATCTCCAGGCCCGGGATCGCATCCGCGTGGGCGTCGCTGGAGAGCAGCATGTTGCGGCACTCCTGGAAGGCGTCGGTCTGCTGGGCGCCCTCGTCGACCTTGATCATGCCTCGCCACACAGCCGACGAGCTGTCGGCCAGAACGCCACGGAAGGCGAGGTCGGAGGTGGTGTGCTCGGCCCCGTGCTCCTGCAGCGTGTCGTAATCGATGTGCTGCGAATTGCCGCCGGCGTACCCGCCGGTCACTTTGGCGTCCGACCCGGCGCCGGCCAGGTTCGTGGTCATGCGGACCTTGCCGCCGCCCCCGCCGAAGCCGAGCGTCGCCCAGTCCAGCGAGCCGTCCCGCTGAACCTCGCCGCGCTGGGTCGAGAAGATCCAGGCCTTCTCGGAGAGGTCCTGGGTGGATACGTAATGGAGGTTGGCGGCCGGGCCGACGACCAGTTCGACCACCGAGTTGAGCAGCGCGTCGGTCTCGTCCGAAGCGGAGCCGTAGTGCTCCCAGACCTCGGCCTTGGCGCCTTCCTCGAGCACGACGAGGGTGCGCCAGCTCACCGCGGCGCCGTCGCTGTCGAGCCGGAGGTCGACCTTGATCGCCTCTTCGCACTCGACGCCCTTCGGCACGTAGACGAGGACGCCGTCATTCAGGCTGGCCTCGTTGCGGGCAACGAAGGGATCGTCGGTGGCGACCAGCGAGCCGAGCTTCTCGGCCAGCAGGTCCGAGTGCTCGGCCAGCGCCTCGGCCAGCGGCAGGACGACGATGTCCTCGCTGCCACCGCTGATCGTCACCTCGGCCGGAGAGCTCTCGTAGGCCTCGAGGTCGAGCCGGGAGATGTCGGTGAACTCCCAGCCCTTGGTCTTCGGGTTCGGCAGATCGATCGTCTCGACCAGCGCGGCGCCCTTTTCGCGGCGCTCGGCCAGCCAGGCGGGGGCTGCGACGGTTGCCTCAGCCAATTGAACCCTCCATCTGCAGCTCGATCAGGCGGTTCAGCTCGACCGCGTACTCCATCGGGAGCTCCTTGGTGACCGGCTCGATGAAGCCGTTGACGATCATCTTCGAGGCGTCTTCCTCGTTGAGGCCGCGGCTCTGGAGGTAGAAGAGCATGTCGTCGCCGACCTTGGAGACGGTGGCCTCATGGCCCATGTCGGCGTCGGACTCGCCGATCCGGATCGTCGGGTAGGTGTCGGACTGGCTCTTCTCGTCAAGTAGAAGCGCGTCGCAGACCACCTTTGAGCGGGTGCCGGTGGCCCCGTCGGCGACCTCGAGCAGGCCGCGGTAGGTGGAGCGGCCGCCGTCCTTGGAGATCGACTTCGAGAAGACCGAGGAGGTGGTGTTCGGGGCTCCGTGGATGATCTTCGAGCCGGCATCCTGGTGCTGGCCCTCGCCGGCGAAAGCGATCGAGAGCACCTCGCCGTGGGCGCCCTCGCCCAGCAGGTAGATGGAGGGGTACTTCATGGTGATCTTCGAGCCGAGGTTGCAGTCGACCCACTCCATGGTCGCCCGTTCCTCGGCGACCGCCCGCTTGGTGACCAGGTTGTAGACGTTCTGCGACCAGTTCTGGACGGTCGTGTAACGCACCCTGGAGCCCGGCTTGCAGACGATCTCGACCACCGCTGAGTGCAGCGAGTCGGTCGAGTAGGTGGGGGCGGTGCAGCCCTCGATGTAATGGACGTCGGAGTCTTCCTCGGCGATGATCAGGGTCCGCTCGAACTGGCCCATGTTCTCCGTGTTGATCCGGAAGTAGGCCTGCAGCGGCATCTCGACCTTCACGCCCTTCGGCACGTAGACGAAGGAGCCGCCGGACCAGACCGCCGAGTTCAGCGCCGCCAGCTTGTTGTCGCTGGCCGGGATGATCGTCGAGAAGTACTCCTTGACGATGTCCTCGTGCTCGCGCAGGGCGGTGTCCATGTCCATGAAGATCACGCCCTGGGCCTCGAGCCGCTCGTTCACCTGGTGGTAGACGACCTCGGACTCGTACTGGGCGCCGACCCCGGAGAGGAACTTCTGCTCGGCCTCGGGGATGCCCAGCCGGTCGAAGGTGTTCTTGATGTCCTCGGGAACCTCGGACCAGTCCTGGCTCACCTTCTCGGAGGCCCGGACGAAGTAATGGATGTCATCGAAGTCGATCTGGTCGAGGTCCGCGCCCCACTTCGGGGTCGGCTTGGACTCGAAGATCTCCAGCGACTTGAGGCGGAACTCGCGCATCCACTCCGGCTCGTCCTTGTACTCGGAGATCTGTTCGACGATCTCGCGGGTCAGGCCCTTCGGAGCCTTGTATGCGTAACCGGTCTCGGGATCGTGGAAGCCGAACTTCTCTTCGTAGTCGGCGTTGATCCCCTGGACCTTCTCTTTTTCGGCGAGAACTTCGGCGGTAGCCACTTTCAAACCTCCAGGATGATGGTGTCGTCGATTACCTCGACAGGAAAAACTTTGACCGGCTGGTAGGCCGGCAGGGTCTTCGGCTTGCCGGTCCGCAAGTCGAAGAGGGAGCCATGGCGGGGGCATTCCACGGTGCATGCCTCCTGGTCGATCTCGCCCTCGGCCAGCGGTCCGTCGTCATGCGAGCAGCGGTCCTCGATCCCGAACAGCTCGCCGGCGCAGTTGAGCACGGCGAGAAATTCGCCTTCATGCTCGATAATCCGGCGGTCACCGGGTAGAAGCTCTGAGGCCGGGCAGACGGGAATCTTTGTCGTTTCGTTACTCATTGAGGTCGGTGCGAGGGAGTCCCTGACGGGCGATAAGCCGACAATCAGGCTCGGAATTAGATCTTAGCGATTCGATCCCGCCGGCATCTCCTATTAGGGTTCCCTAACGCAGTAAACAAGCCAAATTCTTGAACACCCCAGTCGCAGACAGCTCAATCCTCAGGCGTCGGCTCTCCGTTTACCTGTTCCTTTTCGTCCCGGGGATGATGCTCGCCTCGTGGGTGACCAGAACCCCGGCGATCCGCGATGCGCTCGGCGCTTCGACCGCTGCGATGGGGCTGCTTCTCTTCGGGGCCTCGGTCGGCTCGATGAGCGGCATCCTCAGTTCGGCGCCCCTGGTCCGTCGCTTCGGCACGAAAGCCGTGGTGGGCTGCGGGTTGAGTGTCCTGCTCGCGGGCGCGACCTTGATCGGGATCGGTTCGGCCTCGTCATCGGCTCCGTTGGTCCTCGCCGGGCTGTTCTGCTTCGGGCTGGGAATCGGCTCGGCCGAGGTCGCGATAAATATCGAGGGGGCGGAGATCGAGCGCCTGACCGGGCGCCCGGTCCTGGTCGAGGCCCACGGGTGCTTCAGCGCCGGGACCCTGGTCGGGGCGCTGGTCGGGATCGGCCTTACCGCCGTCGATGCCCCGGTCGCACCGGGCCTGATCACGCTCGCGGCGGCGGCGATACCGGCGCTCGTCTGGGGTCTGGCCGGCCTGGCTCCGGGGTTCGGCCGGAAGCCCGTAGAGTCGGCCGCGGCGGCTGGTTCCACACGGGAAGCTCATGGCGAGACCGGAAACCCGGGCAAGCCGAGCGAGCCGCGGCCGGTCTGGAAGGACCTGCGACTGCTGTTGATCGCGGCGATCCTTCTGGCCTTCGCCCTCGGCGAGGGATCGGCGACCGACTGGCTCCCGTTGCTCATGGTCGACGGATTCGACCTCTCGGAGTCATCGGGGTCGGTCGTGTTCGCCGCGTTCGCGGTGACCATGACGATCGGTCGCTTCGGAGGCCGCCTTCTCCTGATCCGGTTCGGACGGGTTGCGGTCCTGCGGGCCGGGTCGATCCTCGCCGCCCTCGGAGTCTCGACCGTGATCTTCGTTGACGACCCGGTCGTGGCCGGAGCGGCCGTGACCCTCTGGGGCCTCGGGATCTCGCTGGGGTTCCCGGTCGCGATCGGCGCCGCCAGCGATTCCGGTCCCGACTCGGTCTCCCGGGTCAGCCTGGTCGCGACCGCGGGCTACGTCGCCTTCCTGGTCGGACCGCCCCTGCTCGGCTTCCTCGGTGAGCACTTCGGTCTCCGCTCGGCCATGCTCGTGGTCCTGGCCGGTCTCGCCACGGTCGTCTTCCTCGCCCCGGCCGCTGGCGCCCGCAAGGCCGAGCCGGCGCGCGAGTGATCAGCACCGACCGATCATCCGACGAGCAGGATCACCTCTCTGGGTCTAGCCAGATCACCGATCGCCGCATCGAATGTCAACAGAGGCTTGGAGTTTCTTCTGGCAATCATCAGCAGGTGCGCGTCGGTTACCTGGCGGTAGCCGTGAATCTCCGGAAACCCTGTGTCGGTGATCGAAACGTCATCGGTGAGGAACTGGTGTGAGCCGACCTGTCTCATGCTCCTGAGGACCTGACGGGCAGAATTCACGTCGATTGGGTGTGGCAGGACCTTCGGGTTCGCCGAGACCCGGACGAATCCGCTTTCTGTGATCGGGCAGGTCTGCCATCCGGAATCCGCGTGGTTCGAGAACCAGTTCCGCATGCGCGAGTGGTGGACATGCGAATCCCAGGCGAGAGCAACCAGGGCATTCACATCCAGGATCGCCATCTACTCAGTCTTCGTCCAGGGCCCTTCGGACCATCTCGGGAGTGATCGGAGCCGAACCGGCGGGAACGCGGATGACTGGTAATCCGCCTTCGGAATCGACTTTCGCCGGGGTGAGTCCCCTACGGACGAGGTCTGAGACGACCGATCCGAGCGACCGGCCTTCGATAGCCGCGAGTTCCTTGGCGGCCGCGACCACTTCATCGTCGATTTCAAGGGTGGTTCGCATGCATTGATGCTACTGCATCATCACATCGACCGAACCACTTTCGGCTTTGTTTGCGGGCCTCTAGATCTCGGAGGCCAGGGAAGGGTCGCCCTGTTCGCCGGCGTCTTCCCAGTCGACGACCTTGCCGAGGCCGGCGCCCTTGACCACCTTGAGGCCGAGTAGGGCGCACTTCATGCGGGTGGCGGAGATGTCGATGCCGAGCAGGTCGAGCACGTACTCCTTCGGCAGCCGGATCAGCTCCTCGCGGGTCATGCCGACCAGCTCGTCGGTCAGCAGCGAGGTGGCCGCGGTCGAGATCGCGCAGCCCTGGCCTTCGAACTTGACCTCGGCCACCCGGTTCTCGTCATCGAGGCGGATGGTCACATGCTGCTCGTCCCCGCAGAACGGGTTCGTATCCTCAAA